>CAJWAA010000003.1 GCA_913020295.1 uncultured Flavobacteriaceae bacterium | reverse complement strand
GAGGGCCAAACTTAATTAATTCAATCCTCGAGATTGACTATAGTGATAGATTCTCTCTTGGCACAATACATACCAATAACAATACAATAGGAGCTTTTTTCAAGTTGAAAAGTAAAAAAGGTTTTACAATTGGATATGGTTATGAGTTCCTTACTGGAGATGATAGATATCAAATTAGTAATTCGACTCATGAATTAATGATCAGAATTGATTTAAAGAAAAAAACTATTTCAAATCCTGGAAAGTCGCAATAATGAAACTAGTTATAATGAAAATTAGAGATATATTTTATTTTGGGTTATTACTTTTTTCAAGTTTACAAGGCTATTCTCAAGAAATATCATTGGCGGGTAACGGTGTGACAATTATCGCTAATGCATCTGCTGTAACAGGGAACAGTTATTTTTTAGGTGGAATAAGCTATAAGGTGGTAGATGATGCTATAATTGCAGATGAAATTTTGGCTAATAATTTCAATATTGTTACAACTCGTGTTACTAACATGAATAGTCTTTTTGAAAATAATGCCGCCTTCAACTCTGATATTGGACACTGGGATGTAAGTAATGTAACAACAATGGCAAAAATGTTCTATAATGCCACAGCTTTTGATCAAGATATTGGTATTTGGAATGTTTCAACCGTCACTGATATGACTAGCTTATTTCACGGAGCAGACTCTTTTAATCAAAACATAAACACATGGAATACAAGCAGTGTGACAAGTATGACGTTACTTTTTGGAGGAGCTGATTTTTTTAATCAACCTCTTAACAACTGGGATACTTCAAGTGTTACAGATATGTCAAGAATGTTTAATGCTGCCGTGAGATTCAATCAACCCCTAAATAATTGGAATGTTTCCAATGTTACTTCAATGAGACGAATGTTTGAGAGTGCTGCGGCTTTTAACAGTGATATCACTACTTGGAACGTTTCTAATGTAAAAGACATGCACAGAATGTTTTTCAAAGCTAGATTTTTTAATCAACCTATTGGAGGTTGGAACGTTTCTAATGTAACCGATATGGAATTTTTATTCGGGAGAGACGGTTCAGTTGCATTTGATATGAGCTTTAGCCAAGATGTTGGGAATTGGAATGTCAGTAAGGTTACTAATTTTAGAGGAATGTTTAGAACATGTACTGCATTTAACCATAATTTATCAAATTGGAATTTATCTAGCGCAATTAATTTAGTACAAATGTTTGATAGAGCAGAAGCATTTAACAATGGTGAGGCATCAGGCCAATCAAATAGACCTCTAGCCTGGAACACAACATCCAATGTTACCCATATGGCCACTATGTTTTGGGGGGCCAAGTCATTTAATCAAGATATTTCTTGTTTTGATACATCAAGCGTTACTGATATGAATATAATGTTTCGTAATGCAAGTTCATATACTCAAGATCTTTCATCAATGGGTGTTCCCAATATTGCACCTCCAGGGGCTATTAATTTTGCTTTAGGCGCCAATCCAGCATTCCAAAATGCTGCTATGCATCCTCGTTGGGGTCAACCTTATGTTCCATCAGCTTTAACTGTTTCAATAAATGATCAAACGCGAACATATGGAGAAACAATAAGTTTTACTGTGTCAGCTACCACTAGTAATGGTGCAATCCCAATCGTTTACTCTATTGCAGACAATGCAATTGCAAATATAGACTCCTCAACAGGTGAAATTACGATCATCAAACCTGGAATTACAATAGTTACTGCCAGTCAAGATGATGGAGTTTGCTCATCTGGAAGTGATAATATGACTTTAACAATCAATAAAAAAGACATAGATATCAATGCCGATGATATAATTTTAACTTTCGGTGATCTGGCCTACACGCTATCTGCTACTTCTAGTATTACAGATACAAATTTCACATATACAATTTCAGATGGATCAATAGCATCAATATCAGGTGATCAATTATCAATAATAAAGGCCGGTTCAACCTCAATAACCATTACACAACTGGCAAATGAATTTTACAACCCTATATCCAAGGTGATAAATCTTACTATCAATAAGGCTACTCCCAATCTAATTTTCCCAGAAATATCAAAAAATTTCGGAGATCCCGAATTTTCTCCAACCGTTACTTCAAGTAATACTGGATTAAGGACATTCTCTGTCTCTGACACCTCAATAGCAAATTCATCAGGAAGTTCATTAACAATTGTTGGGGTTGGTCAAACTTTAGTTTCAGTAACTATTCAAGAAAATGAAAACTATTTATCTATCTCAGGCACAACAACTATGACTGTAGGTAAGGGAAATCCAAATATAATTTTTGAAGATGAAACTAGAATTTTTGGAGATCCAGATTTTTCATTTTCTGCAACTTCTGATAGTAATGGTGCAATGAGTTACTCAATACAGGATACTTCAGTAGCTATATTAGACGGAAACACTGTTAAGATTAAGGGTGCTGGCTCTACTATCGTAACAGTCAATCAAGTGGCAACCACAAAATATAACGCAGGAACAGCTACTATGACTTTAGTTGTAAATAAGGCTCCTTTTGATATTTCCTGGTATCAGTCAAACCTTAGAAAAATATATACGATTGGACAGTTAGAATTAAAAGAACCGACATACCCATCTTCTTTCGATGGAATTATAAGATATTCGACCTCAAATAGTAGAGTTGCCAGTTTAAATGGCAAAACAGTTAATTTTGAGAAGGTAGGACGGGCACTCTTAACCGCCAGGTTTGAAAGGTCCAGTAATTATTTAGATGCAAACATAAGTGTGATTCTAGATATTACTAAGGCCAATCAGGTTATCTTACCCTCTGATTTGCCCAGTGAAACTCCACTTAAGGATTTCACATCTTTACCCATCTCAGCCTCGTCAACGTCAGGTGCACCAGTTTACATTAAAGTAGCACCAGGTTCAGCTGCTTCAATTTCAGGTACTTTAGGTAACTATAAACTTGTAACAAATAATCAAACAGGAATTGTAACAATAACCTATTTTACCGTTGAAAACGATCATCCCAATTTTTTCCCTGCCTCACTGGAATTTAATTTAGATGTTGTTAAACTAAATCAAAATATAAGTTTTGAACCAGAGCCACCTGTTGAAATTACTTATTCAGAAAATTTAGAGCTGCAAATAAATGCAACTTCTGATTCTAATTTAAACGTAGATATTGAAAAATTAGACTTTACTGCTAATTCATTAGCTAATAAGGTTCTAAGTATAAATGAAATTGGTCAGGTATATATTACTGCCAATCAGTCAGGAGATCAGTTTTATAATGCTTCTACTGCAAACAGAGTTATTACCATATTACCAGGAAATACTCAATTATCTAATTTCTCTATCCCAGAAAAATTTGTTTATGACGATGATTTTGAAATTACTCCGCCTGATTCTAGCAGAGATGAGACAATTAGTTATGTTAGTGATAATCCAGAGGTTGCAGTAGTCTCTGGAACAACAATTGTTATCGTTGGAGTTGGAACCTGCAATATTACTGCTTTTATCGATAGCACAGATTTTTATAGATCCGCTACCATTACTTCTCCATTTAAAGTTAAACCAAGAGATACCGATGGAGATGGTATACCTGATGATATAGATAATTGTCCCGACGTGGCAAATTCTGACCAATCTGATGTAGATTTTGATGGAGTTGGTGATTATTGTGACCCTGATTTTCCTTTGTGTGAGGGTTGCCCACTTGATGAGAACGAAATTAAAGTATCGAAGCTTATTACTCCAGATACTTTTGGACCTGAGTCAACTTGGCAAATAATAAATATTGAAAATTTTCCAAATTCTAAAGTCTATGTTTACAACAGAAATGGTCAATTAGTATTTGAGAAAATTGCTTATCAAAATGATTGGTCAGGAAATTATCAAGAAACGGGTGAATATTTACCCGCAGGTCCTTATTACTATATAGTTGAAGTCCCCGAGACCAATGAAGTAAAAAAAGGATGGCTATACTTAAACTATTAAGTTACTTGAATGTATAAAATAGATATCAACATTTTTGATTCAATTCATATCCCTTTTTTTTCAAGAAAAAGCTTAATATGCCTCTCATTTATTTTATTCTTTTGTGGAGTTTCTGCTCAAAAAGTAAATAAAAAGTGGATAATTTCTGCTGGAATAAACACTGTAGACCTATACCCAACAGGAGTAAATGAGAATAATCCATATTTTCCTCAAGGTGAAATTTTCGAAGATTTTTTTAACATCTCAGATCACTGGAATGTTGGAGGTCAATCCATTTCAATTTCTAGATTAATTTTTAGGAGTTTTTACATAGGAGTTCAGGGATCACTTAATAATATAAAGAAGGTAGATGGCAGAAATAATATGGATTATCCATATTACTCAGGTAATTTCTATATTCAAAAAAGGTTCTACTCAAATAAAAAAATTAGTCCTTTCTTAAGGCTTGGTTATGGAATTTCAGGAATTGACAGAGGTATATTTGGTGGAGATGGTTTAAAATTCAGTCAATACTTTTCTGAGTCTATAGAGCCAGAAATAGGTTTTAATTTTGCAATAACCAAAAGCTTCGGAATTGAAATTTCATCATCATTTGTAAAAACTAAAGAAGAAACTGGTATTACCCATTTCAGACACCGAGCTGGACTATATATAGGACTTGGAACTAATGATAGTGATGGTGATGGAATAATCAATAGAAAAGATAAGTGCCCTGATGAAGCGGGACTTCCAGAATTTTTTGGGTGTCCAGATACCGATGGTGATGGCATAATTGATAAAGAAGATAATTGCCCTGATCAGGCTGGCACACCCGAATTCTTGGGATGTCCAGACACCGATGGAGACAGTATAATTGATAAGGAAGATAAATGTCCAGATGAGTTTGGACCTATAGAAAATAATGGATGTAAACTACCCTTAGATACCCCTGAAGAATCAAATAGTGTCTCTAATACGATTTCCTCAGTTTCTTCAAAAACTGAAATTTATGAAGCTGATGATAGAAATCGCTCTGAGGAAAAAAATTCAGATCTCAAAGAAAAAATCAATGATGAATTAGTGATCTACTTCCCTGCTAGTAAAGCAATTATTTTAGGGAGAAAAGCTTATGATATGCTTTTGGAGGTAAGAAATTTCCTTGATACTAATCTTGAAAAATATATAGTGATTCAGGGACATTCTTCAAGTGAAGGTAGTGAAAAATATAACTATTTATTATCTGAGCAAAGAGCAGAGGCAGTTAAAACTCATCTTATTAACCTAGGAATCGATTCAAACAGAATAAAAATTCAAGCTTTCGGAAGTGAAAAACCTTTGTACGAAGAAAACTCTGTTAGAAATATTATATTAAATAGAAGAATTGAGATAATATTTGAATAGACCTTTATAAAATTATTAATTATTTATTGTCTATTTCTACCAATCAACTTTTTGAGATTAATAGACTGGCCAAGAAAATTGAATTCCTTTTATGGTGTAATCTCTTGCTAAGGCGCAATAGGACTGTCTTTCACCAAGTTTGATCTTTTCTGCTGGACGTATGCTTTTATCTTCGCCAATATCAAAGGTAACTGCCATTCCCCCATGATCTGAGTGATCCATCGACTTGAGTTGTGTTTCTCTGAGGAAAGCACTGTTAACAAAGACATCATATATTCCATATGGAGGGATCTGAACATAATAGAAAGGCATTTTATCCTTTTTCCTCTCAAGTTATTTAGATAAATTTAAATTCCAAATTTATATTTCAATCTAAAAAATCTATTATTAATCTTTAATTAAAGTTTAATGTGTCTTCGAAATTTAGAACTGTTTGAATGAAAAAGTTATATTTCATAATTCTTATTGGGATTTATTTTATAGGCGAAGGATTGATTTACGCCCAACACAACCTTTACGAATGGCCAAAAGTGAACAAGGAATGTAAAACCTGGACCCGTTGGTGGTGGATGGGTAGTGCAGTCGATAAAAAAAATATCACTCGATCATTGATCGCTTTTGAAAAAGCAGGAATTGGTGGTGTAGAAATAGAACCCATATATGGGGTTAAAGGACTAGAGAAAAATTTTATTGATTTTTTAAGTCCCTACTGGATTCAGATGCTTAACCATACAATAAGGGTCGCAGACAGCTTACAAATGGGAGTGGACTTGACACTTGGTACTGGTTGGCCTTGGGGAGGAAAGAATGTAAGTTTAGTCGATGCTGCTAAACGTATTTTTGTTAGGAAATTGCAGTTAAAAAAGGGAACCCTTTTTTCCGAGAGAGTTTCACCATTCGAAACAGGAACCTTGATATACCCAGACCAGCTTGATATCAAGATCTTTGATTCAAAAGTTAAGCCAAGTAGAAAGTGGGGTTTTCGCGAAGTTGGTTCAGATTGGCCAAAACTCATTGGGGTTTTTGCTTTTGACACCCGAAATAATTTTATAGATCTGACTAGCAAAGTAATTAATGGACAACTAGAGTGGATGACTATAGGAACCGATTACGAGCTATTTTTTGTCTTTGAAGACCAAACAAGGCAAAAAGTTAAAAGAGCTGCCCCGGGAGGAGAGGGTTGGGTCTTTGATCACTTTTCTTCACAAGCATTAGAAAATTATCTTTTGCATTTTAGCAGTGCCTTTAAAAAAATTAATGGTAAGATAAGATCCGTTTTCAATGACAGCTATGAGGTTTACAAAGCAAACTATACTCCTGGCTTTTTTGAAGCATTTGAAAATAATCGCGGCTACGACCTCAGGCCCCACATAAATCGCTTATTGGATAGAGACAATAACGAAATCAGCAACCGAATCAGAAGTGATTACAGAGAAACTTTATCTGATTTGATGATCGATGGATTCAATCCTACATGGAATAAATGGGCACAAAGAATTGGGGTAAAAACCAAATATCAAGCCCATGGTTCCCCGGGAAATCTAATTGACCTTTATGCCTCAGCAGATATCCCAGAATGTGAAACCTTTGGATCTATGCCCTACAATATTGATGGTTTTAGAAGAGTAGAGGGAAACGGAAATTCAGCAGACTACCCTCACAGGAACTTTAGAGCAGGAGATGCCGATATGGCCATGATCAAATTTTCATCCTCTTCAGCAAATTTGTCAGGTAAAAAACATGTTTCAGCTGAAACCTTTACTTGGTTGAGAGAACATTTTAGAACTGCTTTATCTCAGTGCAAACCCGAATTGGAAGATTTGTTTCTAAATGGTATTAATCATGTCTTTTTACACGGATCTACCTATTCGCCAGAATCTGCCAATTGGCCGGGTTGGAAGTTTTATGCCTCTGTAAATTTTAATGATACCAACCCTATTTGGGAGGATTCTCCCGCTCTTTTTGAATACATCAGTCGATCACAATCTCTCTTACAACAGGGCAATCATAACAATGATGTTTTGGTCTATTGGCCTATTCACGATAGTTGGGCAAAATTTAATCGGGGTAACCCATTGGTACAATTTGCCATTCATCGCCTCGATACTTGGTTGTCGGGAACTCCATTTTATGAAACAGTGCATCATTTAATCCAAGAGGGCTATAGCATCGACTATATCTCGGATCGGTTTTTAGAAAAAATCAATGTTGAAAATGGAATCATTAAACTGCCAGGAGGAAACTATCGATCAATCGTTGTTCCTGCTGCTCAGCATATGCCACTGAAAACTTTGAAAAAACTAGTTGCCCTAAGAACCATGGGAGCATCGGTTGTCTTTTTGGGAACCCCCCAGAGTGTTCCTGGTTTTTTCGAGTATCAAAAAAGAGAGCAGTTGCTTAAAGCCTATGCCGTTAAAAAAATCAATAAAGTTTATTCCCTTAAAGAAATGGAAATACCCCTTAAAAAAGCAGGAGTAATTAAAGAGAAATTGGTCAAAAAAGGGCTCAAATTCATACGCAGGGAACATAGCGGCGAAAAAATCTACTATCTGGTCAATCACACCTCCAAAAAAATTGATGAATTTGTCTCCTTGGCCATTCCGAATAAAGAGGTTTTGATCTTTGACCCACTTACTGGAAAAATAGGGAAAGCTATCACAGAATATCAAGCAGATATCACTAAGGTAAAGCTTTCGCTACCTTCGGGATCAAGTCTTTTTCTTAAAACTTTTAACAAGATCAACAAACCAAAATGGGATTATTACAAACCGTCGAAAAACTCCTACAAAATCGTTGGTGATTGGGATTTTAAATTGATAAAAGGGGGGCCGGATACTGACTTTTCAAAAAAAACCAATCGATTAACCTCCTGGACCCAATGGAGTAAAAAAATGGAAACCTTTTCAGGCACTGCTCAATATGAAATCAAATTCAACAGGCCAACAGAGCATAAGGGGGCTTGGCTATTGGAATTGGGAGATGTCCGGGAAAGCGCAAAAATTTGGTTAAATGACAAGTTCATCGGCACATTATGGTCCAATCCCTATCAGCTTACCATTAAAAGTTTGAAAAAGGGGAAAAACACCCTTCGTATTCAAGTCACTAACACGGGAGCCAATCGCATCAAAGCAAAGGAGGCAAGAGGTGAAGAATGGAAAACCTTTTATAATATTAATATGGTGGGACTCGATTATCAACCTTTTGATACCTCAAAATGGGAACTTTTGGAGGCCGGACTTTTAGAAGATCCTAAATTAATACCCTTAGAGATTTCTAAATAGAAAATACTTTCTAATTGAATAGGACAACAAAGGATAAAAGTTTTATCTAAATTGATTACATTTAAAAAAATCAATATCAAGTATGTATCAATCATTGCTCAAAACTCTATGTTTTTTAGTCTTATGCTCTTGTGGTAGCCCAAAAAAACAAAAGCTTGAGGAAAAAAGCCCACCTAACATTATTTTTATCCTTTCTGATGACCAAGCATGGGGAGATTACAGTTTTATGGACCACCCACACATCCAAACCCCTAATATTGACCAATTAGCAAAAGAATCGGCTACTTACACCAGAGGTTATGTGACCAGTCCACTTTGTGGCCCATCTTTGGCGAGCATCATTACAGGTAAATATGCTTTTCAACACGGACAAACAGGTAATGATGCTGGAAACTCAAATCGGGATGCTAGTAGATGGATAAAAAGTGGGTATCCACTTGATGAACCAAAAAAGACTGTCAAAAAAAAATCTAATAATTACCTTTTTAGCAAAGAGCGTAATGATCAATTTGATGTAATCAAATCAAAATTTTACAAGCATAAACTCTTGACAGAGTATCTTTCAGAAAAAGGCTACCGATCTTTCCAATCTGGAAAATGGTGGATGGGATCATGGAAAGAAGGAAAATTTGATTCTGGAATGACACATGGTGACTACAATAGAAATGGGAGACACGGTGACGAAGGCTTAAAAATTGGTCGAGAGGGCTTGGATCCAATTTTTAATTTTATAGATCAAACTCAAAAAGAGAATGTCCCATTTTTTGTTTGGTATGCTCCTTTTCTACCTCACACTCCTCACAACCCCTCTAAAGAACTACTAGAAAAATATATTGAAGTAGCACCAAATGAAAGTGTTGCCAAATACTGGGCAATGTGTGAATGGTTGGATCAGACAGTGGGTGATTTGATGAGGCACTTAAAAGAAAAATCATTGGATAAAAATACCTTGGTTGTTTACACTACCGATAACGGTTGGATCCAATCCAATAAACGAAATCGGTACGCCCCAAGATCAAAAAGAGCTCCACATGAAGGAGGAGTGAGAACCCCAATCATGTTCAAATTACCTGGAGTGATCGAACCGGAAATGAATCACTCGACATTGGTCAGCAATATTGATTTGGTACCAACTGTATTAAGCTTTTTAAATGTTAAAAATAACAAACTTCCCGGGATCAATGTTCTGGACAATGAAAAATTAGAAAAACGGCAAACACTATTCATCGAATGTTACAACCACGATATTTTGAATGTAGAAAAACCAACAGAGACTGTTTTGTATAAAGTTGCTTTAAATAAAAAATGGAAGTTAATGGTACCCAATACGGATTTAGTAATCAGAGATTTTACAGATCCTAGATCAAATTATTATGGGTTCTATTCTAACCAAATTCAATTATTTGACTTGGAGCAGGATCCGCAAGAAAAAATTAATTTAGCTAAAAGATATCCTGAAATAGTAGAAGAAATGAGCAGCCAAATTAATGAATGGTGGCAACCGATCCACTAAGAATATAATCAAAACTTTATGTATCAATTAGCCTTTAAAATGTATCTTAAACCTAATGTGGTTGAGGAATACCAAAAACGTCATGACAGAATCTGGCCTGAATTGGCGGAACTTCTCAAAGAATCGGGTATTGGTACATATCACATTTTCCATGATCCGGAAACTGACTGTCTGTTCGCCTATCAGGAAACTTATGGACGTGACTCCCAGTCATTGGGAGAAAATCCCATAGTACAAAAATGGTGGGAATACATGAGTGACCTGATGGAAACTCATCCCAACCGTTCTCCAAAACAATTAAACCTAAATAAAGTATTCTCCCTATGATGATCAGAACGCTCAAACTTTTCTTTTTATTGATTTTTTTTTGGTCATGCGATGAAAAAACCAAAGCCCAAAATCCTCCAAATATCATAGTAATTGTTACCGATGACCAAAGGTGGGATGCCATTGGATACGCCGGAAATGAAATTATCGTCACTCCCGAACAAGACCAATTGGCAGAAGAAGGAACATATTTCAACAAGGCTTTCGTAACCACCCCAATCTGTGGTGCCAGTCGTGCGACTATTATCACGGGACTGTATGAGCGAAAACACAATTTTACCCTTGGTGGCACAATCCTTGACTCGATCTACAACCAACAAAATTATGCTTACCAACTAAAGAAAAAAGGTTATAATACTGGCTTTTTTGGAAAACTTGGGATTAAAAATAATGGAGGGTTGACCGAATCATTTTCTGAACACGAGGTATATGATCGAAACAACAATTTCAAAGATCAAAGAGGATATTATTACAAAACCATTGGAAAAGATACGGTTCACCTTACCAGGTATACCGGACACAAAGCCATAAGTTTCATCGAAAATAGTACTAAAGATCAACCCTTTTGTTTGTCTATTAGCTTTAGTGCTCCCCACGCACATGATGGTGCCTGGGAGGGGATTCAAAAACAATATTTCTGGCAAGAAGAAGTAGATAACTATTATAAAGATGTCGATATCCCAGGACCAAAAAATGCCTCCGATAAACAATTTAATGTTCTGCCGAAAGAGGTAAGGGAAGGATTTAATAGAACTCGTTGGTATTGGCGATATGATACCCCCGAACGTTATCAAGAAAGTCTTAAAGGATATTACAAAATGATCAGTGGGGTGGACAATGAACTAGGAAAAATAAGAAAAAAGCTTAAAGAAAAAGAAATTGAAGACAATACGATCATTATTTGGATGGGAGATAATGGCTATTTTCTAGGAGAGAGACAAATGGCAGGCAAATGGTTAATGTATGACAACTCGGTCAGGGTACCATTGATCATTTTTGATCCACGTATAAACCAGCACTATGATGTTGATGACATGGTCGCCAATGTAGATTTAGCATCTACTATTTTAGATTTTGCTGGAATTGACGCTAAACTAGAAACACATGGAAACTCTTTGACACCTTATGTAAAGACCGGTCAATCTCCCAACAAGAGAGAGGAACTCTTGATAGAGCATTTATGGGAATTTGAACCCATCCCTCCCAGTGAGGGTATAAGAACCGAAAAATGGAAATTCATGAGGTATAGAGACATAGAAGCTAAAGACGAACTCTATGATCTGACAACCGATCCAGAGGAACTCAAGAATTTAGCGGGTAACCCCAACTATACCAATGTGGTAAAAGAAATGAGGGAAAAGCTAGAAAGAAAAATTGCAAAATACGCTCAATAAATCAGTTCGCTACAAAAGAAAAATTATATTTTCCCGACCCCAAAAGTAAACGTGTTTTTTGATTATTCTCCTGCTTACTCAAAATTTTGGAGACCAGTTTAGGGTTATCCAACTTCCAACTCCCCTCCGAAGGTTTATTAAGAATGACATCGGAAGAAGTGTTGGCGGGTATCTCTAGGGTTAATTGTAGTTTTCCATTTTTACGTGACCAAGCCACTGCAATTTTCCCATAATTTGAATCAAAGCTTCCGACTACTAGATCAAAATTCTTGTCGAATAGCGGTTGAATGGTATAACGTTTATAACCAGGAAATTCCTCATTGATTTTCAGCCCCATTAGGTTAGCGTACATCCACTCGCCTATGGCACCATAAGCGTAGTGGTTAAATGAATTCATGCTGGGATACTGAAAGCTCCCGTCTGGCTTGATCCCATTCCATCGCTCCCAAATCGTTGTAGCTCCCTTGGTTACAGGATATAGCCATGAGGGGTATTCTGTCCTGAGCATTAATTTTATTGCTTCATCATTTTTTCCATTATCAGACAACACATGGCAAAGGAATGGAGTTCCCAAAAACCCAGTAGTGAGGTGACCATAGTCTTCAATATTATTAACCAACCTCTCAACAGCAATCTTCGCATTTTTTTCAGAAAGTAGTTGGAATTGTAATGCCAAAACATAAGCGGTTTGGGAATCAGAAACCAACATACCATTTTTAGTAACGAATTCATCATTGAACGCCTTAACCAATTTCTCATAGAGATCAGTATATTTTTTAACATCGTCATCGTAGCCCAAAACTTTTGCAGACTTGATAAGCAATTGAGTTGAATAACAATAAAATGCTTGAGCAATTAACTTTTTACTGGTCACAGCAGATCGACCAGAATTATCATCATCTCTAGAGAAAAACAACCAATCTCCCCAGTGGTCCTCTTTTATGTAAAGATAATCCTTCGAGTTTTGTGTCATAAAATCGATCCATTTTACCATGCTTGAATACTGTCGTTCTATAGTTTTTGGATCGCCATAAATTAAATATGAATGCCAAGGAATAATGGTAGCAGCATCTGCCCATCCGGTTCTACCAAAACTTCCTTTAAGTTCGTTTGAATCATTGAGACCTAAATAATTGTTATGAGGAACTACCCCGGGTACGGCACCGTCAGGTCTCTGATCATAAGTCAAGTCCATCAACCACTTATCAAAAAAGTTTTTGACGTCCATATTAAATCCAGCAGTGCTAAAGAATGCTTGCGCATCTCCGGTCCATCCTAATCTTTCATCCCTTTGTGGACAGTCTGTGGGAACATCCAAAAAATTGCCTCTTTGACCCCACTGTATGTTTTGTTGAAGCTTATTGATCAATTCATTTGAAGTAGTTAATGACCCCGTAAATTCCATATCCGAGTAAAGTGCAACCGCCTGAAAATTGTCAATATTTATTTGACTTACACCTTCAACTTTTAGATATCTAAATCCCTGAAATGTAAAGGTGGGGTGATAAAGTTGATCTTTTTTACCATTTAAAATAAATGTATTTTTTTGTTTCGCTGCCCTAAGGTTGGTCGTATAAAACTCACCAGCCTTGTCAAGAACTTCGGAGTGGTATAAAGTTACCTTTGATCCCCTGGGAAGATCTGATTTGAACTGCACCCATCCTACAAGATTTTGACCAAAATCAATGACCTTGTCTCCTGATGGAGTAATGATTAATTCCTTTGCTTTAAGAATCTCTCTTTTTTTGATCATTTCGTTTCTCGTGTGATCGAGCTTTCCTGTATAGCTTGATACTGACTGGGCTTTTTTTGAATTTATATTTTTCTTTTTTGGCATTGACCAAGTTGGGTCAGATAAATTAAAATCTACAACCTCACCATTGTATATTGATGAATTTTGAATAGATGCAAAATGATAATTCCAATTGTCATCGTTAATAATACTTTTCTTTGTACCGTCCTGATAACTTATTACCAGTTCAGTAATAAATGACAGCTCATCTCCGTAATCAGTTTTTCTCTTACCTCTATTAGGTCTGAAATTCCTAAACCACCCATCAGCAAGAATGACACCCAATCTATTATCTCTCGATGTAAGCATCTCTTTCACATCATAGGCTTGGTATTGAATTCTATTATTGTATGAGGTCCATCCGGGGGTTAGGTATGATTTACCAACCCTTTTACCGTTGATATGAGCCTCATAAATCCCTCTGGAGGTGATGAATAGATTTGCTGATGTTATATTTTTTTCTATAATAAAGTCATTAGTAAAGTAGGGGCTCTTTGGGCTCTTTCTATCTTCATTTTTAACTCCTATCCATTTTGACTTCCATTGCTTTTCGTTCATCAAGCCTGTGGTCCAAAAGCTAATTTTACTTTGTTTAGGTTTTGCTGATTGATTGGTCCAAACCTTCACTGTCCAATAATACTTGGTTGCATAATCAAGTGATTTACCCTGATATTTCACATAAACAGACTCTGAAGAGTTGACTTTACCAGAATCCCAAACCAAACTTTGTTTTGAAAATATTTTGTCTGTTGCAACATAAATCTGGTAATGAGTTTGGTTTAAATCATATTCATCAGATTTAATTCTCCATGAGAAATCTGGATTTCTGCTGTCCAATCCCAAAGGATTAATAAGTTTGTCAACTTCTAATTGGGTAATTATTGTTTTTTGAGCTTTAACCGATAAAACTGACAAAAAAATTAAAATAGTATAAAGCGTGCGCATTTTATAATTGATTTTTTAATAAAAATAGAATTTGGTTTTATTACAATATAATGAATTAATCTTATAATGATTTAGTAATCAATTGGGCAGCTCCCAAAGCACATGCAAAAGAAGCAGGTTTTGCTTTGATTTTTTGTTGTGGAAATTGTTTTTTTAAAAGGGCAAGAAATACTTTATTGTCTGAAAATCCACCATCGATATATATTTTTTTTGGTAAGGTTTCACATATGACATCAATTTCACTTATAAGTAAATCCGTAAGTTCTCTCATCAGTTGATAGTAAGCAGCTTCAAAATTGGGAAAGCTTAAATCATCCTTGGCTGGAGCATGGCTGTTGTCTAAGTATTTCCAGTGAAAGTATTTTTTTGATTTTTTGAGTACATCATCCACAACTTGCTCTTCCAATTGGAGTCTGCAATGGTAAAATTTTGGCATACTGAAATGTTCAATTAATTTTTCAACTTTCAATCGGTGTTCCTCTCCCAAAAAAAGGCGTGAGCTTTTTACGGGATTTCCATCAATTTTCATATACGCAGTAGCTCCAGCATTTATTTGTTTTTGATCAAAAAGTGAATTATTTGAAAAGGGGTTAAAATTGATGCACCATGTTCCTGTTGATAATAGTATAAAAGACTCTTTTCCTTTCAATAGGTAAGTTAGCAAAGCGGAGGAACTATCGTGAATTCCTATACCAAAAGATATTTTTCTACCTCCAAATTTTTTGACAACCATTTTTTGGGTTTCAACAATGGGTGGAAAAAAACAGTCAATTCCCTCCGCTTTTACCCATTGGTGATACTCTTTTTTTTTATAGTCCCAAAGATCGGTGTGACAACCTATACTGGTTAATTCTGTGTACATTTCTCCCGTAAACACATAACTTAAATACTGAGGTAAATGCAAACTATAACGAATTTTTTTGAAAATCGCAGGACGTTTGTATTTAAGCCAATAAAGCTGTTTCCCGGAGTTGAGTAAATTCAAATTTTTAGATCCCGTGTGTGAGGCGAAAACGGATTCAGGGCCATAATCCCTATAAAAAGGCTCAAAAGTATTGGTCTCCACCGGCTTATGGTAATCGTAAACTGGAGCAACTACCTCTCCCTTCTTATCTAAGTGGATCAGGGTAGCACCAAAAGCGGAAAAATTTACCTTATTAATTACAAAAGTCTCTGATGCTAATAAAGTCTCAAAGCTTTCCTTCATCCAGGAGACAATTTCGTGGATATTTTCGGCACTGTGTCCATCCTCATCCTCTATTTTGGATAGGGTGACTTTTTCTCGAGCCAAGATTTTAAAGTCAGTATCGAATAAAAAATATTTTTGGTTGGTTTTCCCTATATCAAAAACCAAACAACAATCTTTTTTCATTAGAGTCCAGTTGATTTAGAGTCCCTACCTCTTTCACTTATTAGTTTATTACGAATATCGAAATAGCGGTAAGCTTCAAGAGCATCCAAGGCTCCACCTTTTCTATAAATCGACTCTTTGACAAGCGGTCTGACATCGGTTCTAAAGGCTTCCTGCAAAATAGATTGTCCACCCGCCACATCATTTTTTGACTGAGCGACTTTCAATCTATCGTAGTCTACCAATAAGGCTTTAGCAAAAGCAATTTTGATACTTTCCACAGATTGTAACAAATCCTCCATGGGATCTTTGAGGTTATGACTGGCATCGATCATCCAGGACAACTCAGGATTTGCAGTTTCCCGCATGCCCTTAACCAGCTCACAAAAAATTAAAAACAACTGATAAGGTTTGATGCTTCCAACTGTGAGATCATCATCCCCATATTTACTATCGTTAAAATGAAATCCTCCCAACTTATTTAGATGCATTAACAAAGCAACTATCTGTTCTATATTGGTATTAGGTAAATGATGACCCAAGTCCACCAAAGTACTAGCTTGATCTCCAAGTTTTGATGCCAAAAGGTGTGACGTTCCCCAATCAGGAATAACCATGGAATAAAAGTTAGGCTCATAGGGTTTGTATTCTATCAAAAGTTTCCAATCCGAAGGCAAATGATCATAAATCTCCTCTAGTGATTCCAAAGTACGTTGAAATGCCCCTCGAAAATCATGTTGGCCTGAAAAAGAAGTTCCGTCGGCCAACCAGACTGTCAAAGCCTTAGAGCCTAGTTCAATGCCATGGTTGATAACTTCTTTATTATGGAGAATAGCTTCTTTTCTCACCGCTTTATCAATATGTGACAATGACCCAAACTTATAAGAATGTAGACTCTCAGCCTGATCTTGGAAAGTGTTCGAATTGACTGCATCGAAGACGATGTCTAATCCGTTAGCTAAATCTTTAATAGCATTGTAATCTTTTGGTATGTCCCAAGGAATGTGAAGACTAATGGCACCACTAGACTGATTTAAAGCATGTAGAATTCCTACATCCTTTATTTTTTCCTCCAAAGTCGAAGGTTCACCCCCAAGGGAAAATCTCCCAAAACGAGTCCCTCCGGTTCCCAGTGCCCAACTGGGAACGGCAATCTGTAAGGCACCGATTTGATCAACCACAGCCTCTAAATCCAAACCTTTTTGGGTTAATCTTTCTTCTAAATGGTCAAAATTAATTTTATGCGACGGCAGTTGTTCTTTGTTAAAAGTTTTTATTTTGTTTTGATCCAACATGATTTTTACGTTTATCTAACAAAGGCATTTGCCATTCCTCCATCCACATTGATGGTGTTTCCTGTACTTTTATCCAACAGGGCTAATAGGGCAAAAACTCCATTGGCGATGTCCTCAGGCTTAATGATTTTATTCAAAAGATTTCTTTTTGCATAGTAAGCGGGCAACTCCTCGACGGTGATGCCATAAGCTTTTGCTCGCCCCTTTGCCCATTCACCTTCCCAGATTTTACTCCCTACAATCACTCCATCAGGATTGATTGTGTTGACCCTGATCTGATCTGAGGCCAATTCGGCTGCCAAAAGTCTTGACAGATGCATCTGTGCGGCTTTTGCTGTTCCATATCCTGCATTGTTTGGCCCGGAAACCAAACCGTTCTTACTTGCAATATTAACTATACTTCCACCTAAACCATGTATTTTCATTATTCTAGCGGCTAGTTTTGACAAAAGGAACTGGCCTTTAACAAGTACGTTTTGCAATAAATCCCATTCTGCTTCTGTAGTGTCAGCAAGTGGCTTTGAAATCGCTAAACCGGCACTGTGAACCACTATATCTAAACCACCGAATTGTAAACAGGTTTTTTGAATAGCATCCTCTAAACTCTCGGCTTTAGTAACATCACATTGACACCCTATGGCTTGGTCAGAACTGTATTGTAAAGTAGCCTCCTCAAGGTATTTCTCAGAGATATCAGTGAATACGACATTGGCTCCCTCAGAAATAAGTTTGTCAGCTATGGCCCTGCCAATGCCTCCGCCTGAACCTGTGACCAAAGCAACTTTTCTGGAGAGAGGTTTTTCCTTTGGTTGTCGTTGTAATTTGGCTTCCTCCAACAACCAATATTCTATATCAAAAGCCTCTTGTCGAGGTAGAGAAGTATATTTTGAAATCGCCTCTGCTCCACGCATCACATTGATGGCATTGATATAAAATTCACAGGCTACCCTGGCTGTTTGTTTATTCTTGGCAAAAGTGAACATACCTACACCTGGAAATAATATTACAACTGGGTTGGCATCCCTAATAGCAGGGCTATCTTTGTGCTTACAGGAATGATAATACTCACGATAATCATCACGATACTGTTCAAATGAATCGGAAATTTTATCTAAAACTATTTTCTCATTACTTAAGTCTTGTTCAGGTGTTAAATTCAGAATAAGGGGTTTAATTTTTGTCCTTAAAAAGTGATCTGGGCAAGAGGTTCCCATAGGAGCCAAACGTTCAAGATCATTACTATTAATATATTCCAAAACTTTTTCATCATCAGTAAAATGGCCAATCATCGTATTTTCCGAGGAGCAAAGACCTCTTAAAATGGGGGCAAGTTGTGCTGCTTTTTCTTTCCTTTTATCATCAGGTAAACTTTTGATTTTTTGTCCCCCAAAAACACTACTATTTTTAGCAACTTTATCCTCGATGTAATGTGAAGCCGCTTCGATGACTTCTAAACTGTTGACATAGGATTCGTAGGAAGTCTCTCCCCAAGTAAAAACCCCATGACTTCCCAAAACAATCCCTCTAATACTGGGATTTTCATTCAAACATTTTTCCAATTGTAATCCCAAATCAAAGCCAGGACGTTGCCATGGCACCCATCCCATAGTATCCCCCCAAATTTCTTTGGTGATTTTTTCACTATCCTCTGCCGCTGCGATTGCGATTAATGCGTCTGGATGTAAGTGATCAATATGTTTGAATGGAAGCAATCCGTGAAGTGGAGTATCAATAGAAGGTGCCCTACTGTTCAAATCATATATACAGTGATTGAAAAGGGCAACCATTTCATCTTCGTACTCTAATCCACGGTATACTTTTTTAAGATCATGTAGCCTCTGGTTGTACAAGCCTGCAATTCCTTCACGTTTGAGGGTACCAATGTCTCCACCAGATCCCTTAATCCACATTACCTCAACATCCTGATTAGTGATTGGATCTTTTTCAATGGTTTTGCAACTGGTGTTTCCTCCACCATAATTGGTGATTCTTAAATCCTCACCCAAGATATTTGAACGATACAAAAATAGAGAGACTTGGTCGTCTCCTAATAGCTTTGCCTTTTTATCGTCCCATAAATAGTTTACAAACTTGTACTTTCTTTTAGCTTCCATGTTTTAACATTAAGGAACTCAAATTTACTTTTTTCTAAACTAATAAGTATTCTCAATATCAACTGAAAAAATATAAATTGATAACCGATTTTTTTTATACTGTAACTTTACGTTGCCTCTAATAGGAAATTTTATCAAATGGCATTTCACTAATATCTTGATTTTTTAATGCAATAGGTAAAGTGTGAACAAAATCCGCTATTGTAGATGAAAATATTTAAAATAATAAAAAATCAGGTTTATTGAGCGAAAATTATTTTAAACAGTGCATTAAAGGTTATTAAATTTCAAACAATTGATTAGTTTTAAAGAAACAAAAAATTATGGCTAAAACCGATAAAAAGCCGTCAGAGTTTGAAAGAGAGTTAGTTCCAGAAAATAAATTAAAGAGCTGGAAAAGCTTTTTAGGAATGTATGCCGGCGAGCATGCAGCAGGCACTGAATTTATGATTGGCCCTCTTTTCCTAACTGTGGGAGTAAGTGCTTTTGACCTACTTGCCGGTTTATTTTTGGGAAATTTAATGGCGGTTTTATCTTGGCGGTTCATAACAGCTAATATTGCAGTTAAAGAACGTTTTACACTGTATTTCAAGCTTGAAAAAATTTCTGGAAAAAAATTGGTAAATTTTTATAATGTAGCCAATGGTGTATTATTTTGTTTTTTGGCGGGTTCCATGATCACAGTTTCGGCAACTGCAGTAGGAGTTCCCACAGGTTTGGAAATGCCAAAGCTGACTGATGTAATGCCCAACAGTGTCACATGGATAATTGTGGTTATAATCATAGGAGGTCTAACCACATGGATAGCAGCCAGTGGATATGGAATGGTTTCCAAGGCAGCCAACTGGATGTCTCCAATAATTGTATTGGCTTTTTTAGCCTGTGGTGTTGTTGCATCAAACCAATTGGGAATCCAAAGTTTTTCCGATTTTATTTCCGTTTGGGGAGAAGGATCAGAACCCTTTCCTGGTCAAATAAAATATACCTTTTGGCATGTTTTTCTTTGGTCGTGGTTTTGTAATGCAGCGATGCATATTGGAATGTCCGACCTTTCAGTATTCAGATACGCCAAATCGGTGGAGTCAGGATGGACTACTGCCGCTGGGATGTATATAGGTCATTACGTGGCTTGGATTGCAGCCTGTTTACTATATGCCGTCTATATTAAATCGCCTGAAGCAGCTGCTTTTTTGGCTGAGGGAACTGCCCCGCCTGTCGCTCCTGGTCCGCTAGCCTACAACGCCATTGGTTGGTTTGGAATAATTGCTGTTATATTAGCTGGATGGACCACTGCCAACCCTACCATTTATAGATCAGGATTAGCATTTCAGGCTATACTTCCTAAATGGTCCATTTCAAAAGCTACGTTATTAGCAGGATCTGTGGCGACCATAGCGGGTATTTTCCCTGCCTTTGCCATGAAACTCCTTGATTTTGTTGCAGTATATGGATTCATCCTTGCACCTGTTGGTGCTGTAGTTGTTTTTGAATATTATTTTGCGGATCGTTTTGGCGTGATCAAAAACTACGCAGAAAAAAGCAACATAGCCTTCAACAAGTCAGTGTTTTTTGCCTGGTTGACCAGTTTTGTTATCTTTTTTGGCTGGTCTAAAACCCAAGGGGTGTTCTTATCTTTTCTAACTCTTCCTGCATGGTTGTGTTGTGGAATCCTTTTTATTATTTTTAGTAAGATTTATCATGGAAAGTAATTCCCCTAATTGAAATGTCAAAACCAATTCAATACAATCCACGTTATCCTTCAATTGAAGATCTAAGGACTAAAGCCAAAAAACGAATTCCCAAATTCGCATTTGAGTATCTAGACGGGGGGTGTAACGAAGACATTAGTCTTTATAAAAATACAAATGAGCTCCGAAAAATAGAGATGAAACCCCGCTATTTAGTTCCTTTCCAAGGAGCTAACTTAAAAACCGAATTATTTGGACATCAGTATGAGGCTCCTTTTGGAATATCTCCTGTCGGTCTTCAGGGTTTAATGTGGCCCAGGTCTCCAGAAATTTTGGCTAAAGCTGCTTTTGAACACAATATTCCGTTTATACTTAGCACCGTTACTACTGCCAGTATTGAAACCATCGCAAAAATTACAGAGGGTCAAGCTTGGTTCCAACTCTACCATCCTGCTGAAGATAGAGTAACTGAGGATATAATAAAAAGAATTGGTGCGGTAGGTTGTCCAGTTATGGTTATTCTTGCAGATGTTCCCTCCTTTGGATATCGACCAAGAGACATCCGAAACGGATTGTCCATGCCCCCCAGAATGACATTACAAAATATACTTAGGGTAATGAAAAGACCCGAATGGGCTCTAAGAACACTGATTAATGGACAACCGAATTTTGAAGTATTAAAACCCTATATGCCGAAAAATCTTAATTTAAAACAACTGGGCAAATTCATGAATGCCACTTTTGAGGGACGTCTGAATGAGGAAAAAGTAAAGAAATTGAGGGACATGTGGAAAGGTAAATTGGTGATAAAAGGAGTAGAGTCTCAGGCAGATGTTGAAACGGCGATTCGATTGGGCTTGGACGGTATAATCATTTCCAACCATGGGGGAAGACAGGTAGATATGGGACAAGCCACGATAACCTCATTACAAACCATTGCACCAAAGTATAGGGCTCAAATAAAAATTATGATGGACAGCGGTATTCGAAGTGGAGCTGATATTGGTAGAGCACTTTCCTCCGGAGCAGATTTTACTTTTTTGGGAAGGAGTTTTATGTATGGTGTCTCTGCACTGGGAAAAAAAGGTGGAGATCATACCATTTCTATATTAAAAGCACAGTTAACCCAAGTGATGGAGCAGATGTGCTGTGAAAACCCCAAAGACCTCGTCAAAAGGCTTATTTAGATAATAGAAAAGTTTAAAACTTATCCTACTCTGTAACGATTCAATATATCCATATTCAGATCAAAGCCAATCCCAGGCCTTTCAGGAACCGTTACATATCCATCGCTGTCTAATTTTAGATTAGGAAAAAATAACTCTTTTCGAAGTTCGTCGACCTCAGGGGGGTAATACTCAAGTAACTCACCATTTGAAACCGCAGCGACCAATGGTAATTGCAACTCTTGACATCCGTGGGGTGCAATTTTTAGACCTTTTTCTTCGGCCATTTTTGCGACTGCCAAAGCCACATCATATCCGGGACAAATGGTAGCATCTACATTGAGCATACTTGCTCCCTTATTTTCAATGAGAGTTTCAAAATCAGCCAGTGTGTAGTAATTTTCTCCCACTGAAATGGTCAAAGATGTTGAGGCATTTAGGGTTTTGTGGGCTTTAAAATCATGTATGGCCAAAGGCTCTTCAAACCAATACACGTTGTAGTTTTCCATTTCTTTAGCATATTCCATTGCAGTGGGCAAATCAAATGCGCAATTGGCATCTACGAGCAAATCTAGATCGGAGCCAATGGCTTCTCTGGCAGCTTCGATGCGTTTCATGTCCATAGCAATTCCAGCAGAGGGATCCCCAATCTTGATTTTTACGGCGGTTGCATTCAATGTATTAATATTGTAAAGCAATTCCTCCTTTAATTCCTCAAGTCCCTTATCTTTTGCATAGTATCCCCCGGCAATATATGCCCTTACTCTTTTTTGCTGACCTCCCAAAAGGCTGTGAATGGACTTGCCCTCCATTTTTCCCCTTATATCCCAGCAAGCAATAATTATTGCAGCCAATACCTGAGTATGCAGTCCGGCAGAACCTAGAATTTTATTTTGCTTTTCTCCCAATTTGAGGGTCAATTTTTCTGTTTCTAGGGGATTCTCTCCAATCAAAAAAGACTTGTAATAGTCCACAAAAAGCTTGGAAAAATTATTGGGTCGTACTGCCGCCGTACCACCATTCCATCCTATTCCATGAATTCCCTGATCAGTATAAACAGTTACTAAATGAAGTCGACCTGGACCATAAAAATGCATACCATTCCATATCCCAGGTCTTTCCCATTCAAAGGACTGGCTAGTGATTTGAGTGATTTTGATGGCCATAAATTGTAATAAATTTTAATTTAATGAAATTATTTCTTTTATATCTTCGGGAAATTTGTCAGGTACTAATTCCCATAATATCGGCAAAAGGAAGTAAACCATTACAGTAATGATAAGGATTGATGTAATGTTCAATAAAAATCCTTTTTTGACCATATCCGGCATTTTCAAAAAGCCTGAACCAAAAACTATTGCGTTTGGTGGTGTAGCAACCGGCAACATAAAAGCACATGAAGCAGATACAGAGGCGACAACCATCAATACAAATGGATGTAAATCAAATTCAAGACAAATGGGAGCCAAGATAGGAAGCATCATTGCAATTATTGCCATATTTGAGGCAATCTCTGTTAAAAAATTAACCACAGTTGCCAATAAAATAAGTAAAAAAAAGAGGTTCAATGTACCAAAAACAGAAATTTGATTCCCGACCCATTGAGACAATCCGCTACTGTCCACTGCTTTGGCAAAGGACATACCAGAACCCAACAATAATAGTACCCCCCAAGGTAAATTTACTGTATCCTTCCATTTCAGAATTTTTTCCTTATTATCTTTTGAATTGATTATGAATAAAAGTGTTGCAAAAAATATGGCAATTATCGTATCGTCAATATTGGGGAAAATATTTTTAAGTAAAAAATTCTTTGTTATCCAACAAATAGCCGCTGCTATAAATACAAAACTTACCACTTTTTGCTCATATGTAAAACTACCCAATCCCTGCCTCAATTTTGAGATCTCTTCTCTACCTCCGATAAAAATGATTTCTTTAAAAGAAAAAGCCATTCTGGTCAAATAATACCATGAAAAGAACAGTAGTATCATTGAGAGTGGAAAGCCAAAAATAAACCAATCAATAAAAGATATTTCATAACCATAAATTTGAGAAATTGCACCCGCCATGACCATATTTGTTGGAGTGCCGATCAGTGTAGATACACCTCCAATGGATGCACTGTAAGCAATTGAAAGCATTAATGCCTTTGCAAAAGTATTGCGTTCGTCCACATTAACCTTTGAATTGTCCTTTAATTGTTTAATGATAACAATTCCAATGGGCAACATCATAACCGAAGTAGCGGTATTGGAGATCCACATTGATAGAAAGGCTGTGGCGAGCATAAAGCCCAAAATAATTTTTCTGATATCCGTTCCTATTAAATAAATGATACTAAGCGCAATACGCTTGTGTAAATTCCATTTTTCGATGGCAATCGCGATTATAAAACCACCCATAGTAAGAAAAACCAACTTATGCCCGTAAGATGCAGTTGTATCAGCCAATTCCATCCCGCCTGTTAGAGGAAATAGAATCATAGGAAGCAATGCTGTTACTGATATGGGAAGGGCTTCAGAAATCCACCATATAGCAATCCAAAGTGATGAAGCTAAAACCGCTTTTGAAGCGGCATTTAGATCCGCTGGATTAAAAAACAAAAGGATCAGAAAAAATACACTCGGTCCCAAGTAAAGCCCAATTTTTTTTGAGGACATTGCATCTGTTTTTTAAAAAGAAAGAGGATTTATCAAACTTTTTTTTTCAAATGAACAAAAAAATCTCAAGAAAAAACAGTTTTGACTTATCATTAGATATTAACTAATGTTTTATTTCCCCGATTTTGGATTTATTTTTGTTATATATGGAGAAAGTTAAAACATTAATAATCGGCAGTGGACCAGCAGGTTACACTGCTGCTATTTATGCCGCTCGTGCAGACCTAAAACCTATTTTGTACACCGGAATGGAACCGGGTGGACAATTAACTACAACAACTGAAGTGGATAATTTTCCAGGGTATCCTGATGGAGTTGATGGCCCTACTATGATGGTAGAATTACAAAAACAAGCCGAGCGTTTTGGTACTGAGGTAAGGATTGCCCATATAAACAAAGTAAAATTCTCGAGGGAAGTTGGAGGAATCCATAAAGCATATGTTGAGGATGGAGCGGAGATTCACGCACAAACTATTATCATCAGTACTGGAGCCACAGCCAAATATTTGGGCTTACCCAGTGAACAAAAACTTCGAGGTGGAGGAGTTTCTGCTTGTGCCGTTTGTGATGGTTTTTTCTACAAGGGTCAGGAAGTAGCCATTGTAGGGGGAGGTGATACAGCCGCTGAAGAGGCTACTTATTTGGCCAACATTTGTTCCAAAGTCACCATGTTGGTTAGGAAAGATCATATGCGGGCCTCTAAAGCCATGCAGCATCGGGTAACCAATACCCCCAATATTGATCTGCGCTACAATCATGAGATCGATGAAGTTTTGGGAGATCAAGTCGTGGAAGGACTTAGAGTTTTCAATAACCAGACTGGTAAAAAAGAGGAAATTAAGATTACTGGACTATTCATTGCCATTGGACACAAACCCAATACAGATATTTTTCAAGGTCAGTTAGATATGGATGATGAGGGATATCTGATCACAAATGGTAAATCAACCAAGACTAATTTGCCAGGTGTTTTCGCTTCTGGAGATGTGCAAGATAAAGAATATAGGCAAGCTGTGACAGCTGCAGGTACTGGTTGTATGGCTGCATTGGATGCGGAACGCTACTTACAAACCGTGTAGATCAAAAATTGCCCTCAGGATTATTAGCTTCAAAATAGGCTAGATTTTTATCTTCAAAACCATAGACCACATTAATTGGGTTGCAGCATATTTCGCAGTCTTCTACATACTCTGTTTGACTCAATGAGGGGTCTAATAACATGGAAATCTCCTCCCAGCAATAAGGGCATTGAAAGAAATGTTCATACATTAGTTCTTTGTAATTGATTCAATGTCAGCAACGAGTTTATCCCAATTTTCCATGTGTTGTGACAATCGTTTTTTCTTTTCTTGGTATTGATCAAAAAAATCAGGGATGCTGATGGTCTGATCATAATTAATCTCTAATTCAAGGTCAATACCTTTAATCTCCTTTTCTAAAGTGGAGATTTGATTTTCTAGCTTACTAAGTTTATTTTTAAGTGATTTCTCCTTTTTCTTAAGGGTGTAATCATTATGTCGGACATCCAATGATTTACTTTTACGTTCTGTCTTTTCCAATTCTTTTAAGGTATCCCATTTTTTGTTTACTAAATAGGTATTGACATCGTCCAAATACAGTTTAGTTTTACCATTCTTAAATTCAAGTACTTGATGACATAATCCAGATAGAAAATCACGGTCGTGAGAAACCATTAAAAGGGTCCCCTCAAAATTAATGAGTGCATCTTTTAATATCTTTTTGGATTGAATATCCAAGTGATTCGTAGGTTCATCCATAACCAAAACGTTTAAAGGTTGCAAAAGTAGCTTGCAAAGCGCCAGTCGGTTGCGTTCTCCACCAGAAAGCACACTGACTTTTTTTTCTACTGAATCCCCTCTAAATAAAAATGCACCTAGCATATTTCTGACCTTACCTCTGTTATCGGATGTGGCAGCATCTTGAACAATTTGTAAAACTGTTTTGGAGGTATCAAGGGTTTCGGATTGGTTTTGAGCAAAATAACCTATTTTGACATTATGCCCCAACCTAAGGTTACCTGTCCCCTTGATTACAGATACAAGTAATTTAGCGAGCGTAGATTTGCCCTGACCGTTTTGACCTACAAAAGCCAACTTTGTTCCCCTTTCAATATAGAGATCTATATCGCTTAGTACTTTTTTATCACCGTAACTTTTTGCTAGGCCTTTGGTTTCAAAAATCATTTTTCCAGGTTGAAGGGCTACAGGAAACTTAAGTCTCATGGCTTCTGTCTCTTCTGCATCAATTTCGATACGTTTCACCTTATCCAGTTTTTTGATTAGTGATTGAGCCATGCTGGCTTTGGATGCTTTGGCCCTAAAACGCTCAATAAGTTTTTCAGTTTGTTGGATTTGCTTTTCTTGATTTTTCTGGGCGGCCTGCTGTTGTGCTCGCATCTCCTCTCGTAAGGTCATAAAAAAGGTGTAGGGCTTTTTCAAATCAAAGTGACGTTTGTTAACAATCTCAATGGTTCGGTTCGTTACCTGATCCAAAAACATTATGTCGTGAGAAACCAATACCACCGAACCTTTGTATTTCATTAAAAACTGTTCCAACCACTCTATCGAATCAATATCCAAATGGTTAGTTGGCTCATCAAGTAAAAGAAGATCATGAGATTTGAGGAGGATTTTTGCCAATTCGATACGCATACGCCATCCCCCTGAAAAGTTAGAGGTAGGTTGATCAAAATCAGAATTAATAAAGCCGAGCCCTGCCAATATTTTTTCAGATTGGGCTTTGTATTGATAGCCTCCCATAACCTCAAATTCGGTCCCCAGATCACTCAACTCCTGAATAAGTTCATGATAATTATCAGTTTCGTAATCTGTTCGGGTATTGAGCAGATCGCTGACTTGGTCTTGACGGGATTGATTTTTTAAAATTTCAGGAAATGCTTGAAAAGTTTCCTCCAAAACTGTTCGATGATTTTCTACCTCTAACTCTTGCGGCAAATAACCAATGGTAGCATTTTTTTCTATAGACATCCCCCCTACAGAGGGACTGTTTTTTCCAGCCAATAATTTGAGGAGAGTACTTTTTCCGGCACCATTTTTTCCAATAAGTCCAATGCGATCACCCCGACCAATTCTGAAGGAAAGGTTTTCAAAAAGAACTTCCCCTCCAAAAGAAACCCCTAAATTTTGAACATCAAGCATGATTCATTTATTCAGTTACTAAAATACTGTTTTTCAAATCGTTTTATATCGGCTTCGGGAGGGAGTTTTTCTTTATTGGTTATGAACCGGAAAAGCCATTTGGACAATAGAGGAGCCATTAGCACTCCGCGGGTTCCTAAACCATTCAAAAGGTATATTTTGTCATATTTAGGGTGTCTACCTATCAAAGGTCTTCTGTCTATTACAGTAGCTCTAATTTGAGCTTTGTGATCGAGAATTTGAAAAGGAAGTTTAAGAAATTGTTTTAATTTAATAATTAACCATTCTTTACCCTTTTCAGATAATTTGGTGGTCTTGTCCATTTTATTAAAAGTTGCACCCACCCAAAAGGTTTTATCTCCCATAGGTGATAAAAAAATAGGTCCTTTAAAAATGACCTTCTCAGTAAGATGTTCACACTTTATAATGAGGATTTCACCTTTGGAACCGATCAATGGTAAATAATTGAAATATGGATTTTTGACCCCTTGATATCCCTCACAAAATACAATTTGACGCGCTTTAATATTTTTATATTCCACATCCTCACCTACAATTAATGCCTTATAATCTAATTTTTCTGATATAAATTGATGGGGAATAATTTTTTTGATATAGCAAGTCAAAAGTGTTATAATATCAACTCTGGCACTTTGTGTCACCTCTCCAAAAGCAAAAGGAGCACTGACCTCGGGAAATTTATCTTTTGGAATCAATTGTTGATTTAAATACTTTTCAAGAGAAGTTCTTGAGGCAGCAATGCTCCAATTATTTTGTTCCTGAATATCATTTAAGATTCTATAAATGGGTAATTGATGAATGATCTGGGATTGAAGCCATTCCTCTAGATTGGAATAAAAGGGGAGTGCATAATCTAAAAATTCCTTTGCTTTCCATATGGGATTGAATCTTTTTAAAACTATTGGATTGACAATTCCCGCAGCGATATGAGAGGCACTATGATCATCTTGAGTCAGCACTACAAAACTTTTATTCTGCCTTCGTAATTGTTCAGCATAATTGAGACCGGCGATTCCAAAACCCACAATTAGTGTATCTACTTTCATAAATAAAAAAAGCGTTATCATTCGATAACGCTTTAAAAGTGAACGTATTTTAATTTAGTTATTCCATAAATCCTGTTCGTAATCCCTAATAACAGATTTAATTCTCTCAGATTCAAGAAGCATCCTTAAGGCATCTTCTTGGATATATTCATCAATTTGCCTATCCTCATATATATTCTCTTCTTTATAGATCACTGCATTGAATCTTCTAGAATTCAACATATGATCAAAGGTAATTGGCTGAGATGAATTTCGAGTATTGAAAACTTTATTAGAATTTAACACAGGTCTTGCATCGGGAAACCAAACCCAAAATAAAGGAACTGGTTCATCGTTAGCATCGGGATTAATATTATAATCTTTGAGTTTACTAGGTTGAATAACGTATGGGGCTATTCCAAGCAACCTATATTTTAATTCTCCTAGACGTTTGTCAACGTACCAGGTACCCTTTATTCTATATTGTCTCACATATTTAGCAGATAAATCATAATTGACTATAAAATCATTATTCCAAATTCCAAAATCATTATAATAATCAATTGCGGCTTTTGTTGTATCAGGATAAGAGAAATTTACCTCCTCAGTTTCAAGTTTATTTCGAAAATAGGGATCAGAATATATTTCTTTAATCTCACGATTTTCAATTCCGTCTTTCAAAACATCCCATAAAGATTTTCTGTCTGTTCCAAGATTATCAGTTTCTGTGGGATAATAAAAAGGAAAATTTACTCTCTCATCTAAATCAATAATTTCCCAGACAGTTTTAGACCAAAGTACGTCTCTGTCATCAACATATCCATACTTGAGAGGTTCCTCGTCATTTGATTCTAGCTGCTGGTCATTCAAAACACCTACATCCTGAGGAACCCTGGCGTTTAAAAGATTTGCCTGGCCTTTACATATTAAAGCATTTAAAAAAAAGACGATTGTTAGAATATAATAAGCATGGAATTTCATAAAATCATATAATTTGAACTATAACAGGTCTACACTTTTGAAGTTGAAGATTTGGATTTTTTGTTGCCTTAACCTTTATATCAAAAATAGTTACTTTTGATCCAGATCTGGCGCTTCTTAGTGTTCGTTTTGCTTTATCGTCAAATCTATCTCCCGAAACAATTACATCAGGAAACCCTTGTACACTAAGAGTAAAACCAACAACTCTTATTGGCAAATCAAAATCAAAATCTTCAAAGGTAGCTGATATTTTTTGATTGGCTAAAGCAGATTTTGGCACAGATACTGAACCGGTTTCACCTAAAACAACACCTGAAGGTGAAGGCAATCCTTTAATTCTGAACTTTGTAATAGTTGATACTGTTTTTCCATCAGGTAAAGATCCACTTGCTTTTATAGAAATCTCTCTACCTCGACCTGGAGTTAAACTGTATTTACTGCCCTTTCTTCTTTTCAGTCCTGGAGCAGATGCTCTTACTTTATTATCTGGTATACCAGGTATTGAAATAGTCATGGGGTTTTCTACACCCCTGTATACTACATTCATTTTATCTGCTGAAATAACTGCGGAATTGGGTTTAGAAATTACTGCGAAGGATTGGTTAACAGGAATTTTTGATTCTACACCATCGTTAAGAAATATTAAATCACCTGTTATTTCGTGATCTCCTGGACTACCGGCAGAAACATTAAGTTTAATCCCTCCAGCAATAAGTTCGTAATCATTTTCCTGAAGTGGTCTGCCGTCAAGCTTTAAGTCAACCCTGTTTGGATTTTGGGCGCCACCTTTTCTCCCCAAAACGACACTCCCATCAAATTTTTCCCCCTGATAATATGCACCTTTTTCAGTTTTCAACAAACTGATATAGTTTGATTCATTTACATTAGAAGACATTTTTAGTTCCTTTCCCATTAAAGTAGCAAATACGTCATGCTCAGTTTGGCGAATGTCGTTTTGCATCATAGAAAATTTAGCAAGTGAAGAAACTAAAGGAAAACCTTGAAAATTAGAATTCAACCATGGTTGATCCATACCATCTCTATTTTTAATATTTCCATTTTCATCACCCGTAAAAAAACGAGCTTCAACCATCTCAATATACTCAGGATACTGACTACCAAAGACTTGAATCACGTGCATCTTATATGTATTTATCATATCAATGAACTCCTGAGCTGCCTCTCCTCCACCTTCTTTGAAGAAAATTACATCTAAAGCTTCTCCTTTATCCATTTGAGCATATTCTTTCAACTCTGGATCTTTTTCTCTTTGCTTTTCTGTAATTATACTCATGATCTCAGATATTCTGTCGTAGAACTCATCAGATTCTTTTTTAATTTCAGTAGCAGTTCTAAGGTGTCCTACCCACTTACCACCTTTTTCTTCAGCATTTACTTTAATATTTTCGAAAATATTGTTATTACTTTCATCTACCCTTTCATTGGCATCACTAATTTTTTCAAACATCTGGCCAAATCCATCTAAAACTTCCTTACTTACATTCAAAGCAAGCATGGTGATGAATACCAAATACATCAAACTAATTAGTTTCTGCCTGGGTGTTTCTTTTGCTCCAGCCATGCCCTATTCTAGTTTTTGTTCATCGCATTAAGCATACCATTGTATACTTGGTTCAATGCAGCAAGATTTTGAGAGAGTGCCTCCATTTGTTGCTTGAGTTTTGTGGCATTTTCAGCAACTTGATCATTAAAGGCAGCATTATTGCCTGATGTACTTATTTGCTGAGCATACACTTGGTTAAGTTGCTCCAATTTTTGAGATGCTTTAACCAGTTGTTCACCATAGCTTGCCGAGGATGATGCAGCTTCAGCTGCAGGAGTCAATGATTGAGCAGATGCTTCAAGATTTTTAATGCTTCTTGTCAAGTTGTTCATCAAAGCGACATCAAGCTTGGCCTCTTTAAGCATTTCATCAATTTTTGAGGAGAGCCCTTGTTCTCGACCGCCAGAGGATGCTTTGGCAGCCCCTCCTTTGACTTTCTTTACAAAATCTTCATGTTCCTCTTTTATTTCTCCAGTATTTAATGCAGCTACCGTAAAAATCAGGGCCTCAGTCCCAAGACCAAGCCCAAGTACCAGACCTCCAGTAATAGGACCAATCTCCAAGTGTAGAATTTTAAATAATGCGCCTATGATTACTACTGCACCCCCTAATCCAAATAGCATGTGCATTGCAACTTTTCCTCTTAATCTTTTTTTCAACAGTTTGTCATCCATTTTAATATAGTGTTATAGTTATGATGATTTAAAAATATAAATTTATTTGATCTTAACCTTAGATGTTCCGAGATAATCTTGAACAGTTCTAAATCCAATGTAGCTTCTCGAAGTGTCAGAGTACTCATAATCTCGTGAACTAACCCTTAAAAAATATGCAACATCTTTCCATGATCCACCTCTGATAACTTTTCTCTTCTCCTCTCTAATTGAAAGATTCGGATTTAATGTCGAGACGTATTCGTATGCTCCCGAATCATATGAGGAACTGGTCCATTCAGAAACATTACCTGCCATATTGAACAGATTAAAGTCATTGGGCAAGTAAGATTTAGCTTCTACAGTATATACGGCTTGGTCAGCAGCATAATCACCCCTGAGTGGTTTAAAGTTAGCCAGAAAACAAGCCCTGTCATTAAGCAAATATGGTCCTCCCCATGGATAAGTACCTGAAGGAACACCACCTCGGGCAGCATACTCCCATTCTGCCTCGGAGGGAAGTCTAAAGTTATTAACTAGTGGCTTTCCCTTAGATTTCTGATAACTGTTTTTATAATGTGTTCTCCAATGACAAAAGGCAACAGCTTGTTCCCATGAAATTCCTACAACAGGATAATCTTGAAAAGCCGGATGTGAGAAATACTCATTATGCATTGGCTCGTTATAGGAATATATAAAATCTTTGATCCAAACAGTTGTATCAGGGTAAATTCTAACTGTGTCAATTTTAATGTATGGCTTACGGTCAATGAATTTATTGCGGGTGCTTTTAGATTTAGCAGCTGCAGCCTCTGCATCAAACCACGTATATTTATATTGTAATTTAGAAACATCAATTTTCATCTCACCATCGTACCAGAGGTCTGGAGGCAAATACATTGAGTCAAGTACTTCAGAATACGCGGCATCTGGATAATCTTCAGTATCCCAATAAATATCATTATCCCAATTTAGAGGCCTTAGATATTTATCGGGTTCAACATCATAATAATTTTCCCTCATGTATTTTTGAAAAGGGGTTAAATCAGATGTATCAGAATCTTTATATGCAAACTCATTTATACCATCAGTATTTCCTTCTTCTCCAAGACCTTCCTCTTCAATTTTCCTTGCAAGTAGTGCCATGGTCACAGAATCCTTCACCCAATAAACAAATTGCTTATACTCAGAATTTGTAATTTCAGTCTCATCCATATAAAAGGAAGGTACTGTAACAGTTTTTGCTGCAGCATTATTAAGTCTCGCCACATCTTCATCAGACTTACCCATGATAAATGCACCTCCTTCAATAAGGGTCATTCCATAAGGTTTTTCGGGGAACCATTTTTTCTGTTTTACTCCTATTAACTCTCCCCTGTTTTTATTACCGCAACTGTAAACAGTAATTGCAAGTAGAATACACATAAGGAATCTCTTCATCACATGAGGCGATAGAAAGTGATAATTGAATAAGTGTAAAACTAAAAATTTTCTCACTATGTTTTTTTTCTCAATAATATCCTAATACTCCCAATAGGTTTAAAAGCAAAAATAAGGATTTAATTTTCAATAATTTAACTAAATTCTTTTTGTAGCTTTCCACCACTTGTCAGGAATTTTATCATTGCAAGCATCTAAATAATCTTTGTGCGTGCAAGGTAATAACGCAGTTGTTTTATTTTTATTATCCAAATAACTTTGATTTATTATTTCGATCCACCAACGATTGCTTTTTTCACTTTGGTAAAAAATCATTTCCATGTCAGATAAAGCTACAGTATATCTGACAAAACCACTGCTGGTTAAGACAGGATACTCATCAAATCTGGAGCTGAAACCTTCTATAAAATACCATACAATTTGTGCCAATAATTGATTAGAAACAGCTGTATTGATAAGTTCAAAGACACCAAAAATGTTCATCCGATCACTTATACCTGCATACCTCGAAAGTGCGCAAATAGTCCTTGCATCAATTCCATTGGGATTACCCGAAGAATAGTTTACGGCTTTCCAACTGAGTGATTTCATATCGAATCCAGCGATATTAGCATCCCTAAAAAAAGGTTCAGACTGGACAACATCGTCCAATAATGTGCCCAGTCTAATTGAATCGAAATGAAGTTTTTCCATCAAATCCAACTCCTCTTGAGCTATATAGTAACTTTGATAACCCAAATTGGTAAAGTTATATAAAAAATTAGGCTGTTCCATAATGATCTTACTCATGTATGACCTACCTGAAATTAATTCTTCCTCTTGTGAAAAATCAAATTGATTGTCAACTGATACAATGTTGACTAATTGATCAATGGCTTGAAATGATTGGTACATTGGGAAAATAAGATCGTGGCTTCCGCCAACAAAAACAGAGACAATATTCAACTGTCTAAGATGAATACAAATTTCTTTTAGAGCAAAATATGTGTCCTGAGGAGTGGCTCCGTTAGGCAAATCACCCAAATCACAAATCTTAAAATTCCAATTTCCTGGAAAAAGACGATAAAAGGATTTTCTAAAATCCTCCAATTTAAATTTAGCGGTTGGAAAAAAAGAGTTTCTAATTTCCAAAAGGCCTACAATCGCGACACTACAGTCTTTGAGTTCTGGAAAACCAAGCTGATCTGTATGAATCTCAATATTTTTACCCAAAGCCTGTTTGGGGTTGAGAACCATAGAGGAAACCACCTCTTCAGATACAGGAACTAGCGATTCAAGACTCATTTTTCTTTTTACCCGTTTTGGGTTTTAAAAATTGTATTGCAGTTTCAAGGGTGATTTTAGTCGGATCAATGTCTTTTCCCAATTCGGCTTTTTTACTTCCCATAATAATATTTGATCTTCCCCATCTTGCCTTTTCAATTCTGATACCCTCCTCAGGCCACTCTTTGATCAATTTTTCTTTTTCTTTTTGGATTTTTTCCTTGATCAGCGTTTCAATTTCTTCATCCGAAAGATTGTCGAAATCGTATTTTTTATTAACGTTTATGAACAAACCATTCCATTTTAAAAAAGGTCCAAAACGGCCTTTCCCTTTAGTTACGGGAAGTTGATCAAATGAATAAACAGGAGCATTTGCAGCTCTTTTTTCTTCAATTAAGGCGATGGCCCTATCTAATTCAACTGACATAGGGTCTTCTCCTTTGGGGAGAGATACAAACATATCCTGAAATTTAACATAAGGTCCAAATCTTCCATTGTTAACTGTCACTTCTTGATTTTCATAGCTTCCAATCGATTTAGGCAACTTGAACAATTCAAGTGCGTCCTCTAAAGTGAGGTATTCCAACTGCTGTCCTGGAGCCAAGCTAACAAAAACAGGTTTTTCTTCATCCGCTTGTTCACCAATTTGAGCAATAGGTCCAAAACGACCTAATCTCACTTTTACAAGCCTCCCCGACTTGGGATCATTACCCAAAATTCGTTCGCCAGATTCTCTGGTGGCATTCTCCTTGACAAAATTTACAGTTTTATGAAAACTTTCATAAAAACCTTTGATCATACTCGTCCAGTTTTCGGATCCATCGGCAATTTGATCAAAACTTTGCTCTACTTTGGCGGTAAAACTGTAATCCAAAATATTGGAGAAATTGGCTACTAAAAAATCATTTACTATGATTCCTACATCAGTAGGAATTAATTTTCCTTTATTGGCTCCCACTTTCTCTTTAAGGGACTTTGAAATGACATCATTATCAACCAATTGCAGTTGGATGTAAGAACGAAATTCTCCTTCAGAAGTTCCTTTTTCAATATATTTTCTATTCTGAATTGTGGAAATCGTTGGTGCATAAGTAGACGGACGTCCAATGCCCAATTCCTCAAGTTTTTTAACCAACGAAGCCTCAGTGAAACGATAAGAGGGTCGAGAGAATCTCTGATTGGCCTCCATAGATTTAAGGTTAATAAGCTCTCCTTTTTGAACCAAGGGTAATAAATCATTTTGTTCATCAGACTCTTCATCAACACCCTCCAAATATACTTTTAAAAACCCGTCAAAAGTAATTACCTCCCCTTTTGCTACAAAATTTTCCGAATGAGTACTGGCTTTAATTTTTAATTGCGTGCGCTCCAATTTAGCTTCACTCATTTGAGATGCTATAGCTCTTTTCCATATCAGTTCATATAAACGGGACTGATCATATTCCAAATTCACTTTGACCCTACCAAAATCCGTAGGTCTTATAGCTTCATGGGCCTCTTGTGCTCCCTTGTTTTTTACCTTATATTTTCTAGATTTTTTATAATCTTTCCCAAAGAGTTTTTCAATCTGCTTGAGTGCCCCTTGCTGCGCCTCTTTGGACAAATTGACACTATCGGTTCTCATATATGTGATAAAGCCAGCCTCATATAGCCTCTGGGCAATATTCATGGTTTTACTTACAGAAAAATAAAGTTTTCTCGCTGCCTCTTGCTGCAGTGTTGAGGTAGTGAAGGGAGCGGTTGGGCTTTTTAATGCTGGTTTTTTTTCAATCGCATCAATTGTAAAAGTGGCAGCTTTGTTAAGATTTAAAAACGCCTCAGTTGCCTCGGTAGAATCAAATGCTTTGGGAAGTAAGGCATTTATGGGCTTATTTTGTCGTGTGTAAAAAATTGCTTGTACTTTGAAAGTTTGTTTAGGCACAAATGCATTGATCTCTCTCTCTCGCTCAACAATAAGTCTAACAGAAACGGATTGAACTCTTCCTGCGGATAAGCCCCCTTTGACCTTTCGCCATAAAACAGGAGATAATTCATATCCTACTAAACGATCAAGTACTCTTCTCGCTTGTTGGGCATTTACTAAGTTGTAGTTAATATTCCTGGGATTTTCAATAGCATCCAAAATAGCAGTTTTGGTAATTTCATTGAAAACAATCCTTTTGGTACTATCGGATTTCAAGTCTAAGGTGTTGGCAAGGTGCCATGCAATCGCCTCTCCCTCTCGATCCTCATCACTGGCCAACCAAACAGTCTTCATTTTTTTAACCAATGATTTAAGCTCACTGACTACTTTCTTTTTCTCAGAAGATACAATGTATTTTGGAGAAAAATCCTTATCAACATCCACTCCCAATTCATTGGAAGGCAGATCTGCAATATGGCCATAACTGGAGGCAACCTTATAATCTTCCCCAAGGAATTTCTCAATGGTTTTTGCTTTTGCGGGTGATTCTACTATTACGAGATTAGTGGCCATAAATTAATTTTTTCGAAAGCAAAATTATATAGTTTTTTTTAACACGCGTATTTTATGTCTTTAATAGTTATAAATTTCAAAATTTATTTAAAAAATTGTCCAACCCTTTCGTTTAAATTCTTTTGCTATTTATACTTTTTTAAATTTTTGGGACTTTTCAATTCAAATGTACCCTCATCTATTGTCAAAAAATTAGAAAAAGTTAAACTCTTTGCTAGAGTTCAAAGACTAGAGTAGTGTTTTTTCTTTATTAAAATTTATAAATTAAACTATAACTTAAACATGACAAAAAGGCAGTTTTAGTTATATTTGCGAAAGCATAATACATACTATGTAATGGGAAAAATATCGACAAATGATTTAAAAGCTTATAATGTCTCAACCCATACAGGTCATAGATCATTAGCTGTAACTGATTTTTTATTAAATAAAAAAAAAACAGTGTCAAAAACCCCAAAACACTTTTATATAGAATCTTACGGTTGTCAAATGAATTTTTCTGATAGTGAGATTGTTGCTTCCATATTGGATCAAGAAGGTTATAAAATCACTGAAAATATCGAAGATGCTAACTTAGTATTGTTAAATACCTGTTCTATTCGAGAGAAAGCTGAGCAAACTGTTCGTAAAAGACTAGAGCTTTTCAATGGATTGAAACGTAAGAATAAAGATCTCAAAATTGGAGTATTAGGTTGTATGGCAGAGCGCCTTAAACATAAATTTCTCGAAGAGGAAAAAATGGTGGATATAGTAGTTGGACCAGATGCCTACAAGGACCTCCCCAATCTTTTAAGAGAAGCCGGGGCAGGGAGAGAGGCTGTAAACGTTGTCCTCTCTAAGGAAGAAACCTATGGTGATATAGCTCCTGTGAGATTGGCCACCAACGGAGTTAGTGCTTTTGTTACCATTACCAGAGGATGTGATAATATGTGTACTTTCTGCGTAGTTCCATTCACCAGGGGTAGAGAAAGAAGCAGGGATCCTAAAAGTATATTGGAGGAAATTAGTCAATTGGTAAACAACGGATACAAAGAAGTTACCTTATTAGGGCAAAATGTCGACAGCTACCTGTGGTATGGGGGTGGATTGAAAAAAGACTTCACAAAAGCCAGTCCATTACAACAAAAAACAGCAGTTAATTTTGCTATGCTTTTGAATTTAGTAGCCAATGCTCAACCCAAAATGCGTATTCGTTTTTCTACTTCTAATCCTCAAGATATGTCCCTTGAAGTAATTCACACTATGGCCAAATACGACAATATTTGCAACCACATCCATCTGCCTGTTCAATCCGGAAGTAACACGATTCTAAAAAAAATGAATCGACAACATAGTCGAGAGCAGTATATCGAATTGATCAAAAATATTCGTAAGATCATTCCACATTGTGGCATTTCTCACGACATGATTGCTGGATTTCCGACAGAAACAGAGAAAGATCATAAAGACACACTTACCCTAATGGATTATGTTAAATATGATTTTGGATTTATGTTTGCTTATTCAGAACGCCCCGGTACATTGGCAGCCAAAAAAATTGAAGACGATATTCCAGAATCCACCAAAAAAAGAAGACTTCAAGAAATCATCGATTTGCAAAGAATACACAGCGAATGCCAAACCAAAAAGTTGATTGGCAAAACAGTCTGTATTTTAATTGAGAAAAATTCAAAAAGATCCAGTGAATTTTGGAGTGGGAGAACAAGCCAGAATACAGTAGCTGTTTTTCCAAAAGAGAATTATAAAGTGGGAGATTTTGTTGATGTCAAAATTAAAGGTGTGACCTCTGCCACCTTAATTGGAAATGCAATAGGAATCTCATCCTCAATCTGATATTATGGAATCACTACAAAACATCAAACAGCGTTTTGGAATAATAGGTAATTATGACGGCCTGAATAGAGCTTTGGAAAAAGCCTTGAGGGTATCTGCAACCGAAATTACCGTTCTGGTAACTGGTGAAAGTGGAGTAGGAAAAGAAAATATTCCTAAAATAATTCATCAATTTTCTCCCAGAAAACACGCCAAATACATTGCCGTAAACTGTGGTGCAATCCCAGAGGGAACTATTGACAGTGAGCTTTTTGGTCACGAAAAAGGGGCTTTTACTGGGGCCACAAGCACAAGAAGTGGTTATTTTGAGGTTGCCGATGGCGGAACGATTTTTCTTGACGAAGTAGGAGAACTTCCCTTGCCGACACAAGTAAGGCTTCTGAGAATATTAGAAAATGGCGAATTTTTGAAAGTAGGTTCCTCTAAAGTTCAAAAAACAGATGTAAGAATAGTTGCTGCAACCAATATCAAAATGAATGAAGCTATTAAAAAAAGTAAATTCAGAGAGGACCTCTATTATCGTCTAAGTACCGTAGAAATTCACCTACCTCCACTGAGGGAGAGAAAAGAGGATATTCAACTTCTGTTCAGAAAATTTGCCTCGGATTTTGCGCAAAAATACAAAATGCCCGCCTTGAGATTGGATGACGATGCTCAACGAATTTTGGAGCAATACCGATGGGGTGGAAATATCCGTCAGCTAAGAAACATTGCTGAACAGGTCTCTGTTTTGGAAAAAAACAGAACGCTCAATTCCAAGACCCTCAGAAATTATCTGCCCCATTTAGGATCTCAACTTCCGGCTGTCATTGATCACTCAGAAAAAGAAGCTGACTTTTCTTCAGAAAGAGAAATCCTCTACAAAGTTCTATTTGATATGAAGAACGATCTCAATGATTTGAAAAAACTCACCTATGAATTAATGGAAAATGAGAGTGTTTCATCAGTTCAAAAAAATAACCCCGAACTTATAAAAAAAATATATGGTGAATCGGACAACGAAAATAAAACCGTTGAATTCATTAGTCCGGAAAGTAGCTCTGTAAGCCACAAAACCGCTCCTCCAATTAACCAATACGATTATGCTGAAACGGTAATTGAAGAGGAACCTTTATCTTTATTGGAGAAAGAAATTGAAATGATAAAGCAGGCCCTAAAAAGAAGTAATGGAAAGAGGAAAATAGCGGCCCAAGAATTGGGCATATCAGAAAGAACCCTCTATCGAAAAATCAAACAATTCGATTTGCAAGATGACGAGAGTGAATAGATTATCTATTGGTATCTTTTTAATTTTACTCCTGTGTATTAAAGCCTGCGGTATTTACTCATTTACCGGAGCATCCATTCCTGCTGGAGCATCGACTTTTCAGGTCAATTTTTTTGAAAATCAAGCAGGTAGTAGACCAGGGTCTACTGTTGAACCAGGCTTGGATAGAGATTTTACCTTAGCTCTTCAAGATATTATCTTGGGACAGACCAATTTAAACTTAGTTAATTCAGGAGGTGATTTAGTTTATGAGGGAGAAATTACTCAGTATAGCATCACTCCGATGACATCAACCGCTAATCTTACTGCTGCTCAGAACAGGCTAACCATGAGTGTTAACCTTCGCTTTTTCAATACCAATAATGAGGATGATGATTTCGAAAAAAAATTTTCTTTCTTTTATGACTTTGCCGCAGAAAAACAACTTTATGATATTCAGGGCCCAGCACATGACGAAATCTTCGTTAGAATTACACAAGACATATTTAACGAAACACTAGCCAAGTGGTAAACCTTATGAATAGAGAAATATTAGACAATTTGATACAAAACTATAACTCCCATGATGAAATATTGATTTCTAAAATGGCATTGTTGATCGAAAAGTATCCCTATTTCCAGCTTCCCCGTTTTTTTTATGCTAAGTCTTTGAAAGACCAAAACAAAAATGATGTTGATACGGCCCTAAATCAATTGGCACTATATACTGCTGATAGGAGCATAATTAAACAAAATATAGAATCTAAATATCAGCACCAAAAAAAAATAAAATCAGAAATTAAAAATGTTGAAACAACTATTAAAGATACCAATGAGTCAAAAATAGAGTCTAAATTAGGTTTACGGAGAGATAAACAATCTCAGAGTAGAAAGACACCAATTCATACAGGAGAAATCAAAGTTAAAAAGACAAAAAAAAATAAAACAGAAACAAAAAAATCAGTACCCCAATCTAGGAAATCAAGCCCTCCCTCGGTTGATATAAAACTAAATTTTCTGGATTGGATTCAGTTCACACAGGAAAAACAAAAGCAGACACCCCTATCAAAAGAAGCTGAGAAAGCTGGACCGCTAAGTGACAAAATTTATATTATAGATCGATTTCTTAAAGCCAACCCTAAAATCCCACCAGTAGGAAAAAACGAATCTAGTAATTACTCATTAGAAGAAGACTTCTACTCCAATGAACTAATGACAGAAACTTTAGCCAAAGTTTTGGTTAAACAAAAAAAATACAAAAAGGCCATAAGTGCCTACAAGATTTTAAGTTTGAAATATCCGGAAAAAAATGTTTTCTTTGCAGGGAAAATTCAGGAAATTAGAAAACTGCAACAAAAATAATACATTATGGGAAGCTTTTCGATTTTTATTGCATTGATCATTTTTGTGTGTTTTTTACTCGTTTTAGTAGTAATGGTTCAAAACCCAAAGGGTGGAGGACTTTCTTCGTCCTTTGGTGGAGGCGGACAACAAATGGGAGGTGTCCAAAGGACTTCTGACTTTTTGGACCGAAGCACATGGTTGCTTGCTGGACTTTTATTGGTACTTATCTTACTATCTAACATTTCGCTGGGAACCAGCAGTGAGAGTTCTGATTCCCGCTTATTGCAAGACAACACTTTGGAGCAGCCTATTCCTGAAGTAATTCCTGAAACACTCCCAGAAATACCACAAGAAAATCCTCCAGAATAGTTTTTTGTGTCATGATGTCAGCACTTGTGCTGTATTGCTAAAATTTTGTCATGCCTTTGTTCTTGGCACGATTTGTGAAATATTTGATTTAACTAAAAAAATTAACAATGAGTAAAGTAAATATTAAGCCTCTGGCAGATAGAGTTTTAATTGAACCTGCTGCTGCAGAAACCAAAACCTCTTCAGGAATCATCATTCCTGATTCCGCAAAAGAAAAACCTCAAAAAGGGATCGTGGTCGCTGTCGGCCCTGGAACCTCTGAAAACCCTGTAACAGTCAAAGTGGGGGATCATGTCCTATATGGTAAATATGCTGGAACCGAGCTTCAACACGATGGAGCAGATTACATGATTATGAGAGAAAGTGACATATTAGCAATTGTTTAATAGAAAAAATTAAGAAAAATGGCAAAAAAAATAGAATTTGATTTAGAGGCTCGTGACGGTATAAAACGTGGTGTTGACGCACTGGCTAATGCCGTAAAAGTTACTCTAGGTCCAAAAGGAAGAAATGTTATTATAGGAAAATCTTTTGGAGCACCTCAAGTCACTAAGGACGGAGTTACGGTCGCAAAAGAAATTGAATTAGAGGATTCCCTTGAAAATATGGGGGCACAAATGGTCAAAGAAGTTGCCTCGAAAACTAATGATTTGGCAGGAGATGGAACTACCACTGCTACCATTTTGGCTCAAGCGATTGTCAAAGAAGGATTAAAAAACGTAGCTGCCGGTGCCAATCCATTAGATCTTAAAAGAGGTATTGATAAAGCAGTTAATTCCATTGTTGATTCTCTAGGTAAACAATCTGTAGAGGTTGGTAATTCCTCTGAAAAAATCAAGCAGGTGGCCAGTATTTCGGCCAACAATGATGAAAATATTGGAGGCCTTATTACCGAAGCTTTTGAAAAAGTAGGAAAAGAAGGTGTTATTACCGTTGAGGAAGCCAAAGGAACTGACACATATGTTGATGTGGTTGAGGGAATGCAGTTTGATCGTGGATACCTTTCTCCTTATTTTGTGACAGACTCGGAGAAAATGGAAGCTGACCTGGAATCACCACATATTTTATTATACGACAAAAAAATCTCTGCGATGAAGGATTTACTTCCAATATTGGAGCCTGTCGCTCAAACAGGTAAACCTCTTTTGGTTATAGCCGAAGATGTCGATGGAGAAGCTCTAGCTACATTGGTTGTTAATAAACTTCGTGGTGCATTAAAAATCGCAGCTGTAAAAGCTCCCGGTTTTGGTGACCGAAGAAAAGCAATGCTTGAAGATATTGCGATCCTGACCGGTGGTACAGTGATTTCTGAAGAAAGAGGTTTTACACTTGAGAACACAACAATAGATATGCTGGGTACCGCCGAAAAAGTTACCATAGATAAAGACAACACGACAGTGGTCAATGGTGCTGGGGAAACCGAAATGATTCAAGGTAGGGTAAATCAAATCAAATCGCAAATTGAGACCACTACCTCTGATTATGACAAGGAAAAACTACAAGAGCGTTTGGCCAAACTATCTGGAGGTGTAGCTGTACTTTATGTAGGAGCTCCCTCAGAAGTCGAGATGAAAGAAAAGAAAGACCGAGTTGACGATGCACTTCATGCTACCAGAGCAGCAGTGGAGGAAGGTATTGTTGCTGGAGGTGGAGTTGCTCTATTGAACACCCAAAAAGTTCTCTCTAAATTAAAATCTAACAACGCTGACGAGGCTACAGGTGTCCAGATTATCCACAAAGCAATTGAGTCTCCATTGAGAACTATTGTGGAAAATTCTGGTGGAGAAGGTTCAGTGGTTGTATCTAAAGTACTTGAAGGTGGAGATAACTTCGGTTTTAACGCGAAAGAAGGTTCATTTGTCGATATGCTCAAAGAAGGTATCATTGATCCTAAGAAAGTAGCTCGTGTAGCCTTAGAAAATGCCGCTTCGGTAGCAGGAATGATCCTAACCACAGAGTGTGCTTTGATCGATATCAAGGAAGATACCCCAGCTATGCCACCAATGGGCGGCGGCGGCGGTATGCCCGGAATGATGTAATCATTTTTTTTAATTTAAAAACCTGCTTTTTCAAGCAGGTTTTTTTTTATTATTTTTTTCTATCGTATTGACAACAAACGGGCAGCTCATTGTATACCTCTTCTTTTGCTTTAGCTTCTGAGGTATCATGGCCTTTGGTTGCGATAGTCCTATGAATTGTTTCCAAATCAACTTTATTTGAATTGTAGATCAAATTGATTTGATTAGATGGGATTACCCAATCGACCAATTTAACTCCCTTTATGGAGAGTGCCGCTTTTTCAATTCTTTTTTCACACATTTCGCAGTTTCCATATACTTTAAATACTGCTTTAGTGTTTTTTTTGTGTTTTTCTTGAGCCAAGATTCCAAATGGTAAAGCAAGAAACAAGATTAGAATTTTTTTCATGGTATTTTTTAATTAATATTAAATTTTGAGTCTTAGTCCGGAGTAAATCATCCCTCCAAAAATGGGAGCATAAATCTGAGCAGCATCAAAATCAGCTCCAAATGGATCCTCAACTCCAATTATAGGATCAATTTGTTTATAATTTCCAATGTTCTCTCCACCTAGATATATTTCAAATTTTTTAGAGAAAACTCGTGTCAATTGAGTATTCCAAAGTGAATAACTGGGAGAAAAACCTTTGGGGCGATCTATAAAATTATTAACCAATCGCTGCACCCCCACATAGTGATAAGTTAAATCCCACCGCCATTGTTTACCTAAAGCTGTAGTTTTGCTTTCCCAGCCCAAATTAGTAAAAAAACGGTTCTTAGCTAACAAGGGTTTTTGCATAAGTCCACTTCTATAATCTATTCGCACATCGTAATTCTTATAGGCTGCTTTGAGATTTAAAAAGTTTCGATAATAATAATCCACTTCCAATTGAAAACTTTTTGCCGTGCTTTGCCCCTGTAAGTTATAAAAAGAAATTTCATGAGGATTTTCCCAATCCACTACCACCTGGTCTGTGAAATTAGTAATGTAATAATCAGCAGACAGTCTGATTTGGTGGGGACTACCAATGTAAAATGATTTTGACAAACCCAATCCGTAGTTCCACGCTTTTTCAGGATTTAGTCCGTAAATTTTGCCTTGGTTAGATTGTATTTTGATGATTCTATTGGTAGCAAAAAGTGTTTGATTTTCCGAGAAGATATTGGCAGCTTTTGTTCCACTACCCACCGATAAACGGATTACAAATTTTTCAACAGGAACATATCTCAAGTGCAATCGAGGAGTTAAAAAAGTACCTAAATTATTGTGAAAATCCATTCTGAAACCTGCGATCCAACTAAAGTTGTCGTTGTTGTCGTGTGTAAACTCAAAAAAGCCGCCCATATTTTGATCCACTCTATTGAATAAATAACCATTAACACGTTCAACATAATCATCAAAACTAAAATTTAACCCTACTTTAAATTTATTCAGTGTATTACCAATAATAGAATTGAAAATCAAATTGGTGTATAAGCTCTGCTGATTGATATCATAAGTTTGTAATCCGAAATAAGACCCTTGGTCATGACTACTGTAGGCGGTTTGAAGGCCGAAACTTTGATAAGGAATCTCGGGAAAAACATAGCCCACCTTAAATGAGGCATCCCATCGTTTAGTTTTTATTTCACTACCCCATCTATTTTTCAATACCCTATCTTTTTTTGGATCGTAGTTCATTGCTCCCAATAATTTTTCGTCATTCATATACCTCCAACTCAAAAAGCTGACCCATCCCTTTTCAAGATTTGTGTATTGCCAACGATTCATCAAATTGATTTGATCCGAGACAGGAAGATCTAGAAAACCGTCACTATTATTGTCAAATTTTTGAGTTCTTTTATTCCTATGAACATATATACCTGTACTCCAATAATTATTGAACTTGTGGTTAGAGTGAGTATTTAATTCATATCTGCCATTTATTGAGCCAAATAGATTGAGAAAAAAAGGAATATCGGTAATTGGTTTCTTCAATTCGGTATTTATTTGACCTGTAATACTTTCAAAACCATTAGCTACAGACCCTGCCCCTTTAGCTATTTGAATGCTCTCTACCCATGTTCCTGGTGTAAAGGTCAATCCATAAGCCTGAGATGCACCGCGGACCATGGGAATATTTTCTTCCGAAATCAATAAGTAGGGACTAGAAAGACCTAACATTTTAATTTGCTTGGTTCCAGTAATTGCATCTGAAAAGTTCACATCTATGGATGGATTTGTCTCAAAACTCTCTGAAAGATTGCAACAAGCAGCTTTAAGCAATTCCTCACTGCTGACCTTAAGGATATTTTGCGTTTGGATTAAGGATTTTTGAGAAGCTCTTCGACGTTGGGTAAGGGTGACTTCATCCAGTTCATCCTCCTGATTTTGGATCATTTGGTGACTGATAAATGGACTAAATATTTTTAAAGTGTCGGTTTTAAAGCCAATATAGCTAATGATCAATATTTCTGTATCCGGTGTTCTTTCCAACCGGAAAGTACCCCCTACATCGGTAACCGTTCCAATGGTGGTGTTTTTCCAAAAAACACTAGCGCCGATAAGGGGATAAGTTTTTTTATTATCTTGGTATTGTACGACTCCGCTGAGGGTGTCTTGCGAAAAGACCGTTCCCCATGAAAGACATACAATCAATATGTATTTTTTCATGATTTAAGGGTTTAATTCAATACTAAATATGATAAGTATTTAATATTGAATCAACCGTAAAAAATAAGACTATGGTTTAGGAGAAATATTTTTTCTTTAAAAACAGGGTTTTTAGGCTTTACAAAAAAATTCTTAGGAAAGATGATTTTTGAAAGATCAAAAGTAAATGTATTACATCGTGGAACTACAAAATAAGTGACTAGCAACTCAGAATCAGTAGTTTTTTGAGGTTCATTGTTCTGGATAAAAACAGTTTTATCCTGGCAACAGTGATTTTTTGTAACCTTAAAGCCTAAATGGGTATCTTGACTTTTATCCAAAGTCATACCACAACCCTCTGCATTCCATGCCAGTGCAATTTCTTGAATATGTCCACCGCAATAATGAACATTCAATGCCACCCCAATTTTTGAAATCAAAAAAATCAGGACAAAGAAAATGGCCTTTACACTCCTTAAATTCATCATACAAATTTAAGAATTTTATCCAAATTGGTAAAATAACATGGTAACTGCCATCACGAGCATGATCACATTTTCTATTAGGGTTGCTTCAGTCATAGGTAACTTTAAAGCGGTGCCCAAACAGGCACAATTGATCTTATTTTTATCAAAAAGGGTGTAAACAACACCAAAAGTGGTAATCGATAGGATTGCAATGGTGGTAATAAAGGCGAAATTCAATTGCCAACGCAACAATAACATCAAGCCCAAAAGGGTCTCAATAAAAGGGTAAATTTTTGCATAAAAAGTACTTCTTTTAGCTAAAGGGTCATACCTAGCAAAAGCATTAGGAAATCCCTTGTAATCTAAAAATTTAAATAAACTGAAAACCACAAAAAAAAGCCCCATAAAATCAATCATAAAGTCAGTAATACGAAAAGAGTTTTTCTGGAGAAAAATAGAAGCCGCAATCAGGTATGCAAAAATCAAAAAAAGTGGAAATAGCTGTTTCAGTTTGGAAGGTGATTGCTCCATATTAACAGTGTCTAACGATCTCGTCTCCAACGAAGGGATGTAATTTGGAAGCAAAACAAAGGTCAACTTTTCTAATGTCAATGTTTTTGAAACCTCCAACACAACATCTCCTTGGGCCAAATCAATTTTGAGGTCTTTTACTTCATCCAAACTTATCAATTTTTCAGTTACCGATGAGACACATGCTTGGCATGTCATTCCCGAAATTTTTACATGTTGTCTCATTGTTGAAAAGTCGGCTTTTTTTGGTTAATTAAACACAACAAATAAGGAGAAAATTAAATTTCTTACTATGATGTTTTTAATACTTTTGTCATCATCAGCATCACTATTTTTATAATTAAAAATACTAAAAAAATGTATCTGTATCAGATCCAAAAAACAAATTACCCTAGCTAAAATAATCGAACAAGAAAAAAATGAGTAAAAAACAAATTTCATCTGCCCTGATCTCAGTTTTTGACAAGACAGGATTGGCCCCCATCATCCATCAATTGAATTCATACGGGGTTACCTTCTACTCCACTGGAGGGACGGAAAAATTTATTCGTGATATGGGCTATGAAGTTACTGCAGTTGAGGACGTCACGGGCTACCCCTCCATACTGGGAGGTCGGGTAAAAACCTTACATCCCAAAGTTTTTGGAGGTATTTTGAACCGCCAAGAGGTCTCAGGTGATCAAACAGCTCTAGAGCAATTTGAAATTCCACAAATCGATTTGGTCATCGTGGATTTATATCCCTTTGAGGATACTGTTGCTGCCGGTGGAAGCGAACAAGAAATTGTAGAAAAAATAGACATCGGGGGAATTGCACTTATAAGAGCTGCCGCAAAAAACTTTAAAGACACCTTTTGCGTTTCTGACAAAAAAGATTACCAAGATTTTCTAGATATTCTGATCCAATCTAATGGAGCTACGAACATAGGACAAAGAAAAAAATATTCCGTAAAGGCATTCCAAACCTCCTCGCATTACGACACTGCCATCTTTAACCATTTTAACCAAGAGGAGGATGTGCTCAAGTTGAGTGTTAAGACTGCCAAAACCCTTCGGTATGGTGAAAACCCTCATCAAAAAGGTCAATTTTTCGGCCCTTTATCCGACCTTCTGGAACAAATTCATGGGAAAGAAATTTCTTACAATAACCTACTAGATATTGACGCAGCAGTCAATCTGATGCTCGAATTTTATGAGGGGGATGCCAGCTTTGCTATTCTTAAACACAATAATGCCTGTGGCTTTGCTACCCGCTCTGAACTCAAAAAAGCTTATGTTGATGCACTGGCTGGAGACCCAATCTCGGCTTTTGGAGGTGTATTGATAACTAATAAAACAATTGACCTGGAAACGGCCACCGAAATCCATAGCTTGTTTTGTGAGGTGGTTATCGCCCCTAAATACGAAGAAGATGCGCTGAAACTTTTGATGGAAAAAAAGAACAGAGTACTTTTAATTCAAAAAGACACTCCATTACCCTCTAGCACATATAGAAGTTGTCTTAACGGCATTCTTGTTCAGGATAGGGATTTAAAAACAGACCTTGTAGAAGAACTAGTATATATTACTGACAAAAAACCATGCGTACAAGAAGTTGAGGATTTGATCTTTGCTTCAAAAATCTGCAAACACACCAAGTCGAATACAATTGTTTTGGCAAAATATAGTCAATTATTAGCCTCTGGTACTGGACAAACCTCAAGAGTGGATGCATTAAACCATGCTATTGAAAAAGCCAAACACTTCAATTTTGACTTAAATGGTGCCGTTATGGCGAGTGATGCTTTCTTCCCCTTCCCCGATTGTGTTGAGATAGCAAGCAAAGTAGGAATAAGCAGTATCTTGCAGCCGGGAGGATCTATCAAAGACCAACTTTCAATAGATTATTGTAACCAAAATGATTTATCTATGGTCTTCACAGGAACACGTCATTTTAAACATTAATTTTCATAACTTTACCGCACATTAAATCAACAAGTTATGGGTCTGCTGACGGAGGAAATTGCGATAGACTTAGGTACTGCTAATACTTTGATCATTCACAATGACAAAGTAGTAGTCGACAGTCCATCCATAGTGGCCATTGATAGGACAACTAATAAGATCATCGCCATCGGAGATGAAGCAAGCATGATGCATGGAAAGACCCATGAAAATATCAAAACCATCAGACCCCTTAAAGATGGTGTAATTGCTGACTTTAATGCTTCAGAGCAAATGATTAACACTTTAATCAAAAGTATTCCTACGCTTAAGAAAAAATTTTTTACTCCCTCTTTAAGAATGGTTATTTGTATCCCATCCGGAATTACTGAGGTGGAAATGAGAGCGGTAAAAGAATCTGCAGAACGAGTTAATGGCAAAGAAGTTTATTTGATCCACGAACCTATGGCAGCGGCCATTGGAATAGGGATAGATATCATGCAGCCCAAAGGCAATATGATCGTAGACATAGGAGGGGGTACTACTGAAATTGCTGTAATAGCTTTATCTGGAATTGTATGCGATAAATCGGTCAAAATTGCGGGGGATGTGTTTACCAATGACATTGTCAATTACATGAGAAGTAAACATAACCTTTACATAGGAGAACGAACTGCGGAAAAAATAAAAATATTGATCGGCTCTGTTATCGAGGATCTTGAAAACCCACCCGAAGATATGTCTGTACAGGGGAGAGATTTGGTTACCGGAAAACCCAAACAAGCAATGATCTCTTATACTGAAATCGCCAAATCCCTAGACAAATCGATTATAAGAATTGAAGAAGCCATTATGGAAGCTTTATCACAAACACCACCAGAATTGGCTGCAGATATTTACAACACGGGAATTTATTTGGCAGGTGGTGGAGCACTGCTTAGAGGTCTTGATGTAAGGCTTTCCAGGAAAACCGATCTACCTGTTTACATTGCCGAAGATCCCCTTCAAGCTGTAGTTAGAGGTACAGGAATCACTTTAAAAAATATCGAGCGATATAAGACCATTTTGATCAAATAATGACTCATGCGTCAGCTCATCAATGCTCTACTTAGGTACAGAAATACCATTTTATATACGGGGTTATTTATAGTTTCGATTATTTTTTTAAATCACCGAAGTTTTTATCATCAATCAATTTTCAGTAAAATATCCCTTGCCATTTCAAGCAACTTGAATCAGTTTGGGAGAAATACATCAAATTACATACGTCTTGCTAGTACCAATGAAAAACTATTTATTGAAAATGCTAAACTCAAAGTATTTGAATTAATTCATTTTGATGAAAAGTCTATTGAAAAAAATGTAATTGAAACTTTCAAATTTCAGGTTTTTGGAGCTAGAATAATCAAAAACAGTTATAATCGCGCAAGAAATTACTTGATCATTGATAAAGGAAATCAAGACGGTATAGAGGTTGAAATGGGAGTAATAACCAGTGATGGTATAATGGGTATTGTCAATCAGGTCACTGCCAATTTTTCAAGTGTGATTTCCATTTTACACCTAGATCTAAAAATTAATGCAGGTTTTAAAAAAAATGGTGCTTATGGATCTTTATCATGGCAAGGGAATCATCCTAAAAAAATGAAACTCAACGATGTTTCTACCCTAAATTCAGTGGAAGTTGGGGATACTATAGTAACCGGTGGGATGTCAGATTATTTTCCTCGTGGCATTCCAATTGGTAAAGTCATTGATTTTAAAAAACCTGAACTCGAAGGATACTACGATATTGATATTGAACTGTTTAGCAATTTTACCCAAAAAGAATTTGTCTACGTTTTGAAAAACAAAAAAAAAGAACAACTTAATAGATTGAAAAATGAACCGAGATAACCTAATTGTAGTTTTTCAATTCTTTCTGCTTCTATTTCTTCAGTCTTTTTTGCTGAATAACATTAATTTTTTTGGGTATATCAATCCGAACCTCTACATTTTGTTCATTATCATCTATCGACTGGATGGAAATTCCACAATATTAATTTTATTGGGCTTTGTCCTTGGCCTGCTACTCGATCTGTTGACTCAAGGATCAGGAGGCCATACTATCGCTACATTGACAATTGCGTTCTTAAGGCCATTCATTGTTAAATTTTCTTTTGGTGTAAATTACGATCTACCTATGGGAATGATTAAGGGAAGTCCATTTTCTCAAAGATTAGTCTATATGTTAATAATCATATTGATTCACCATTTAGTTCTTTACAGTGTTATTTATTTTAGTTTTACCAATACCCTTACCATTATAAAAAACACTATTTTTTCATCTTTATTTACTTTTGTATTTGTTTACATTTCCTTAGGACTATTTAAAGATAAAAATGATTAGACGTTTTTTTTTACCGGTTGTAACTGTTTTTACTTCCATAGTTTTCGTTGGTAAATTGATCAGCTTACAATTACTCAATTCATCCTATAAGCTTCTCTCAGACGGTAATGCGGTTATTGAGAACTCTATTTATCCTGAACGTGGTTACATCTATGACCGGAATCTAAAACTTTTGGTTTCCAACCAGCCTGTTTATGACTTAATGGCAATACCAGAAAATATTTCATCCTTTGATACTCTTGAACTTTCGAAACTTCTAGGGGTTTTGAAAGCCGAACTGACAGAAAAAATAAAATCAGCAAGAACTTTTTCTGTAAAACTACCATCCATCATCCTTGGGAAAATTTCTAGAGAACGTAATGCTGTCATTCAGGAGAAGATATGGAAATATCCCGGGTTTTTTCTGCAAAAAAATTCTGTCAGAGACTATCCTGTTCCCATTGCCTCTAATTTGTTAGGCTATGTCAGTGAAGTCAACAAAAATGATATGAAAAAAGACAATTACTACCGTTTGGGAGAATTGATTGGCAGACAAGGTATAGAGAAATACTATGAACGTTTTTTGAGGGGGAAAAAAGGGAAAAAATTCTATCAAAAAGACCGCTTCAATCGCATCATAGGCTCCTATGAAGGGGGAAAATACGATGTTGCCACGGAGGGTGCACAAAACATTGTGTTAACTATTGATAGGCAACTTCAACAATATGGTGAGGAATTATTTCAAAATAAAAGAGGAGGTATTGTAGCCATAGAACCCAAATCCGGAGAAGTGCTTTCTTTGGTCACCGCACCCAGCTATGATCCTAATATATTGGTTGGTAGAAAACGGTCAAAAAACTTTCGAAAGATGATATTGGATACTCTTGCAAAACCCTTATTCGACAGAGGTCTACAGGCTCAATATGCTCCTGGCTCTCCTTTCAAAACACTAAATGCGCTTATTGCTTTACAAGAGGGGGTTATTGATACAAATACTAAATATCTCTGTCAAAAGGGTCACTTTTATGCCCGTGGGATGTTTATGGAATGTCATTGCAGTCTTGGAACAGTTAACGATTTACACTCTGGAATCTATAAGTCCTGCAATACCTATTTTGCCAATATTTATAGGAGAATAATAGATAAAGCTGGAGAAAATGTTGAGGATGGAATGAACATTTGGAATGACCACCTAAAAAGTTTTGGCTTGGGCGATTACCTTGGTTATGACTTACCTGTTGGGAAAAAAGGTTTTATACCTAATGCAGATTATTATAATTATTGGTACAAAAAAGGGGGCTGGAAATCTGCTACGGTTGTTTCCAATGCTATTGGACAAGGAGAGATTCTGACTACCCCCATCCAAATGGCAAACTTCACAGCAGCAATTGCCAACAGGGGATATTTTATCCAACCCCATTTTCTTAGGTCTTTAGGTAATGACAGTTTGAAATTATATCCAAAAAAACAAACCTCAATTGATTCCATTCACTTCGAAAAGGTTATCAATGGTATGCATCAAGTAGTAGAGAGAGGCACTGCAAAAATCGCCAAAATAAAGGGAATTGATGTTTGTGGAAAAACGGGAACCGTCGAAAATTTTATAAAAATAAATGGAGTTAAAACCCAACTCACAGACCACTCTATTTTTATTGCTTTTGCGCCAAAAGACGATCCCAAAATTGCAATTGCTGTTTATGTGGAAAACGGGTATTGGGGGGCAAGATGGGCTGCCCCGATCGCCAGTCTAATGATTGAAAAATACCTTAATGGGAGTGTTAAAAGAAAATGGTTGGAAGGTAGAATGTTGAACGGTAGTTTATTGGCTGAATATAAAAAGTCTTATTCCAGAGAACCCTTTTTGATAAATGAATAATAATATTATTTATCGGCTAGATTGGTTACTTATATTGGTATACTTGTTATTGGTATCATTTGGCATTATAAATGTTTACTCCGCTACCTATAGTGAAACACTAGACGGTTTTTTCGATGTTTCTCAACCTGTAGGAAAGCAAGTTTTTTTCTTAATATTTAGTTTTTTTGTTGGAATCATTATTCTTTCAGTTAACAGTAAATTCTTTGAACAATTTGCTTTAGTTGGCTATTTTGTAACCATACTTTTATTATTAGGTCTTTTCATCTTTGGTAAGACTGTCTCAGGCGCTACCTCTTGGTATAGCATAGGAGGTTTAAGCGTTCAACCATCTGAAATGGCTAAAGTATCTACCGCATTGGTTATCGCAAGTTTCTTGAGTAAATTTCAATCAGACCTAAAAATCCCCAGAACACTCTTAAAAATTGGAGCATATGTTTTGCTCCCCTTTTTATTGATCGTCTTACAACCCGATCCAGGATCAGCTCTTGTTTTTGGAGCATTCTTTTTTCCATTGTTTAGAGAGGGCCTTAATTATGCTTATTTGATTATTTTTCTTAGTTTGTTATTCTTGTTTTTTATTACCCTCAGTTTTCACTTTGTTATAGTAATTGGAATTATAACTCTTGTGATTTTTTTAATATATTATTTTTTAAAAAAAATAAATTCTAAATTAAAAATTTGGCCCTTTATAATATTCTTAATTATTTCCATTGGATTTTCATTTTCTGTTGATTACATTTTTAACAATGTATTTCAACAGCGTCACCGTGATAGGATCAATATTGTTTTAGGTAAAGAAGTCGACACTCAAGGAGTAGGCTACAATATCAATCAATCTAAAATTGCAATTGGCTCCGGAGGGTTAAATGGAAAAGGATTTTTGGAGGGGACCCAAACTAAAGGAGATTTTGTTCCCGAACAACATACCGATTATATTTTTAGCACAATAGCTGAGGAGTGGGGTTTTTTAGGAAGCTTTTTTCTAATCTTTCTTTTTTGTTTCTTAATTTCTAGGATGATATTACAGGCTGAAAAACAAACAAATAAGTTCCGAAGAATTTTCTCATATGGGTCAGCAGGATTGATCTTTACCCATTTTTTTATTAATATAGGTATGTCTTTGGGAATGGTTCCTACGATTGGGATTCCTTTACCTTTTATCAGTTACGGTGGTTCGAGTATTTTAGCCTTTAGTATTATGATTTTTATCCATTTAAATTTTGATGCAAATAGGCTCAATGATTGGTAAATCAATGCTTGATATCCAAAATATCTCTCAGACTGTTACCCAATGTCATAAATGCCAAAACCAAACTCATTATGGCCAATCCGGGGATCAAAGTCAAGTAGGGTTTCCCTAATAACAAATACCTGAAGTGGTCTTTTACCATTCCTCCCCAACTGGGTACCGGGGGTTGTGCACCAATACCCAAAAAGCTTAATCCACTCTCAATCAATATTGCACTGGCAAAGTTAGCAGTTGAAATCACTATTAGGTGAGGAACAAGCAAAGGAATAATATGATGCGATATGATTCGTGTTTTTCGATATCCTAAAGTTTGTGCAGCCTTAATAAAGGTTTTCTCCTTAATTGTTATAACTTGACCTCTAACCACCCTAGCCACATCAACCCACATAGTTAATCCAACAGCTATAAAAACTTGCCAGAAACCACGACCTAGAGCAAGGGTAATTGCGATAACCATCAATAGGGTAGGAATGGACCAAAAAACATTGATCAACCAAACAATAAATTTGTCTATATAACCTCCAAAAAAACCAGCCAAAGCTCCCAGAGTAACGCCAATCAAAAGTGAAATAAAAACTGCTATGAAACCAATGGAAAGTGAAATCCGCGATCCGATAATCAATCGACTCAATAAATCTCTACCATACTTGTCTGTGCCCAATAAAAAAGATTTCTCCTCTAAGTGTTCCTCTATGAAGTTGGTTTCAGTGAGTGGGGATTGGAATTTTGATGCATCAATCAACTCATAGTAATCTGATGGGGATCCATAAGGTTGAATTTCAACTCCATTTGATTTTAACTTGTAGTCCTGTATTGGAATTTCATTTCTTTTAGATAGCTCTCCCGAAAAAAAAGCATCCCCATAGGTACGCTTATTTCCAGCAGAAAGCACCAACATTTTTACCCTAAAGCCAGGGGATTGTGAATGGATTGATAAGTGCATTTGGTTAGCATTGGATGTACTGTCAGGAGAAATTTGATAGGCAAAAATAGCTGCTAAAACCAATAGAATAATATATAGGGTGCTAAAAACTGCCCATAGATCTTTCAGAAATTTTTTGTGTGGAATACTCCCCCTCAAAACATTATTATTACTTCTTCACCTGAGCTACAGGATAATTGTCAAGATTGATATTCAAATCTTCCAATATATTCACTGCCTCTGAGACATAAAAATCCTTTTGAAGGGTTTCTATCCACCTATTTTTTCTCTCTTTTACCACTTCATCATTGGGATCTCCAGGTTCTCGAATCCATTCGAAGTCTAAATCTGATTTGTAATCTTTAAGGACACTGAATTTTTCTGATATTTTTTTATTTGACTCGCGTTCAGTCAAATGATCCTGATAGTTTAGGGTATAGACATAATTATCCTGTTGAGCCTCTATTCTTCTAGCTTGTTGTTCTAAAAGCTGTGTATAAGGATTGTCTTTTAATCTTTTGGCACTCTGACTTACTACAAAATCATAGTTGTTCAGATTGCTCGATTTTTTATAAATAGCGGGTTCAATACTATCCCAAGACAGAGGGTTTTCTTGGTCTTTCTCTCCCATATCTATATATGAATATTGATTTTTTATGACAATATCACTAATAACACCCTCCAGTTGTGTAGAACCTCCATTGATACGATAAAACTTGTCAGTAGTAAGTTTGACAGCACCCAAATCGCCGTGGGTACCACCCGAGATAATACGATTCAAATCAATTACATTTTGAACGGTTCCTTTACCAAAAGTTTGTTTGCTACCCAAAATGATAGCCCTTTTGTAGTCTTGTAGTGCTGCTGCTAGAATTTCAGATGCTGAAGCCGAAAATTCATTTACCATAATGACCAATGAACCGTCCCAAATAATAGAAGGGTCTTCATCATACAGAATATCTTTAGTGCCTCCTGTGCTTTTTACCTGAACTACAGGGCCTTGGTCAATAAAAAAACCAGTAATATCAACAACTGTCTTAAGTGATCCACCTCCATTATTTCTCAAGTCCATTATAATACCGCTTACATTTCTTTTTTTTAGAGCCTCTAATTCTTTTTTGACATCACTTGCAGCATTTCTACTTTTTTGATCTTTAAAATCGATGTAAAATTTGGGCAACTGAATGAGACCGTAATTTTTACCATTCTTGTGGATAATACTAGATTTTGCATAAGACTCCTCCAACTCTACCACACCCCTATTAATGACTACCTCTTCTATAATACCACTTACTCTCTTAACTGTCAAAAAAACCTTTGTGCCTTTGGGACCCTTAATGAGTTTCACTGCATCGCCCAATCGCATTGAACCAATTTCAATGGGATCTTCGTCTTTTTGAGCTACTTTTAAGATTACATCACCAACCTCAAGGGCCCTGGCTTTCCAAACTGGTCCTCCAACAATAACCTCTATAATTTCAACCACTTGATCTTTCTTCTGTAATCGAGCTCCAATGCCCTCAAACTTTCCTGAAATATTTTGATCAAACTCTTCTTTTTTATCAGGCTCAAAGTAATTGCTATGGGGATCAAACTCGAGAGTTATTGCATTTATGTATATCGAAAACCACTCCTCACGTTCTACCTCATCGAAAATCTCAAAATAGTTTTCAATATTCTCCTTTGTTATTAATCTCGCTTCCTCTTCCAGCACAACTTTTGACTTTATCTGATAAGCAGAATCTTTTTCTTTTTTGAAATCCTCTTGCTCTACCAAATCAGAGAAATATTCCAGTGTAGAGAGTTTGAATCTTTTTCGCCATAGTTCTTTGAGACCATTTAAAGTTCTAGCATAAGTAATTTCTTCGAAATTGAGATTAATAGAATCTTTAGCACTAAAATCAAACGGATCACTTAGCGATTCCTCATAAAATTCTTTTACTTGATTCATACGAATCATTAGTCGGTCATAGGTCAAATTAAAAAAAGAAATATCACCCTCTTTTATTTGATCATCAATTTCTTCTTTATACCTTTTGAAATTATTGATATCAGATTGAAGAAAAAATCGATGTTGTCCATCGATGCCTTGGATGAACTTGTTAAAAACATGCTCTGAGAAAACATCATCTATATCTTTGGGATTGTAATGCCCTCTTTGCATCACATAAGTGATGACTTCAATCAATAGTTTGTCCTTATCAGGATTGTCTGAATATATAGAAGTACTACCAGTTAACACCAACACAGCGATACCAACAACAAATAGTCCAGAAAACTTCATAAAATATGTATTAAAAAGTAAATTTAACCAAAAACCCCTTATTTAGGCTGTACCTTAAAAAACTTTTTGTTGATGTGAAACTTGCAATCAAGGATTATAATTTTTTTAAATTTACTACACATTATCAGACAATGGAGAAAAAACCTCTCATATTAGTTACCAATGACGACGGAATTACAGCCCCTGGTATAAGAAAATTGATTCAAGTAATGATTGAGATTGGGGATGTTGTCGTTATAGCTCCAAACAGTCCTCAGTCAGCAATGGGGCATGCAATTACTATTAACTCTACGCTACATTGTACAAAAATCGATGTCAAGGGAGGCACACATCTTGAATACAGTTGTTCTGGAACTCCAGCAGACTGTGTAAAACTTGGTGTGAACGAAATTTTAGACCGAAAACCTGACCTTTGTGTTTCGGGAATCAATCACGGGTCCAATTCCTCCATCAATGTTATTTATTCAGGAACCATGAGTGCAGCAGTTGAGGCAGGGATAGAGGGTATACAAGCCATAGGGTTCTCTTTATTGGATTACAGCTGGAGTGCTAATTTTGATGCAATTAAAAATTACGTCAAAAAAATCACAATAAGCGCCTTGGAAAACAAAATTCCATCCAATGTAGTTTTGAATGTCAATTTCCCAAAGCTCTCTGAAAAAGAAATAAAAGGAATCAAAATTTGCCGCCAGGCTAGAGCCTATTGGGTTGAGGAATTTGACAAAAGAACTAACCCCATGGGACAAGATTATTACTGGCTTACAGGTAAGTTTGTCAATAAAGACAAGGGAGAAGATACCGACGAGTGGGCATTAAGTCAAGGCTTTATATCTGTTGTGCCAATAGAATTTGACCTTACGGCACATCACGTGATACAAGAATTAAATACATGGAATTTTGGTAAATAAAGAGCTTTCTAATGGGGTGATTTCAAGTTTTTTTGCCAGTTCGAGTGCAATGATTTTTATTATCATATATTTTTCAGATGGACCCATTGAGAATGCTATTTCTTCATTGTTTCAACAGGGAAAATTAGGAGGTCTTATTAGTATGAGCGCACTGATCAATTTACCATTGTTCTTTTTGGGCATGCACAGGAGAAAAACAAATTTTGCAAAAGGTGTGATGATCACCTCCATTTTTATCGTCTTCTTAGTAGTTATTCTTAAAATTATTTAAATTGAAATATTACCTAATAGCTGGCGAGGCCTCTGGCGATCTTCATGGATCAAAACTAATAGAGGCCTTGAAAAAAAAAGATGATAATGCCAAAATTCGATTTTGGGGTGGGGACTTAATGGAACAAGCTGGTGGAATATTGGTAAAGCACATTAATATACTCTCTTTTATGGGTTTTTGGGAGGTTGTTACCCATTTAAGAACTATTTTAAGAAATATCAAATTTTGTAAAAAAGACATTTCACTCTTTCAACCTGATGTCATAATTTACATAGACTATCCTGGTTTTAACCTCAGAATCGCAAAATGGGCAAGGCAACAAGGATTTAAAAATCACTTTTATATAAGCCCTCAAGTATGGGCATGGAAAGAGAATAGGGTTCGTCAGATGAAAAAAGATTTGGATGCACTCTATGTAATTCTCCCATTCGAAAAAGATTTTTTTGAAAAAAAACACCAATTCAAAGTGGAATTTGTTGGACACCCCCTAATGGACACCCTTACCAAAATAAAAAAATCAACCTCTTTCATTAGAGAAAATAAATTATCAGCAAAAAATAATCTCATCGCATTATTACCAGGAAGTAGAAAACAAGAAATAAAAAAAATATTACCCATTTTTATAAAGGTAATAGCCTCTTTTCCACAATTTGAGTTTGTACTTGCCGGAGCACCCGGTATAGACCCGCAGTGGTATCAAAAGTTCTTTAGTGGGAAAAAGATTAAGTTCATTCAAAACAATACTCACGTTTTACTTTTGCATGCTAAAGCAGCATTAGTTTCCAGTGGAACAGCTACTTTGGAAACAGGACTGCTAAATGTTCCTCAAGTGGTATGCTATCGGAGTAGTTTTTTGACCTATCAAATTGCTAGGTGGCTCGTTAAGTTAAAATATATCTCTTTGGTCAATCTTATTTTGGGGCGGGAAGTTGTCAAAGAACTTATTCAGGAATCGTTCAATGTAAGGGAAGTAACAAAGCATTTGAAATACGCTCTTTCCGAAAAAGGACAAAAAAAACTAAAGAATGATTACCAAGAACTCCGATCCGCTCTTGGTGAGGAGGGCGCTAGTCAAAAGACAGCTCAATTCATCATTAACGCAATTAAATAATTTTAAATTTGATGGTTTATTGTCCCAAATTTCAAATGATAATCCTCATAATCAAAAATTTAGGAAACATTTTTTTTAGAAGAAATTTATACCTATTGATCTTGGATGAAAAGGCCATTTATAAAATTCCATTTTGAGCCCTCTCATCAATTATTATCCTGTAGTCATCCTATCGTGCATTGTCAGATATTCATCCCAAATTAGTTTTTTCCAATGGCTTTTAAAAATTGTAGAGTGTTTAAGAAAGGAAAAAAATGTCAGAATCGCAACATCTAATTTTTAAAATAAAATGGACTTATCTGATTAACCTCTGAACTTGGGCCTAAAGTTTTTGCGATATTTTTCAAAATCCTGGGGCTCACTGAATATCATATAATCACCTTGCTTGATCATTTTTAGGTAGAGTTCTATCTGTTGTGGATTTTGATAGCCCACTAATGGGGTAATCAAATCACCCGTTTCACTTATAAAAACCACTGTTGGATATCCTTTAACTCCCAAAAATTGGGTAAACTGGTGAGTTGAATTTCTCCCTCTTCTATTTGAATCATAATTGGGATTAGTAAATGTATTGCCAAAGTAATTAATGGTTTCTTGTCCCTCAGCGTTGAATTTTACTGCGTAATAATGTTCAGAGATATAGGCAGCTACATCTCGGTTTTGAAAGGTTTTTTTATCCATCAATTTACAAGGCCCACACCAATCGGTATAAACATCTACAATAATTTTTTTGGGATTTTCTTTCTGAGCCTCAAGTGCTTCCCTGAAAGTCATCCATTCAATGGTTTGCGCATTTACCCAAAAACTAGTCAGGCTAAAAACAATAATTAAAAACTTCATTTTCATATTAATCAAAATGTTTTTAAGTTTAGATCTTCTGCTCCATGAGCCAGTCGTTTTATGGGTTTTAGTAGTGCGATAACCAAAAGAGCAAATACACTACAAAAGATAAAAATTCCTGTAAATGTTGCCTTCTCACCTGTTGCTTCAGCATTCTCTCCAATGTTGGCTGCAAGCTTATTGCCCAAACCTGAAGCGGCAAAATACAAGCCCATCATTAGAGCAGCATATTTTTCTGGAGCCAACTTGGTAATGTAGGACAGTGATACCGGAGAAGCGCACAACTCGCCCACGGTATGAAATAAGTATGCCAGCACCAACCAATGCATAGATGAATATCCCAAGAACTCATACTCTAAAGCAGCAAAACGCATGAATAAAAATCCAAATCCCATAATCATAATACCAACCGCTATTTTAAAGATAGCAGAAGCTTCCCTCCCTTTAGATTTGATCCTCATCCACATTCCTCCAATCACCACAGCAAGGGTAATGATGAAAAAGGCATTTAAAGACTGAAACCACGAGGCTGGAATTTCATAACCTAAAAGCATCCGATCGGTCTTTTGCTTGGCATATAGGTTCATCAGTCCACCGGCCTGTTCAAAGGCGCCCCAAAAAATAATGATCATCAAGAAAGAGATCAATAGTACCTTAATCCTGTCCTTTTCTATCGGAGTTAATTTTTTTTGTCTCAATTTCTTTTTTTCCTCTGTTGAGGTTTTTTTTAACTCCCCAACACCAACGAGATATTTTTGACCAAAATAATATGTGATTTGACCAATCAACATTCCCATAGCAGCAAGTCCAAACCCATAATGCCAATTGTAAGTTTCTCCCACCCAACCGCAAAATAGCGGAGCCAAAAATGCACCCAAATTAATACCCATATAAAAAATATAGAATCCAAGGTCTCTTCTCTCATCTCCTTGAGGGTAAAGCCCCCCCACCATACTGGATATATTCGGCTTGAGTCCTCCTACTCCCAAGATGATAAAACCGCAACCGATGTAAAAACTCAACTCGCTATCAAAAGCCAATATTCCATGACCCAAACAAAGCAAGATCCCGCCCAACATAACGGTTTTTTTTTGACCCAACAAATTATCGGCAATCCACCCCCCGGGAATAGCAGCAATGTAAACCAACATGGTGTACCAACCATACAACCAAATAGCCTCCTCATTAGACCATCCAAAACCAGGATTTTGACTGGTGGTCTCCGCCACTAAAAAAATGGTAAACAAGGCCCGCATACCGTAATAGGAAAAGCGTTCCCAAAGCTCTGTAAAAAATAAAACAAATAATCCTGCAGGATGACCCAAAAAGATTTTTTCATGGGGTTCATTGAGATTAGATTCAGACATAATACTAGTGCATATTTGGGTTCAAAGTTACTCATTTTATAAGACAGTGAATTTTTGAACTTACTAAATACTCCAAATTAAAAAAAATAGAATAGTGTATCTTTACACAGTTGTGAAAAGATCGATATGTCAAAGAAAATAGAGGGTTTTTCCAAACTATCCAAAGCAGAAAAAATAAATTGGGTCACCCAAATACATTTTGAGGATGCCTCCGAAGCCAAGAAGATTATTTCCTCATACAACCACAATAACGAGGAGAAACAAAAACTTCATGATGAGTTCATCGAGAATTCCATTACTAACTATTACATTCCATTGGGAGTAGCCCCCAATTTTGTGATCAACGGTAAGGAATACACCCTACCTATGGCCACGGAAGAAAGCTCAGTAGTTGCAGCCGCATGCAATGCAGCTAAATTTTGGGCCTCAAGAGGGGGATTCAAAACCAAAATTCTGGGAACCCAAAAAATAGGACAGGTTCACTTCTTATTCGAAGGAAAAACGAAACAACTCCAGACTTTTTTTGAGCAAAAAAAACCAATGCTGATCGACAGTATCTCATCACTCACTGCTAACATGGAAAAACGGGGGGGAGGAATTGTTGATATCAGACTTAAAGACAAATCAGATCTAATAGAAGACTACTATCAGCTTCACCTCACTTTTGAGACGGTAGACTCAATGGGGGCTAATTTTATTAATTCCTGCCTAGAGAAGATTGCTAAAACATTACAATCTCTCGCTGTGGATCATGAAGTGTTTTTAAAAGAACGATTTTCAATTGAGGTCATCATGAGCATCCTCTCTAATTATGTCCCTCAATGTTTGGTTGAAGCTGAGGTGCGTTGTCCAGTTAGATCATTGGGAGGTCAAACCGGAATGTCAGGTATGCAATTTGCCCAAAAATTCATTCTTGCGATAGAAATTTCTCAAAAAGAACCTTACCGGGCGGTTACTCACAACAAAGGGATCATGAATGGAATTGACGCTGTTGTCATCGCTACAGGAAATGACTTTAGAGCAGTTGAGGCTGGTGTTCACGCCTTTGCTGCTCGGAATGGTATTTATTCAAGTTTAAGCAATGCTTTTTTGGAGGGTGATGATTTCGTTTTCAAACTCAAATTACCCCTCTCGCTTGGGACTGTTGGAGGACTTACCCAATTGCACCCTATGGTGAAATGGTCTCTGGAGCTGTTGGGCAATCCCAATGCCAAAAATCTAATGGAAATAGTTGCCGTAGCAGGTTTGGCACAAAACTTTGCTGCGGTAAGATCTTTGATTACCTCGGGAATCCAAAAAGGACACATGAAAATGCACTTACTCAACATTCTCAATCAGCACCAGGCTTCAGCCAATCAAAAAGAAAAAGCCCTTGAGTATTTTAAAACCCAAACGATCACCTACAGCGCAGTAAACGATTTCTTAAAATCCAATCCCTGATTCCATGACCAAATGCTACAGCCACGGCAAACTTTTAATTACGGGGGAATACATGGTTTTGAAAGGTGCAAAAGCATTAGCAATTCCCACCAAAATGGGGCAAATGCTTGATTTTCAACCGGATGATTCAAAAACCCTAAAATGGGAAAGTTTGGACAACAAAAATCTACTCTGGTTTAGTGCCTCTATGAACATTCTGGATTTCAGTATTAAGAACACCAATGATTCCAATATTGCCAAACGCTTGGTAGGAATTTTGAAAACCATACGGGATCAAAATAATAGTTTTCTCATACAAAACGGAGGAATGGTTAAAACCCGCCTGGAATTTGACCGTCATTGGGGGTTGGGAACTTCCTCCACATTGATTTCAAATTTGGCCCAGTGGTCTCAAACTAACCCTTACACTCTACTCACAAATAGCTTTGGTGGGAGTGGATACGACATTGCCTGTGCAACCTCAAAAAGTCCTCTAATCTATAGTGTAGACAAAACCCAACCCCACATCGAAGCGTGTAAATTTGATCCCGAATTCAAATCTAACTTATACTTTATCTATCTTAAGCATAAAAAAAACAGTAGGGAAGCCATAAAACAATTTAAAAAACAAAACATCAATCAGGAGCAAATCACTCATACCACATCACTGACTAGGGCTGCTTCTAAGGCCGATACATTGGATGAATTTGAGAAAATACTTAACGAGCATGAAAGATTCATCTCCAAAATTTTAGGGTTGGTTCCCATTAAAGAAAAGCAATTTCCCGATTTTCCTGGAACGATCAAAAGCCTGGGTGCTTGGGGTGGTGATTTTATTTTGGCCACTGGAGATAACTCCACACCGGATTATTTTAAAAACAAAGGTTATAATGTTGTGATCAGTTACAAAGAGATGATGCTCTAATAGTACAACTGACGGTTGTCTTCAATCTCTGCAGAAGAGCGTAGGGCTTCATAAATAGAACTATTGATCCTCGTGTTCTCCTCGTTTTGGAGCGCATTAGCATAAGCCCTATAACTTTCCAACTCATCAGCAATTTCTTTGGAAGTGACTTCAATCATATATACCCCATTATTACCTTTAATCAAAGCCGAAGGTTGATTGAGCTCCAGAGCAAAAGCAGTACCAATTAAGTAGGGTTCTGATCCTGCACCAGCTATCACTGTATTCTCTTGAGTCACTGCCGAAGCAGTCTCTACTTCTTTATCGGCAGCACCAGCAAGGGCATCTAAAGATGTTTTGTCAGAATGTATTTTTAACAAATAAGCGGTCTTGAGCTCCTTCATTATCTCTTGGATCACCTCAAATCTGACCGACTCAAAATTAACCGAACCTTTTGGAGTAATTCCCGATAATTGGGCCACTACATATCCTCCATTGGTCATACTAAATCGTTTGATATCTCCGACTCCGGTATCTTCGTCAAACAACCACTGAACCAAATTCCTTTGACGTATTAAACCTGGGAGGTTCTCGTCTAAAAGATTGACTTTTTGAACAAACTTTACCTCGTAGTCATAATTCATGGCAACCGTATCCAATTGTTTGCTTTTCATACACTCCATCTCAAACTGAGTTGTTTTTTGGAAAACACTATTAGAGGTCTCCTCCGAGGGAACTATCTCTTTGATCACATCAGCGGTCAAAACCACATCCTCTTTGTCTGTGACCTTGATAATATGAAAACCAAATTCAGTTTCTACCAATCCAATTCTTCCAACCCTTGAACGGTTGCAAAAATTAAAAAACTTTTTAGTCATCATACCTTCCTGAAAGAAGCCTAAATCTCCACCAAGTGACTTTGAGGGTCCATCAGAATTTTCGGTAGCCAGTTGTGCAAAATCATTAGGTTTTTTTCTCGCTTTTCGGTACAATTCTTGAGCCTTTTTTTTTGCCTCCTCTTTGGTTCTTGTGATGTCAGGATTAGCTCTTTCAGCACCTTTGAAAGCCACCAAAATATGACTTGCTTTTATAGCACCCCCCTTTTTTCGATCGAGAAATCGTGAGATTTTAAATTGATTGCGATCCTTGTATGGTCCAAAAACATCACCGGGATTGAGGCCAAAGATAATATCTGCATATTCATTGATTATATTTCCTTTGGTTTTGTATATCGAATCGAAAGGAGTTTCGGAGTACTGTTCAACAAAATCGGTTATATTATTGGTAGTAGCCAAGCCTTCAATGGTATCAGTTAGCTTGGACACGTCGTTGTACTCAATCCTGCGGGTTTTAAGTTTTTCCATATCCGCTCGGATTTGATTTTCGTCAGCCTCAGATGCTTCTTCGGTAAAAATCACGTAGCGAACTGACCTGCTTACCTCGGTCTCATAATCCACTTTTCTTTTATTGATGAATTGCTTGATGTCAGATTCAGATATTTTAAATAGACTGTCCGGAATGTCAGAAAAAGGGAGCCTTACGTACTTCAGATTGACCTTGTCATTTTGGCTGTGGTAAGCATTTTTTCCCTCCAATTCGGTAAAACCGTTGCTAGATTTAATCAAATCATAATATATATTTTCTTTAGCCATTCCGACAATATTCTCCTCTTGCATTTTCCAGTTTTCATAGGCTTGGGGATTTTCAACACGCAAACGGTTAATGAAGTTGGTAAAAATTCCAAAATCAAAAAAGCCTGCATCATTCTGAAATCTTGGGTCTTGAAAAATTCTCTGGTCTTGGGATAGAATCATTTCAATCTGTTCTTTGCCAGCATCAATTCCCAAACGTTCAAACTCTTGCCTGAAAATAGTGGCTCTCAACAATTGATCCCAAACAGTATTTACAGCCTGCATCGTAGAAAAATTATAGTTTCTCTCTGTATTTTCTACCAATTGCCTGTATAATGTTAATTCTATCTCCTCCTCATTAACAACTGCTATAGGTTCACTTGGTCCACCACCAGCTGAATTTCCATCAAAAACCCCTGAGATTACAAAAGCAAATAATGCCATACCTATAACCAGAATAAGGAATACTGAACGCTGTCTAATCTGACCTAATACTGCCATATCGTCTTTTTTGAATCGGTTGCGAAAATACAATTTCCTTTTTGATTATGAAAAAGAATCTTTTTGTTATTTAGGGTGTTACAACAACAGTTTTAAGAAATTGATAGAGCATAAAACCCTTAATTGTCATCTTTGACCCTGAGGATTACTCTTTCAATTTTTGTGGAAGTTACCTCTTTGATTTCAAATTCATAATTTTCAAACTCAATCAGTGTTCCTTTAGATGGGATTTCCTCTTTTAAATAAACTATTAATCCACCTAAGGTCTCATAAAATTCGTTTTCAGGTAGATTGACATCATAATTTTGATTAATGTAATCAACTTCCAATCGAGCAGAGAATTCAAACAAACCTTCATCAATTTGTTTTTCAAAAAGGGCAACATGATCGTGTTCGTCTTCAATTTCACCAAAAAGTTCCTCAATAATATCCTCCACGGTAATGATTCCAGAAGTTCCGCCATACTCATCCATTACAACTGCAATACTCTTGTGTTGTTTAGTCAACAATTTGAGTACTTCACTGATCCTCATTGTCTCGGGAACAAAAGCCACTGGAAGTAAAATTTTTTTTAGATCAGTAGGTTTTTTAAACATTTCAAAAGCATGGATATATCCCAAAACATCATCAATAGAATTCTCAAAAACTGGTATTTTTGATAAGCCACTGGAGGTAAAAAGTTTTTTTACATCTGACAATGAAGCCCCAATTTCAATAGAAACAACTTCAGTTCTGGGAACCATGGCTTCTCTTACTTTTACCTCCGAAAAGTCAAGTGCATTTTGGAAAATTTGGATTTCACTATCTACATTATCAATATCTTTTGTCGACTCCAATTGTTCCTCAATATAATTTCCCAATTCTATTTTGGAAAAAGTCAATTGTATTTGATCTCCTTTAGTGCTGAAAAACTTCATAAGAATTAAATCTGACAACTTGATGATCATGGTTGTAATTGGGGAGAACAATGCGTAGAAAAAAGCAGTAGGAAAGGCAAAAATCTTAATCAAAACATTGGAAAATTGTTGAAAAAAAACTTTGGGAAGAAACTCTGCTGTAATTAAAATGATTATTGTAGAGATGACTGTTTGAATAAAAACAATTCGAATGCTGATGCCCTCCCCTGAAAGGGTTTCAGGGAAAAATAATTGCAAAATACGGTCACCCATAAATATACCATAAATTACCAGTGATATATTATTACCCACCAACATAGTGGCAATAAAACGAGAGGGGTTTTTAGTAATAAAGTTTAGAAACTTAGCATTAAAACCTGCCTGTTGCTTTTCAATTTCCAAAAAAATCTTGTTCGCAGAAACAAACGCAATTTCCATCCCTGAAAAAAAAGCTGAGAGTATCAGACAAATAATAATGACAAGGTCAGAGATGATCATTGAGAGGAATTTCCCCTTTTGTTAAACTTTTTTCGAAAATGTCTTCTGAATAGCGCCATAAAAACCGAAATAAAGGTAAACCCAATAAATATGTATGCCTTTTGTCGATTGGAACTCCATAAACTAATTGACTCATAGAAAGCCACCACAGCAATAATCCAGTAAAGGATTTCAGAAATTTTATAATTTTTCATCTGCAATCAGAGAGTCTTTTTGTTCGTCCACTAACATAGTGCCTGTAAGTTTTCCTGTTTGGAATTTACTAAATTCTTTATTGGTATCCAATCGTATGGCAGCCATATCATAATTAATATTTTTGAAAGTGAAGGTTTGCTCTGTAAAAAGCCATTCTTTTTCAGCATCCCAATACATCTGATCAGTTTCCAACCTTGAACCGTCGTGAGATAAAAGCACCACATTTCCTTGAAGGTCAACTATTTTGGTTTGGTTGTAAAGAATTCCATAATCAGCAACTAGGATGTTTTCATCTTTATTACTGTTGAAAAATATTATTTTTAATCCTTCAGGGAATTCGGAATACTTAAAGCTTAAATGGGTAAAATCTAAATTTACTGGAGCTGTCAAAATGGCTTTCACCACTGCCGAATCCGTGTAAGTCATTCGAATATCATAGGCTATACCTATAGGGTTTTCATTAAATTGATTGATTTGCATAATGGTTGAAGAACCATCATCGCAAGAAATAATCAAGATAACAGTAAAAACTGAAAACCATTTTTTTAAAATTTTAGAGATGAAAAAATGCATTTATAAGTCCGGAACTTTGACGCTACTTTTGATCCAACAATCGAATTGGATATTAGCCCCCTGATTGCCCTCGGTAAAAATTTCGGTTTTGGAAGGTGCTCTTCCTTCATAACTCTTAGCTGTTTTCAATGCGAGTTTTTTAATTGAAGAATCAACCTCTCCGGCTCTGTAAGCCATTTGTGCTGCCAACCAATAAACCGCCCTTTTATTGAATTGGGTTTCTCCACAATCGTTGGCACTGCCAGCATATAGATTAGAAATCAACAAATAAGCACGGCCGAAAGAGGGCTGAAAGCTTAATGTCTTTCGTGCATAGTTGCGGGCCAAGGATTTTCTTCCTGCATTCTTAAACTTGACAGCAATCTTATAAAGAATTTTTGCTTTTTTATAAGGGTCTGATTGCAAACTAATAGACTCTTCATAATATTGTAAAGCCTTATTACTATCTCCTGCTTTATCCTTCAATATACCTAAATAATAAGCAGAATCAGCCGAAGGGTCTAAGGCATGTAAGGCCTCTACAAGAGTGACGAAAAATGGATCATCAGAACATTCCTTGCTGTCCATTCGAGAGGCGGCCCTTTTTAACCAAATGGCATCAGTTTTGAACTCTTCAAAATTTCTTTTGTACAGAGGAATCAAATTAACACAAGTAGCCTCTTTTGAAATAATAGCATCCAAATTTGAAAGAAATGTACCAATTGCATTTCCATTAATCCCATAAACCCTTTTGCTCCTTACCTCTCTACTGTTCAAGGGAATTCCCTGCTCTTGTTTTTTGAGTATGATATCCAACTTCTTTGCCAAATTTGTAGACTCAATTTCAAATTTTTCAGACACCTCCTCATATTTGTTAAACAATTGTTCCATTGATACCCCATGAGTTCCCTCCTTGTAAAGGTCGTATAAGGTGTTGAAGTAATTATAGAGCTCTTTGGGATTGCTAAAACTTTTGGCATCGGTTTGGTAAGCCAAATCAAAAGTGTTAAAAACCTGCATTTTGTCAGCAATTTTATAGTCCAACATCGCTTGGGCTTTACTGCTAATAATATCTCCACTTACGTTTACATTTTTTTTGGTGGGAAAATTTTTCAGCCACTCATCGTAAAGTTTCATCAAGTCCGCAGTCTCTGCATCAATCGTTTCGGGTGTTGCTTTTTTGATCCTGTCTTTGAGGATACGCTCCCCATATGAAAAAATAGCTACATTGAGAGATGGACACTCTTTCCTTACGCCCATCCATGGTGCATAAGCTTCATCATAGTTCTTGATCTTGGCATACTCTGCGAAAATGGATAAATTTTGCAAACATTCCTCTGTGTTTTGTGCAGCCAAAGGGCAGATCATAATTAACCCGATCAAAAAATTAAATACTTTAAGAAATTTCATCACCTTAAATTTAATTATATTTTCTTTTTATAAACCATTTGTCATTAAGAGAAAAACCAATCCTAAATGACCAAAAATTTTCTTTAAAAAAATTATCCTCCTCACCTCTTCTGCTTCCATACTCAAATCCAATATTTGCATTGGAAAAACCCGCTAAAGGTAAACCAATTCCAAAATTAATGCCAGTTTCCTTTAATCCAAAATTATTTACAATAACCCCTGTTAACTCATGTCGAAAACCCATCCTAAAAACAATCCTTTTCCAATAACTGGTGATAGAACTATAATTCGGGATATAAAATCCTCCTAAAGAAAATTGATAGGCATTTTGATATGCAACATTTGGTAAACTTATGAATTTATGACTAAAATTTTCCATATCATTAATAGTGTATTGGGCTCCGGCAAACCATTTTCTTTCTTCACCCAATCCAAATCCGAAAGATAGAAGATGCGGTATTCTGATGTTTGTTCTGTTTAAACCTAAATCAATTAAGTTAATTTGAATATCATCCCCAAAATTCGTAGTTCCCGAGTAAGAACGGGTGTTGAAAATTCTGGAATTGGTCGATGTCAAATTTGCTTTAGGAGCGAAAGAAAATAAAGCTTGTAGCTCCAGAGCATCAGATAATGGAATTTCTAGATGTGAGGAGAATTTAAAATCTAAGCCAGAAACACTTGATTTATTTTCTAGTCCTGTACCTAAAGTAATCTCATTCTGAAATCTTCTTGTTTCGTATATAATATTGCCAAAATTGTAATTTATCGTAACTCCAATACTTAGATACTTTACAGGATTAAAACCTGCCGAAAAAAACACCTTATTAACTCCTCCCTCTCCGTCGAATGTATTTAGTACTTCCTCATTCTCGGTTCCAGCTTCCGAGTAGGACAACTTATATCCTACAGAGGTATAAGGAATTATTCCAAAACCAAACCCAAAAAACTTGGTCGGAATAGCTACCCCAATATAATCTAGACCTGCTGAGGCAAGACTTTTACTCTCATTGGCACCTGTCAAATTATTAATCCTGTAATTCAACCCCAATGAATAATTAGTCATTTTGAGTTTTGCATAAGAGCTGGGATTTGATAAGTTGGCGTGTATCGAATCGTTATATATTTCAAGTCCTCCCATAAAACGAATAATCTGAGTTCCTCTAAAATTTAATTCCCCCAGTCCTGCATAAGAATAGGGTGAAGTGGTGCCGTTTTGTGAAAAAACAAAAGACCCAATTAGTAGCACAAAAAGTTTTAATGCAATTCTAATCATGAATCAATATTCAATTCTAATAAGTGGAACATTCCCTCTGCCATAAAATTTGAATTGGCAAATATGCTATTTTTTAATGTTTTAGGCAACTTATTGGCGTCTCCACCTGTTAAAATTACAGTTAAAGAATCGTATTTTTTATCATAATATTTAATTCTGGCATTTATCTCATCCAATATTCCAAAATAAATCCCCGCATGAATTGCTTGATCAGTATTTTTCCCAGTAGGATTTTTGGGATTTCTGGACTTCAAGAGGGGGAGGTTTCCTGTGTAGTGGTGCACTGACTTGTACCTAATCTCGAAACCCGGGGAAATGGCCCCTCCGTGATAGATACAATTTGAATCCAAAAAATCATAAGTTATACAACTTCCCAAATCAATGATCAGTAAATTAGTGTTGGGATAGTTTTTACAAGCAGCCGCAACCAAAACAATTCTATCTGAACCCAAGCTGGCGGGACTTTCGTAACCGTTCTTAAAAGGCAATTGCATATCAGAATCAACCCCTATAACAGGAAATTGAACGGACAATTTTTCGAAAAATTCTCCCGCTTGATTGCTTACATCACTGTATATAAGCCCCTGAATAACTGTATGATTTAAGATTAAAGATTCCGCCATATCACGGAAATCTTTTATAGTAACCTTTTGTTCTTTAACACATTGTCTGTTCTCATACAAAAAAAATTTAGCCAATGTGTTCCCGAGATCGATAATCAGATACAATTCAAAATCAATTAGTTTCTAAAAGTAATCAAAGATTTTTAGAGTAATTCCTTTGTTAGGGATGAAAAAGGATTTTATATTTGCACACCCACAGAAGGTACCTTAGCTCAGTTGGTAGAGCAAAGGACTGAAAATCCTTGTGTCCCTGGTTCGATTCCTGGAGGTACCACACTCCCTAGCTATTAAATTATTAATTAGTTAGGGTTTTTATTTTACATTAATTTAACACACAAACCGTTTAAATAACTAATTGTAATTAGTGTTTTAAAAATCAGAGTCGTTCTTTCTGATATTTAAGTGACAATTTTGGGTTTCCAATACCAAAAAATAATTTTGAAACGAAACTCTTACCAACAAAGTTTTATTAGAAGGAAATCACAGAAATTATTCAAGAATAGATATTGAAAATTAAATCAATTTTATGAAATTAATTCTCTAAAATATACCAGACTCATTAAAAGTAAATTTTTCCCAATTCTATTTGAAACAAGTTTTTTTTCTCTTACATATTATTACAAGTCACCTCGGTTATGTAAAGTAAATCTGCCTTTCACTTCCACTCCAATATTTTCATTTAAAACTTTAGATATCATATGGCTTGTAACACTAAGTCAATTTAATTCCAATTTAAACCCCTCTTTGATAATATTAAAGAGTTTTTCAATTATTAATCCAAAAACATTGATTTAAAAATAAGTATTAAATTGAAAGAATTAATAGTTTAAAATTTCCTACTTATTTTAGCAATAATAGCATGTGGTAAAGCAAATACTACAAATATTTTAAAATTTAGCAAATAGATTATATTGTGCCTGTTAAGTTCTATATGATTTTCTACTTCATTGGTTTAATAAAAAGTTATACTTATATATTTTTAATTATTTTTCTAATGATATGTTGTTCATGTTCTTATCAATCCAAAAATATTAAACCTAATATTATTTTGATAATGACAGATGATCAGGGCTGGGGACAAACAGGCTATTATAATCACCCAATACTAAAAACCCCAAATATTGATTTAATGGCAAAAAATGGGCTCCGTTTTGACAGATTTTATGCTGGTGCTCCTCTATGTTCACCAACAAGAGCAACTGTTTTAACTGGAAGATCGAATGATAGAACTGGAGTTTTCTCTCATGGTTATGCATTAAGATTACAGGAGAGGACTATTGCTCAAGTATTAAAAAAAGAGGGCTATGCAACTGGTCATTTTGGTAAGTGGCATTTAAATGGACTTAAAGGTCCAGGAGTTCCTATTTTTGAAGATGATTCTCATGGACCTAAAAATTTTGGATTTGATTATTGGCTTACAGTTTCTAACTTCTTTGATTTAAATCCTATAATGAGCAGGAACGGGGTTTTTGAGAATTTTAAAGGAACCTCATCTGAAATTATAGTTGATGAGGCAATTAATTATATAAAAAAATGTATAGCTGACAATAAACCTTTTTTTACTGTACTATGGGATGGCTCACCACACGACCCTTTTATTGCAACAGAAAAGGATCGTCTTTTGTTTAAAGGATTAGATGAGCAATCCATAAATCATTTTGGTGAGCTTGTGGCATTTGATCGTAGCCTTGGGCGGTTAAGGGATCAAATAAATAAACTTGGAATTGCAGAAAATACTATTCTTTGGTTTTGTAGTGACAATGGGGGATTAAGAAAAGTTAATGAAGCAAATATTGGTGGATTGAGGGAAACAAAGGGGTCAATATGGGAGGGGGGTATAAGAGTTCCTGGAATTATTGAGTGGAAAGGTATAATTGAGCCAAGAATTTCAAGTTATCCAGCTTCAACTCTTGATATTTTCCCAACGATAATGGATATACTCAAATTACCAAAAAAATTAATGCAAGCTCCAATTGATGGGATAAGTTTATTTCCAATTTTTAATAAGGAATTAGAAGATAGGGAAAAAATGATTCCATTTAAAATAAAAGACAAAGGGGCGCTAATTGACAATAACTTCAAACTAGTAGCAATTAGTATAAAGAACAAAGAGTTTGAATTATATGATATTGAATTAGACCCAGCCGAATCAGAAAATATTTCAACAAAAAAACCATATTTGTTTGAAAAAATGAAGAAAGAATTTTATATATGGTATAAATCTGTTCAAAATAGTGTAAATGGACTAGACTATTCTGAAGGAAAACTATTTGAGCAGCCATCTTCACATTTTTGGATGAATGATAAAAAGTACAAGCCTTTTATAAAAGAGTGGATTAAACGACCAGAGTATAAAGACAGAATTTTGAAAGGGAAATAAGAATTACTATTTTATTTTAACACATTCAACTTTAGCTATTTCACAAAAGTCAATTAAATGGTCAAAATTTAGGTCCAGTGAAAAAACTGTATGATGAGATCCACCAGCCTTCATCCATGATCGAGTAGCATCAATGAAATTAGGTTTAGTATTAAGTAAAACCCTTGCAACTGGTAGTTTTGGTAATTTATTTTTTATTTTTATTGATTCAACTTCATTTAAAATAACTCTAAAACTACTCCCCATGTCAACCAAACTTACATTTATTCCTTTGCCAGTTTTAGAATTAAAAACCAGGCGAACAGGATCCTCCCTGTTACCAATAGATAATGGGTGAATTTGGCAGATAGGTTTTGAATCAGAGATTGAAGGACATATTTCAAGCATATGAGACCCTAAAGTCGAATTTCCTTTGGCCCCAAAATGGTAAGTATAATCCTCCATAAATGAAGTTCCTCTATGAATTCCATCAGCCATTACTTTCATAGTTCTAAGAAGAGCCGCTACTTTCCAGTCACCCTCAGCACCGAAGCCATAACCTTTCTTCATTAATCTTTGAACAGATATGCCAGGTAATTGTTTCAAACTTCCCAAATTTTCAAAAGTTGTAGTAAATGCCATACAGCCAACCTTTTTTAGAAATCTTTCAATTCCTAATTCGATTTTTGCAGCATCAATTAAGCTAGAGTGGTGAACTCCCCCAATTCTTAGTTGTTTGGTTATTTCATATTCAGAGTAATATTCTTCAATTATCGGAATAATGTCCACATCTTTTAAATATTTGATTTCTTTAAAAATATCATCACTGTCGTAACCATTAACTGAAAAACCAAATTTTATCTGAGCTTCTAATTTGTCTCCCTCTGTGACTGCAACATCTCTCATATTATCACCAAATCTTGCTACTTTAAGATTTTGAATTTCATCCCAACCCAAAGCAGCCCTTGTCCAAATTCCAATTTCTTTATGGACATTTTCATCAGTCCAGTGACCTATGACAATTTTTCGTGAAATATTCATTCTAGATAAAAGGTGGGAGAATTCCCTATCTCCATGTGCAGATTGATTTATATTCATGAAATCCATGTTGATTTTTGACCATGGAATTTCTTTATTAAATTGAGTATGAAGATGACAAATAGGAAGAGTTAATTTTTTGAGTCCAGAAATCCACATTTTTGAGGGGGAAAAAGTGTGCATCCATATTATCACTCCAATACATTCTTTATTATTATTTAAGTCTGAGCAGGTTTTTAATATTTCCTCAGAAGAAGTTACCACTTTTGTATAATTTATTGAAACAGGGATTTCTTTTGAATTATTAAGATTACTAATTATCTTCTCTACGTTATTAGAAACAGCTTCAATTACCTTTTCGCCATAAAGGTGCTGACTACCGCAAATAAATCCAATACTTTTATTTTTAATAAACTTCATATATTATTGACCATAATATCTATTTTTACCCCTTTTTCTTTGATAGTGTTTATCAATAAGTGATTTTTTTAATCTTTTTACATTTGGATTAATTTTTTCAGTTAGAAATGCCATTTTAGCTATCTCCTCAAGTACTCTCGAATTAAAAACTGATTTAGAGGCATTTTCTCCCCAACTAAATGGGCCATGATTTCCAACCAATACCATCTGAATTTCATTGTAATCATAATTATTCTCTGTGAAATTATTTACAATTTGTATTCCTGTATTGTGTTCGTAATTTCCTTTAATCATGTCATCATCTAATGGTGGCGTACATGGTATATCGTTTTTTTGGTGGTCTGCGTGAGTAGTGCCATATATTGGAATACTTCTTAATGCTTGAGACCAAGCCACAGAATATAATGCATGAGTGTGTGAAATACCACCAATTCTAGGCCACATCTTATAAAGATAAGAATGGGTTCTAGTATCAGATGAGGGTCTTAAATCACCATCAATTATATTATTTTCAAAATCTACTATTACCATATTTTCTGGCGTTAACTCGTCATATTTAACTCCACTTGGTTTAATTGCAAAAACTTTATTCTTTTGATCTGACGCACTTACATTTCCAAATGTATGGAAAACTAAACCTGTCCTATCAAGCTCCATATTTGCCTGATAGCATTCTTCTTTTAACTTTGAGAAATTACTCATTTTATTAATTTAATTGATCTTCAATAAATCTTGAAAATTGATTGTATTTATTGTAAAGTATTTTTAATCTTAAAACCTCACTTTTTTCTGGAAAATAAATTATGTCAGATTTACTTCCCATTATTTTAATCGCATCTGGAATTGACCTGTAAATTCCACCTGCTACTGCAGCAAAAATTGCTGTTCCTAGAGCTGAAGTTTGATCAGATTTACATACAGTAACGGGTAAATCTAAAACATTTGAAAGGGTTTGCATTATAAATGATGATTTTCTAGCAACTCCCCCTACACCGATTATTTTCTTTATCTCTACACCCTCCTCCTCAAATCTGTCAATGATTTTTTTTGAACCAAAACAAATTGAATATATTAAAGAAAGAAATATTTCTGGTGAACCACTACCAAGTGTCAAATTTGAAAATGCTGATTTTAAATTTTGATTAGCATCAGGTGTTCTTCTTCCATTTATCCAGTCAAGTGAATTTGGAATTCCAGAGTCATCTTTTATTTTTGATGCGGCATCAGTTAAATCTTCAATTAACCTTTCCTCACAAATTGATATAATTTGATTTTTTTGAATGTTATCAATTGAATCAATTTTTTTTAAAGTATTTTCTAGTGGCCACTGAAGTATTTTTTTAAACCAAGCAAGAAAGTCTCCGAATGCCGACTGACCAGCCTCTAATCCATAGTAACCAGGGATTACTGATCCATCTACCTGACCACAAATCCCCCTTACTACTTTTTTACTTAATAGTTTTGAATCGCCAATTGTTATATCACAGGTTGAAGTACCCATTACCTTAACTAAGATATTCTTATCTACTCTAGCCCCAATTGCAGCAGCGTGAGCATCAAAAGTACCTACACCAATAATTGTTTTTGTATTAAGACCAAGTTTCTTTGCCCATTTTCCACATAAGTTTCCCGCTGCACAATCAGATGAATATGTTTCGTTATATAATTTATCCCTTAAATTTCCCAGGTAGGGATCTAATGAATTTAAAAACTCTGTACTTGGTAAACCATTCCAAGACTTGTGCCACATTGCTTTATGTCCTGCAGCACACCTACTTCTTTTAAAGTTTAATAAATTACTTTCCTCTATCAAATTGAATGTCAAATAATCACAATGTTCCATCCATGAATATCCAAAGTCCTTAACAGATTTATCAATTCTAATTATATGTAAGATTTTAGCCCAAAACCATTCTGAGGAATAAATTCCTCCAGAATATTTTAGATACTTAAGGTTATGCTTGGCTATTAAATCATTTATTTCATTTGCTTCTTTTGTGGCTGTGTGATCTTTCCAAAGAATGACCATTGCATTAGGATTATTTTCAAATCCTTTTTCAAATACAAGTGCATTACCTTTCTCATTTACTGCGATAGGGGATGATCCAGTAGTGTCAATACTTAAGGCTTTAACTTGGTCAGGATTAATTTTAGACTTAGATATTAATTCTTTTACGCTATTCTCTAATCCAATTAAATGGTCTGAAGGATGTTGTCTAAATTGGTTTTTTTTTGGCTCACAAAACATACCTTTTGACCATTTATCATATATGCAAACCGAATCTTCTAATTCTTCACCAGAAATAGAATCTACAAGTAAAGCTCTTACTGAATCCGTTCCAAAATCGACACCAATAACATATGAATTCATAGACTATTCAGAAAATTACAAATTGAATTTAATTAATTAGTAGTGCTTATGTGAAATGACCTTTCTTGTTAAAAATATTAAGTATTTAAAAATAATAAACAACTATAGATAATCTCGCACTATGCACTTTAAATAAAAAATTTAATTTTAAAAATTATTTAAAAATTTCAAATAAACTATATTAGGAATTTATCAATAAATCCATTCAAATCAAATCCAAATGAACTTTAATTTACTTTAAAAATGAAAACACTCTCCAATTTATGTTTTTTAATAGCTATATTATTGAACACAAACCTAAAAGCTCAGATTAAAGACAAACCAAATATTCTATTTATCGCAATAGATGATATGAATGATTGGATTGGTCCATTGGGTGGACTTTCAATAACAAAAACTCCAAATCTTGACAGTCTAGCTAAAAATTCTATTTTATTTTCTAATGCCCATTGTTCCTCACCAGCATGCTCTCCATCCCGGTTATCTGTTATGACTGGTGTAATGCCTCATAAATCAAGTGTTCTAGATAATCAATGGTATGATGGACCAAAATGGAGGGAAATCCCTTCTTTGAAAAATATTGAAACAATAGATCAATTTTTCAAAAACAGGGGATATAAAACATTAGGTGGTGGTAAAATTTATCATTCATTAGCTCCTCCCTGGACACTAATAAATCAAGCGGATCCAAATGGCTGGGATTTTTACTATCCCAATATTTATGCTCCCATTCCATTTCAAATTAGAGGTAAAAAAGAAATAATTGACCCTGACTATTTTATTGGTAAAAGGCATAAGTATTTTACATGGGGGCCTCTCGATTTAGATGACAATAAAATGAGCGATTACCATGTTGTTGATTGGGTTATTTCAGAGCTTAAAAAAGATCATGAAAAACCACTTTTTTTGGCATTTGGTTTATTTCGTCCACATATGCCCTGGGAGGTTCCAAAAAAATACTTTGATATGTTCCCGCTAGAAGATATTAAACCATTGAAAACTAAAGAAAATGACCTTGAAGATGCATATGACCATGGTAGAAGAAAGTGGCATAAGTTTGTTCAGGACAATATGCAGTGGGAAAAGGTAATCCAAGCATATCTAGCATCCATTGCATTCGCCGATAATCAAATAGGTAGAGTAATGAGAGCTCTTAAGGCATCAAAACACTCAAAAAATACAATTATTATATTGTGGTCTGACCATGGGATGCACATTGGTGAAAAAGAAAATTGGGAAAAATTTTCACTTTGGGAAGAATCAACTAGAGTTCCACTTTTTATTAGTTTTCCTAATATGAGTTCAAATGGAATTCAATGTGATGAACCAGTGTCACTTGTCGACATTTATCCAACTTTGGCAGAGCTTGCTGGTTATGAGCCTCCCAATCATTGTAATGGGGAGAGCTTACTACCTCAACTACAGAATATTCATGCTAAGAGAAAAAAATCTGCAATGACTAGTTTTAAATTTAGTTCTGGAGATATCGGTCATTCCTTAAGAAGCAAAAATTTCAGGTATATTTTTTATGCTTCCAATAATCTTGAAGAATTGTATAATCATCAAACAGATCCAAACGAATTTGAAAATTTAGCATATGATCCTGGGTTTAAAGAGAAAATAGATGATTTTAGAAAACAATTATCTGATAGATTAGAATTGAAGGAAAGTTTTGATAAAACTATAAAACCTCCAAAAGGATATAAAGTTTATGATGGAAAAATAAAAAAAACTGGATTCATACCAATTTCAAAAATAAAGAATGATCCTAGGCCAAAATAGTAAAAAGTTATCTAAAACTGATTTTTTTTAAGTCCCCAAATTTATCTTTTTCCCCACGAAAAAGTATGCACAAGTTTATAGTATCTTTAATTGATGAGAATTTAAATTCATATTCATCAATCTTATTTCGATGATCAAAATTATATGATCCAATTAACTCACCACTTGGAGAATCTAGCCTAGCTTCAATTTTAAAATTATGATTAAATTTTCCAGTAAACTTTATGTGTTTTTTTCCTTTAAGACCCCTGATTTTATTAAATACTAAAAAATCTTTATCTCCAATCTCTGAAATTGAGAATGAGCCATCAGTATTTTCAATTTTTTTTACCCCAACCGACTTAAAATATTCTACAGCATTAATATCACCTTTATTAATATCAAAATTTCCTACTCCTACACCATCTACCCTTATTGGTGCTATTTCCCCATTTTCCCTATAATTAACATAACTAATAAATGTATCTCGGAAATATCGGTTACCTGTTTGACTCATATCGCAATATGCAAAGTACCATTGATTATGCCAATTAAAAAAAGATCCATGACGTCCTTGTTTAAATCCATTTGGCCATGTTGGCGAATCATAACCATGAGCAAAACTTTTACTTTCAATTATAGACCCTTTATAGTCATATGGACCATATACATTATCTGAAATTGCATAAAAACATCCCCATGATAAATAATATTTTTTATTATAATAATGTATAAAAGGTTTGTCATCTGTTGTCTTTTCTTTTCTAGTTCCGCATAGGTTGTAAGGCCCCCTTGGATTACTTACAATAATTTTTTTTGGAGCTTCAGCTAAGGATATCATATCATCATTTAACTTAGCTATGTAATAATCCCATATTCCAAATACGATATAAAAATCACCGTCAACATCTTCAAAAATTCCCATATCATATTCTTTGGTAGGTGTTAAATCTTCTTTTAGCAGAGGTTCCCCGAGTGGGTCAACCCAAGGACCCATTGGATCTTCAGCCATTACAACTCCTGAATTAATGTTAGCCTCTGAGAAGTACCAATAATATTTATCATTTCTTTTGACTATATCAGTGGCCCAGCATTTATTATATGCATTGCCTATGTATGTTTCTTTGGGGGATAATTTTTTGACAAGATGCCAATCTACCAAATTATCTGATGACCAAAGCCACCAATCATCCATCTCAAAAGTTTTATTTTTTGAACTTCTGTCGTGTGATGCGGCGAGATATGCCCTGTCATCAATTATTCTTATGTGGGGATCATTGACTCCCTTATTTGGTATTATTGGATTTTGAGAGAGTGAGAAATTATATCCCACAATAAAAATGAAAAAAAAAAGATTTGTTAAAAAATTTCTTGGTAATTTGGTAATCATAGTGTTTTAATAAAACTTATTTAATTAGCCAGTATTTATGAGAGTTTACGTATTTGCTATAATATTTTTTTGTTTCAGTCTTGCTATGGCTCAGACAAAAATAAATATACGAATTCCAAAAACAACAACAACAATCAGCAAACATATTTATGGGCATTTTGCAGAACATTTGGGAAGGTGTATTTATGATGGAATATATGTCGGCAAGAATAGTGAAATCCCGAATCTTAACGGAGTTAGGATTGATATAATTGAAGCTTTAAAACAATTAAAAATACCTAATTTAAGATGGCCTGGAGGTTGTTTTGCAGACTATTATCATTGGAAGGATGGAATTGGGCCTAAAGAAAAACGTCCCTCAATAGTTAACATTTGGTGGGGTGGAGAAACTGAAGATAATAGTTTTGGTACTCATGATTTTTTAAATCTTTGTGAGGAATTAGGTACGGAACCATTTATTTCTGCCAATATTGGAACTGGTTCTGTAAGAGATGTTATGGATTGGATCCAATACACCAATCACGATGGTAAAAGCCCGATGTCTGAATTAAGAAAAAAAAATGGTCGTGAAGCACCTTGGAACGTAAAGTTTTGGGGTGTAGGAAATGAAACTTGGGGATGTGGCGGTATGATGACAGCTGAATTTTATGCAAACAAATTCCGATTGTATTCATCATTTATGACGAATAGACAAAACAGCAATAATATATATAGAGTTGCTGCTGGTGCATATGGCGAAAATTATAATTGGACTGAAGTTCTACTTAAAAATATTCCAAAAAAATTAATAGAGGCAATTTCCTTACACTACTACACATCAGCCTCCGGTGTAATAGGTGCAGGTAAAAATCCTTCTGGCTCAGCTATAAATTTTAGTCCAAAGGATTACTTTATGACAATCAAAAGTGCGCTTAAAATCGAAGAAATAATAAAAAATCATATTACCATAATGGATAAATATGACAAAGATCAGAAAATAGATTTAGTTGTAGACGAATGGGGGTCATGGTATGGAGAGGAAATAGGCACTAAACCAAGATTTTTGTATCAGCAAAATACAATGAGGGATGCAATAATTGCTGGGGTAACTTTGAATATTTTCAATAACCACGCTAGACGAGTAAAAATGGCTAATCTAGCTCAAACTGTTAATGTTCTTCAGGCTATAATTTTGACCGAAGGGAATAAAATTATTTTGACACCTACTTACCATGTAATGAAACTATATTCTGTTCATCAAAATGCTGAACTTGTTAATCTAAAATTTGATTCTCCAATTTACAAACACAAATTAGAGAGTCTTAAAGCACTTAATGCATCGGCTTCAAGAGACAAATTAGGAAATATTAATATTTCTCTAGTAAATATAGATAACAAAAAATCACATAAAGTTTTATTTGAATTATTTGATTTGAATATCAAAGATGTGAGAATAAATATTATTTCTTCAGAAAAAATTAATGCCCACAATAATTTTAAAAAAAATGATTTAGTAAAATCTGTTTTATTTACAAAATTTAAATTCAATTCGGAAAATCTCGATTTTAAAATCCCACCCCACTCAGTAATGTTAATTAAACTTATAACTGATAGAAATAAATTATAATTCCAATTTGTTAATGTGATAATATTATCAAGATCATTTAATTGGTACTAAAAAAGCTATAATCTTTTAAAAATCTTGGTTTTCCACTCAATGATTGATCGTCACCTACTCTTTTCATTCTGTCAAATAAAATTTTTCTCATTTTTTTAACAACAGATTTGTACTTGGGATTATTTGCCAAATTTTCATATTCAAAAGAATCAACATCCACTCTGTAAAGTTCCTCCTTAGGCCTCGTGTGGTATGCTTTAAGAAATTTCATGGCTAATATATTTTCATTTGAAGCTTTAACCCAAGATCTCCACTGTCGATTATGAAATTTTGATTCTTTTTTTACGAGATCCATATGAGTTGTTCGATAAAACTCGGGATGGATATTATATATATATTTCCATTTGTCATTTCTGACTGATCTAATAGGATACACATTCCAATTGTTGTCACCTTTATGAACCCCAAAAATTTTATCTCTATGGGTTAATTTTTTTCCAATTAAATTTTCTTTAAATGAAATACCATCAATTTCCCATGGAATTTTCCCACCAGCGATATCAATAATTGTTGGAATCAAGTCAATCCAACTAACCATTGCATCAGAAACTGATTTAGGTTTAATTTTGTTAGGCCATCTAATTAATAAAGGGGTTCTTATTCCAGTCTCATATAAATCCCATTTTGCAAAAGGCCATGCTTGCCCATTATCAGAAGTGAAAATGGTTATAGTATTTTTAGTTTTCAAATATTTTTTTATTAATTCTTCAATTTCACCAAACTTTCTATCAACAATCTCAACAGCTTCAACATATCTTGAAATTTCCATTCTTGCCTCGTAAGTATCAAAGGTTTTTTCTGGAATTTCAACTTCATTTGGCTTGATACGCACATTATCCTGCTCTGGCCATGGTCTGTGTGGATATCTAGTGCCAAAAAATATAATAATTGGTCGATTACTCTTTCTATTTTTAAGAAATACTTCAAGCTCTTTTGGTTGAGGTCTGAAACCTTCAGTTTCTATTACATTGATCTCATTTCCTGAGTCTGAGCCTGGTCCATGCCCAACCTTTCCCAGCCAAACTATTTCGTATCCAAGGTCAATTAATATTGGAAGTAAAGGCTCGACGTTTGGCTTCCTCACTTTTTCATGATTTCCAACAATTCCATTTTTATATGGCATCAACCCTGTCATTAATGCAGCCCTACTAGGTACACAACTTGGTGACGCCACATAGGCTCTGTTAAACTTCATTCCTTGTTCAGAGAGAAATTTGATGTTGGGAGTAGATATCCAATCAGCACCATACGCAGATGTATGATAAACTCCTAAATCGTCTGCTATGAAAAATACAATATTTGGTAAATCATTTGCTTTTATAATATTTTGGAGTGAAAAAATAATTACGATTAAAATTCCCAAATTATATTGCTTCATTAGTATTTTAAATTTATTTAAAATTAACAATTTGGAATTTCAAATAAGAGTTTTTTTAGATTATGTCCCTAGAAATAGTTATTTATAATTTAAAAACCTTTTGGTTGACTCACCAAAATTGAGCTATAAACTTGTAAAGTTTTTTAAATGATTTTAAATAAATTTTTAAACTCAATCCTTTTATAAATTAAAAAGGTTATTTGTTTGGGTTAAAAATTAGTTTAATTTATTATTGGCCATTGATGCTCAGAATTAAATAACCAGCTGCATTTCAAAAAATATTATTTTTTTTTTGTGTAAGGTTTTCTAAATTGTATGTCTATTTGAAATTTCACAAATGAAATCCTTACTAAGACTTTTTTTCAGTTTGGCAATTATCAGCTCTAATTTGCTACTGTCTCAAGGGTTTAAAATTGAAACTAATCAGGGAACCATTTTGGAGCAAAACAATATGATTTGTAATGGACGTTACTGGACTGATGCCGAAGGAAAAATAAAAATGGATGTCTTCTCCGGTTATTGGAACGATGCCCAATCCTGGGAAAAAAGAGCCAAAGTCATTAGACAAAACATCCTGGAGGGAATGCAATGGAATAAAATTTCCTCCCACAAAGGCCCAATCAACGTCATCAAACATTCTGAAAAAATAATGGAAGGGTATATTGTAGAAAATATCGCCCTAGAAAGTTTTCCAGGATTTTATGTCACCGGAAACCTATACCGCCCTCTCAAAAAACAAAATCAATACGCGGCCATATTAAGTCCCCATGGGCACCTCAAAGACAAACGCTTCACTGACTATGTACAGCTCCGCAGTGCATATTTGGCAAGTAAAGGTGCGATTGTATTTGCCTACGACATGTTAGGTTATGGAGAAAGTAAACAAGTCAGACACAAAATGCCTATTAGCTTGTTATTACAAACATGGAACAGCAAGCGTGTGCTTGACTATTTATTGAGTCTTCCGAAGGTTGACCCAAAAAGGGTAGGTATGACTGGGGGTTCTGGGGGAGGTACCCAAACCTTTATACTTACCGCACTTGATCAAAGGATCAAAGTATCTGTGCCTGTAGTGCAAGTATCTGCTCACTTTTTTGGAGGTTGCGTTTGCGAAAGCGGAATGCCTATTCACAAGGCGGCCAACTTTCAAACCAACAATGTAGAGATAGCTGCTCTAGCTGCTCCACGACCCATGTTACTCATCTCCAATGGGGATGATTGGACCCGCAATACACCAAATGTAGAATTCCCCTACATTAGAAAAGTTTATAATGCTATGGGCAAATCCCATCTTGTCGAAAATGTACATTTAGCCAACGAAAAACATGACTATGGTTATTCCAAAAGAATAGCTGCCTATCATTTTTTCACAAAACACCTAAAACTCGAAAATCCCAAATCCCTTAGTGGAGGTCCCATAGACGAAAGTTTTATCAAAATACTTCCCCCTGAAAAACTCAAAGTATTTACCCCTAAAAATCCACGGCCTTCCTCTGCGCTGAAAAATGAATACGAAGTCCTGAAATTCCTAAAATTTCCAAATAACAAAGCTCCCTATTTTTATTACAAAAATTAATTAACTTAGCTATTAACCATTTTATAAGTATATAAACGCTTTTGTTGGTGATGAAAAAGGTTTATTCTATTATTGCCTTGGCTGGTCTTCTACTTTCGTGCTCGCTCGAAGTCCCTACTGAAATCACTCAGGAATACAGTAATTTACCGGAAGTGATCGACTTCAATTACCACGTCAAACCCATACTCTCTGACCGATGTTATCAATGCCACGGCCCCGATGAAAAAACCCGAAAAGCTGGATTAAGATTGGATGTAGAGTCTATAGCTTTTTCCAAATTGGAAAGTGGAAAAACAGCTTTTAGCTCAGGCAATTTATACAAAAGTGAAAGTGCCCACAGGATCATAAACAAAGATCCTGATGTGATCATGCCACCCCCCGAAGCCAACTTGTCTCTGACCAATAGAGAAAAAGCCATCATTTTTAAATGGATAGAACAAGGGGCAGAATGGAAAGAACATTGGGCATTTTTACCTCCCAAAAAACAAATACTCAAAACAAATGCCAGTGCCTTACAAAATCCTATTGATCAATTCGTTAAGATGAAATTAGAACAGGAAGGCCTAGATTTTTCCCCAAAAGCCTCAAAAGCTATTTTGGCCAGGAGGCTTTACTTAGATTTGATTGGGCTGCCACCTTCCATTGAGGAGCTCGACACTTTTTTAGATGACAAAAGTGATCACGCTTATGAAAACCTAGTAGATCAACTTCTTAAAACAGACGCATTTGCAGAACGCTTGGCCCTTGACTGGCTTGACCTGTCTCGTTATGCTGATTCCCACGGTTTACATGCAGATGGTATTCGGACCATGTGGCCCTGGAGGGACTGGGTGCTTAAGGCCTTTAAAGAAAATATGCCCTACGACCAATTCGTAACCTGGCAACTAGCCGGAGACCTCCTTCCCGAAGCCACTCAAGAGCAGAAACTTGCCACCGCATTCAATAGAAATAGCCCCATGACCGCAGAAGGTGGGGTCATCGACGAAGAATGGCGTTTACACTATGTTTTTGATCGAACTGAAACACTTTCCACAGCATTTTTAGGACTTACAGTAGCATGCGCCAAATGCCATGATCATAAATTTGATCCTATTTCTCAAAAAGATTATTTCCAGCTTACGGCTTTCTTTAATAACATTAGAGAACTTGGGATGACAGGAGATGACGGAGAGTTTGGACCCCTTCTACCACTCTCCAATAAGGAAGCCCAGGCCAAGTTAGATCAGCTCAATCACGGACTTAGCCGTATAAAAAGAGACATCGCCATTACCCGTGAACAATTAAAAAAAATATATCAATATTCTGAGGAACTCGCTCTAAAAACTGAAGCAAAACCGCAATCAGTTTTTCATGGTGGCTTTGAAAAAATGTCTAAAATAAAGAAAAGAAGACACGGTGTTGACGGAAAAAGAGACTTTTATGGTAAGATTGATCAAATGCCCGAAATCGTTTCTGGAATTAAAGGAAATGCATTTCAATTCAGTAAAGATCACGATCAGCTATACATCACCAACAAATTGATTCCTAACCTTGAATGGACCGATCCCTTCTCCTTCTCCATTTGGTTGAATACCAGTAAAAGAAAAGAAGGATCTTCTCAATCACTAATAGCCAATTCTGGAGGGAAAAATGACCTTTGGCGCGGGTGGGAATGTTATTTGGACGACCAAAATAAAGTTAATCTCCGTTTAATTAACATAGCCCCCTCCAACCTCATCCATGTAAGGTCAGTGGACTCCCTAAAATTGAATGCGTGGCAACACCTTACCCTTACTGTGGACGGTAGTGGAAAAACAGAAGGTGTTCAATTTTTTCATAATGGAAAAAAAATAGAAACTGAAACCGTTGTAGACAACCTTTACAAAACCATAAAACCCACCTATCGAGATAGAGAAAAAGGCTTCGTAAGTGCTCAAAGAAATTTAATTATTGGAAAATCCTACGAAGGTTCCACGGGGGACTACGGCTTATTCACTGGTAAGCTCGACGAACTGAAATTTTTCAACGGAGTGCTAACGCCCTTTGAAGTTCAATCGATATACTCCGAAAACTCAAAACAAAAAGATGAAATACAATGGCCAGTAGTTCAAAATCATCTCATTGAAAAAGATCCCAAAATCCTCAAGCTCAAAAAGGAGCTCAAAGAGAATCGGGAGCAATATTTGGAAATTTATGAACCCATACCCGAAATTATGGTTATGCGTGAAATGGAGGAGCCGCGTCAAACCTATCTATATAATCGCGGAAATTACAATGAGCCCTTATATACAGTAGAGGCCAAAGTACCAGGAGTACTTCCCGCAATGGATAAAAATCTACCTAAAAATCGATTGGGCCTTAGTCAGTGGCTTTTTGATAAGAAAAACCCACTTACTGCAAGAGTAGCAGTCAACAGATATTGGCAAATGATCTTTGGAAAAGGACTCGTGACAACACCCAACGACTTTGGAGTGCAGGGACAATTACCCACACATCCAGAGCTCCTTGACTGGCTGGCCGTTAGTTTTAGCGAAGATTGGGATTTAAAGGCATTGATCAAAAAAATGGTCCTGTCAAAAACCTACCAACAACAATCGATAAGCAGTCCAGTACTTGAGCAAAAAGACCCTAACAACCTCCTATTGGCCCGGGCAAATACCTTACGACTACCAGCAGAGATCATCAGGGATAATGCACTAAAAGTCAGTGGCCTTCTAAACACAAAAGTTGGAGGGGAAAGTGTCAGACCCTATCAGCCCAAGGGGCTCTGGAAAGAGAAAAATAACTTCTCCACCTTTCTCTTAGAATATAAAGAATCTCAAGGAGAAGATCTCTACAGAAGAGGACTATACACCTTTATACGAAGAACTTCACCACCCCCAAATATGCTCACTTTCGATGCTACTTCCAGAGAGGTTTGTACTGTAAAAAGAGAGGTAACCTCAACCCCACTTCAAGCACTTGTTCTACTAAATGACCCCCAATTTTTTGAAGCCTCTAGAATTTTTGCCGAACGGATCATCAAAAGCAAAGAGACCCTAGAGGACCAAATCAGTCATGGATTCCGCATGGCCACTTCGCGCCATCCCAAAGAAGAAGAACTGGAAATCTTGATTAATCTTTACAAGAGCCAATACCAATATTTTAGACAAAATAGAGATAAAGCATATCAAGTCCTTAGCGTAGGTGAAAAAGCTAGAGACATGAACCTGTTCAGTGTAAAAACTGCTGCTATGACTATGGTTGCCAATACACTGCTCAATCACAACGAAACCTATACCAAACGATAAAATGCACTGCAACGACCATCACCACAACGAGAACAAAAACTATACCCGAAGGGACTTTCTGACCAAAACCTCTCTTGGACTCGGAGCCCTTTCTTTAGGTTCGCTAATTAGCCCAGTCAACGCCTATGGTCAAAGTGAGTTTTTAAACCTATTGGACAGTGAAAAAATGAAACTTCCCCACTTCATTCCCAAAGCAAAAAGGGTCATCTACCTGTTTCAAAGTGGAGCACCATCCCAATTGGATCTCTTCGACTACAAGCCTAAACTCAATGAAATGTTTGGTAAAGAAGTGCCCAAAAGTATCATAGGTGAGCAAAGACTCACCGGAATGAGCTCAGGACAAAATTCTTTCCCCATGGCCGGTTCCCTATTCAAATTCAATCAGCATGGACAAAGTGGCGCGTGGATGAGTGAACTCATGCCCCATACTGCCAAAATAGTCGATGAACTTTGTTTTATAAAATCCATGTATACCAATGCCATCAATCATGATCCTGCCATCACCATGATCCAAACTGGATCTGAACTGCCCGGCAGGCCGTCCATTGGCTCCTGGCTCAGCTACGGTTTGGGAACTGATAACAAAAACCTGCCCGAATTTGTCGTTTTGGTGACCAAAGGCAAAAACGGCCAACCCATCTACTCCCGTCTTTGGGGTAATGGCTTTCTTCCCTCTCAACACCAAGGGGTTCAATTTCGCTCTGGAAAAGATGCGGTACTATATCTAAAAAATCCTCCAGGGGTAACAAGTGGAATTAGAGAAGAACAACTAAAATCACTTAAAAAATTGCAAAAAATACAGCATGCGGACATTGGCGATCCAGAAATTTTGACCAAAATTTCCAACTATGAAATGGCTTATCGTATGCAAACATCTGTCCCTGAAGTGATGGACGTGTCTGATGAACCCCAATACATTTTTGATCTATATGGTGAAGACAGTAAAAACCCTGGCACTTTTGCCGCAAATTGCCTTCTCGCCAGAAAATTGGCTGAAAAAGATGTCAAATTCATCCAACTCTACCACCGCGGTTGGGATCAACACGGCAACTTGCCTAGGGACATCAAAAAACAAGCAAAAGAAACAGATCAGGCTACTGCTGGTTTAATTCAAGACCTTAAACAAAGGGGGCTATTGGAGGATACCTTAGTCATTTGGGGAGGAGAGTTCGGCCGAACCAACTATTCTCAAGGAATGCTCAAACCAGACAACTATGGTAGAGATCACCACCCCCGTTGCTTTACCGTCTTTATGGCTGGTGCAGGGGTCAAAAAAGGAATTACAATTGGTGCTACCGATGATTTTGGTTATAATATCGCTGAAAGACCTGTTCACATTCACGATTTCCAAGCCACACTTATGCACCTGCTAGGCATAGATCACGAAAAACTAACCTTTAAATTTCAAGGCAGACGCTACCGATTGACCGACGTCCACGGAAATGTAGTCAATGAAGTCTTGGCCTAAATAGATATGCGCACAGAACTCCTTGATTTTCTCGGTAGCCTCCATCCTCTTGTGGTACACCTACCCATTGGTATTATCCTGCTAACCATTGCCATTGATGTTTTTATGAGAAATAAAAACAACAGTGTCAAAAGGGTCATTACAATGGGATGGTTTTTTTCATTCTTAAGTGGATTATTTGCCGCAATCTTTGGGTGGTTTTTAGGAGACAATGGCTATTATTTTGAAGAACAGATAAACATTCATCGATGGAGTGGAGTCGCTCTTGTTTTCCTGTGTTTTGTCATTTGGCTACTCCTCTACCTCAACTTCCGGTTTAATCGGTCTTTTACCCGATCCATTAATATAACCGCAATTATTCTGCTTATGGTTACCGGCCATTTTGGAGGAGAAATGACCCATGGCCAAAACTACCTCTTTGAAAATCTTCCCTATGTCAAAAAGGAAATCTCGGTGACCCCGTTGACGGAAGTAGAACGCTCCGAAATTGATTCCCTTTATGTATTCGAAGATTTGATTTATCCTGTTTTGGAAGAGAAATGTATGGCCTGCCATAACAAAAACAGAGCCTACGGAGGACTAAATATGAATACTTTCGAAAGTATGATGGAAGGAGGAAATAGCGGTGTAGGCATTCTAAAAAACAAACCCTATGAAAGTTTGATCTATAAAAGAATTAGTTTTCCCCATGACCATCCCAAATTTATGCCTCCTGCTGGAGTCCCCATGAGTTATGATCAAATCGCTACACTGGAATGGTGGATTGACAAGGGAGCAAAAAAACTAATGCCAATTAGTCTGGCCCGAAAAGATGCAAAAATGCAACGCCTAATGGAAATCCTTTACAAGCTTGACCTTAGGGAAAAATCGTATTTGGAAACCCTCAAGCTTCCTGCGCTGTCTTCCGATGATCTAAACGGCTTAAATGGTGAAAAATACATTTGGCGTTTTCTTAATGCTGAGGAAAGCTTTTTGGACGTGAAATTCACTGCAAAAACCATCCAAAAAGTCGATTTGCTCAAAATGCAAAAAGTAAAAGAAAATGTAACCTGGCTCAATTTGGCAGACTGCATGCTTAGCGATGAGCTCCTGAGTGACATAAGTTCATTCCCCAACCTTACCCGTCTCAAAATTCAAAAAAATCCATTGGTGACCGACAAGGGCATAAAAGCACTTCTGGGAATGGAAAATCTTAGTGAACTCAATCTATACGGTACCCGTGTGACTGACGCAGCTTTTACCACCCTTGGGCAAATGACAGCTCTCAAAAAATTATTCTTGTGGAATACCCGTGTAACTGCGGCAGGCATTGAGGCTTTTAAAGCTCAACATCCTGAGATTGAGGTAATCGCAGGACTCTGACTATTGTAGTTTAAAGAGGTCATCCTCTTTTTCCTCCTCCGCCTCGGTAGGTTCTATCTGTTCTACATTACGCAGTTTGGACATCATCATTCGTGTACGGGTGGTCACCATTTTTTCGATCTCATTATCAGCCTCTTTGATCTTACGCTGAGCCTTTTCCAAGACCGTACCAAAGGTCGAGAACTCCTTTTTGATAGTGGCCAATACCTCCCAAACCTCACTACTGCGTTTCTGAATGGCTAAGGTTTTAAAGCCCATCTGCAAACTATTAAGCATGGCCGCCAAAGTAGTAGGTCCGGTCAGGATGATTTTGTATTCCCTTTGCAATAGCTCGATGACTTTTGGATGTCGTGTCACCTCAGCATACAAACCTTCAAAGGGCAAGAACATGATTCCGAAATCTGTGGTATTGGGCGGATCAATATAGCGATGGGAAATATCTTTGGCGAATTTCTTTACCGTATTTAGCAATGAACCCAAAGAGGCTTCTATAGCAACAGCATCACCCGACTCATATGCTGATTGCAAACGGGCGTAATCTTCCTGCGGAAACTTAGCATCCACCGGCAGATAAACTGGTCCGCTACTGTGGCTTTTACCGGGAAGTTTGATGGCGTATTCAACCAGTGCATCCGACCCTTTTTTAGTTTTTACATTGGCATCGTATTGCTCTGGAGCCAAGATCTGCTCCAAAATATTGCCCAACTGTATCTCACCTAACACTCCACTGGTTTTGACATTGCTCAAAACCTTTTTGAGATCACCCACTCCTGCCGCTAAGGTCTGCATTTCACCCAGTCCCTTTTGTACCCTCAGCAACTGCTGAGTAACCACCTCAAATGATTTCCCCAAACGTTCCTCCAAGGTTTTGTGGAGTTTTTCATCTACGGTCTCTCTCATCTTTTCCAGCTTTAACTCAGTTGTTTTTACCAACTCATCTTGCTTTTGATTGAGGCTTTCAAAATTTTGCTTTTGTAGCTCGTTAAAGTTTCTTACATTTTTGGAAAAAGCTTCCTGAAAATCCTTGAGGGTGGTGCGCAACTCATCCCGATCTTCTTTGGCCTTTTTGGCCAAAACCTCATTGAGACGTTCCATACTTTGGGTGATCTCCAAACGCGTTTCCCTAAGATTTTTTGTCAACTCCTCTCGGTTTTGGTGAAATTCTCCCCTGATTAACTCCCTCAATTCACTTGACATAACGCTGCTACCCTGTTTTCTGAATATCACAAACAATAGCAACCCAATAGTCAAAGTCGATAAAACTAATAGTCCGATTTCCATTTCAAGGATTTATTGCAAATTAAAAAGAAAAGAGATTCATGGAGGTTAGAAAAGGGAAAAGTAATAAACAAGGATTTACAATCTTTGGTTTAAATCTTACCCAATTAAAATGGACACGATCTCGATCACTTTTTGTGGGTTTTAAAAGATTATATTGATTAATTAGCTTTACAAAAAACAAAGTCACCTTCAGAGTTGGAACTAACAATTATTGATTGTTCTTATTATTTGATAGATAACTTTATGTTTTTTTATCATGTATTTTTCATAATTAAATTAAATAAATTGACATTCAATTATTAAAATACTATATATGAATGTTGTAATCTGAAGTAATAGATCCCATTTAATCGATATAAATACTTGATTTACATTCGGTAACTGAGAATGTTTAAAAAATTTTAAGCTGTAAGATGACTTTGAGCCTTGTTTTAGTTTTTTCAGAGTGAAAGCCCCCTTTATAATAACGTCACGCATCCCAAAAAATAATAAGTTAGTCAGGACAACTGCCGGATCAATCCTTCCTGAGCAGTAGAAGCTACCAACAAACCTTCTCGGTCAAAGATGGAACCTCTGGAAAATCCACGGGAGTTAGATGCACTTGGGCTGTCCATAGCATAGAGCAGCCATTGGTCTAAAGAAAAGGGCCGGTGGAACCACATGGCATGATCAAGGCTGGTATAGAAAGTTTGGCTTTTACTGAGTTCTTTTTTATGGGGTAAAGTGGCGGTTCTAAGAAGGCCATAGTCAGAGATATAGGCTAACAGCTGGTGTTGAAGTGGCATTGTAAAAGGTGTGGACTCTTTGGAACGAAACCAATAATTGCTCTCTGCCGGGGCGTTGATTTCCTCCCTAAGTGTAAGCTTTTCTACCGGTCGAAACTCTATCACCTCCGGTTTGATTTTTTTAAATCGTTTGAATACTTCTGGGTCTATTTTTTGCATTTCCAACTGCTCCAGATCACTCAAAAGTTTTTCGGGAGGAATATAATTGGGCATGGCGTTTTGATGTTCAACTCCTTGTTGAAGCAATTGAAAAGAAGCGGACATATTGAAGATGGCCCTCCCCTCCTGAAAGGCCACAACCCGGCGGGTAGTAAAACTTTTACCGTCCCTTATGATGTCCACCTCATAAGTGATTGGCAATTCCAGGTTTCCTCCAAGAATAAAATAACCGTGAAGAGAATGGGCAAAGCGATCATCGTCAACGGTCTGGTATGCAGCATTGAGGGACTGCGACAACACCTGCCCTCCAAATACTCGTCCCCATGAGGTGTTGAAGTTTTGGCCTTGAAAGGTGTTTTCACCCGTCTTCTTCAATGTGATTAGATCGATCAATTCCTGAATGTGCCTCATCCTATACCTTTTTTAAAGTTATAGCAAGTTAGGGTAAAATTAATAATCCCTCCCTGCATTACTGTTTTGAACGGACAAATTCCAATCCCTATAAAGAGCTTGTAAACCCTTGAATTTTTTGGGTTGTACGCTTGACAGATCGTTTTCTTCTCTGGCGTCTTTTCCTAAATCATATAGTTGTGGTGCTTGGTCAGAAAGACCATACAACTTATGATCATTATCGATTAGGGCATATTGTTTGTTGAATTGAAAAGCCAAAGGTTTTGTTCTTTTAAGCTTTTTTTTGTTCCAGTAAGGGGCCAGGTTTTCGCCGTCATAGGGACGTTGATATTTTTGCGCATCAATGCCCAAGACATGAGCAATGGTGGGAAAGTAATCGGAGGTAAAGCAGGGAACGTCCACCCGAGTTCCAGAGCTAATTTTATCTGGCCATTCCACGATACCGGGTACCCTGATCCCGCCCTCGTAAAGACTTCTTTTTCTTCCACGCAGGCCTTTGGTGATTCCTTGTGCCCTTCCGTAAGGGATGTTTTTGTCTCGTACTTCTTTTGATGTTTCAGGTCCATTGTCAGAGGTGTAAAAAATCAAAGTATTGTCTGCCACTCCCAACCTTTTGAGTAGATTCCTCAAACGCCCTACCTGTTCATCCAGGGCAGAGATAGCCCCATAATAGTGTTGTTGGTCTTCGCTAAGGTCCGTATAAAGAGATCTGTATTTTTTACCTGTCAATACAGGCAAATGTGGCGTGTGAAACCAAATGACTGATAAAAAGGCTTTTTGGCTGGCAACAGTTTCTTCAATAAAAGGGATAACCCGATCCATGATTATCCGAGAGTCGTCACCTTGGAGGTTTTGCGTCACCCGTTGACCTGGCCCTGACCAATAGTAAGTGCCAAAAGGACCTCCTTCCAAGAGGGTTGCCTTAACATCCTCCGCAGACTGAGGGGGGGTAATCATAGGATCCCAAGTTGGAACTTTGGACTCGGTGACAAAGCTGACGTCAAAACCGTGATCCCAAGGGGGGGCGTAGTGGATGTCATTTTCTTTTTTTCCACCACGATTGGCATCAGTTATGTCTCTGGTTAGGGTTCCCAAATGCCATTTACCGAAATGCCCAGTGCGGTAGCCTTTTTCTTTAACCATCTCAGCCAGGGTAATCTCTTGGGCCCTGACATGACCGCAGTTGGCACTGCAAATACCCATCCGGGCGGGATGTCTTCCGGTCATAACACTGGCACGAGTGGGAGAACAAACCGATCCTGCAGAGTAAAAACGTGTAAAAACAGCACCATTCTGGGCCATCTCATCTAAGTGAGGGGTTTTCAAATGAGGGTGTCCGTTATAACCCACATCGCCCCACCCCTGGTCGTCAGCCATGATCAAAATAATATTAGGAGTCTGATTCCGGTGGCATGCCAGGAAGATGACCGAAATAAAAAAGAAGCCGAAAATACTTCTCATGTCACTTTAAATTTTATGAAAAACCCTTTTAGCTGCAAAGAAAAAAGGGTTTTATTTTTAATTTTTTTGTAAGGATTTAACGGTTGACATAGCTGTCTATAAACTGTTTGTCTAAGGCATCAGAATCTCCATATTTCTCGCGCATTTCGTCATACCTTTTGTGCATCATTTCTTGAATCTCTGCATAGGAAGGGTCGTTGTAAATATTGCTCATTTCTGTCGGGTCCTTTTCCAAATCGTACATTTCCCATACATCGATGTCATAATAAAAATGCATTAGTTTATAGCGGTCAGTTCTAACTCCATTGTGTCTTTTGACCATATGAACTGAAGGGTACTCATAATAGGTATAATAAATAGCATCACGCCATTCGGAGTTTTCTTGACTGACAACCTTTCTAAATGACTCTCCCTGCATGTCCTGAGGGATGGGTATTCCCGCATAGTCCAAAAAAGTGGGGGCAAAATCAAGGTTCTGGATCAATTGATCTATTTGTGTCCCGGCTTTGATCTCTTTTGGGTATCGCATTAAAAGTGGTGTTCTCAGAGATTCCTCATACATAAATCTTTTATCAAACCAACCGTGCTCTCCCAAATAGAATCCTTGATCGGAAGTATAAATGACAATGGTGTTTTCTGCCAGTCCATTTTCATCAAGATACGCGAGTACTTCGCCCACACCATCATCAACAGATTGGATTGTTCTGAGGTAGTCTTTCAGATAGCGGTTGAATTTCCATAAGGCTAAATCTTTACCTTTCAATTTTGCTGCTTTCATGGCATTGTTTTTGGGGGTATAAGCTTTAAGCCATGCCTCTTTTTGTTTAGGATTAAAGCGTTCGAGTTCTCTATTGAATCGAGTTTCTCTTCCGTAGGGATCAACGAGAAATTTAAAATCGTGACCCCAGCGACCGTGTCCGCCGTTGCCATGAGCGGCAGCAATTTGATCTTCGGTAGCAGCAATTAGCATCTCTTGCGCAGCTGCGGCAGGACGGCCTTCATAATCATCGAAAAAGTTGTCTGGGAAGTCAAAAGTCTTGTTGTCAAAAAGGTTCAAATACTTCTCTTCAGACTGCCAGTTTCTATGAGGGGCTTTTTGGTGATACAACAACAGAAAAGGTTTGGTTTTGTCTCTTTTATTTTTGAGCCAATCCAAACTCAATTTAGTGGTGATAGTGGTTACATAACCCTCTATGCGTTCTTTTACACCATTGATGATAAAATCAGGATTGTAGTAGTGACCCTGACCGGGCAATACAGCAGAATAGTCAAACCCTTGTGGCAATCCCCTAAGGTGAATTTTTCCAACCATAGCGGTTTGGTAGCCAGCGGATTGGAGGTCTTTGGCGAAGTTGGGCTGATCCCAGTTGAAGTCTTGGATGTTGTCAACCTTTCCATTTACAAAGCTATGCTTTCCAGTGAGCATTACCGCCCTACTGGGTGCACAAATGGAGTTAGTCACAAAGCCTTTATTGAAAAGAGCACCCTCAAGGGCAATTCGGTCAATATTGGGGGTGTTATTCAAACCATGCCCATAAGCACTCACCGCTTGAAAAGCGTGATCATCAGACATGATAAATACAATGTTGGGTGGTTGTGATTTTTTTTGCTCACATGATAAAAGAAGTGGCAAAATAAAAACGAAAAGAATTAATTTTTTCACAAGTTTAAGTGTTAATGATTTAGTTGATGTTTAATTATTTCTGTTTGCTTACAGGCAGGTTTTTTTGTTAAAAATTTATCTGGGCTGATTCAAATCTATCTTTGAGAGTTTTATCGGGTTGATTTTCATAAATCCTCCACAAATTATAAAAATTTCAATTAATGAATGTGATTAATTTGTTGGAGATAAATATTAAATTGGATTTTAAAATTAATCAGCTGACCATGGGCCAAAAAATAAAATGGGGGATTGCAGGTTTGGGAAATATTGCCCGAAAGTTTGCCGCAGATTTAAAGCTTGTTTCTCAAGCCGAATTAATAGGTGTAGCCTCCACCGACAAGAACAGAGCCCAGGCTTTTAAGGAAGAATTTTATGGGCAAAAAGCTTATGATAATTATGAAGATTTATATTGTGATCCCGAGATTGAGGTCGTTTATATTGCCAGCCTAAACCAGAATCACAAAGCCATGACCATAGCGGCACTAAAAGCCGGAAAAGGTGTTTTGTGTGAAAAACCCTTGGGACTCAATGTAGAAGAAATACTAGCGATGATCGCAATGGCCCAAAAGCAAAATTGTTTTTTAATGGAGGCTATGTGGTCTCGTTTTAATCCTGCAATACAAAAAGCAAAACAATGGATAACAGAGGGACAGATTGGGGATCCCAAGTTTCTTTATGCCGAGTTTTCCTTTTTCCGACTGGATATAGATTCCTCCCATCGTTTGATGGATCCAGAAAAAGGGGGAGGGGTTTTGCTTGACATAGGGGTATATCCTCTTTTTCTGGCCTATCTTATTTTTGGTAGACCCAAAAAAATAGTGGCTCAATCCATCACTGCAAAAACGGGGGTAGATGTTCAGACCTCAATGATACTGCAATATGAAAATGCCCAAGCGATTCTTTATTGTGGCATTGCCAACGAAAGCGATAACAATGCCAAGGTAGGTGGAACAGAGGGAGAAATATTACTCCACGGTTTTTGGCACAATGCCCAAAAGGTGGAGTTGACCAAAGGTGGAGATGCCAGGATAGAAGATTTTCCCTTAGAGGGCAATGGTTTTATTCCAGAAATTAAAGAAGTAAACCGATGTATCTCTTCAGGTAAAAAAGAAAGTGAGTTATGGAGCCATAAAGATGCACTTGAATTGGGCAATATGGTTGAAAAGGTTTTCTCAATAATGAAGGAGAAATAGCCACTATTTTACCAAAAAAGATTTGCTGTAGGTTTTGTCTCCGTTGACGGTAATTTTGTAAAAGTACTGACCTGGTGGAAGGCGTCGGGCAGCGGCATCAACTAAAGAGATTTTGTGCTTGCCAGAGTTTAAATCAGGACTCATGGTATTTCCTACCCTCCTTCCCAAGACATCAAAGACATTAATTTCTACTTTAGAGGGTTTGTTGAGGGTCATATACAAACGCACGCCTTGATCTTGATTTACAGCCGCATGTAAGGGAAGTAATGTGTCATCAGACATGGGCAATTTTTCCGATCCATCACAACCCAATCCCAATCCTAAAAGTTCGGGCTTGGGACCACTTATGGAATTGCTGACATCAACGGCATCTGCACACAACCAGTCGGAAAGGACAGAGGCATATACAGCTCTAAAATCGATACTGTTGGCCATATTGCCTTTTTTATCTAGTGCCCTCAAACTGGGGTGCTGACCAATAAAACCACTACCGTTGAGGGCAGGCCCAAAAAGCATAATTGGTGCCGCAGAACCGTGGTCGGTTCCATTGGAACCGTTTTCGGCAACCCGACGACCAAACTCAGAAAAGGTCATCGATAGAACTTTGTCGGCGATTCCAAAGTCGCCCAAATCATTGTAAAAAGTTTGAATGGCACTGGTCAGTCTTTTCATTAAGACTTCATGTCGTGCGGGCTGGTTGGCATGGGTATCAAACCCGCCCAATGAAACCATGTAAACTTTGGTTCCCAAATTACCTTTGATAAAACGGGAAACTAGACTTAATTGTAAATCGAAATTATCATTAGCATATGAATCAAATACTTTCGAATTTTGGTAAGCCTGATTGATTACAGAGGCATAACGGAAAGTTGTGTTTGAAGCTTCTCTTAAAAAAGAAACCTGTTGACCGTGAAGGTTTTCTCCATTGTCTTGATTATCGAATAGAGTTCCATTTTCGGCAACTCTTTTGAGACGTTGAGGGCTTGATACTGAGAAAGAGTAGGTGGTTAGGTCTCCATCAAAAATCATATTTCCTCGACCGCCTATTTGAATGGCCAAGGGCTTCTCGGGCGGGTTGTTCGTATAATCTAAGTACTTCCCCTCGAAATATCTACCCATCCATCCAGAGGAGATATCACTTTCGGGATTGGTTGTTGCCCAAATTTCGGAGGATTTGAAATGGGATAAGTTTTGATTTTCATAGCCTACTCCGTGAACAACTTTCATTGACCCATCCTTCCATAATGGATCAATATTTTTCATGAAGTTGGGCATTGCAAAATCATCATTTAATTTGAAAAGTTTATTTTGGGGAATATGAATTTTGGGACGCTTACTAGCGTATAGATCAAAATCGTAAAGGGGTACGATGGTATTAAGTCCATCATTTCCTCCTTTTAGCCTAATAAGTACCATAATTCGATCGGAATAGGCGTCAGAAAGGGCTTGGTTCAACAGTGGCGATTCGACCACCGATAGGGTACTGTTTCCAAATGAAATCGCACCTGCCCCGGCCATTCCGAGGGTTCTTAAAAAGCCTCGCCGATCCCAGTGTGCATGATCGCGATCATGGGACTTTAAATGCAGTTCATTGGGTTTGTGGCGCTTCATCTCTATTTCAATTGAAATTCAGGTAGGGTTATAAAAAATCGCATCAAGTCGTAAACCTGTTTGGGAACGCTGTTGCTATTTAAAGACCAGGTGCCGTCCTCAAAATAACTTTCGGGGACTTCACCCATGAATGTATTAATGGCATCAGTCATTTCCTCTTCTTTGATTTCAAAGGGGCAAAACATAAAATCTTTAAGTTGGGTGACGATCACCCTTAAATCTGTTTGATCACTTCCCACAAGGGATTGGATAAAAGTTTTGAACTGATTTTTATTTTTTTGCCAGTATTTAATCAACAAATAATCTGCAAATTCCCAACGCTTGGGTAAGGTTTCAGAATTGATCCAATCGTGATTACCTTGCCACCCTGCCACGTCAACCGGAGAAAAAACTTCTTGTCCCATTTCTCGGCACTTGTTTCTAAAATTCAATTCCAAATCCACATTATCCTTATATTCAAAGGAAAGTGAATGGTGTAATCCCAACATTAGGTCTATAGGACTTTTGATGATTACATTGCTGTTAACCGAATCAAAAAAGTGTTCACTTTTAAATAATTGTTTAAGGACAGGTTTCAATTCAAATTCATTTTGTTTGAAAGTTTCGGCCATGGCAGATACTATACTTGAATTGAGTTGGGGACTAACAAAATAACGATAGATCTTGTTACAAATAAAATTAGCTATGAGGTCTTTTTTCTCCTCAAAGAGAATATCGATCACATCATTGTAACCCCAATTACCTGATCGACCAAAAATGGTTTTTGACCCTTTGTCAAAGCTGTTTTCGTTAAATTCGATTACTCCCAAATAAGTCTTGAATCGGTTGTATCCAGTTAAAGCTCTAGCGGTTTCGGTAATGTCCTCTTGGATGTACCCGTTACCCTCTCCAAGGGTAAAGAGCTCATACAATTCTCTAGCATAGTTCTCATTTGGGCTGTTTTTTTTGTTTTCAAAACCATTGAGATAGCGAAGCATAGCTGGGGCAAGCCCCATCTCACTGACAAAAGTTTTGAAATTCCCCAAGGCATGTGACTGGATTAAGGCATAATACTGGTAGAGATAAGCGGGCTGGTTCACATCCTTGTATTCTACCACAAAATGGTTGCTCCAAAATAGGGTAAGGCGTTCTCTAAAGCCGTTGTTGATAATGTCTTTAAAAGCCTGTCGCTGCCAAATCGTATGATAATAATTTTTGTTATTTACCGACTTGTTGAATTGCTTATTGTCCCATTGGCTCCACTCAGGGGCAGTCGTCACCTCCATATTCGATGCTCCATCCACAATATCATCAATGAGGGATTCAGAGGTAGAGTTCAAGTACAAATCTATGTCAGACAGAGAGCACCCAAAACCTAAACGCCTTGCAACTAAATTGATTTGCTTGGCGGACCATGGTTTATTTTTCGATGGTGAATATGGTGTCAAGTTAATCAATGGCTTTTGGTGATGTGATAATTATTATCAAATTTAACCGTTAATAATTATAGAAAATCATCTACCTGCTTATATGCATCGATTACAGTAATTTCGCCTACTTTATCGGGTCTTGAATTTCCATGCTCCATTCCCAAAACCCCTTTAAAACCTCTTGAATGAATGTATTTAAAGATGTTTTTGTAATTGATCTCCCCAGTAGTGGGCTCTTTTCTTCCAGGATTGTCCCCAATTTGGAAATAAGCAATTTCTCCCCAGCATTTTTCGATGTTGGGAATCAAGTTCCCTTCTTGGATTTGCTGGTGATAGATGTCGAAAAGGATTTTACAGGAAGGAGAGTTGACCGCCCTACATATTTGAAAAGCCTGTGGGCTTTCTTTTAAAAACAATCCAGCGTGGTTTCTGTACCAGTTGAGGGGTTCCAAAACCATAACGATTCCGTGGGGTTCTAAAATGGCGGAAGCTTGTTTTAGGCTTTCAATGACGTTGGCAGTTTGATAGTCCTGCACCAGTTTTAAATCAACAGTTCCAGGAACAACAGTCATCCATTTGGCATTGACCCTTTTGGCTACGGCTACGGATGCTCGGATTTTATCTAAAAAAGCTCTTCGATCATCTGCATTTCCTCTGGCCAAAGTGGGATTGCTAAAATCTTTGTAAGCCACAAAAACCCCCATAGTTAGATTTCTTTTTTGCATAGTCGCTGCCATTTTTTCCTGTAAGGCGACCGGTCGGGTGTTCATATTATTGTCCTCAAATGCAGTAAACCCTTGATCGGCCATAAAGTTTAGCTGATCGATGGGATCGTCTCCCGCTGAGTGTTTGAACATACCCAAGTGGGGCGCATATTTTAAATTGAATTGATGGGAAGTCACGGTACCCGATTGTGCAAATAAATTGGGCGCAGTAGCTAATCCCATCCCAGCAACTAATGCAGTTTTTGTGAATTTTCTTCGGTTCATACTTTAATTTTTAAAATTCGGTAATCCCAGGAGTTGGAATAGCATAGTTTCCATTGCTATCGGGCATGGTCGGTGGGTTACTATTCCAATCTAAATATTCTGGCATGATTTGCGAATCAGAATTCATAGCCTGATCCCAAGTAATGACTTTACCGGAGTAAGTGGCCATCCTTCCCATTATGGCTGTCAGTGTACTTCTCGCACCATTCTCGGCGTCGGTAATAACACCACCATTACGAATCGAAGCAAATAATTTATCGTGCTCCACCTGATAGGGGTTGGGTTCATTTAGAGGATCGCTTTTGTATTTGTACATTTCGTTTCCTTCCAAATCCATAATTCTTCCCTTGCCGGTATTTACACTCCCTTGTGTGCCTTGGAGGGTTTCATCAACCCTGCGCATACAACCTGGTTGGTGACGGCACTGACTAGCAATTATCGCACCGGAATCGTAAGTAAATTCTACAAAATGATGATCAAAAATTTCTCCATGATCTTTTCCATTTCTCACCTGTCTTCCACCCATTCCTTGTGCCTGAGTGGGATAGCCTCCAATAAACCAGTTAGCAACATCTATATTGTGGATGTGTTGTTCCAAAATATGATCCCCACACAACCAATTGAAATAGTACCAATTTCGCATTTGGTATTCCATTTCGGTTTGTCCTGGTTGTCGCTCTCTTACCCATACACCACGTCCATTCCAATAGACCTGTCCACCGGTTATTTTACCAATTTTACCGTCTTGTACTTTTTGATACAAATCGAGGTATTTTTTCTGGTAATGACGTTGAAGACCTACCACCACATTGAGTTTGTTCATTCTCGCCTTCTGGGCTACCTCTAGTACTTTTCTAACACCCACTGGATCGGTAGCTACGGGTTTTTCCATGAATACATGTTTGCCATTGTTGATAGCATATTCAAAGTGATAGGGCCTAAAACCGGGAGGGGTGGTAAGTATAACCACATCGGCCAAATCGATGGCTTTTTTATAGGCATCAAAACCGGAAAAGAGATTTTTGGAGCTGAGTTTGATTTTCTTAATACCATCGAAATGTTCTTGTACGGTTTTGAGACTTTTTTCTACATTATCTCGAAAAGCGTCAGCCATCGCTACCAATTCAACATTTTCATCAGCCTGAAGTGCCTGAACTACAGCACCTCTTCCACGACCGCCGCAGCCAACCAGGGCGATTTTTAGTTTTTTATTGCCATATACATTGGCCATGGCTCCCACAGGGAGACCAGCAGACATTATTCCTGTTGTTGCCAGCGTGGAGTTTTTTACAAAGTTTCTCCTACTGATTCCGTTTACTTGTTTTAATTTCATTATTTCATTTTTTTAATTCCAATACGTTTTTTGTTCCTCAGGTGTTGGCTTCGTCACCGGTCTTACAACCCTAAATCCTACAAAGGGGGCGTCGGTGTGCCACCATAAGCTTTTGGGGATTTGGGGATCTCTTTTTTTCCATTTTTTTGAGGATGGTCTTCGGGTTGCACTTCTCAATCTATATGCCTTGTCAGACCATGCTCCACCCCTAACTACTCGGGGATAGGTTTTAGTGGGTTTTTGCAGGGGATTGTTTGCGGTTTTCATTTTCCTTTGATTGTAAAGGGTTGGATCATACTGATCTAGGGTCCATTCCGAAACATTTCCGTGCATATCATATAATCCCCAGGGGTTGGGATTTTTCTGACCCACTTTATGATAGGCACCTCCACTATTTCCCTGATGCCAACCATAAATATCTAAATCTGCCGGATCATCTCCAAAAGAATATGCAGTTTTTGTTCCTGCTCTACAAGCATATTCCCACTCTGCCTCTGTTGGCAAGCGATAAAAATTTCCGGTCATGGCAGAGAGCCATTCGCAAAACTTGACCGCTGCCAGTTGGGTCATACAGACGGCCGGGTAACCCTCTACTCCCATTCCAAAACTCATATCGGTGTATGGTTGGGTAGCACCTGAAACACCTTCAACGTCTATGTAAACTTCTTCGCCTTCAACTTGTTGTGGTCTTTTACTGTCAATTTCACGTGCAACAAAAAGTTCATAAAGATCCCAAGTAATCTCAAATTTTCCCATCCAAAAAGGAGAAATCTCAACCTGGTGTTGTGGACCTTCATCCCCAAAATGACCCCTCTCAGACTTTGGACTTCCCATGATGAATTTACCTCCTGGAATGAAAACCATTTCAATTTTTTCTTTTGTTCCAGGAATAGACTGGGTGTAATCCTTTTCGTTCTCTGCAAATCCTGTAACAGAGAGGGAAATTAAAATTAATATGATTTTATTATGATTAATTAACATTAACGATTAACTCTTTTTAAAAGCAAAGGAACCCCTACCCCAATGATCTCATGTCCGTATCCTCCTATTTCTATAAGTTCATTATTTTCGTGACCATTGAGTTTTAACATTCTTTTCAAATAGGCATTTTCTTCATACATGCCAAAAAATTCTTTTTCGCGGTCTCCTGTGATTAATGTAATGGGTGGGGCATCTCCCCGAGCGTAATATACCGGTGCATATTGATCGATCAATGCTTGGGTGATCTCCATACCGTATTCTTTTCTTACGGTGTGATTGGTAAATGTAGTGGCAGATAAGGTAATCACACCTTTGATATGGTTGGCCTCAAGACTGTATTTTTTGAGCCATTTTTGATCCAAAGTCAGCATCAAAGACAAATACCCTCCCGATGAAAATCCACAGACATAGATCTGTGAAGAGTCACCACCGTATTTACCGATATTTTTAAACACCCAGGCAACTGCCGCTGCAGCATCCTCAATGTATTTTGGAGCATTCACCTTGGGGTGTAAACGATAGTTAACCGCAACCACTGCAAGGCCTTTTTCTTTAAACAGCTCGGGAATTGACTTTGAACCACTTTTGAGTCCGCCCCCATGAAACCACACAACAGTTGGAAAATTTTGAACACCTACAGGGTAATACAAGTCCAACTTACAGCGTTCGTTTTGATAAGTATCATTAACTGGGGTTTCATAGTAGGAAAGATCAGTCAAAGTTTTATATAGAGTTGACTGTGAGAAACTTTGGCTGAAAACCAATAGAAAAATTAGCTGAAATATTTTATTCATTGCCTTAAGTCTCGTTTTTAATTGGGGTTTGAGCATTCATCTCCGCAGCCCATTGGTTTAACAATTTTTTTAATTCGTCTAGCTTGACTTCTTCCTGATTAGCCAAGTCAATTTTTTCTTTGGGATCTTGCTCAATTTGGTAGAGTTCGTAACGCTCCTCCTCGAAGAAATACACTAGCTTCCATGGGCCTTTACGCAAAGCTCTACCCGGGGTCGAGCCACTGCCGTGATAGTGAGGAAAATCCCAAATCATTAAAGGGTGGGTTTTATCGGTCTTTCCCTCAATAATAGGCTTAAGACTAATACCGTCCCTGTGTTGTTTAGGTAAGCTTGGAATACTCGTGTATTCCAAGATGGTGGGATAAAAATCCATACTCACAGCTGGAAGATCAATGACCTTGGCGATCTTATTTTTTGGAGTTTTGATGATCAGTGGAACTCTGATCCCTCCTTCATATACCCATCCTTTTCCTGCACGAAGTGGCAAAACACTTGTGGGAGCAGTACGATGTTCTTTTTCAAGAGTAGTCAATCCACCATTGTCAGATGTAAAAATGATCAGTGTATTGTTTAGCAACTCAAGGGCTTCCAATTGATCGATCAATCTGCCAACATTTTTGTCAAGGGCATATACCATGGAGGCATAATTAGCACTATATTGATTTTGTACCGTATAACCGCCTTGATCTTTGATTTTAATGGCCAAGGTATCTTTGAGTGTTTTCTTTTTCGCCTGAAATTTTGGCAAGTGATCTCGGTGGGCTTGAATGGGGGTGTGAACGGTGTAATATGATAGAAAAAGTAAAAAGGGATTTTCTTGGTTTTGAGAAATAAATCTGAGCGATTCATCGGTCAGCCGATCTGTCAAATGTTCTCCTTCAGGACCATCCTCTAATTTAGGATTTTTATATGGCGAATAATATCCCCCCGGGGGTGAACCTCTGTGATGCCCTCCTTTGTTGATTTCAAATCCTTGATCCTCGGGAAAAAACCCTTCATTTCCAAGATGCCACTTTCCCGCAAAAAAAGTTTTGTATCCCTCTTTTTTAAGTGCTTCGGCTATCGTAAATTCCTCCAACGGCAATGCGTGAAGGTCATCAGGACCTAATAATTTTCGGTTTTTGGGGTTTTGACCTGGAATCCAATCAGTGATGTTCAGTCGGGTGGGGTGTTTACCGGCCATAATGGCTGCTCGTGTTGGGGAACAAACAGGATGGGCTGAATAGGCCTGAGAAAAACGAAAGCCCATATTTGCCAATCGGTCAATATTGGGAGTTTCGTAAAAGGAACTTCCATAACAACTTAAATCTTTCCAACCCAAATCGTCTACCAAAATAAAAAGGACATTGGGCCGGATAGTTGTTTTTTGGGGAGGTTCACAAGACCCAAAAAACCAGAGTAAGGAAAGTAAATAAAGCTTATTCATTTAGAATTTTAAAGTTTAACCGTTATGGGCCAACCCGTAAATTGTTTTGCATCTGGCTGGGAAACATCTTCGTTTCTAGGCCAGCACTCAAAAGTGACTTCCATATTTTCAATGTTGAATCGGACAAAACCAAATCCTGCACCGTTGGAATTGGAATCTGGATTGGCATAGGCATGCATGGTAATTTTATTTTTAAATCCATCGAGATAGCGTCCCGTCCATGGGAGGATATCATTATTATTTTCACCCGGCATTTCATCTTCGGGCCACCACCATCTGCTGTAATAGTTGTTGACAATGGCAGGTACCACAAAGGCCCATGGGCCATCCTCAAAGGCTTTTATACCGTGATGAATAACAGTGGGTAAGTGTTGGTCTCCGGCTACATGAACCGCTCCAGCCTTTTGGATCAAACTAAGGGCTTTGTTTCTACCGTGTTGAGGCCATCCGTTGGAATCTAGGTCTGCATGAAGACGATTACTTGCTCTCCCGTGCAAATGTGCTCCACCACAAAATCCTGTGGCTGAGAGAACAGCTTTCATTTTGGAGTTTTTATCAGACCCCCACTCTTCCAAAAATTGGTGCTGAAAATCTCCCAACAAAACCAATTCTGGTAAATTGATGCTTTCGGGGTTGTAACCAGGGTCATTGATATGATCAGCTCTGGGCCCTTGTTGGGGGATTTTTCCATTGGGTCCGGACTTAAATTTTCGATCTTCAATTATAGCAAAATCTACCCCTCCAATTTTTAGGCTGGTAAAATAGGCTTTGATTCCTTGTTCCAAGGGTGCTTGATGATAAGCATCAGGCAAATGTGCGGTTTGTGCTCTTTCTACCATTTTGACGTATTCGGGATGAAAATAATAACCACCATCATTGCCGTCTTTACGCATGGATTTTTTTCCACTTTCACCCCACAGATTGCCCTGACCAATATCGTGATCGTCAGGAATAGTAACACAAGGACGATTTCTAAAAATTTCCCTGAATTGAATTCCAAACTTTAACCAAGCAGCAGTATGTTCTTTATGATCGTAGGATTGATCACCAGCGAAAAAAACTAAATCTGGATCCAAGGCATTGATGTTTCGAACATATTCTTCTCGATTTCCTCTGTCTTTGTTACTGTTACAGGATAAAGCTGCCAAAGTTATTTCTGTTTTTTCCTTAGGATCCTTTCGGATGGTTCCCTCGAAATAAGCATTTTGACCATGGGATAATTTATATTTTATCGATTGATTCATGTCCCAATTTTCAATTCTAAACAAGGCTGACCATCCTATTTCGTTGACTTCTTGGGATTGTACCTGCTCCCATTGATTGTTTTTGAATAACTCCAACCGGACGGTTCGGGTTTCCTCAGGATAGAGTGGAAAAAGCTGGGCGGAAAGCTTTAGGGTATTGTTTGAAGTGGTGTAAATACCAAAAGCGATGACCTGATCCCTGGGAACCTTTATGTTGACGATTTTGCTGGTTTTGCGGTTCCACCAATCGTTGGTCGCCAAAGTATCTAATGCAGTAAAAGGTGAAATGACGTATTGTGGAGAATGAGTTTGACAAGCTCCCAATAAAAGGGTAACCACAGTAATTAATCCTAAAAAGTGTTTTTGGAGTTTATACATAATTTGGTTTTTCACTAAGTTAGAAAAGTATTGGTAATTAAGGATTTAAAGAGTTGAAAAATAACCTATCGAAAAAGAGAAATAACCCGTAGGATTTAAGTTACTTTCATTGGCCAAAGCTTTAGGCAAATTGATGTTGTAGGACAATTGAAAATCCCAATTACCTGAATCCAATTGAATGGGCAAACTAGTTTGAGTGTTGATCAAATCGAATACTTCTCTTTCCATGATTTGAGTATTGAAAAACCCGGAGGCAATTTGTTCGCTAATGGTTTGTTCACTCATTAAGAAACTCAATTGAGGATTGAAGGACATTTCCCGCCTATCGTTTTCAAAGATTGAAATTTCGTAACTACAGCTAAGAGTAGTGTAAAATGCGGTTGAACCTCCAAAAAGGTATCCCGCAGAGCCTCGTAGTCTTAAACTGTTTTTATAGAGAGCCAAAGAAGCCGAGAGTCTGTTGGGGTTGAGCTCTGCTGTATTGTCAGCAAAAAAGATGCGACTGTAGATCCCCGTCAAACTTAACTTTTCATTTTGATCCAAAAAAAGAGAATATCCACTGCTGATCGAGACAAAATCCCACTTGGGGTCGAGTTCACTGAAATAAGCTGACCCCAAACTGACAAAAAAGTTTTGCCCTCTCATATAACTTATACTTGGAGTAAATCCGAACTGATTGATATCAAAATCTCTTCCGGCAAAAAAAACGCTTTCATCAAATGAAAAGTTGGTGTATAAATAATTGGTTTTTGGTAAGTCCACCAATAGACTGTCAGAAGAGAAGAATTCATCTAAGACACTGTCCAAAATAGCTTCTTCTTCTTCGGTTTGCGAAAAAACATATAGGTAGCTAAAAAAAAATCCAACGAAGAAAAACTTTTTCATTAACTAAATATAGTAAAATGAAAAAACTGATGATCAAAACAGAAGATTTACAACCTATTGTTTGGGTTTCATTTTTTTAACGCGTTGCTTTACGTTTTGTTTCTTTTCCTTTAACTTTTCTCTTCGGCCATCAAAGCCAGATTTGTAATCTTTGAGCTTTTCCCTTCTTTCTTTTATGTTTTGCTTACGGAGTTTTAAGGCAGATTTTTGTTTATCGGTTAGGGATTTGGAAAAGGCATCCTTAAGTTTAATCAGGGATTCACGATTGCCTTTGATTACCTCTTTTTGTGAATCAGTAAGTGTTTTCATAAGTGCCTGCTGTCTTTCTTTCATGGAAAGTGAATTGTCCTTGAGCAGGGATTTTTGTTCCTCAGAGAGTGAGTTTCTGAAAGCTTCTCTGTTCTGTTTTACCAATTCCCTTTGGGATTTGATCATCTCCAATTGTTTGGGTGTGTAGATCTTGAGAGGAACTTTGTCTTGGGCCATCAGTCCTTCAAAGGACAAAGTGGTAAATAACAACAGAGCAAATATGGTTTTACTTTTTTCCATTTTAATTGACTGAGCTCAAAACATATTTTTCTTCAAACCATTCATCAAATTCGTTATCCTCCACAAAGAGAGATTCGATTATAGTTTGGTCTGCCAGTAGATCTTGTTCAGAATCCTGTAAAGTTTGGACTAGCTTAGCTTCTTGTGAAACAGTATTTTGGGAATAGAAATAGAGGGTAGAGGCCAAGAGTATGGCAAAAGAGGCTGCAACCCCATAATGCCAATACAAACGAAAAAAAGAGGTTTTTTTTGAGGAAAGGGCGACATCTTCTTTAACCAAAGATTCAAACTTTTCAGACCAAATGTGATTCTTGTCTTTTTCTAATGGAATTTCCAATTTAGAAAAAAGATCTTCGATCTCTCCATCATTAAACTGTTCTTTTTTACTCATCTTTGATTGAGGTTTTGTTTCAATGACTTTAAGGCCAAACCTATTCGCTTTTCAATCGCTTTTTGTGACAAATTTAATACTTCTGCAATTTCTTTGTAAGTAAGGCCTTGCATCTTGTTCATCAACAAGGCTGTTTTTTGTTTCTCCGGCAATTGGTTTAAAGCTTTTTGAAATAGTACTTTTTTTTCCAAAAGATCATCACTGTTGTCTGGCTCTCGGATCCATCTCAAATTTACACTTTCAATATATTCTTTTTCTACTTTTTTCTTGCGGATGTGGTTCATGAACTCGTCGGTGGCAATTTTAAATAGCAGGCTTTTGATGTTGCCCGAAGCAATCTCTATTTTTTTAGTCCAAACTTTCATGAATACATCTTGAGCAATGTCTACAGACAAGTCCTGATCGCCCGATCGGAAGATGAGGTAACGTCTGAGGTCGTCAAAGTGCGTATCATAAATCATTTTAAAATCTTTAGCCGTCAAAATTTAACTCCTTAAATCCAATCCCTAAGATAAGTTTTATCGAAGGAATTGGACCGTAATATTTAAAGATAATTAGTAACAGAGCCTATTTCTTTTTATTTTTCTTTTTCAATAAGTTTTTAAAGCGGTCTTTCCTTTTAATATATTTCAAATCCACCGTTTCAACCTCTCCATCTTTAGAAATTTCTACAAGTGTATCACAGGTTCCGTCTCCAAAATCGGTTGTAATTATTTGCTCCCCATCGTCGGTGACCTTAATTCCTTCTACCGGGACTTTCCCTTTTTTTCTTTGTCCTTCACCAAAACAGTCGTAAATAAATTTGATAGGAGTAGTGATTTCCATAGAAAAGTTGACCCCTTCAGTACTGACTCCGGATTTGCTGCCAGTGAGTGTGCTGTATTGCTTCTGGTCATTTTCTACGTGAGTGTAACGGGTCATTTCAGCACTTTTGGTTTTAAAAGTACCGTCTTCGTAAATCATTTTTCCATCGGTCACAGATGTTCGCGTAGTTTTACTACCGTTTTCATCTATGGATATGATTTCCGTTCTTCGGGTTCCTTCTATTTTTACCCCATTAAGATAAAAGTCATCATAGATGACTTGTCTATAACTACCTGCCTCTCCTTGAGTTTCTGAGTAGCTTACAATCATGGTTCCACTGCGGGTCTGGCCTCGTTTTCCCTCACAATCTTCCAAAAAAGTGATGGTCTTGGTCTTTCTCTCTTCATCTACAACAACACTTGCACAGTCTCCATACTTATCCCCTTTAAATCTTTTAAGATCTTTGGCTGAATCTGCATCAGCAGATCGAGCACTTATAACATTAGTACTCAAATTAAAACTTTCTGATACTAAGTCGTCTATGTCCTCCTCAAAGGCAATGGAATTTATAGTTTCCAGAACAGTAGTCGTGCTTAAGTTTTCTGAGAAACCACTTACTCCATCCTCAGAGCAGGAAGTGATCATGCCGAAACTAAATACTAATAAAACTAATTTTTTCATTTTCATAGCAATTTTTTTTTAATTACATCTATAACCCGTTTTAGAAATTATATACCCTACTTTTTTTAAAAAATTATTTTTTGGTGAAATATAAGCTTCGTCGATTCCCCTGTAACCTGTTGACAAAAGACCAGTAAGTCATATATTTGCTTACGAAAGTTTATTATGAATTTCCGTCTTCAAGAATACAAAGCCCTTTTTTACCGCATTTTTTTGATTTACCTCTGTTATTTCTTTTGCAGGGTTTTATTTGTTTATTTTAACAACGACCTAGTTCAAGTGAATTCGTTTTCCCAACTGGCGGAATTGTGCTATTACGGACTTCGTTTTGATAATGTCGCCATTGTTTACTCCAATATGATTTTTATCCTGATGTCTATCATTCCATGGAATAAAACGACCTATCCATTGTATCAAAAAGTTGTTTTTTGGATTTATTGGCTTTGCAATGCGTTTTTTCTGTCCCTAAACTTTATAGACTTTGCTTATTATCGGTTCAATCAAAACCGATTGATGAATAATTTTTTGGAGGTGATTGAGTTTGAAAGCAACAAAACCGGTTTGCTTCTACATTTTGCCTGGGTTTATTTGCACCTCATCATTCTATTTATCGTATTGCTCTCTTTTCTGGCTTTAGCCTACAAAAAGGTAAAGATCAATCCGCTTGTTATCATTGATAATTATTGGCGCTATGGATTCAGCTCCATTATTTTATTTTTTGGAAGTATTGCATTATTTGTTTTGGGGGCTCGTGGGGGTGATTTCAAAAAAAGTACCCGTCCTATCACGCTGATAGATGCTATGGATAATGTTAGAACTCCACAGCAGGCTGACGTAGTCCTCAGCAGCACCTTTACACTTCTAAAAACATTAGGACAAGACAATTTTAAAAAATCCAAAGACCGCTACACCGATCTTGAAGTTGAAAAGGAACTGAACACAACGAAACTATATCCCCCTTTGGGAAGATTTGAGGAAAAACCCAATGTAGTAATCTTTATTTTGGAAAGTATGGGAAGAGAGTATTGGGGAGCTTTAAATCAACCTTACAACATTCCTGACTTTGAAAGTTATACTCCATTTTTAGATTCATTGGCTCAACACAGCTTAATCTTTCCAAATGGTTTTGCCACCAGCAGAAAATCAATTCATGGTATGCCCTCCATTTTGGCTGGTATTCCCTCTTTTGAAACCTCATACGCCTCTTCACTTTATTCTAGACAAAAGGTAAGTTCCGTGGTTTCGTTTGCCAACGAAATGGGGTATCATACTTCTTTTTTTCACGGAGCCGCAAACGGATCCATGGGACTTTTGGGCTTTGCCAATACCCTGGGTTTTGAGCGTTATTACGGCAGAACTGAATTTAACAATGATAAGGAGTTTGACGGATCTTGGGGCATTTGGGATGAACCTTTCTTAAGCTATATGAAATCGGTTTTAGACCAACAAAAAACTCCCTTCCTCAGCAGTGTTTTTACGATCACCTCACACGAGCCATATGTGATACCAAAAGCATACGATGGAAAATTTGACAAAGGCCATGTCCCCATGCACCAATGTGTTGGATATACCGATCATGCACTGCGTCAATTTTTTAAGGAATGTAGTAAATCCCCTTGGTTTGAGAATACCATATTCTTATTCACAGCAGATCATAGCAATCAATCCTATTTTCCTTTTTATGAAAAAACCGTCAATCGGTTTGCCAATCCTTTGATGATCTTCAAACATGACAGCAAGCTAAAAGGGGTTGATATGAGACTGGCCAGCCACATGGACATTCTACCCACGGTTGCCGACCTGATAGACTACCCAAAACCATTTAAAAGTTGGGGAAGAAGTTTGTTGTCCAACCAAGATCACCATCCGTTTGTAATTAATTATTTTAGTGGAGGAAGTTATTTTATTATGGATGAAAATTTTATCTGTATCCACAATGGAAACAAAGCCATTGGCTTTTATGAACTGGAAGATAAAAACATGGAAAATAATCTTATCCAGAGCAAAACCCAGCAGATGATTGAACTAGAAAAGAAATGCAGTATGTTTCTTGAAGATTATTTCGAAACCCTAATGTCGGGGCGAAAAAAGTAGACAAACCTCAAAACTATGAAAGTATATTTCATTGTCAAGCCTCTAGGGGGATACAAACTGAAACAATTGCGCAAGTCTCTGGAGAAAACTTTTGATAACAAAAAGGATTCTTTCTGTATTTTCAGCTCTACGAAAAAGGGACATTCAATCGCTCTAACCGAAAAAGCAATTGATGAAAAGGCAGATGTGGTGGTAGCATGTGGTGGAGATGGAACAATCAATGAAGTGGCTCAAGGATTGGTCGAGACTCAGATTCCTTTGGGTATTATACCCTTAGGATCTGGAAATGGTATCGCCCGTCATTTTAAAATTCCACTAGAAATTTCAAAATCAGTCCAAGTCATCAAAAAAAATAAGCTTGCCAAAATGGACGTGGGAGTGGTCAATGGGCATTACTTTTTTGGAAATATGGGTTGCGCTTTGGAGTCACATTTTATTAAGAGTTACCATAAGAACCAATCGCACGGTATTTGGGCCTATATCGTTGCTTTTTTTGATGCCATGGTAAGTTTTAAGTATCAGAAAATTCAAGTTGAATACCTTGATAATGTGAGAGAAATCAGCCCCTTTATTCTTCTCGTTTCCAATGCCAATCAACAGGGATATGATTTCTCACTAACTCCCAAAGCCCAGAGTGATGACGGACTATTGGACTTATTTTGGATGGAAAATTCAAATGTTTTTAATAAAATCAAGTTTTTTCTCTACACACTGTTGAAAAAGAAATTAACAGCAAAAAAATTTAATTTAATTTGTCTCTCAACATTGAAAATCAAACTTTTAGATCAAGATGATTTTTGTGTTCAAATAGACGGTGAGTATCTACCGACAACTTCTAATCAAATGGAGATCAAAGTTCTTCCTAAAAAACTAAATGTGATTGTTCCTTAAAATCGTCTAAAAATTTTAACTTTAACAAAATCCATTAGTATAGCTTTGAAAAAAACAAGTACACGCAGTGGCTTAATTTTGAATTCATTAATAGGAATTTTAAAACTCCTATTATTTTTGATTTTATTTTCCTGTGGAAATGGGTCTGGCGAAGAATTCAAATCATGGTCGATATACAGTGGAGATGCTTCCGGGTCTAAATACTCGAATTTATCTGAGGTAAATACCACTAATATTGGGCAACTGAAATTAATTTGGGAGCTTGAAATTTTTGATAAAAACGAAGATCACAAAGATGGTATACAATGCAACCCGATCATTGTAGGCGATCAAATGTTTGTTATCGGCCCCGACATGAAGGTTCACTCTATCAATGCTGCTAATGGTTATTTAAATTGGAGCTTTGACCCATTTCCCGAAGAAAAATACTCTGGAAATTCTCGGGGTGTTACCTATTTCGATAATGGAAAAAATGGAAGGCTCTATTTTGTGGCATCATCTTTTCTCTACTGCATTGACGCCCTTACTGGAAAATCTGTTTCCTCTTTTGGTGAAGCGGGAAAAATATCTCTCAAAAAAAGCTTTGGATCCAAGGCGGAACAATTATTTATTACAGCCTCTACTCCTGGAATAATTCACAAAAATTTACTGATATTGGGATCTAGAGTTTTGGACGGTGCCAATCGAAAAACCATGCCTGGAAACATCAGGGCATTCAACCTCTACTCTGGAGAAATCGAATGGGAATTTCGAACCATCCCACATCCAGGAGAATTGGGTTACGACACATGGCCCATGGAGGCTTGGCAAAACGAATACATTTCGGTTAACAGTTGGAGTGGGTTTACTTTGGATCAAGAGAACGAGATGCTGTTTTTTGGGACGGGTTCCCCCTCATACGACCATTGGGGGGGCAATCGTATTGGCGATAATCTATTTGGAAATTGTATTTTGGCTCTCAACGCCAATACAGGAGAAAGGATATGGCATTTTCAGACCGTTCATCACGACTTGTGGGATTATGACATTCCGTGTCCTCCCAATTTGGTTCAAGTAAAATCAAATGGAAAATTGATGGAGGCAATTGCGCAACCCACCAAAACAGGACAACTTTTCGTCTTGGATCGCTTTACCGGAGCACCAATTCATCCCATTAATGAGGTGGCAGTTCCCCCAAGTGATATTCCTGGAGAAATGGCATCAAAAACACAACCGTTTACAAAACCAGAGCTGATTTATGGAAAGACAAGCATCAATGAAAATACTTTGAACCAAATAGATGACTTCGAAAACAAATCCATTAAAGATTCCCTGCAAAGTATGATCTATGGTCAACTATATTTGCCCCCTGCTGAAAAACCCACCATGGTATTTCCCCAATTTAATGGAGGAACAGACTGGGGAGGGGCAGCATATGACCCCTTCAAAAGATCCCTATTTGTCAATTCAAGCAATGAACCAGAGTGGTTTGCGATGTTGAGCTTGTTGGAAGACCAAAAAATATCTTCCTACAATTATGGAAAAGATAAAGTCATTGAAATCGATAATAACGAAAAGATCATTGAAGTTCCTTGGGTAGCCAATGGACACCGCGAATTAAAAACCAAAAATGGATATCCAATCAATGAGACTCCATGGGGAACCTTGTCAAGAATAGATTTGGATGCCGGAAAAATCGATTGGCAAATTCCATTAGGCACCTATCCCGAATTGGAAAAATTGGGGCATTCCCCCACTGGAACCTTCAATATGGGGGGGCCAATAGTTACTGCAGGAGGTTTGATTTTTATTGGGGCAACTATGGATGAGCGTTTTCGTGCTTTTGACCAATCCAATGGAAAACTCCTATGGGAATTCCAATTAGAGGCCGGGGGGTATGCCACTCCAGCAACCTATCAAGTGAATGGAAAACAATATATTGTCATTGCAGGGGGGGGAAGAGGAAAGCCAGGGACCAAAGCCGGAAATAAAATTTATTGCTTCGGACTTTAGTCATTATCAAAAAACACATAAAAAAAAAAGCTCTCCGAAATACTGGAAAGCTTCTCATCAGTTGCTAATGCATTGGTTTCCCAATTTTAACAACACACAACATGTTTATAATTTCAGACCTAAGGGTCGGGATTTTTAAATTTAAAACAAAGGTAAGTAATTTTAGTTACACCTATACTTTTAAAGTTTTTTATTCAGAAACAACCGTTTCCATTATGAGTTAAATTTGATACATTTAAGGCAATGAAGCAGAAAATTGTATTGGCAGGAGCGACGGGTTTTATAGGAAGATGGATTATAAAAGAGTTCCAAGATGATTATCACATTATTGCTTTAAGCCGAAAAAAAGTTGTGACAAATCCCAATAATAAAATTCTTTGGCGTATGGTTGACTTATATTCCATGTCCAGTACGGAAAAAGCTTTAGAAGGCGCAGATATTGCCATCTATCTGGTTCACTCCATGCAGCCCTCCACCAGGCTGAACCAAGGGAAATTTGAAGATACCGACTTGCTGCTTGCCGATAATTTTTCTAGAGCAGCTCAAAAAAATAAACTCAAACAAGTCATTTATTTGGGTGGGATTCTTCCAAAAGACACACATCGGATTTCCAATCATCTATTATCACGATATGAGGTGGAAAAAACTTTAGGAGCTAGAGCAACTCCATTAACAGCTATCAGGGCTGGTATCATAATTGGTCCGGGTGGTTCCTCCTTTAAGATAGTTAAGAATCTAGTGAAAAACCTCCCCGTGATGGGTTGCCCCCGTTGGACCAAATCCAAAAACCAACCCATTGATATTTTCGACATTCTCTCTCTTATCAAACAATGTATCGATAACCCCAAAACCTATGATAAAAATATTGAGATAGGGGGAAATGAGGTAATTACTTACATGGAGCTTCTAAAAAAAACCTCTAAAATGATGGGTAAAAAACGTTTGATTTTTCCCATGCCTATCTTTACTGTTGGACTGTCAAAATGGTGGGTTAGTATTTTTGCAAATTCCAATATCAATTTCGTTTCACCACTGGTAGAAAGCCTGAAGCATCGTATGATCCCCAGTAATGAATTTTCCGATTTGTATGATATTGATTTTGTCCCTATCGATACAAGTATTAAAAGAGCGCTCTCCCAAAAAACTCCTACTTTGCCTTCTTTTGATCAACTCCGTGCCGAAAAAAATACCGTTAGAAGTGTTCAGAGAATATACAATCCCGGAAAACACAATGCCCAGTGGGTTGCTAAATATTATCCGATTTGGCTTAGTAAAAGATTTGCTGGACTCATCAACCCAAGATTTGACGGTAGTTTTTTGAGGTTCTACCTATTGGGTGTTATGTTATTGGAATTGCAATTGATCGAAGATAGGAGTACACCCAATAGACAGCTTTTTTACATTACTGGTGGTGTTTTGACCAAAAGAAAAGATTTGGGATGGTTGGAATTTCGATCCATTTTGGATAATGAATATGTCATTACAGCCATACATGAATATGTTCCCAAATTACCTTGGGGGATTTATAAATTGACCCAAGCAAAACTGCACTTGTATGTGATGAAAAAATTTGAAAAGGAACTTAAAAATTTAAAAAAAAATTGACTTTGAAAACTTTTCAATTTATTTTCAAAATCAATAATGATTTTTGGTCTTTATTTATATTTTAAAAACCTTCTGTCTATTATCAAAAAATTGATTAGAGCAGCAACTCCCAATAGAATCATAAGAAGGAGGTCAGTTCTACAGGATAAAATTTGTTTTGGAAACCACCCTAGATTGGATAAAATGAAAATCAATAAAGCCAAAAATGAAAGAAGAATCATTGCAAAACCCTGAGGTCGATTGGAAAAAACACCCAACATAATCATAGGTCCCATCAAAGCTGTCCCTGAAAAACTTAATCGAGCTAATAGAACCAACTCATCAGAACTGAGCAATGAGAAGATCAATGCAGAGAGTGCAAATAATAGTATCACAAATCGAACGGGACGCAAATTATCGTCCTCCTTCAATCCTAAAAGTCCTTTGATTTCATTTCCCATAGCAAATAACTGGGAGTCAGAAGTAGACATTGCGGCGGCAAATAAACCAATGATGATCAAAGCTGCGATCATTTCGTGCTGTTCCCCAAGAAGTACACTACCCAAGAATTCTGAAGTAGTGGCATCTGCATAATAGATAGCTCCGTACATTCCAATTATTATGGTGGGTAGAATGACAAGCATAGCAAAAAATCCAACCGCAGTAGCCATTCTTTTGAGTGCATTATAATTTTTCATAATCACCAAACGAGTTGACAACTGTGGTTGGGTAACAGGAATCATCAATATGGCAAGTGCAGAGGCAATCAAAAATTGTGGACTCAGCAATCCTTTGGGTCCCGGTGTAGAAAGTAAGTCGCGGTTTACGTTGGCTACACTTTCAAAAAGTGCGTTCCATCCCCCCACTTCATTCAAGCAATTGAATGCAACAATCCAAACCACAATCAATAATAAAGTCCCTTGTAAAGAATCTGCATATATGATAGCTTTAAGACCTCCCAATTCTGAATAAATCAGCATCACAAAAACAATCCCAATGGACCAGCCCCAAACGGGGATAAAATTGGGAAAAGCAGAAACCAAAAATATAGCTACCCCCCTGATTTGAATCGCTATATAAGGGATGAGAAATAAAAAAACTGCAGTAAAATAAAGGTAACCTGCCATTTTGTTTTGATAACATTTTTGGAGTAAAGTAGACATTCCTTGGTAAGTTGATTTCCCCACTCTCTTTCTTAAATAAAACCCGAACCACAAGATCAAAAAAACCATTATTGCATCTGAAAAAGTAAGAAAGATCCATGCTCCTACACCGTTAGCTCTAGAAAAATCAGGCATGCCCAGTAAGGTAAAAGTGCTAAAAAGCGTCGCAGCAAAAGTCATTAAACCAATAACAACTCCGATCTTTGCCCCACCTAACATAAAGTCTGAAGAAGTTTTGATATGTTTTTTTGTATGCCATGAAAAAAACATCAAAACACCAATATATATTGTACCTATTAAAAGGAGATAGCTCAACATATTATTCTTCTTTTAATTCATCTGATTTGAGTCGAGAAAATACATATCCCCCAGCAGCAGTCAATAATACCAACAATATAGTAATCAAAATTCCAAACCAAAGGGTAAATGGCATTCCCAATAGATAAGGTTCCAATTTGTTTTGAGCCAATGCCCAAGGTGAGAATTGTAAAACTGAACAAAAAAGAACAGCTGCTACAATCAATCTCCAAATATTTTTTAAATTCATATCTATAAAAATTGTATAGTCATTCCACCATCAGTATTAATTACTTGACCCGTTGCATAAGGAATCATTCCCGTAGCTAAAGCTGTAACCGTTTTTCCTAGATCCTTTGGATCACCCCATCTTTTTTCCAAAGTCAGTCCTTCTCCAATCAGTTTATCATATTTTTCTGCCACCCCAGCAGTCATGTCTGTACGAATGATCCCAGGCTGTATTTCATAAACCGGTATATCATACTCTCCCAATCGCACTGCCCAAAGTTTGGTTAACATAGTCATGCCTGCCTTTGAAATACAGTAATCCCCTCTATTGACAGAGGCAAATGTTGCAGAAACAGATGAAATATTGATGATTGAAAAGGTATCCTTCAGGTTTATTTTCTTTTGTTCAATCATCCACCGTGCAACCAACTGAGTTAAAAAATAAGGTCCCTTTAAATTAATGTCAAGAACCCGATCATAACTTTCCTCCGTAGCTTCCAAAATATCATTACGCTCTTTGGGAGCTACACCGGCATTATTGACCAAAACGTTGAGCCTTCCAAAATGTTCTTTTACCTCACTAATGATTTTAGAGCGATCTTCTGATTCTGCTATATTCCCTTGACAGTATATCACTTCACTTGTGGGAATGATGAGCTCCGCTAATAACTTTTTTACTTGATTTTCGGGGCGTACTCCATTGATCGCCACTCTATATCCAGCATTGATCATTGACTTTGCAATTCCTAAGCCGATTCCTCTTGATCCTCCGGTGATAAGCGCTACAGGTTTCATTTTAATTCCGGTATATTGATCCAAGTCTTTTTCTCCCAACTTTCAATGCCCAACTCTGCTAGTTGGACACCTTTAGCTCCCTCCATCAAATTCCAGGGAAAGGGAGTTTCCAATACCACGTGTTTGAGGAACAATTCCCACTGTGCCTTGAAAGCATTGTCAAAATCTTCTTGTTCTGGGACCTTAGTCCATCCTTCTTTAAAATCAATAGGATTAGGGATGTCTGGATTCCAAACTGGTTTTGGTGTATTTCCATAGTGTTGTGTCCAACAATCTCTCAAACCCGCGACAGCCGATCCTTTGGTTCCGTCAACGTGAAGGGTGAGTAAATCATCTCTTCTCACACGAGTGGTCCATGAAGAATTGAACTGAGCAATAATCCCTCCCTCCAATTCAAAAATGGAATAGGCTGCATCATCAGCGGTACAAGTGTAAGGTTTTCCATTTTCGTCAATACGCTCCAGGATATGCGTAGCCCCCAAACAAAAAACACCTTTGACTGAACCGAAAATATTATCCAATACATACCTCCAATGACAGAGCATATCGACAATGATCCCCCCATCGTCCTGCTTCCTGTAGTTCCAACTGGGTCTTTGAGCTGGAACGGTGTGACCTTCAAAAACCCAATAGCCAAAGTCTCCTCGAACGGATAAAATATCACCAAAAAAATCATTTTCGATCAGACGTTTTAATTTCAACATGCCCGGTAACCATAACTTGTCTTGGACAACACCGTGTTTAACATTTGCTTTTTCACATAAGCGATACAACTCTAAAGCAACCTCTGTGGAAGTTGCAATAGGTTTTTCACAATAAACATTCTTACCAGCAGCTACTGCTTTTTTGATGGCATTAGCTCTTCTTCCTGTGGTTTGAGCATCAAAATATATTTGATATTGATCTTCTTTCAAAACCTCATCCAAATTTGTTGTCCATCTTTCTACTTGAGTTCTTTTGGCTAATTTTTTCAATTTACTTTCATTGCGCCCCACCAATACCAAATGGGGTAAAATGATTTCATTATCATTTACTTTTACCCCTCCTTGCGATATGATAGTCGCCAAAGAACGAATCAAGTGTTGGTTGGTTCCCATTCTTCCAGTCACCCCATTCATGATGACTCCAATTTTGTGTACCTTCATTTAATTTACTATGTGTGATTAATATATGATTTCTTGATGTCTTCCAAATATAGCTTTTGATCCTGAGCCCACAATCTGTCAGAAAAAACTTCAACTTCGTTATAACCCTCAAATCCAGCTTCTTCTACCCACTTTCTGATTTGTTTAATCGGGATACATCCTTCTCCCATCAAACCTCTGTCTGTCAGAAAATCAATTGTAGGAACACGCCAATCGCAAACATGAAAAGCCAATATATTTTTATTTTTTCCGCACCTGAAAATTTCATTTTTCAAATTATTATCCCACCAAAGGTGATAAACATCAATGGCCACCCCAACCATTGGAGAAGCGATTGATTCACACATATCGTTGGCTTGTTCTAAAGATACTACAGCTGATTTATCTCCTGCATACATTGGGTGTAAAGGCTCTATGGCCAATTTTACCCCCATATTTTTGGCATAAGGTATTAATTGATTAATCCCATCAATAATTTGACGGCGGGAAACTTCCAAGTCTTGACCTGGATCGGCTCCACATACCAGGACTACCACAGGAGCACCCAAGGCAGCAGCCTGGTCTATAGCCAATCGATTGTCCTGCAAGGCTAACTCACGTTGATGAGACTCTAATGATGGGAAAAAACCCCCACGAACCAGTGAAACAGGCTCCATTTTGTTAATCTCCAATAAAGTTTTTATTTTTTTTAAATCTTTTCCCTCCAACAAATGCCTCCAAATGGAAATTCCCCTAACTCCAGATTTTGAAAAATGCGCTATACATTCCTCTATGCTCCAAGGTTTGGTAGTTTGTGTATGAATACACAGCTTTGAAAAGTCAGTCAGCTCGGTCATCGGATACCTATTTATTTATGCAATTGGTAAATCGATAATAAGGTTCTTTATTGATAATTTTCTGAACATAAATGGCCAATTCTCTAAAATGATAATCTCCCCACATGCATGACTCACCATTGGCAATTTTACTCCCTTTTGGTACATGATCCCAACCATTGGGTTGATGGTAAATGGTATGTAAAAGTAGACCGTGGTGTTGCTTATCCATACTTAAATAAGGTTCCTGTAAAAGGGAATTAAAAACGGTCAATCCCGCTTGCCAATATTTGTCTCCTTCTTTTTTCTGTCCTTTTTTCTTCAAATAATGACCTAATCGCAAAAGTCCCTGAGCACCTATGGCAGAGGCGGAACTGTCCACTGGCTCCCAGTTGTTAAAAGGGTCAGCAGGACGATTCAAATAATCCCCCAATTTGTGAAGATTGGGTGCCCCAGTATCCCAATAGGTTACGCCACAGCTTGGGGTATGATCAATATAAAAATCACAAGTTGCCTTGGCTCCTTTGAGCATCATTTCAGAAATATTATTTACTCCACCTAAAGGTGCCAATCGCTCACTTTCAATAAGCTCAATTGCTTCTAGCTCCTCTGCAAAGCCTAGCATCGCCCAGGCCAAACCTCTTGTCCATGTGGTAAAACCTGTGAAACCCTGTTGTGAGTTGGGACATCTGAATTGACCATCATTGATATTAAAAATACTTTCATGAGCTGTCCTTCCCCAAAGATCATATTGATCCCTACCCTCACCATAAAAAATTGAATATTTTGCAGTTGCCTCTATGTGTTGAATGGCTCGCTCTAATAATGAAATTTTTCGATCCCCCTCCCCGTGGAAGGTATGTCCTAACAGATGACTTACCAATAAAATCCTACAGGATCGGATGGTGTCCACAAACAAAGAATGCGGGCCATTAAATGAATAAATGAAACCACCCTTTGGCAGACTGGTCCAACGTGAGGCCTGCACCGCACCAGAGATTTTAATAGCCAACTCATAAAAGTGGGCTTCCCATTCATTGAATTGGATCTTTCCCTCATGCATCAATCGAAGAAGATTTCCATAGGTGCTTAAATTATTAAAACCATGGTCATGAACACCGGTATGACTGACATGCGTAGCCATTTTATCGATGATATTCTTTTTTGCAGAATCTATGAATTGTGAATCTCCTGCGGCATCGTATTGCAGAACTGCTGAACCGAATTGGAAGCCATGCGTCCACTCAGTCCATCCACGAGTGGTATATTTTCCATTGACAGTAAATACAGGTGCACCTTGCGACTCATCATATTCTGAAAGAATTCTATTAATTTTTTCTCCGGAAAGTTGCCAGAGCAAATTAATCTTTTCTTTCAGATCCTCAACTTTTAGATTTTGATTGATAATAATCATTAATATGTATTTAATGATCACTAATATAACTTTAAATAAATAGATTTAAAATTAAATCTTTACACCATATATTCTAAAATTCGCTGTTTTTGAAATAATATCTGTATAGCCTTTTTGCAAAACAATTTCCAAAGGGGTTACAAAATTGATTAACCAAAAACTGAATTACTAAAAAATATTTTTATAATCAATTTTATATATTGAAAAACTATTTATTTAATCAAATGGCCCATAGACAAAAGAAATTCGGAGAATTTTTTATTACAAGATTAAAATGCATTTTTACTTATTTCTTTTTCCTTTTTTATATTAATTATTCGAAAGCTCAGAATAAAATCTTAGAGAAAATTAATTCTCCTGTTATTTTTCAAGGGGACGAGAGAACAGCATATAGAGATCCGGCGGTATTGTTCCATAATGATCGTTTTTATTTATTCTTTACATTGGTTAAAAACGAAAATGGTAAAATATTTTCCTACACTGCATGCAGTGACTCAAGTGACTTAAAACATTGGAGTCAAATAAAGATTTTGACTCCGAAAAACCAAAACTTAAATTTTTCGAGTCCTGGGAATATTATCCAAAAAGATGGAAAATGGATTCTATGTCTGCAGACCTATCCAAGACCTGGTTACGTTTCGGATGATAAAATACGTTATGGCTCTAGTGATGCTAGAATTTTTATAATGAAAAGTCCTGATCTTAAAAACTGGACTTCTCCCCAAATTTTAAAAGTCAAAGGGCCTGATATTCAAGAGAAAGATATGGGTAGAATGATAGATCCATTTCTAATTGAAGATTTAAATGAAAAAGGAAAGTGGTGGTGTTTTTATAAACAAAATGGGGTTAGTATGTCATATACTTATGACTTTGTGGATTGGACATTTTATGGGAATACCAATTCAGGAGAAAATGTTTGTGTTATAAAACAGGAAAAAGAATACATAATGTTTCATTCTCCATCAAATGGAATAGGGATTAAACGCTCCAACAATCTTACAAACTGGAATGATTTTGGAGATCTGATAACCTTGGGACAAAATGAGTGGAATTGGGCAAAAGGAAGAATTACCGCTGGGACAGTGATTGATTTAAGAAGCACACCTAGAGTGGGGAAATATTTAATGTTTTTTCATGGTTCGGGTCCAAAAAAAGAAAAAGAGGGTGATTTTGATAAAAATTCTTCTATTGGAATTGCTTGGAGCAATAATCTCATAAATTGGGAATGGCCTAGACCATAAGTAATATTAAATCAGATTAAAATTAGTGGTTAACTAACTAGTTAAAACAAAATTTATTAAAATTATTGGTACTAATTATTTTCTTAGAATAATAGATATTTTTACATTAGATTAAAGTCAAAATTCACTCGTTAAGCCTAAAATTTCAATAAATTAGAAGAATATTATTGTGATTTACAATTTTGTAATATTTTAATTAATTGATCGTTTTAAGTTTATACGCTAAATTCAGTGATTTCGAATTTAATTAGATTCTTATATGCTTTTGTTTTTTCAATAAGTGCATTTGGCACTACTATTGAAAACGACGAGATCCAGTTGATCCCCATAATAACAAATTTTGGACCAACAGAATATTGCATAAATACTCCTACAAATATTACTATTACAGGAACCAACCTTGCAAGTGTAACCACTGTAAGAATAGGTGTCACTAATGTTGCATTTACTGCATCAGATACAAGTATTGTTATTACCTCAATTCCAATTAATACAAATAGTGGAATTATCACAGTTATATCCCCTGACGGACAGGATACCACAGACTCTAATTTAGTAATTAAAAATATCCCTGCTTCGCCAAATACTCCAACAGGCAACTCCCAAATTTGTAAAGGGGACGGCCCCCATTCATATTCGATTGCAGCTGTTTCAGGTGCTGATAGCTATGAGTGGGAATTTGATCCAGATATATCCGGTGATCTAAATATTATTGGAAGCTCAAATGAGAGAACGATAACTTTTAATGTACCAAACGCCGTTGCTGATGGAAGTTATAATTTAAGAGTTAGAGCTGTAAATTCTTGTGGTAATAGTCAATATAGTTCTGTAAAATCTTTTAGTATTGGAGAATCTCCTGCTAATGCTGGCATTATTACTGAATTAAATGGAGCAACTGAAATATGTGCAGATGGGCAAGGTACCATCCAGCTTAGCGTTCCAGCAATTGATAGAGCTGATTCATATGTATGGGATGGATACTCAGCTGCTTTTAATGTGGTTGGCAGTTCTGATCAGACCGATATTACATTGAGAGTTAACTCGAATGCACCTGGTGGAACATACAATATAACAGTCAATGGAAATAACACATGTGGAGATGGAGGATCCTCAACATTTGCAATTACAGTAAACTCTCTTCCTGCTTTGAATTCGTTAAATAATGAAACTATTTGCTCAGGGGAAAATGTTCAAATTGGTCAAGATTTAGGTGGTGGTTACTCATATCAATGGACAGCTACACCAGATCATGCATTTAATAAAACTGTTGCCAGACCAACAGTAAATCCTACCCAAAGTACATCATATACCCTTATTGTTACAAATCTAGCTTCGGGATGTTCTAGATCAGAATCCGTTCAGGTAATTGTAAATCAAATTCCAGCAGTCAATACCGGTGGAGATCAAACCATTTGTGTAGGGGATGTTATCACTATTGGAGCTGCTGCTCAAGCAGGGCTGACTTATGAATGGACAGATGGAATAAATACTCTATCTAATGAATCATCAACAGATGTATCTCCCAATACTACAACAATTTATACCCTGACTGTAACTAATCCTGCAACAGGTTGCTCTAACAACGATAATATTGTAATCACAGTTAATCCTACTCCAAACATTGATGCAGGAAATCCTCAAACTGTTTGTTCTAATGATATTGTAAATCTATCTCCCACATTTAGTAATATAGATCTTGCCACAGTTAGTTGGAGTTCTAGTTCTCAGGGGGCTGGAGGTTTTGCTGTAAACTTTTCAACTTACACGCCAAGTGCTGCAGATATTTCTAATGGATCAGTTACACTTACAATATCTGCTCAAGGAGCTGGTAGTTGTGACACAGTATATGAAGATACAGTTGTAATAGGTTTTCAAGCATTACCAACCGCCTCTATTAATTCGGTTGATAGCATATGTGAGGGAGATACTATTACCTTTATTGCCGATACTTCAAATAGCGATAATGTAACATGGGTATTGCCTGGCATTTCTGACATAAGACCAAGTGCAAATCCCTATGTATATACCCCTACTCCTGCAGATATAGCTGCGGGGGAAGTTTCTGTTGAGCTAAGAGCACTTCCAATTAATCCATGTTCATCTCCTGCAGATAATGCTACCGCAACTAAGACTATTCTAATCACTTCAGCTCCACAAATAGATGATATAAATTCAGCTACATCGTTTTGTGAAGGCGGAGGGCTAAATATTCCCTTCTCAGCAACAGTACAAAATGGAACCGTTTTATGGTCTGTTGAAAATGGCTCTGGAAATATTACAAACAATAATGATCCTAATAATGCATTTTACACCCCCTCTGCTCAGGATTTTCAAAATGGTAGTGTTCAAATTAAACTGTCAGTAACCGGATCAGCCCCTTGTAATAGTGTAGTAAGCCAAACTTTTACTATTGCAATGTTCCAGGAACTTACAGTGAATGCTGGACCAAATAGACTTTTTTGTGAAAACGAGCTTTTCACTGTAGATGATGTAACAGTAAGTGATGTTAGTGATGTGCTTACATATCAGTGGAGCGTTCAATCTGGTCCTGCTTCAATTCAAGGGGGTACAGAAAATCAAATTGATCCAATTATTGTTCCAAGTGGAGCAGGAAGTATCACTCTTCAATTAGTTGTAACACCTAATGCACCCTGTGCTAATGTAATTACTGTTTTAAAAACACTTCAGAGTATCACTCAGCCAATTGCAGATGCTGGTGGTGATCTTGATATTTGTACAGATCTTACAGATCCTGTAGAGGTTGCCCTTCAAGGAAATTTATCTGATGGTTTCGATTATCAAACTTATCAGTGGAGTGGAGGTACAGGGAGTTTCACTAACGCTTCGCTCAAAAATACCATTTATTATCCTTCTGCAGCTGATCTAACAGCTGGTAATGTTGAGCTTACTTTTACTGTATCTCAAAATGGTTGTGCCAATGCCAGTGACTCTATGATAATTACTTTTTATCAGGATGTTGTAATTAATGCGGGATCGGATGGAGTAGTATGCGAGGATTCTGCAATCACTATCAATGACGCCTCTTTAACCAGTCCAGCACCTGCTGTAGAGGCACAATATCCAGTAACCTATCAATGGTCAATTGTCAGTGGAAACAATATTGGATCATTATCCAATGATACATCCTTAGTTCCAACATTCACTGCTGATGGGGCAGGGGCCTCACTTGGAGGAGTTGTAGTTTTAAGATTAACAGCTACACCAGATGGGAATTTTCCATGTGAAAACCCTGATGGTTCAGCTAGGATTGATTCTGACGATATTCAGATAACGGTAAATCCATTACCTACAGTCGCAGCATCTTCAGGTGTCCCCACTCAAGATTTCTGTGAACCTGCAAGTGGGGCTTTTATTATTGATCTAAATGATATAACCCCCACAGCTACAAACGCTGGATTGTTGGCATGGTCAACTAATGGAACTGGTTCATTTTCTAATCCTAACATCCTTACACCAACATACACTCCATCAAATGATGATATTAATAATGGAACGGTAATTTTGACCATTACCAATAACGGTTTACAGGGTTGTGATCCTGTAAGCGACTCATATACAATAAACCTAATAGCTCAACCTGAACTAAATATATTTTCTGATGCAGGGGATACTGATATAATCACTCTATGTGAGGATGAGCTTAATTACTCACCTTTAGTTGGAGATATATTAAATATTGACACATATCTGTGGAGTGCCACAAGCGGAGTTGGTGGATTTGGTGGTGGGCAAACAACGTCTAACCCAACTTATACTTTTACCGCCTCAGATAAAGCTGCTGGTTATGTTAATTTAACTCTCACTGGCACCAACAATACCTGTGGAGAGACAACTCAAGATCAATTAACAATAAACTTCCAAAGAAATCCATTGGTTAGCACTGGACTTACAACAGTTGTCCTTTGTAGCAGTATCGATCAATATTCAATTTCAACCGCCTCTTCAAGTAATACAGCAAACACAAGCTGGAGAGTTACTGGTGGATCAGGAACTTTCTCTAACCCCAATACTTTAATAACAACATATAATCCTTCACCTGCAGATAGAGCAGGAACTAATAATCCTATAATAATCACTTTAGAGGGAAGTCCAATAGGGCCTTGTGATGATCCAGCAGTTGATAGCTTTGCATTAATTTTTGATCCAGCTCCTTTTATAAATATGCCCAGTGATCAAAGTATATGCGAAAATGGGACTTATCAAGTAAATGGAATAACCATAGATAACAATTACGATCCAACATCAATAAGCTTTACCTCCACCGGAAGAGGAGTATTTACTGCTACGGGCAATCCATTGCAACCCATTTATCAACCTCACCAAGACGATAAAACAGCGGGTACAATCACAATTACTTTAACGGTTAGTCCAGATTCTAGTTGCGATCAAGATGTTTCTGCATCATTCCCACTTAGAATTTTTCAAACTCCAAAAATCACCTTAGCTGATGATGAATTCATCTTATGTGAAGGGACAATTATTGATTTTACAGGTCTTGTAATAATTGGTGGGGAGACAAATAACACCATTCAGTGGACTTCTACAAATGGTGGAGGTAGCTTTAGTGACCCTCAAACACAGGAGCCAATATACACTCCTGTAGCGAATGATGTTAATTTGAATCCTCTACAACTGGTAATAACAGTTTCCCCTAATCCAATATCAGATTGCTTGGCATCTGTTTCAAGAACGATTAATGTTTTCTATAATGAAGCACCAGAAATAACAAATCTTACAGCTCCAGATGTTTGTGAAAATTCAAGTTTTACTCTGATTGAGGGAGTTAACTTTGATATAGAAAATGAGCAAAGCTTCACCTTTTCAACTCTTGATAATACTGGAGTTATTACCAATAACGGTACGAGCAATGTTACATTTACTCCAAGTAATGCTCAAATAACACAAGGGTTTATTGACGTAGTTTTAACTCTTACTCCGCCTCCCTCTGCAAATTGTTCTCAAATTTCTCAAACTCTTAGAGTTAATATTGAACCACTTGCTAGTATTACTGTTGATGAGTTCACTGCTACTATTTGTGAAAATGAATCTTATATAATAGATGGAGTTGTAGTAAGTAATCAAGATTTAAATGGTATTTCCTGGACTGCTGATACAGTTAACAATACAGGTTTCTCCACAACTGCCCTTCAAACTACCATATATACACCCCTAGCAGAAGATATAAACCGAGGTCATGTTGATTTAACTATTACTGCCAGTAATGTTGCTCCCACATGTCAAGGTGATATTAGTGAGACTATTAGATTAAATATTACAAAAGCACCCGAAGTTATTTTATCTCAAGCCATAACAAGAACAATATGTGTAAGTAGTACATACACTGTTGATGCTAATGATATTGTAACACTTGAAAACTACGATTCCATATTATGGAGTACACCTAATGGCTCGGGATCGATTCAAGGATCAAACACGCTTGTTCCTGAATACTATCCTGACCCACTAGATTTAAATTTACCTGATCAGAGAGTCAGACTGGTTCTGACGGCTAATCCAAAATCTGGTTGTGGAACTGCATCAAGTGATGAATTTTTTATTGAAATATATCCCCAAGCCACAATCTCAATTGTTGATCCAGAAAATGACGGAATAGTTACTATTTGTGAAAATGGAACAATAAGTTTGGAGGCAGTTGCCAGTAATTATGATCTAAGCTCTATTAATTGGACAGTTATTGGTGCTGGGTCAATTTCCGCTGGGGGAAATACTCTTAATCCAACATTTACTGCCGATAATGGAAATTCTAGTGATGTTAGGGTAAGGGTTGAGGTGACCAGTGAAAGTCCATGCAATGATGTTTATTCAGATGAAATAATTGTTAGAACAGAGAGAATCAACACCGTAACACTCTCTAGTAATGAAGTAACTATTTGTAAAAATGAAACTACCTATAATATTTCAGGCTCAACAGCAGTAAATCCAGCGAATATTCTTTGGGAAAGTTCTGGAACTGGATCTTTTGGAGACACAACCGATTTAAATACACTATATAATCCGACTCAAGCCGATAAAGATGCTGGTTCTGTAACTCTCACTCTAACTGGCCTTTCCACCAACCCTCCTTGTGATCCATTAAACTTTCCAGCAGTCACCCTAAGGATTAATTTTGAGGATCCCCCAACAGCAAGCTTTACAAATGACACAGTGGATTTATGTGTGGGAAGTGATTATACTATTAATGATCTAACTGCTAATTACAACACTATTTCTTGGCAAAAATTAGGAGGATTTGGAAGTGTTCTAAATTCAAATACAAATCAGCCAACATACCAATCTGATTTAAATGATAGTGGTCAAGTTCTTCTAATAGGTACACTTGGTGGAGATGCTGTTTGTGAATCATTCACAATTACAAAGACTATTAATATTATTCAAAAATTAAACTCTATTGACTTAGGTACAGACCAGAGTATTTGTAGTAATGAGAATCAGGTTACTCTTAATGCAACTTTTAATCCAGGTAGTCACTTTAGTAATCTTACTTGGGCTTCAACTGGTGATGGAACATTCGATACTTCAAATTCTTCCACAACTCTTGTAAGGTATAACCCAGGTGCAGGTGATCTCCAAGCAAATAATAACCCTATCGAGATAACACTGACTGCATCTCAACCTAATCAGTGTAGTGGAGTGGTAAGTGAAGTTGTAGGCACTATGTATATTACTGTTGAGGAGCCCACAATTATTACAAATATAAACGTAGTTAAAAACCCTATCTGCGAAAATGGAACTATTGATCTTACCGCTGTTCTTGCTGGGTCAGCTCCAAATAATGTTTATTGGACTGCAACTCAGGCCAATGTTGAAGTTCAATCTGGATTTTCTGGTGGGACCACAGTTAACCCTACCTACACTCCAACCACACTTGATAAAAACATAGGGACTGTATCCGTTACAGTTCATGTTGTCCCCGATGCTCCGTGTGATGAAATAACCCAGACTGTCGCTGTTGCTATTACTTCCCTTCCCATTGCTAACGCAGGTAATGATCTATCAGTCTGTCAAGGGAATAATTTAATTATTGACGATGCAGCTGCATCGGGAGGCACAATTCAATGGACACTGGCAGGATTCAATGGTAGTTCTGTTGCGAGTGGAACTGTACTATCAAATGATACAACAAATCAGCCAACACTAACCACTGCTGCTGATCAAAGTGGACAATTACTTCTTACTCTCACATTAACACCAGATGGAGGATGTCTTGGAGAGAGTAACATAATTGATACAAAAATAATAGCAGTTGATTCAATTCCTGTTATATCTGGTCCAACCACTGATACCCATTGCCAACTTGCTTTAAATGATAGGTTCCAGGTCAGCGGTATACAAATTCAAAATACCACTTCATACAATTGGCAAAAACTACCTGGAGCAACAGGAACTTTAAGCGCAAATAATGTGGCCAATCCATTTTACACACCATCTTTAAATGATTATCAAAATGGTAGTGTAACACTAAGATTGACTGCAATCTCAGTAGGGGAATGCTCACCTAACAACCCAACTCACGAACTTACAATCGACCTTGTAAAACTACCTGTAATTACTTTAGCTGCAAATATGGATGTTTGTCAAGATCCTGATGCACCTTCGGCTGTTACCGTAACAAGTACTATTGAAAATCAGACCCAAATTAGATGGACAACTGGAGGAACTGGACAATTTAGTGGATTAAGCTTCTCAAATGACGAGGATCCTGTTTACACCCCCTCTACTGCTGATATCAACAATGGATCGGTAATATTAAATGTGGAAGTTACGGGATATCCAAATTGTGGAGCTCCTCATGTGATTAATGATAATGTAAGAATTGATTTTACAACCCCTGTTGACCTTCAAATAAATGCTCCTGATACTGTTTGTGACGGAAGTTTAATTAACTTAACTGCAATTACCAACCCTGCTGATGCACAAGTACAGTGGGATACTGATGATGGTACACCAGCTAACTTTAGCAGTAATTCTGAAAAAAATACCATATACGAGCCAACAGCAGCTGATTATACAAGAGGGTCTGTAACTTTCAAATTAAAATCTCTCGCAAATAATGTTTGTCCAGAGAGTCAGTGGATAACAAGAACAGTCACTTTCACAGCTGCTGCCCAGGTGAATATTGACACTGCCAGTCCTCTACTTGTATGTGAGGGAACGGCGTCTTTTAATATAAATGCCACCCTAGCAAATTCTAATGGGTACAGTTGGAATTTCAACAGCTCTAATGGAACAGTAGTTTATGATGATCCTGCAGACCCATCCAATCCAGACTTAACATTTACTCCAGAAGCATCTGAATTTGGCAGTACATTTGTATTTACTTTGACTGCTCAGCCAAATAGTCCTTGTGCAAATCCTGTTTCATCACAAATTACTGTTGTATTTGTTCTAGAGCCTGATGTTGAAGCTGGCACAAGTAGTTCAATTTGTGAGACTGGAGGCTACTTAACTGGTAGCTCCCTATCAAATACAGCCTCCTTCACATGGATTGGAAATGGAAACTTTGCGCCTGCATTAGACCCAGCAGACCCTAGTACAGTTTTTTACACTCCAACCCCGGCCGAAATCAACGCTGGAGAGGCAACAGTTGTTTTAAGAGGATACCCTGTTAATGGATGTGGAAATTTTGTAGATGATTCTCGTACACTTAATATCGAAAATCTACCTTCAGTTAATCTAAATAACTCGGCAGACTTATGTGAGGATGATGCTTCATATACCCTCTCTAACTCAGATTATACCGCACTTCCCACTCCTGGAACTTACTCAACATTTAGCTGGGATCATAACGGAAATGGAGGTTTTTCTAGTGGCGCAAATACACTATTTCCAACATATACTCCTGGACCGGGTGATACTGCAGTAAATATTACTCTTACCCTTAATCCAGTTGGCAATTGTGGCCAGAGTTTTTCTGAAATAATCACCTTAAACTATTATGCAAACCCAACTATAAATGCTGGAAGTGATATTACAACCTGTGCCACTGCTGGAGATGATATACCTCTTAATCAGGGATCTTCATCTTCCAATAATCTGACATATGAGTGGAGTAGCCCAACTGGTGGAACGTTTACCGACCAGACTGCTTTAACTTCAATTTATCAGCCCAATGCAACTGACATATCCAATGGCTCTGTAGTCTTAACTCTAAGGGGTACATCTCCCGCTCCATGTAATAAAGTAGTGCTCAGTACCCTTACAGTTAATTTTTCATCACAACCTAGCGTTTCAGTAACTAATGGAACTCAGGCTTGTTTTGGAAGTCCAATAACATTAAATGCAACTGGAACTTTTGACAACATTACTTGGTCAACAAACGGTAATGGAAACCTGAATGGGAATATTTATACACCTGTTGAAGATGATTTAAATTTAGCTTCAGTAAACTTTATAGCTCAAGTTTCAAATAATAACAATTGCGGTAATACCAATGCAGATATCGATATTGTTATAATTCCTGAGATAACTGTTGATGCAGGTCCAACAAATTTATCAGTTTGCCAATCTGAAAATCAGGTTAATCTATCTGGAATAATCACCGGGAATCCAGACAGTGTTTCTTGGACCAAGCCTCTTAATTCAGACAGTACATTAACTAGTAATAATACCTCTGATACCATCCTAAATATTGGCCCAATTGATCGAGCAGCAGGGACACTCAATTTATCTTTATCCGCTGTAAGAGGGGGAACATGTCCTGTAAACCAGTCTGACCAAATCACTTTAATTTTTACAGAGTCTATCAGCGTAGATGCCGGAAATGATATTACAAACTGTGGCCAGGTTCCAATTGATCTGGATAATGTGACTGTTTCATCAAATCAAAATGTTTCTTATCAGTGGAGTTCTGATGGAACAGGTTCATTTGATAACAGCACTGATCTAAACACTATTTATAGACCATCATTAGCAGACCTTTCAGGAACTGTTAGTCTTGTAATTACTGTTACCAAAACCGATAATGGTTGTGATAACATAGCAACTGATACAATTATAGTTTCATTTACTCAAGGTACTACAATTGACGCTGGAGGTGACCTAACTGCTTGTCAAGGGCCTGGTGTTACAATTCAACCAGACGGATCTGTTTTAAATGCTGATTCATTCTATTGGTCGTCCGGGGGATCAGGATCATTTAATGGAACAGAAACCAATGAAGACCCGACATATTCTCCCTCAATTGCTGATTATCAAGCAGGTCAGATTAGTCTTACGCTTATTGCAACTACTGCAGGTGAATGCGAGGGGATTATAACAGAGACAATTTTTGTCACCCTTTACCAAGCTCCTGTCTTCTCAATCGATGAGGATGCTGATAATGATGGTGAAATATTTATTTGCTCAAGTGCTGAGACGATAAATTTAAATGCATCGTTAAATGTATCTCAAACAAGTGTATCTAATCTAAATTGGTCAGGGGGTGTAGATGGTAACTTTATCTCAGGGGGTCAAACCTTCACCGCAACATATAGATTTGGAGCTAACGAGAAGACGAATGGTTCAGTAACTTTAAGACTAGATGCGGATGGTGAAAATGGTTGTGCAAATCCAGATCAGAAAGTTGTTATCGTAACATTTTTAGACCCTATTGCGAATCCACCGATTAAAAATCTAGACCCAGGTGTCGCCTGTATAGGACAACAAAACATAATTCTCTCTGTAAACGCAATTGCTGAAGCAACCGCTTATAACTGGACTGTACCTGCTGGGATTATTCTTAACTCAGGGTCTAATTCTAATACCGTAAATGTATCTATTGACCCGCAAACGACAACAGGTTCCAAAACTATTCTAGTTACGGGCCAAAATGACTGTGGTATAACAAGTACTACATTATTTGAACTTTATGTATCGCCAGATAATATTGGAACTGTATCAGGAACAAACAGTATCTGTAGAGGTGATCTTGGACTTAATTATATAGTAGATGATATTCCAGGTGCAGTTTACTCCTGGAGTTATTCTGGAGTAGGAGCCACGGTTACATCTGGAAATAACACAAATGAGATCACTGTTGATTATGATAATACAGCAACAAGTGGAAGTTGGACTGTTACCGCAAGTTTATCTTGCGGGACTGTTACAGCTCCTGTAAATTATGCTGTAACTGTTAATGAAATTCCTCAGATCGATCCCGCTTCTATAGAAAATGCATATTGTAGTAACTCACCACTTGGAATACAACTTAGTTTTTCAAATAAAATTTTATCAGAGATAGCAACGGTCACATGGCAAAGAGATCAAGTAGCTGGTGTACTACCTTTGACAGGGGAAGGTAATGGAAGTGAAATCAATGAGTCACTCACTAATACTACAAACTCAAATGCTTTAATTGTTTACACTATTTCTACAACTGATAATAATGGCTGTGAGAATCAAGAGACAATTTCTTTTGAACTTTATCCTGAGCTTAATATTACAAATAGTACCAAATCTATATGTAGTGGAGAAAATGTTGATCTTACTTTTGTGAATAATAATAATTCTCCACAGTTAAGTTATTCTTGGAGTAGAGTTCTTCCAAATGGAATTACAAGCTCTTCAAACGGAGGGTTTAATGGGAATACTGTCTCAGAGACCCTTATTAATTCTACCACAAATTCTATTGATATAATTTATAATGTAACTGGCCAAGTGAGCGGATGTGTACAGACAAATGCAGTTACAATAACAGTTCACCCATTCGCCTCATTTACTGCACAGACTCTTTACAGCCTAAACTCAGGACAAACTACTTCACTTGATTTATCAGACGTTACTGATATTCCCTCCTCCATTTCCTGGGCTATTATACCTAATGCAAATGTTACGGAATTTGACGAGTTTGATAGTAGTCCAACTAATTTGAATCAGGTCTTGACAAATACAACAACAACAACTCAAATCGTTGAATATGTTATTTCAATGGATACCAACCAAGGAGGTTGCACAAGCACTCAAACTATCAGATATCAAGTCTTCCCTTGTCCACAAATTACAAGCTCACTGAATCAAGTTGAAATCTGCTCTAACGATAACTTTAATTATACTGTTGAAAGTAACATGGGTGATAGCGTAAGCTACTCATGGAGTAGAGATGCTGTTGTTGGAATTCAAAATAATGCCAGTACGGGAAGCACAAAATATATAAATGAAGATCTAGTTAATACTACTTCCAGCCCATTAATAGTTGGATATAACTTAAATGTCACTTCAAATGTTGGAACATGTATCACAAACCAAACATTAAATGTGCTGGTCAAACCTAATCCAGAGGTAACGTCTCCCTTAAGAGTAAATGTGTGTCATGGTGAGACTCTCAACTATCAAATTACATCAGGAGTTGCTAACACTAGTTTCAATTGGGCTCAAAATCAAAATATTAATATAAATTCTGGAGCTACATCAAGCGCTAACAATAGTTCTACGATTACACAATTATTTGAAAATGATAGTACAATAGAGCAAACTGTAACATATGATATTACGGGAACTTACGATGGATGTAGTGGTCAGACATATCAATTAGAGGTTATTGTATCTCCAGAACCTGTTTTTGTTCAGGCAAATGATATAAATAATCCATTAATTGCGTGTAGTAACACTCCCTTTACTCAAACATTATCTGTAAATAATGATCAAAATGCCTCCGTTAGATGGACTAGGGATGGAGCTGCAGGCCTTTCAAATGGATATGCTAGCGGAACCAACGCAATTAACGAGACTCTTGTAAATACTACCACTCAATCCATAACAGTTCAATACAATATTGGTGTTACTACCTCACAGGGGTGTAGCCTCTCATCCTCTAGCACTCTATATGTTGTTGTTCTTCCAACTCCAGCTCTAACTAATAATGCTCAAACACCAAGTGAAATCTGTAGTGGCCAAGATGTGAATCATCTATTAGAAAGTAATCTTCTTGGAACAATATTTAGTTGGTCTAGGACACTTCCAGGATCAATTACATCAAATAACCCTATTCAATATCAAGAGAATAACAGTAATGTTATCAATGAGACTCTAAGTAATTCCTCTGTAAATATTATTTCTGTAAGTTATCAAATCACCTTATCAGGAAATCAAGGGTGCGATGATCAGGTCGTTAATATCC
>CAJWAA010000002.1 GCA_913020295.1 uncultured Flavobacteriaceae bacterium | reverse complement strand
TGAACTAGTATTTGTTTCACAAGCGGTAGGATCAGGATTAGCGCCTGATAGAGGTTTGTCGTATATGATTGCGTCAACAGAATAGGTTACACCAGGAGCGAAAACAAATCCAAGTGCCACAGGGTCGAAAGTTGGAGTGTTAGTGTGCGTGTCAAACCCTCCATCAATTTTAAAGGTATATGAATTAGAGGCCACTCCACCAGTAATAGTAAATAAGGGATTATCACCAATACAAAGTGTTACACTTGATGTATCACTTCCGTTTACTCTTATACTTCCATTAGGGGAGTCATTTACAATTATTGACACTGGGATAGTTGTTGCACTACATGTTTTGCCATTAAGATTCGACACGTCAACTCTTCTAAATTCAGCAGTCTGCGTTAATGCTGGAGGCTGGTAATCTTCACTGTCAATCATTATATTGTTGAAAGTAGCAAATCCATCAGTAGAGGATTGCCAATAATAGCTAGCAGAAGCTCCAGATGAAATTGTAGGAGTTGAAATTCCTGATATAATGGAAGGAATTTCTCCCGAACAAATACTTTGATTTACAGGAGAAATAGTACCTGCTGTGATGGTGTTTTCGAGGACAATTATTGAGGCAATTGAAACACATCCTGATGGTGTGGTTACTTCAACTGAAATAGTCATTGAGGACGTATAGGGAAGCGGTGGAGTAAATGATACTGTGGTCTGAGTTGCGGTTGTTGTAATTGTCTCAGCTATTATTGAATTAACGCTAAACACGTAGATGGCTCCACCAATTCCACCTGCAGTGGCAGTCAATGTAAAGCTTTCATCATCACAAATTATATTATTAAGCTTATCAGTATTTATAGTAGCATTTGGGTCTGATTGTATATTTACAGTTATTGCCGAACTTGTAGATGAACATGCAGTTGGATCAGTATTTCCAGCAATCAAGGGTTTATTATACACTATAACACTTACTTCATCTCCATCATTGATTGAAATTCCCTCTGCTAATGGATCAAAATTATAAGTACTTAAACCCGGATCAGCATCGGTTGTTAATTCTGGGATACCTCTTACAAGAAATCTAAACGATTCACCACCAGAGGCAGTAAAATTTAAAGTTTCGTTGGAACAAATAGTAATATCTGTTGAAGCGCCACCAATATTTGATGTTAATCCTGGGACAGGGTTTGGAGATACTGTAATTTTTACGGAAGCAGTCGGAGCTGAGCATGGAACACCCAAAAGGGAGCCAGAAACGAGCCTTCTATAATATCTTGTTGGGTGAGTTGAATTAAATGGAATAACATATGAGGCGTTATTTGCATTTAATGCGATATCAGTCCAATTTGAATTATCAGTAGAATGCTGCCACTGATAATCACCATTTACAGCTGGTACTCCATTAATTGTTCCTGAGGTTAACGTATTTAGTAATATAGTATTTGTTGATGTTTGACATACAGATTGTGTACCAGTTATGGTTCCAGACTGTAGATCATTAATCCTGACGGTTACTTCATCTTCATCATAACAGTCAAGTGATGATCCATTATAAACTCTTACAGATACCGACAGACCATCTATTATAGATAATCTTGGTAGCTCAAATGTCCTGGAAACATTTGAACTCTGCTCTAAGATACCGCCTACATAAAACTCATACTTTGAGGCCGAGGGATCAGGATCTGCGGTAAATAAAATTGTACCGGTTTCTGTGGAACAAATAGTGTGAGATAATTTATCTGATTTCAGTACGGCAGTAGTAGTTGTGCTAGTATCAATTGTTATAGTAACGATATTACTGTAATTTTTACATTCAACACCATTTAAAATACTAATGAATGCTCTTCTGTAAGCAGATCCATTTCCAAGGACAGTTGGGGTGTGAGATGCACTATTTGATCCAAGTATTTCCCCCCAATCTCCACCAAGAGGTCTAATTTCCCACCCGAAGGTAGAGGAAGTGCCGTTAGTGGTTGGTGTTTGTAAACCTTCAATCATTACTGGATCTTTCCCGACACATAATTCTTGAAGGTTAGGGCCAATTTGATTAGTTCCACTAATTTGATTAGAATAAACCGTTACTGTGGTTTCGTCAAAACATCCAGTTCTGTTAGCTCCTGCATAAGCTCTCACAGTAAATGTGTCCAGATGTTTGATTGTATCTGTAGTGGTAAATGAGGTACTGGATGCCGGAAGAGATAATATAGGGTTATCGTTGTGATAGAACAAATAACTATTTGCATCAGAGCTTAAACTGGCATCCAGTGTTAATGAGTTTGTAGTTGAACAAAATGTATCTGACGTCAAGCCAGTACTGATTACAGCAGATGGAGCTGGACCCGGATTTACAGTAATTGTTACAACATTCGATATGTAAATTGAAGAGGGCACAGAACATTTACTGGACCCATATTTTGCATTGGCTAATCTTCTATAAGCAGAAGTTGTGGTAAGAACAGGTGGATTGTAATCCTCAGAATCTGAGTTTAAGATATCTTGCCAACCAAGTCCTTCATTTATCTGCCATTCATATTCTATTTCAGCAGTGATAGAGGCAAGATCAGATATAGGGTTAGATATTCCTTGGATAATATCAGGATTTTCACCACCACATATAGGATCAGCTCCTGCATATGAAATAATATTATTTCCAGACATAGAATTTACCCTTACAGTCATAACTGCATCATTGAAACATCCAGTTCCAGTAGCAACACCATTGTAAACTCTTACTCTTATTTCTGTGTTATCTAAAAGGGTAACACTAGCTGTCGATGTATCAAGGGTATTTGAAGCACTTATCCCTTTTGATTGACCTCTTACAAAAAACTCATACCATGTAGCAGAGGCATTTGAAGTGGCGGTAAAAATCACGTCCTCACCTTCACATATGATATTACTTCCACTTGGGCTAATTGTAGAGGATAAACTAACTGGAGGAGAACTACCTGCAGCTCCGCCGATAGTAATTGTAACTGTATTTGAGAAATAAATAGAATTATCTGGTGTACAATCCACGTTGTTTAAACTTGAGGTTACAAGTCTTCTAAATTCATGAACTCCATCCCCAATTGAAGAATTTGGATCAAAATTTTCCTCGTCTGCATTTAAAATGGTTGTCCACGTAGCTGTTAGAGCAGGAGTTCTTGTCTGCCATTGAAAGTTTAGTGTACCACCGGCTGTTGGAGTTGGATTGTTAACTCTATTGATAACTACCGGATCAGATCCAGAGCAGTAGCTTACTGTTCCTGTTCCAATAGTATTAGAACCTGTCAAAGAATTAGTGCTTAAAATAAGTGAACTATCGTTAGTGGTAGTTGTAGTATTGGAGCATCCTGTAAAATTATTTAAAACAGTTACATCAATTTTAATTGGATTCGAAATAGATGGTAAAAGACTTAAATCCAATGAATTGGTTGAAACCGCTACAGGAGGTGCAGGTAAATCATTAACATAAAATGTGTAAGAAAAATTACCAACTGGATTTGCTGTAATAGTTGGTAAATTATTTTCGCAGATTGTGTTACTTACAACTCCAACTGCGGTCAGTGTAGATATTGGATTTGGATTAGTAATTATTGTGATTGGATCAGATGTAATTGTACAGCTACTGACAGAAATGGCTACTGTAATTTGTTGACCATTATTAAACGCACCATTTAGTGTCCTGACTCCACTTGGTGCTCCTTGGGTTTGTCCATCAACAAAAAACTCATAGTTAGCACCTCCAACTGCATTTGCTTCAATTGTAACTGGATCTCCTTCACAAATATTTGGGGGATTTGGTAGAGTTGTCAATGTTGCAGTGTAAGCTGCAACTACTGATACTGTGACTATATTTGATGTATGTGATGGAGAGGAGTTATCACTACATACTAAACCGTTATAGTTTGCAAATGCAATCCTTCTGAATTCAGTGGTTGATGTTAACTGGCCAGATGGAGGGTCATAATTTTCTACCACAGCGCCCCCTATATTAGACCAATTTGCAGTTCCTTGTGGTCTTTTTTGCCATTGGAAAGAAACTGAACCGCCAATAACATTGTGTGTTGGAGTTGAGATAGATGTAATTAAAGTTGGGTCACCTTGAAAACAAATTTCTTGATCAGAAGGATTGATCCTGTTATTACCGGTGATACTATTAACCCTTATTGTTTGAAAGTAATCAGTAAAGCAACCTGTACCATCAGAGTTTTCAAAAACCCTTACTTGTATTGTATCTCCATTTGAAAAAGCAGGGAAAGTGTAACTGCTTACAGATGACGGACCTTGAACCGTTGCAGTATTTAAGATAAATTCGTAACCGTTTCCTGTAGAGCCGGATGCATCTACTATGATTCCCTCACCATCACATACTGCTCCACTTGTAACTTGGTTGGATGTTACTGTATTAGTTAGTGTAACAGTAAGGGTTGGAGCTGATCCACTGCCAACAGTTATTGTTACAACATTACTATATACATTGTTAGTACATGAAACAGTATTTAATTCATTAAATGTAACTCTTCTAAAATGATGTACTCCATCAGCTAGAATAGGTGGATTATAGTGAGGAGTAACTGTAGCTGGAAGATTTGTAAATTGCCATGCTGTAGCAACAGGACTTGATGTTCTTGTCTGCCAGCGATAAGTAATATTTCCACCATTTAATCCAGATGAACTGTTGTCTTCGGTAATAATAGTTGGGTCAGCTCCTGAGCAGTAACTTGTAGTAGTAGTAGTAATTACATCTGAGCCTATAAATGCATTAACACTTAAAGTAATAGTAGCTGAGCTAGAACATCCGTTTGAATTTGTTATTTCTACACCAATGATATCATTGTGTTCTAAAGTTCTTGTAACCAAAGAGGTTAGAAGAAAATTTCCAGAGACCGCACCTGAGGAAACCGGAATTCCTTCAATATAAAATTGGTATGTAGCACCTGGGGTGAAAGTAGCTTCAAATGTTGGTGTATCCCCATCACAAATTGTTGAAAGTGTCACACTTGTTGATGTTAACGATGCGACAGGATAATCAGTAACCACAACTGGGATTCCTGGCGGAGTAAATTCACAACCACTCCCAGCAGTATCCTCTATAACAACTGATACAACTTCTCCATTGTTAAGGGTGTTTGATGTAAATGTAGTAGAAGAGCTTTTTGGTTTTGCTAACGATGCACCTACATAAAATGTGTAATTTGCTCCTGCTGGACCTGAAGCAGTAAAATTAACTGAGTCGCCTGTACAAATTGATGTTGTAGAAGCAATGAGATTTCCACCAGGGTGAATACCAACGTTAATAGTATGAACGGATGACTCAAATAAAGCTGTTTGAGTACTACATGCAGTTGAGGATTGAGTAAACGTAATAATTCTTTTATAAAAAGTTGTCTGTGTAACAGCTCCAGCAGGAGGTGTATAGCTTGGTAGTTGAGCTGCAGCTCCAGCAATGTTATACCAAGTTAAAGAACCAAAATCTCTTCTTTGCCACTGGTAGGTCGCAACAGCAGTTAAAATTGTTGGTGTTGGAGTATTTGTTGGATTTATCTGAATTGCATTATCTCCAAGACAGATTGTCTGCGAATCAGTAAGAGTGTGGGAGCCAGTAAAAGAATTGACTCTTATGGTGAGAGTTGCAGTCGAGGTGCAGCCTGATCCATCAGCGTTTTCTGATACAGTTACAGAAAATTCCTCACCATCTAAAAATCCATTAAATGTAATTGTTGTGTTGGACGAGAAAGCTCCAATAGGAACCCCTTTGTAACTAAATTGATATCCACTTGCACCAGTAGATGCTCCAGCATCAAATAAAATTGTATCGCCCTCACAGATTAAATCATTAATTGGATTTGATGATAGATTATTAGAAACCAGATCAGCATTAATCTCAACATCTTCTTTAGTTATGATATTTGAATAACTGTAACAAATTTTACCCCCTAGATTAGACTCTAGCACCCTTTGAAAATCAGTATCCCCTGTAATTGTAAGGGGTGTATAATCCGGATTATTTCCAGCTAATGGGGACCATACAGGAGTAACTAAACCTGAAGGGCTTGAATACCATTTAACAGTTATTATACCTGGTGCCGTGGGAGAGCTATTGTCGCTTATTTCAGTGATCGAATCATCATTACATACAATCTGATTGCCAACAATGGTATTTGGTGTAGCATCAAATTCATTAACTCTTAAATTAATGGATTGAGATACGGTGCACCCTGTTCCATCAGGATTAGCATATACTTCGACCCTAATTTCGTCTAAATCATCTAAATCAATAGTGCTTGTGACCGTATGAGATGCTGTTGTGGAACCTGTTATTAAAATACTTATAGGATTTCCCTGGTGATAGAATCTAAAACTTGGGCTAGAGACTCCAGTTGTCGTAACGGTAAATGTTGGAATATCTCCCTCACAAATGGTTGTTGGGTTATCACCACTGGTTTTTGAGAACCCAGTTATTGTAGGTCCAGGGGTTACAGTTATGGTAACTGTATCTGATATATTTGAACAATCCGACCCTCTAAATTGACTTCTAAAAACTCTTCTAAATGATGTGGTTGTTGTAACTGCCGAGGGCTGAAAAGTTGAACTGTTCGACCCAGCCAATGGCCCACTCCAGCCAGAGCCTTCATTACTTTCCCAATAATAGTTTACGATTGCACCGGATCCATCCAAATTTCTATCTGCAGTTGATTCATCAACGCTTAATAATTCACCTGGTATATTTCCAGCGCAAACTATTTGATCCCCTGAGATGTCGTCAGTGCCTGAGAATGAATTGATATAAACATCAACAGAGTCACTTGCATAACAAGTCGTTGCAGAGGTTGTATAATTTCTCACTATTACTTGATCTTCATTATTCAAAATAGTGGAACTCCATGTGTCAGAGGTCGATGATTGTTGAGAAGTAATAATTCCACCGGAATTTACAAGAAACTCATACCAAGCTCCAGAACCCGTGGCAAAAAATTCAATATTTCCTCCTGAACATGCTGTATCAGAGGGAGCATTTAGCGTTATATTTGGAATTCCAGTCACATTAATTCTAAAAATTTGAGAATTTTGCGCACAATCCCCATTGTAAGTGGTGACTAATATATCTTCCCCCCCAGCATTAATATTTGAAAGAGTAATCGTGTTTTGATTAGAGATACCTTGTGAGATAAAACTCAGAAGACCGTTTGGACGCCTTTGAAACTCATAATTTGTGTAACCAGGATCAGCAATAAGTGTTAAGTTATCTCCTTGACAAACTGTAATATTTCTAAAACCATCAAATGGTCCTTGGGAGGTGTCAATATTTACTTGGGGTGGGTTTGAGTTAACAGTTATTGTTAGAGAAGAAATCGCAGCATCTGGATTATCTGGATCAGAATATTGAGCGGAATTAAGAAAAACTTTAAAAACTATATCAGTAATACCCGGATTTATAAGTTGAATTGCATTGGGACCTGCAGTTGGCCATCGATATTGATTTGAATTGGGCCCCGTTGTTACTTCATTGCCACTAAGTAAATTAATAACATTTGTTATAGTTAATGTAAAGCTATTGGATCCAGATCCAATAGCGGTAAATTCCAGTGTATTTGTGGCATTTAAGGTAAGTGTTGTAGAACCAGCTTTAACCCCCATTTGAATTTCAAAAGCAGGAATCGCTCCTTGACAAAATTCATAGGGTGGGGTGTCACCCAAGATGATAACATCATCAAAGTTAATGTCCGCTGTCATCTGAGAATATACAGATGTTGCCGACAAAAAAACTACGGTTAATATAAACCTGAATTTGTTGAAAATTGAACCCACTAAATTTGTTCTATCGTAAATATAACGCTTAATTAACAAAGATATTGTTTATCAAAAAATTTAGAATTTATTTTTAGTATATATTTATCATTAGAAAGTTCAAAAAATAATTTCGAATGGGTTTAAAATTTTACTATGGTTATTAGAAATTTGCTAACATTTTTATTATGCCTGATACTATTTTCTTGTGCCGACAGATTAGATGTAATTTCATATAGTGAAGTCGATATTATAAGGACTTCAAGAGATTCTACTTATTTTAAAAATGGTACTCTGATAAACGGCCTAGTAAAAAAAATTCAAGATGACAAAGAGATATTATCGTTTTCTGTAAAAGAAGGAAAGATTGATGGACTATATGTTGAATATTACTCAAGTGGTTCAATTAAAAGTCTCTCAAATTTTAAGAATGGAATCTTAGATGGAAAATATTCTAAATTTTACGAGAATGATTTATTAATGGAGGAATTTCATTATAAAAATGGATTAATGGAAGGTGAAAGAATTTTAAATTGGGGAAATGGAAATTTAAAGGAAAAAAATTTTTTTAAAAGAGGAGCCATGACTAGAGCAAGTGAGTTTTATTTTTCAAATGGTAATCCAAGAAAAATTATATCCTTTGATGTTAATGGTAGAAGAGATGGAGAGTGGATAGATTATGATTCAGATGGTAAGTTAAAACTAAAAGTTGTTTATAAATCTGGTATAGTTTTAGATAGTATTATTTATCAAAAACAATAAGAGTTTTCTGCAATTACCTTATTTGCTACTCGTTTTTTTAAATCAATTATATCTGGTAGTTGTTCATATTTGCATAGACGATCTATACTTTTAATTAAATTTATTTGTTCACTTCCTTTAGCAATATTAGCGATGATTTCCTTTGAACTTTTTAATGTAATTTCCACAGCCTCGAATACATAAAGTCTTGTCATATCGATCTGATTTTGTACGTTCATCCCTGATTTATTGTTTTTAATTGTCCTTAATATCGCTGATTCGCTAAAGTAGATTTCGATCATTATATTTGACAATCCAATAAGAATTTGTTGATTCTTATCCAAATCCTGTCCATATTTTTGAAAGGCATGACCTGCGATCATCAAAAAAATCTTCTTTAAGTTTTTAATTTTTTGTTTTTCGATAAAAAGAATTTGATCAATTTCAACTTTTTCTTCATAGGCTTCTTCAGATATTTCACTGGTAACTCTCATTACTGCACTCATCAAATCTAATTCTCCTTTTAAAGATTTTTTAAAAAGCATTCCAACTAACAACATTCTATTAATCTCATTTGTGCCTTCATAAATTCTACCAATTCGAGCATCTCTCCATGCAGACTCCATTGGAGTATCAGCTGAGAAGCCCATTCCTCCAAAGATTTGAATGCCGTCATCAGCACAGTTCTGAATATCCTCAGAAGTTGCTACCTTAATTATTGAACATTCAATAGCAAATTCTTCAACTCCCTTTAATTCTGCTTTATCATTTTTTAATCCATTTTGGCGCAAACTTTTAATTTTCAATTCGATATCGTGAGCAGCACGGTAATTCGCAGATTCCCCAACATAGCATGATGTAGCCATTCTAGCAATTTTTTCTTTGATAGCACCAAACTCAGAAATGGGTTTGTTAAATTGAACTCGGTCATTAGCATACTTAACTGAGTTATTTATTACTCTTCTTTGGGCATCCAAACATGCAACACCCAATTTTATTCGCCCCACATTAAGTGCGTTCATTGCAATCTTGAAACCATTTTCTCGTTCTGACAACATGTGATCAACGGGAACTTTTGTTTCGTTAAAAAATACTTGACGGGTTGACGAGGAGTGGATTCCTAATTTATTCTCCTCATCTCCAAATGAAATTCCATTATTTGGATCATTTGGGACAATAAATCCTGTAATGTTTTTATCGTTTTCAATTCTTGCAAAAACGATGAATACATTAGCAAAACCAGCATTAGAAATCCACATTTTTTGACCTGAAATCAAATAGTGACTTCCATCAACTGAAAGTACTGCTTTTGTTTTTCCTGAATTAGCATCTGATCCTGCTCCCGGTTCTGTAAGACAATAAGCTCCAAACCATTCCCCACTTGCCAGCTTTGGAACATACTTTTGTTTTTGTTCTTCAGTTCCATAAAGCACTATTGGCATGGTTCCTATACCTGTATGGGCTCCAAAAGCTGTAGAAAAAGATCCAGTTGCACCTGAAATGTAATCACAAACCAACATCGTAGATACAAAACTCATACCCATTCCCCCATAACTTTCTGGGACTGAAACACCTAGAAAACCAAGCTTACCAGCTTTTTGCATACATAATTTTGTGAATTCGTAATCCTTTTTTTCAAAACGTTCTTTGTTCGGCCAAATCTCACGATCAATAAATTCTTGAACACTTTCTTTCATCATTACTTGTTCCTCCGAAAAATCTTCAGGAGTAAAAACGTCCTCGGGGCTTGAATCCTTAACGATAAACTCCCCGCCTTTAATTAGCGTATTAGTTGAAAGTTCCATTAGCTCTAAATATTTAATTAATATTGTTTAAATTCTTTACTTTTTTTCATTATACATTCCGTCACCTCTAAAAAATGTTTGATCTGAATTTCAGATAATTCATTCTCAATAACTTTATTAAAATTTAATACCACTGACCTCGAATCATCTCTTTTTTCTTTTCCAAATGGTGTTAAAAAAATGAGTATGCTTCTGCCATCTGAAGGATTTTGAATACGTTTAATCAATTTTTTATTTTCCATACTTTTCAGTAAGCGAGACAAACTTGTCGGTTCCATACCCAACTTTGGACCCAAAGAGCTAGAAGGAGTTCCCTCTGCTTCAATATTTAAAAGTGCAAATCCTGTGGCCATTGTCGAATCAAATTTAGAGGCTTCTCTATTATACATTTTACTCACTGCATTCCAGGAGGAACGTAGTACTGCGTCAATTGTTTTTTTTCTCATTTATTTTCAAAACTTAACAAATATATTAAAACATATTATGCATGCATAATAAAATCATCAAAAAAAAAAATTAGGAATAAATATCATCTATCAGATATTGATACTTCTCTATTATGACCTTTCTCTTAACTTTCATGGTAGGTGTAAGGTGCCCTTCCTCTACAGACCAAATTTCCGGAGTTAGCCTGATTGCTTTTACTTGCTCCCATTTACCAAATTTTTGATCATGCAACCGGATTTCATCATAGATTTTTTCCAATAATTTTTCATTTTCACATAAGGAATCTTGATCGTGTTTACATGGAATTCCCTGTTCCTTCAACCATATTAATGATTGCTCAAAACATGGTTGTATCAATGCAGATGGCATATTTTTTCCTTCCCCTACAACAATAATCTGCTCGATTAATGGTGATTGTTTCAATTGGTTTTCTATCACTTGAGGTGCGATATATTTACCTCCTGAGGTTTTGAACATCTGTTTTTTACGATCGGTAATTTTTAGAAATCCCTCTTCATCAAGCATTCCAATATCCCCTGTTTTGAAGTAATCACCCTCCATCACTTCAAGGGTTTGCTCAGGGTCTTTAAAGTAACCTTTCATCACGTTGGGTCCTTTACAAAGAATTTCGCCATCGGCAGCAATAAGGACCTCAACACCTTCAATAATTTTTCCTACTGTACCAATTTTTAACCCTCCGTTCCTTAGATCATTAACTGATATTGCAGGAGATGTTTCTGTCAAACCATAGGCCTCAACAATGGTCATGCCTGCAGCAGCAAAAACCCTTGCCAGTCTGGGTTGGAGTGGTGCACTTCCAGAACAAATAATTTCTAAATTTCCTCCCAATGCCATTTTCCACTTTGAAAGAATAAGTTTCTTTGCGATCCAATGTTTTATGTTATAAATAAAATCCGATTTGTCGTACGGATCATATTTTAGTCCTACTTCAACGGCCCAGAAATAAAGAGATTTTTTAAGACCTTTTAACTCATTACCTTTAGCATATATTTTATCATAGACCTTCTCGAGAAGTCTAGGGACAGCTGTCATAAAATTAGGCTTAACCTCTTTTAAATTTTCACTAATTGTATCTAAAGACTCAGCAAAATAGACTTCAATATCATTGAAAAGATAACCGTAGATAAAAGTTCTTTCAAAAATATGGCAAAGTGGTAGAAAACTTAATGCTTTTTGGTTACTGTTTTCAAAAGGAAATTTTTTGGTAGCCGAGATCACATTTGATACAATATTGTCATGGCTTAGCATTACTCCTTTCGGAACTCCAGTAGTTCCTGAAGTATAGATGATTGTCGCAATGGAGTCAGACTCTACATTTGATTTAACCTCCTCAATTTTTTTTTTATTCCAAGTCTTTTTTCCAATCGATAAAAGCTCCGACCAGTTTTTACTGCCATCAATAACATCAAAAGTGTATATTTCTTTTAGCATTTTAACTTCCGATTTGATTGAAAAAACTTTATCATAAATATGTTGATCCGAAACAAAACAGTATGCACTCTCGGAATGATTGAGAATATATTTATAATCATTGGAACTGATATTGGGATATAATGGAACCGTAATAGCTCCAAGCTGAAGAATGGCCATGTCAATAATAGACCATTCTGATCTATTATTACTTGAAATTAGTGCAATTTTATCTTGCGGTTTTATTCCAATTTCGATAAAGGCAGCACTAATTAAATTGACAGATTCATAATATTTTTGCGTCGATAGGGTTTCCCACTTTCCATTTTTTTTATCATTAAGACATCTGTCTAAAGGTTTCTTTTTCCTTTGGATACTCAAAATATCAAAGATCCTTGAAGGCGTCATTATTATCTTTTTACCTAATTTAGTAAACTTTGGTGAATAAAAATCAAATTCTTATTTCGTTTCAAGCCAACGCTTTGCATTCTCAAAACCTATGATCCAAGGAGAAAATTCATCGCTTCTGTCTTTTGGGTAATGAGCCCAATTCCATGGAAATGTTGAACGTTCTAGGTGAGGCATCATGACCAAGTGTCTTCCGTCATCACTGCAAAGCATGGCAGCATTGTAATCAGAACCGTTTGGATTAGCAGGGTAGGTGGCTTTATGGTATTTGCCAGGAATTTGGTAATGGGACTCATCCATTGGTAAGTGAAATTTTCCCTCACCATGGGCAGCCCAAATTCCAAGAGTAGATCCCTCTAATCCTCTTAACATTATTGATGAAGATGAACCAATATTTACAGCTGTAAATTGACATTCAAATTTTCCCGAAGTGTTGTGATTCATTTTTGGTAGCTCTTTGTGAGTTGGAGTAATCATCCCCAATTCAACAAACAATTGACAGCCATTACACACACCTAATGAAAGGGTATCTTCCCTGGCAAAAAAATCATCTAGGCTTTTTTTGGCCATGGGGTTGAATAGGAAAGCACCTGCCCAACCTTTAGCAGAACCCAAAACATCTGAATTAGAAAAACCGCCTACTGCCGCAATAAATTTAAATTCTTCAAGGGTTTTCCTTCCTTCAATTAAGTCAGTCATATGAATATCATAAACTTCAAAACCTGCTGAATACATCGCATAGGCCATTTCTCTCTCAGAATTACTCCCTTTTTCTCTTATGATGGCTGCTTTAATTTTAGGATTGTTCGATGGCGATAATTTTCCATTAAACGAGGAAGGAAAGTGGAATTTTAGTGGTATCGTTTTATAATTAGCGAACCTTTCTTCTGCGCACTTATTTTGTTTTGCATCAAGTGCTGCAGAGGTGGAAAACCATAGATCACGATACTCAGCGACATCCAAATTCAGTTGATCATTATTGTTTTGAAAAGTTAGTTTGCCTGTTTGGGTAACTTTACCTATTTGGAAACACTCTATCTCATATTCGCCAAAATGGGTAGTAAGATCAATTTCACTTTGGAGCACTAAACCAGAATTTTCTGAAAAGAGTAATGCAATTGTATCATTTTCACTCAGTAAAGTCATATCAATTTCCATTCCCACTTTTTCAGTTGGGAAGCACATTTCTAGTAAGCATGTGATTAATCCTCCAGACGAAACATCATGACCAGATATTATTTTTTTATTCAAAATTAACTCTTGTAACATATTGAAAGTGTTTTTAAAAACCTCTATGTTTTCAATTCCAGGCGCTTCAGAGCCAATTTTGTTTAATACTTGCCCCAAAGATGATCCGCCCAAGACGTGTTTTTGTGAGGACAAATTGATATAATAGAGCATTCCTTTATTAGGGATGCATACTGGAGTTACTATTTTTTTGATGTCTTCACATTGACCTGCCGAGGAGATGATCACAGTGCCAGGGGCCAAAACATCACCTTCTTCATATTTTTGTTTCATTGATAAGGAGTCCTTGCCTGTGGGAATATTAATTCCCAAATCAATGGCAAAGTCCGAGCAGGCTTTTACGGCACAATACAATCGATCATTCTCACCTGGGTTATTGCAAGGCCACATCCAGTTGGCAGATAAACTAACTGATTTTAGACCTTCTGACAAAGGAGCCCATACAATATTAGTTAGGGATTCAGCAATTGAGTTGATACTTCCTTTAGCGGGATCGATAAGCCCTGTCACAGGTGCATGACCAATGGCAGTGGCCACCCCATGTTTTCCATTGTAATCCAAAGCCATAACGCCACAATTACTTAATGGAAGTTGTAATTCACCCACTGTTTGTTGTTGTGCTACACGACCAGTAACGCAGCGGTCAACTTTATTTGTGAGCCAGTCTTTACAAGCAACTGATTCTAATAGCAGTACGTTTTTTAAATAATCCTTAACATTAGAGAAATCATAAGTCAGACTATCGAAATTCACCTTTTTCTTTTCATCCAAAAGACTAGTTTTGGGGGCATCTCCAAATAAGGATTCAATAGCGAGGTCAATCGGTTTTTCACCATTTTTATCATTGACAAACGAAAAATGATGGTCTCCAGTAACTTGACCAACAATGTAGAAAGGTGTCCTTTCGCGCTGGGAAATCTTTTTGAGTAAATGGGTGTCTTTTTTGGACAATATCAGACCCATTCGTTCTTGAGATTCATTTCCTATAATCTCCTTGGCTGATAAAGTTGGATCACCTAATGGAAGTCGATTGATATGTATTTCACCACCAGTATCCTCCACCAATTCGGATAGACAATTCAAATGCCCCCCTGCTCCATGATCATGAATTGAAATGATTGGATTATTTGACCTTTCGACCAAAGCCCTAATGGCATTAGCCACTCTTTTTTGCATTTCAGGGTTGGATCGTTGAACTGCGTTGAGTTCAATTTCATTACTGAAATCACCCGTATTAGCAGAGGATACCGCAGCTCCTCCCATACCTATTCTATAGTTATCGCCTCCTAAAATTACAATCATGTTACCCTTTTTAGGCATCTTTTTTTGGGCCTGATCTTGAGTACCATAGCCAACCCCACCAGCCAACATGATGACCTTATCATATCCCAAGCGCTGTTCTTTTTCTTTATGTTCAAAAGTCAAAACAGAACCCGAAATCAGTGGTTGTCCAAATTTATTACCAAAATCAGAGGCGCCATTTGATGCTTTGATCAATAAATCCAATGGGTTTTGATACAGCCACTTTCTTTTGGGAAAACCTTTCTCCCACTTCCTTTCTCCCTTAACTCTAGAGTATGGGGTCATGTAGACCGCCGTTCCTGCTAATGGAAGCGAACCCTGACCTCCAGCCAGGCGGTCGCGAATTTCTCCACCGGAGCCTGTAGCAGCTCCATTGAAAGGCTCTACAGTAGTTGGGAAATTGTGGGTCTCTGCTTTTAGTGATATTACACTCTTGATCGTACTTGTTTTATATAAACTTGGAACAGATCCATCTTTTGGTGCAAACTGTTCTATTTCAGGGCCCGATATGAAAGCCACATTATCTTTATATGCAGATACAATACTGTTGGGGTTCTTTTTGGAAGTTCTTTTTATCATTTGGAACAAGCTTTCTTCTAGTTCAGTTCCATCAATTATAAAACGCCCATTGAAAATTTTGTGACGGCAGTGTTCGGAATTGACCTGAGAAAAACCAAAGACCTCTGAATCAGTTAGGGGTCGTCCCAAGCTTTTTGATAACCCTTCCAAATAGGTAATTTCTTTTTTGCTTAAAGCCAACCCCTCTTTTTGATTGTAGGCTTCAATATCGGTTATATTCACCATTGGCTCAGGAAAAATATCAATATCAAAAATGGATTGATCTAAACCGTTATAAACCTCATATAGCATGGGATCAAACTCTTCTTTCGGATTTTTAAAAAAAAACATTTCTATCCTCGAAACACCTTCAATGTCCATATTTTGAGTAATTTCAACGGCATTGGTGCTCCAAGGGGTTATCATCGTTGCACGAGGACCAATAAAGTTTCCCTCAATGAATTTTTTATTGATTAATTTTTGATTACCAAAAATCCAAACCAATTTTTCTTGAATTGAAGGGTCTATGTTTTTTTTGGTTTTAACTGCGTATAGGATTCCTGTGGGCTTGCCAAAAAAGTAAATCATTAATGGATTTTTGTTATTTCAAAAATAATTTTTTCCAATGATTTTGAATTACCAAATCGGATATAGAGTAAACAACTTTTCACCATTTTATTCACATTTTTTGGTTAATCGGGCACAGTAGAAACCGTCAAAACCTGTCAAATGTGAAAAATAAGTGTGTTCTTTTTCTAATTCAAATTTTGATCCCACTTTACTATCTAGGAAATTATCCACCTGAATTTTATTTTCTAATGGTAAAATAGAACAAGTTGCATAAACGAGATTTCCTCCTTTTTTTACCATAGGGGCGTAGGTTTGAAGTAATTTTTCTTGGATCTTAGTTAAATCAGCCAACCGTTCGGGAGTCATGTTCCATTTTGTGTCAGGGTTTCTTTTAAGAACCCCCAAACCACTACATGGAGCATCTATCAATACACCATCGGCATCTGCCTTAACTGTTTTTAGTAGTTTTTCATCATCAACATTTTTAGTCTGAACGGATCGTATTTTGTTTCTATAGCATCTTTTTCGAAGTTCATCCAGTTTAGAAGGATAAATGTCCAATGCAACTATTTTTGCAGAATCTTTAGTCAAGTCTGCCAAGTGTAAACTTTTCCCCCCGGCACCTGCACAGGCATCAATGTAATATTTACCCGGTTCAGGGTGCAACCAAGGGGTGATTTTCTGTGAATTGGCATCTTGAATTTCAAACCAACCTTCACGGTATTCTTTTATTCCTTGAAGTGAATGTTTTTTTTCAAGGACTAAAGCGTTGGGATAGTCAGGAATAATAACACTTATAATATTATATTTTTTTTCAAGCCTTTCTTTTAGTTTTTGGACATTAGTCCTATTATTATTTACCCTGATGATCAAATTTGCAGGAATATTAAGTGCTGCAATTTCTTTTTCCCAAGTAGCTTTTCCAAAAGCTTCTAGCCCCATTTGATCTAACCAATCGGGAATAGAGTATTTAAATATTCTGTCTTGAATCAAAACGGAGGTTCTGACCCTGATTCTTTCTTTATAAATATTGTTGAACTCGATCCATTTAGGGATAGGAAAGTCATTGAGCACCATCCAACAACCAATGAGATGCCAAAGATTTAGTTCCTCACTTTCTGATTCCGTAAGGGCATGAAATAATCTTTTTTGACGAATAATATCGTAGAAAGCTTGAGCAATAACACGCCGATCCTTTGACCCCCAACTTGGATTGCTTTTGAGAAGCTTTCTAATCACATCGAACGCAGGGCGTCTATTGATAAGAGTGCTTTCCAATCCAGATATTATACCCAAGGCAACGTTACGGTGTAATTTCATGATCAGTGGAAAACTAACCCGATTTATCACTTTTTGAAATCATCTTTTTTTTTCATTTTGTAAACCATATCGCGGTTAAAATGGTATTCTGCGCGATGCATCTCGAGGATCAGGTTGGCTGAAAATTTTTTGAGTAGGGATTTGTCTCGCTCTTCCTTGAGTCGAAGGGCATATTGTTCCAACTCATTAATTTTTTGAATCACCTCTAAAGCTTCATTATTACTTATGCTGTCTCGTGACTTCATATAAGTCCTCCTTAGGTTTTTGATTTTCTTTCTACAATCCACATATATCCTCATTTCATATCGATCATAGATCTCCCAAAATAAAGGTTCATCTGCTGCGTTCAAACCGATTTTTTCGGTTATGTAGCTCATTTTAAGTGCTTTGAGTCTTTCAAAACTCATTTTTCTTTTTTGTCCAAAGCTGCTGTTTAAAAACAGCATAATCATAATTATCAATAATTTATTCATAATCAAACAAGTTTAAATTTGAAGGAGATTCCCCGTATAATCTAATTTCCAAAGCATCATCTACATCAATGGATTCATAATTTTCAATGAAATTTCTCATTTCAAAGTAATAATCAGAGTGTTCAGCTATATCATAAGTCGTATTGGCGATCAAATAATCTTCTATGAAAAATTCGACTAAATCGTTATGGTCAATGGTCTTTTTTTCATTGATAAAAAATAGAGTGATCACACAGGCAACAGCCATGGCTTTCCAAATATAATTTAGTAAGTGGACCTTTTTTAACTTAGAGTAATTAACTCTATCAACTATAAAATTTTCAATTTCTTGAAAATAATTATCAGGAGTTTTAAAACCATTAACGGGGTTAATGGATAAAATTTGTTTTGCTAAATTTTGATCAAAATGATTAAAATAGTTTTTTGGTACCTTAAAAGGGGACTTTTTATCTGTTCTTTTCATCTGTTTAAATATATGTTAACTAGCTGATAATTAATCATTTATTTTTGTTGCGAAATTTATATTGGTTTTTTTAAATCCCTCTTATGAGAGTTCATTAATTTCATTTTTAATTTTTTTAACGGCATGGTGATAGGAAGCTTTTAAACCTCCTACAGATGTCTCCAAAATTTCGGATATTTTCTCGTATTTCATTTCTTCAAAATACCTCATATTAAAAACCAAGCGTTGTTTTTCAGGCAAAGTGGCTATTGCTTTTTGTAATTTCAATTGTATAGCATCTCCATCAAAATAAACATCTGATTCTAGTTCATTGACCTGCTTTTCAATCCATTCTTCGTTCGATATGCCAAACTTTCTTGATTTTTTACTTAATAAATTCAGTGACTCATTTGTGGCTATTCTGTACATCCAGGTGTATATATTGGAATTACCTCTAAATTTACTCATGTTTTCAAAAACTTTGATGAAGGTGTTTTGCAAAACATCATTAGCATCTTCATGATTAATCACAATTTTTCTGATATGCCAGTAAAGCCTTTCCTTATAATCAGCAAGTAATTTTTTAAAAGCCACCTCCCGGGTCTCAGGGGATAGCAATGAATTTATAAATTGATTTTGCTGTTTTAAAGTCTTTTTCTCTTTGATGATTTTTTTCTAAAAAAGTTTAATACGACCCTATAAGCTTTGCATTTCTACCAGTTTCTTGTAAGCCGATTTTTGAGCTATTAGTTGCTTGTGAGTTCCGGTTTCAATGATCTTACCTTGGTTGATCACTACGATCAAATCTGCTTTTTGGATGGTCGAAAGTCGGTGTGCAATAACAAGAGAGGTTCTGTTTTTCATCAAATTCTCCAATGCTTCTTGTACCATTTTCTCCGAGCCTGTATCCAATGCTGAGGTAGCTTCATCCAATATTAAAATATCCGGATCTTTCAGGATGGCACGTGCAATGGACAACCTTTGTTTTTGACCTCCTGATAGTTTGTTACCTCCCTCTCCGATGATGCTATCATATTTTTGATCTAATTTTTCTATAAATTCATTGGCATTGGCTATTTTGGATGCTTTCTTTATTTCTTGAAGTGTAGCGTTGGGATTTCCTAAAGCAATATTATTTTTTATGCTGTCATTAAACAAAATGGAGTCTTGGGTTACCATTCCGGTTAGTTGGTACAAAGATTTTTTTTTGACCTGATTTATCGGAGTTCCATCCACAGTTAAACTGCCTTTGTCAATCTCATAAAACCGATTGAGCAAGTTAGCCAAAGTGGATTTTCCACTTCCTGAGGGGCCGATAAGGGCAACCGTTTGTCCTTTTTTAATTTCGAGCGAAAAATTTTCTAATACCGGGCTTTGTTCGTAAGAAAAAGAAACGTTATTAAATTTAATTTGCTTCTTCAAAGATTTAATTTCAACCGAATCTGGGGAGTCTTCCATGTCATCATTGGCTTCGAGAATTTCGAGAACTCGCATAGCTGCAGCATCTCCTTTTTTTATATTATAATAAGCCTTGCTGATGCCTTTAGCCGGGGTTAAAATATTATAAGCTAATCCCAAATATGATAAAAAAATAGCCCCATTCAAACTTTGATCGATCAATACCATTTTTCCCCCATACCATAATATCACGCTAATGACCATGATTCCCAAAAACTCACTTACTGGGGAGGCGAGGTTTTGCCGGTTTAATAGCCTATTCGAAAAATCAAAAAAACGTGTGGTGGACTGTTTGAATTTTTTGACAAAAGCATTTTCTGCATTAAAGGCCTTAATGATCTTTATTCCACTTAAGGTTTCTTCCAAAAGGGACAAAAATTCTCCCTGTTCTTTTTGAACTCTGTCTGACTTACGTTTTAATGACTTTCCAATCTGTGAGATTATACCACCGGATATGGGTATAAAAATCAGTACAAATAGAGTAAGTTTTACACTAAAACTAAACATGACTATTAAGGAAAAAATAATTGTCAGTGGATCTCTTATGATCAACTCTAATATGGATAAAAAAGAGTGCTGAATTTCCAAGACATCAGAAGAGATCCGGGCCATAAGATCTCCTTTTTTCTTTTCAGAGAAAAAATAAATTGGTAAAGTAGTTGTCTTTCGGAATAATTCATTTCGCAAATCCATTAAAACACCATTCCTGAGGAAAGTGATGAAATACATAGCTAGATAATTGAAAATATTTTTAAGAAAAAATAAACTAATAATCATGCTGATTACAAAGAGAAGTGCAATACCACTGTCTTGTTCCATGTATTGGGTTATTTTGTAATTGAAAAAATTTTCGAGGTAATTTTTGATTTGTCCAATCCCCTCATAGTTCGGTGGGACAGATGTTTTGGGTGTAGTTCCAAATAGAATCTGCATCATAGGGATCATGGCTACATAAGCCAGAGCACTGAAAATTGCATAAAGGAAATTGAAAAATATATTCAAAAAAGCAAATCTTTTATAAAGTAACCCAAACCTTAGTATTTTAAAGTAATAATTCATTTACAGTCCCATACCTTTAACAATAGTTTCAATCTTTTTATCAAGATGAGACTCCATGATATCCCATTTATTGTTTTGTTCAAGCTTTTCATTTACACTAAAGTAGAATTTAATTTTGGGCTCAGTACCACTTGGTCGAATGGCAATTTTAGAGTGATCTTCCAAAATAAAAATTAAAACATCGGCTACAGGTAAATCTATTTTCTCCGTTCGATTCTCAAATAGGAAAACTCTTTCACTTTTGAGGTAATCCTCTTTTCGAGAAACCCTAATTCCACTAATTTCTTTAGGAGAATTTTTTCTGTATCCCTCCATCAAGTTCTTTATTTTATCTGCCCCTTCTTTTCCTTTTTGGGTAAATGAGATGAGTTTTTCTTTGTAAGCTCCAAATTTTCTGTAACATTCTACCAAAATGTCGTAGAAAGTTTGGTTGTTATTTTTGGCAAAAGTTCCTATTTCGCAGGCAAGAAGTGTCGAAGTTACAGCATCTTTATCTCGGACTGCATCACCTACTAGATAACCAAAACTTTCTTCCCCACCCCCAATAAAGTCTAAAGATGGGAAATCCTTGATTAGTTTCCCAATCCATTTGAATCCGGTAAGGGTTTCCTTGTAGTGGATTCCATAAGATTTAGCTATTTTCTGAATCATTGGAGTGGAAACTATGGTTGAAGCTACAAATTGATTTCCATCAAGAAGCTTATTTTTCTTCCATTGTTCTAGAAGAAAATAAGTCATAACCACCATTGTTTGGTTTCCATTGAGTAATCGGAAATTATTTTTAGGATCTCTAATTGCAACCCCCAAACGATCACAATCAGGATCTGTTCCAACAACCATATCAGCACCAATTGCATATGCCTGTTCTAAAGCCATTTGCAGGGCCTCTGGTTCTTCAGGATTTGGGGATTCTACAGTGGGAAAGTTGCCGTTGGGAGTGGACTGTTCCTTAACCAAATGAACATCATTGTAACCGGCTTTTTCCAATACCTGGGGCACAGCAGTTATTGAAGTTCCATGCAAGGGAGTAAATACAACTATAAAATTTTCTCTTCCTTTCAATTTGAACTGCCCCAATTGGACGGATTTGTCAAAAAAGGCTTGATCTATGTCTTCATCAATCCAATTAATCAAATCTTGTCTGGCATTAAATTTTATATCCGAAAACTTAATTTGATTGATTTGTTCGATAATCTGTCTGTCCTGTGGGGGAACTATTTGTCCTCCATCTTTCCAGTATACCTTATATCCATTATACTCTGGGGGATTGTGGGATGCAGTCAATACAATTCCGCAATGGGCTTGAAGGTGTTTAACAGCAAAGGAAAGCTCGGGAGTAGATCTCAAATCAGTGAATATAAATACCTCAATATCGTTGGCTGAAAAAACTTCAGCAACTTTTATAGCCAAACTTTTACTGTTGTTTCTACAGTCATAAGCAATCACAACCTTTATGGTTTGATCATTAAAAACACTTTTAAGGTAATTACTGAGTCCTTGGGTACTTTTTCCCAGTGTGTAAGTATTGATTCTATTGGTACCAATGCCCATAATCCCTCGCATTCCTCCCGTACCGAATTCTAAATCTTTATAAAATGCATCCTCAAGTTGTTTGGGGTTTTGTTTCAGTGCTTTTAGTCGATCAACCGTTTCTTTGTCGAAAGGAGGGCGAGACCATTCTCTAATTTTGGCACTTAGTGCTTTACTCATAGGTCGTTTTAGTAATATTATATCTTTTAATATTCTTATTGTGCCGGATCAATATTTCACCTAAAAATCCCGCAATAAAGGATTGAGCACCCAAAATCATCATGGTCAAAGCAATAAAGAACTCTGGTCTTTGAGTAATCAACCTACTTTGGGTGTTGAAATAGAGTTTGTCAATGCCCAGGTATAGAGTAAAACCAAATCCCACCAAAAGCATTAAAGTTCCCCAAAAACCAAAGAAATGCATCGGTCTTTTACCAAAGCCGTTGATGAACCAAAGGGTAATCAAGTCTAAAAATCCATTGAGAAAACGATCGGCGCCAAACTTGGTTTTCCCATATTTTCTGGCCTGGTGTTGTACCACCTTTTCATTAATTTTATCGAATCCCTCGTGGGCAGCTATAACGGGGATATAGCGGTGCATTTCTCCAAACACCTGTATGTTTTTAATTACTTCTTTCTTGTACACCTTCAATCCGCAATTAAAATCGTGGAGTTTGATGCCCGAAACCCTTCTGGCAGCCCAATTAAAGAGTTTAGAGGGTAAATTTTTTAAAAGAAAAGAGTCATAACGTTTTTTCTTCCATCCAGAAATCAGGTCGAGATCTTCTTCTTTTATTTGAGTGATCATAGATAAAATTTCCTCGGGAGAATCTTGCAGGTCTGCATCCATGGTCACTACAAAATCTCCTTGAGCTTTTGTGAAACCTGCGTGTAAAGCCTGAGATTTTCCATAGTTTTTTGAAAACTGAATACCATGAGTATTGGGATATTTTTTACATAATTCAGCAATTACCTCCCACGAGTAATCAGAACTTCCATCATCAATAAAGATGATTTCATAATCATTTTTTTTCTTTTCAAGTGAGCTTATGATCCAATTGTGAAGCGGTAATATTGATTCACTTTCATTCAATAATGGGATAACGATGGAAATTTCCATATAAGGATGGTTTCATCGCAAAAATATGAAATTTGTACTATTCGGGCTGAGATTTTTTAAGTACGAGACCAACAACCAATGAAATGATAAAACCAAAAAATAAATTAAAGATGATAATGAACCCAGAGGTTACTAAAGGCCCTGAGAATTCTTTCTGCATGTCAAATATTTTATTTACGTTTTCTAGGGATATTTCTGGATTTTCCTGCAACATCTTTTGTTTTTGGTATTCGATGGATTTATCTATAAAATTTGGATCAAGGAATTGAGACATTATAACAAAATAGACTGCGATCAATATGCCGGAGATAAGGGCAGTGCCCACCCCAGTTTTCAGGGCTTCTGATAATCTTAAATAACCACCATTAATTTTTTTAAATCGCATTATTCCCCACAAGATGATACTAATTAAAAAAGCGTAACCAATTATACTTGTGGCGGTATCGTTTTGATAATGCATGTCTAATGCGAAGAGCATAATCCCATACAAAATATTTGTTCCCCCTAGTATCAAGCCAAAATTTAATGCTGTTTGAGCGGTAGTTATTTTTTTATTTTTCAAAGTTTAACTTTATTTCATGTAAATTTATTTAAAAACATTAAATTTGTTTGCTTTAATTAAATAATTAGTTATGAAAACGGGTATACATCCTGAAAATTACAGACTCGTTGCTTTCAAGGATATGTCCAACCAGGACATATTCATCACAAAATCAACTGCTGAAACTAAAGAGACCATCGAGCACAACGGTGTAGAGTATCCATTAGTAAAATTGGAAATTTCCCGTACATCCCATCCATATTATACTGGTAAATCCAAATTGGTTGATACGGCAGGACGAATTGACAAGTTTAAAAACAAATATTCAAAGTTTAAAAAATAATCTTTTTTAGCTGAAAATACCCCAAAGCGTAATCCCTAAGGTTTTTTTGTTTTGCGAACTTTTTTAAGTTTAAGTACGTTGACGGGGTTTAGGTTGAGCCCCAAAACATTTTTATGGCTAAATCTTAGGACTTGATCGTAATAAAGTGGAATTAGTGGATGTTTGCTCATGGCCAGTGAATCCATTGATTGATAGGTTTCACCCCGTTTTTGTGCATCGTTAATAAAAAAACTATTTTCATAAAGACTATCGAGGGTAGGGCTGTAAAAATGGGTGTAATTTGGTCCTGTGGGGCTAAAATTTTTAGAGTAAAATAAAGACAAATAATTTTCGGCATCTGGGTAATCTGCTATCCAATTTGATCGAAACATTTCTAATTTTCCTTTCGAACGTGCTTGTTTTAAAGTTGCTGGGGGCATCATGTCGACTTTGATTGAAATGCCTATTTTTTGTAATTCTCTTTGAATATATTCACATAGGTCGATATAGTTGGCATCTGTTGCTAAAGTAATTTCAGCTTTCAGTCCAGTTTCTTTTTCAAATGTCTTGACTAATTCTGCTGCCTTTTCTGGCTGATATTTTAAGACTACTTCTTTAGGGTGTCCGGAAAGCCCTTTAGGAATAAAACCTTTGTTTCCAATAAAACCAATATTATTTCTTAAGTAAATCATCATTTTTTTACGATCAAAACCAATGTTAATTGCTTCTCTGATCAAAGGAGATTTGATAACAGGGGAAGGGCTGTCTAAATAAAAGCCTAGGTATTCTGTGTTGAGATAGGGTCCTTTTTGAAGGTTGATTTTTCCCTTGTATTTTTCTGTTAGCGTGCCCTGTTGGGTTAATAATTCATCCTTATAAGAATTGTCCAAAGTATTGAGTATATCTAATTTTTCTTGCAAGAAAAGCATGAATTCACTTTGTTTATCTGGTACAAAAGATATCGAAATAGACTCAAGATAGGGGAGGCTATGACCTAAATCGTCGCGTTCAAAATAAAGGGGATTTTTTCTCAAAACTAATTTTACATCCTCTTCCCAGTTTTTATAAGCAAAAGGACCTGTACCAATAGGATTTTTCCTAAAATTCCCTCCTGTCTTTGTCACTATTTCCCTAGGGACAACCGAGCAATATCGCATACTAAGCAACCCCAAAAATGCAGGGAAAGGTTGTTTAAGTGTAATGATCAAAAGCTGATCATTTTTTGCCTCAATACGCTCCACGTTTTGTAATATCCAGCCCCCGGGTGAAGCTAGTTGTGGATCTAAAAGCCTTTTTAGACTAAATGCGAAATCTGATGCGTTTACTTTTCTGGTTTTTGATTTTCCAAAAGCAGGATGCTGATGAAAGAAAACATTTTCCCTTATTCGGAATTCGTATACCAAACCATCGTTCGATATTGTCCATTGCTCTGCCAGATCCGGAATGATTTCCAGATCGTCATTAAGTTGGACTAGGCTATTGAACATATGAGTAGTGGCCCAAATATTCGGTAAGTTTCTAGAAAAAGCCGGGTCTAAAGAAGTAATGCTGCCATACTCATTATATCGAAAGACCATGTGTGATCGATCTTCCTCCTGTTTTTGATAGCAAGAAAATAATAAAAGTATGATTACTAAATAACTTAAATAGTTCAATACCGTTAAATTAAGCTGTTTATTTAACAAGTGTAAAGATTGTATATTTGCAGCAAAATACAACTTTTTTAATCCAATATCATAATGGGGTATGTTGAGGAAATGACTACTAAATTTTCAAAACCTAGGGTGGCTTTTTACACTTTGGGCTGTAAATTAAATTTTTCTGAAACTGCAACAATTTCACGTGACTTTAGGTCTGATTGCTATGAACATGTGGATTTTAACTCTCCTGCTGAGGTTTATGTTATTAATACTTGCTCAGTTACAGAAAATGCTGATAGAAAATTTAAAGGTTTAGTGAAAAAAGTTCTAAAACAAAATCCAAAAGCATTTGTTGCGGCTATTGGTTGCTATGCTCAGTTACAGCCCGAGGCGTTAACAGAAATCGATGGTGTAGATTTGGTATTAGGGGCTAGCGAGAAGTTTAAATTAATTGACTATTTAGGAGATTTAACTAAAAATCCAGAAGGATATATTCACTCATGTGAAATTTCCGAAGCTAACCATTATGAAAGCTCATTTTCTTTGGATGACCGTACCCGAGCTTTTTTAAAGGTTCAGGATGGATGTGATTACAAATGTACATATTGTACAATTCCTCTAGCGAGAGGTATCTCCAGAAGTGATTCTTTGCGAAATATAATAAAGAAAGCATTGGAAATTACGAAGAGAGGAATCAAGGAGATTGTTCTTACCGGCGTAAATATAGGAGACTATGGAAAAGGTGAGTTTGGTAATAAAAAACATGAACACACTTTTTTAGACTTGATTGCAGCACTAGATGAAATTGAAGCTTTGAAACGAATCAGAATTTCGTCTATAGAACCCAATTTATTGACCGATAGGATCATCGACTTTGTTGCCAATAGCAGAGCTTTTGTACCTCATTTTCACATTCCTTTACAAAGTGGGAATGATGAAATTTTAAAAAAAATGAAAAGAAGGTATTTGAGTGAATTATACAGGGATCGAATAACTCAGATTAAAGATTTGATGCCTCAGGCTTGTATTGGAGGTGATGTTATTGTAGGATTTCCTGGCGAGACCTACTCCGAATTTTTGGATACCTACAACTTTTTGGCTGATTTGGAGATTTCTTATCTACACGTTTTTTCATACTCTGAAAGGCCAAATACTGAGGCTATAAGTTTACCAGATATAGTTCCACACTACATTCGAAATAAGAGGAGTAAAATGTTGAGGGGCTTATCTGCCAAAAAAAGACGTTCATTTTACGAAAGTCAATTAGGAGCAAATGTAAATGTCCTTTTCGAAAATGAGAACAAAAGAGGTTACATTACTGGTTTCAGTGAAAATTATGTTAAGGTGAGAACCCCATGGAACCCTTTATTGGCAAACAAGATAGAAAAGGTTACCCTTAAATCGATAGATGAGGAGGGATTTGTTAGGTTTGAAAAAACAGTTAGAGCTTAATACCCACTGGTAGTAGAGATTTATATGATTTATTGCGTCTTACAAACCCTGCTATTTTTGGTGAGGTGGGAACCACTCTTAAATTTTTTTCTGAAATAAATTCTAAAACACTTTTGATGAAATTCTCTTCAAATTCAATATCATGAACATCTCCCGGGATAACGATTTTGGTGAGGAAAATTTTTCTCTCTTGCTCAGCGTATTCGATTCTTGCCAGAGAGCCATTAACAAAGGTTTCGAACTGTCTCAGGAATTCATTATTTTGTAATTCAACTGGATACATTACGAATATTACTAATTTGGTTTAATTAATATATAATAAAATATTGGTCTATTAGTTGAAGAGGGGAATACAAAATTAAATATTTTTTGAGTAATTGACAATAATAAATAGTAAAACATTATGACAGAATCAGTATATCTTATGCCAGGAATGGGTGCAAATCCAAGAATATTTGAGTTTCTCTCATTATCTGAGCGTTATAATATCAATTTTCTCACATGGATTTCCCCTCATAAAAATGAATCCCTTCAAGATTATGCAAAGCGAATGTGTCTCAGGGTAAAACATCAAAACCCAATTCTTGTAGGGGTATCTTTTGGTGGTATTTTAGTGCAGGAAATGGCTAGTCATATCCAATGTAATAAAGTAATTATTATTTCCAGTATTAAATCCAACCAGGAAATGCCCAATCATATGCTGTTGGCAAAGAGAACAAATGCTCACCGATTACTACCCATAAAATGGGTTAAAAACCTTGAGACTTTTGCACTATTTGTCTTAGGTAATGGGATTAAACACCGTGTTGATCATTACAAAAGGTATCTTTCTGAAAGGGATCCAGAATATCTGAATTGGGCCATTGATCAATTGGTTAAATGGAGTCGTAAGGAAGCTGATAAAAATATTGTCCATATTCACGGTAAACAGGATACTATTTTTCCGGTAAAAAATATTAAAAACCCATTAATTAAAATAGACGGTGATCATGCAATCATACTGACGAAAAGTGATTGGTTAAACAAAAATCTTCCTAAAATTATTACTGAAAATTTGGTTGATAAAACATTTTTAAAATAATTTCATAAAATGAAATATAGGATAATGTATCTACTTTGGGGAGTATTTCTCTTCATTTTTATAATCTTGGTTTCAGGATTTGTGTTTACAATTGATGGTTTTACTGCTCTAAAAAGTTATGGTGAAGAGCCAACTTATAAGGTTTACGCTCTAGATTTACCAGATACTTTGAGTTTTGCAGGAGAAAAAGTACCCATAGATTCCCCTGACTTGAGGGAGCGACTAGACAGGGAATTACTGGTGAATACCTATTGGCAATCCAATATGATGTTGCTGCTTAAAAGAGCAAATAAGTTTTTTCCCATTATCGAAAAAATTTTAAAAGAAGAGGGTGTTCCAACAGACCTGAAATATTTATCGGTAATTGAAAGTGGATTGGAAAATGTTATTTCTCCTGCGGGTGCCAAAGGGTTTTGGCAAATTATGAGGACAACGGGCAGGGAGTACGGGTTAGAGGTCAATAGTAATGTTGATGAGCGTTATCATGTATCACTCTCCACCAGGGTGGCTGCCGAATACCTAAAAAAGGCAAAAAATAGGTTTGGATCATGGACACTTGCCGCTGCTTCATACAATAGAGGTATTTCAGGCATACAAAAAAAATTAGATGTCCAAAAGGTGGAAAGTTATTTTGATTTGGGATTGGGTCAGGAAACAAGTCGATACGTATTTAGGATTCTTGCAATAAAAGAAATTATTGAAAATCCATCAAAGTACGGTTATGTTTTTGATGACAGTGATTTGTATTTTTCAGTTCCAGTTCGATATCACGGCTTGGATACAGCTATTTCTAATCTTACAATTTTTGCACAGAAAATGGGCGTTAATTACAAAATTTTAAAGATTCACAACCCATGGCTATTGCAAAATCACTTAAATAACAGATCCAGAAAATATTATGAAATTGCAATACCTGAAAAAGGACACTATTAGATGCGTTTCATTTGTTGTTGCATTATTTTAACTTGGTCTGTCAGCATACCATGTTTGTCCAATTTTTTGGCTTCTGCCAGTAGAGCAGTAGCCTCTCTTTTTCTTCTTTTTTGCATCATGATTCCCGCCAGACTCATTTTTGCCATCGCCAAATCGTGCGTCATTGTAAGCCCTAATTGAATGGCTTTTTTAAAGTGTTTCTCAGCAGTTGTGAGGTTGTTTTGAGATTGTATGATTCCATGTAGATAATAAAAATACCCTTGCTGTTTTCTCACTAAAGATCGCTCAGGACTTTTGATCTTATTAAGCCATCGCTCAGTCCCTTGAAAGTCTTGTTTTCTCAATCTTAAAAAAGCCAAGAAAATCATTTCATTTTTAAAATACAGCAATACCATCATACTTGATAAGAGTGTTAAGAAAATACCATTGCCAATATAGCTCTCATAAAATTCGTAACCCCCATATAAAAAGAAGGCTATGGCCAAAATGAGTTTAATTATTTTTGGAAACATAAGATTTAATTTGGGTTCGAAGTTAATAAGAATACGTTTAATACCATTTGTATAAGAGAAAAGATGTTGTATATTTGCCCGGCCTTAAGATAAAGTTTTTTAAAATGAAAAGGACCTTCCAGCCCTCAAAGAGAAAAAGAAAAAACAAGCACGGTTTCCGTGAGAGAATGGCAACTGCAAACGGCAGAAAAGTTTTGGCCAACAGAAGGTCAAAAGGTAGAAAAAAGATATCTGTATCCTCTGAGCCTCGCCACAAAAAATGATGATAAAAAACAATATTTAAAGGTGTTATTCTATTTTGAATAACACCTTTTTTTTTATATTAAGAAAATTTTACAAACTATCATTTATGCCGAAAAGACCTGAGATAAAGAGTATTTTAATTATTGGCTCAGGCCCTATTATTATTGGTCAAGCCTGTGAATTTGACTATTCTGGAACCCAAGCATTAAGATCCATAAGAGAAGACGGAATTGAAACTATTCTCATCAATTCTAACCCTGCAACCATTATGACCGATCCTTCTATGGCAGATCATGTTTATTTAAAACCGTTAATAACAAAATCTATTATCGAGGTTTTAAAAATTCATAAGGTAGATGCCGTTCTACCCACCATGGGTGGACAAACCGCACTTAATCTATGCATCGAGGCTGATGATAAAGGTATTTGGGAAGATTTTGGTGTTGAAATAATTGGTGTTGACATCGAAGCCATTAATATTACCGAGGATAGAGATCGTTTCAAAAAATTACTAAAAACCATAGACATACCAGTTGCTCCTGCGGAAACTGCCACTTCTTTCCTCAAAGGAAAAGAAATTGCTCAAAAATTTGGTTTTCCTTTGGTGATACGTCCATCTTTTACATTAGGGGGGACAGGTGCTTCTTTTGTTCATAATGCTGATGAGTTTGAAGAATTATTGACCAGAGGATTGGAGGCCTCACCAATTCACGAGGTCCTAATTGATAAAGCTCTTACCGGTTGGAAAGAATACGAGTTGGAACTTTTAAGAGACAAAAAAGACAATGTAGTCATAATATGTACAATCGAAAATATGGATCCAATGGGTATTCATACTGGAGACTCCATTACTGTAGCTCCAGCGATGACATTATCTGATACTGCCTTTCAACGCATGCGAGATATGGCCATTAAAATGATGAGAAGCATTGGTGATTTTGCTGGAGGCTGTAATGTTCAGTTTGCCGTAAGTCCAGATAAAAAAGAGGATATTATTGCCATTGAAATTAACCCCAGAGTCTCCCGTTCATCTGCATTGGCCTCAAAAGCTACTGGATACCCAATTGCCAAGGTTGCGGCAAAGCTTGCCATAGGGTATTCTTTGGATGAACTGGAAAACCAAATTACCAAATCGACTTCTGCTCTTTTTGAACCCACATTAGATTACGTGATTGTAAAAATTCCACGTTGGAATTTTGATAAGTTTGAAGGATCAGATCGTAAACTTGGATTACAGATGAAGTCAGTGGGTGAGGTAATGGGTATTGGGAGATCATTCCAAGAAGCATTGCATAAAGCTACCCAGTCACTGGAGATAAAGCGAAACGGCCTGGGCGCAGATGGCAAAGGGTACACTCAATACGACCAAGTCATTGAGAAATTGACCCATGCAAGTTGGGATAGGGTTTTTGTTATATATGACGCTATACAGATGGGCATACCACTGAGTAGAATACATGAGATCACTAAAATTGATATGTGGTTCTTGAAACAATATCAGGAACTTTACGAATTGGAAAAAGAAATTTCCAAGTTCAACATCGATAGTTTAGACAAAGCATTGCTTTTAGAGGCCAAACAGAAAGGTTTTGCTGATCGTCAAATTGCACATATGCTCGATTGTCTTGAGAGTGAGGTTAATAAGAAAAGAGCTGTCATGGGCATTGAGAGGGTTTACAAGCTGGTGGATACTTGTGCTGCAGAATTCTCAGCTTCAACACCATACTATTATTCTACTTTCGAAGAAAAAATGCAACTTAGAGATAGTGATTCCTTCAGTGAAAATGAGAGTAAAGTCAGTGATCGTAAAAAAATTATTGTTTTAGGATCCGGACCAAACAGAATAGGTCAGGGCATTGAATTCGACTACTGTTGCGTTCATGGAGTTTTGGCTTCATCAGAATGTGACTATGAAACTATAATGATCAATTGTAACCCGGAGACAGTTTCTACTGATTTTGATATTGCAGATAAATTATATTTTGAGCCTGTTTTTTGGGAACACATTTACGACATTATTCAACATGAAAAACCTGAAGGAGTTATTGTACAATTAGGAGGACAAACTGCACTTAAGTTGGCTGAAAAACTTGATAGATATGGTATCAAGATAATTGGAACCAGTTTTGAATCTCTTGACTTGGCGGAGGATAGAGGAAGCTTTTCCACTTTGCTCAAGGAAAACGACATTCCTTATCCTGAGTTTGGGGTGGCAGAAACCGCAGACCAAGCACTCGACTTGGCCGATAAACTTGACTTCCCTATTTTAGTCAGACCCTCTTATGTATTAGGTGGACAGGGAATGAAAATTGTCATCAACAAAGAGGAGTTGGAAACCCATGTGGTGGATTTGCTCAGAAAAATCCCCAACAACAAGCTTTTACTGGATCATTATTTAGATGGAGCCATAGAGGCAGAAGCAGATGCCATATGTGATGGAGAAAATGTTTATATCATAGGTATAATGGAGCATATTGAACCATGCGGAATACATTCTGGAGACTCCAATGCAACCCTGCCTGTATTTAACTTGGGTGAGTTTGTCTTACAACAAATCAAGGATCATACTCACAAAATTGCACTTGCTTTGAAAACTAAGGGTTTGATAAACATTCAGTATGCTATAAAAAACGACAAAGTATATGTAATTGAGGCCAATCCAAGGGCTTCTAGAACAGTTCCATTTATCGCTAAGGCTTACAAAGAACCATATGTAAACTATGCCACTAAAGTAATGTTAGGGCAAAAAAAGGTTAAAGACTTTAACTTTAATCCTAAATTGGAGGGTTATGCAATTAAGCAACCAGTCTTTTCATTCAATAAGTTTCCAAATGTAAATAAACAATTAGGGCCAGAAATGAAAAGCACAGGGGAAAGTATATTATTTATTAATAGCCTAAAGGAAGATGAATTTTACGATTTGTATGCGCGCAGAAAAATGTATTTAACCAAATAATATATAATTCTTTATATTTGATTGATGATTGATGAAGTATGATAAACAAGAGTGTATTTGTAGTCTCACTGATTTTATTTGCAATTCTGTCGAGATTCCTGCCACATCCTCCCAATTTTACTCCTATTGCTGCAATAGCCCTATTATCCACTAAAGGTTTTGCCAATCGTTGTGTTGCCTTTTTGATTCCAATTATTAGTTTATTTATCTCGGATTTGTTTTTAGGATTGCATACAACAATACCTTTTGTTTATGGTTCTTTTATCTTAATTGCTCTGTTGGGTAGGTATGTTAAAAAAATTAATATACTTACTGTATTGCTATCATCCTCAATATTCTTTTTGGTCACTAACCTAGGTGTCTGGCTCATACATTATCCGTTAAGTGTTGAAGGACTTTTTCAATGCTATATCTTGGCTTTACCTTTTTTTCTAAATACAATAATAGGTGATTTAGTATACGGTGCTTTGTTGATTTATCCTTTTTATGCTTTACAAAAAAGGAATAGATTTGCTGTTTAAAATAGCTTGTAAAACTTAAATCCGTGCGCTTCTTCTGATCCGATTTTTTTTATTTTTTACTTTCAAAATAAACTATTTTTAGGAAAGGTTGGTCATCAAAATTCTGGCTAATTTTTGTAGGTTTGCTCTGTGATACGGTTTTGCATCGCAAATGAAAAGGGAAGTTGGTGAAATACCAGCGCTGTACCCGCAACTGTAAGCTTTATCCGCACTGCGGATGTTTTTTGGAAACTTCATGCCACTGATAATTTCGGGAAGGTGTTCAAGAAAACGCGAGCCAGGATACCTGCCGTACATAGTGATCTGATACTTCGGGGATAAAGAATCAGCTTGCTCTAAGGATATTATATCCCTTTAATCTTTATTATGAAATTAGCAAATGCCTTATTGGCCACACTTCTTTCGCTTTACACCATTTTTGCACAATACCAAACCTTAGACAGCATAGCTGTGTCAACTAAATACCTAGATGAAGTTGTTGTTACTGATTCCAGATTTGCCCTAAAGCGATCTCAATCCGGAAAAACTGTGATTAAAATTAAACAGGAAGAAATTCAACAATTTTCAGGATTGGGATTGGGCATTCTCTTGTCGACCCATTTGGGAATAGATGTGATAGGTAAAAATTTATATTCAGGGCACAACCCTAGCACCATATCCATAAGAGGAGGCCGTAACCGTCAGGTTTTGATTTTGATTGACGGAATAAGAGTATCTGATCCTTCCAGAATCGATAACGATTTTGATATCAATGCTTTGAGTATTGAAATGATAGAATCTATTGAGATCGTTAAGGGTGCTGCCAGTAGTTTGTATGGAAGTTCTGCCGCTACGGGGGTGATCAATATCACCACCAAAAAAGCCGGGGATTCTTTTCGTTTTATGTCTAAAAAAACTTGGGGTACCGAACAGGTCGCCAATCAACCCTTTGATCGAATCAATGCAGGAAATCACATGATCCACCTGAGTGGTAGCTTAAGCAGTATTGGTATAAATTTGGCTTATTCAGAACGCTACAGTGAAGGGATGACTGCGGTAGTAGGTGAAGTTCCCGATCCTTTTAACAAGGTTAATTTTAATGCGGGACTATACGGACAACTAACACCTAAGTTAAAATGGAAACTGGCCTGGAATAGGGATGATGTCGAAGCTGATTATGACAATAGTTTCCCAATCGAGCAGGCTGAATTCAAGTATTTTACGCTATTGGACCGTTTTTCATTAAATACCCAATACGATTACACAGGTGGGAGCCTAAATCTTAACGCAGGTTTTCAGCAAAACAAAAGGGAGTTTCAGAGCACCTATCCAATAGATTACGAAAGTGATAATTTGAATATTGATCTTTTTAATAAATACATTTTCAACAACAATTTTTATACTATAGTGGGCTTTCAATATCAAAAAACAACCATGAAAGCCGATTACAATCCAGAGGTAGCCCAATCTGACCTTTATTTGAATTCGGTTTATCTCGATCCATCCGGCCTGAATCTCAATGTAGGGGTCCGGTTCAATTACCATAATTCCTATAAAAGGCATTGGATTTATAGTTTGAACCCTTCCTATTCTTTCGATCTTAATTCCGATTATCAAATGAAGATTTTGACCAGTTATAGTAAAGCCTTTATTGCACCTGGACTTTATCAGTTGTATGATCCTTTCTACGGAAATAGTAATTTAATACCAGAGAATAACTTAAGTTTTGAGTTGGGTTCTGAGATTCGTTCTAATCAAAATACACTTTCTGCTGTCTATTTCAATCGTAAAGAAGAGCCAACACTTATTTTTGGGCCTCCTGTTGAAGGATTCGTATACGGTAGGTATGCTAATTCAGAAAAGAAAATTTACTACAGAGGGCTGGAAATTGGTTATGATTTTCAGCTATTTGATTCGGTAAAAGCCCGTTTGAATTATATTTTTACGGAAACCACAGATGGCGATTTAAGGGGTATCCCCAAACATGCTATAAATGGAGTTATTGATCTTCCATTATCGGATCAAACACATTTAAACTTGGTGGGTCAATACTCTGGGGAGCGTATTGCGAATGACAGTACAACTCTGCTGGAGGCTTACTCACTTTTTACTGTGCAGTTGAACCATCGACTAAAAAAACCCAATGCTAATGTGTTCTTTAGTGTTTATAATCTTTTTGACACAGAATATGTAATCATTCCTCAATACGCAACAAGAGGAAGAAATTTAATGTCAGGTATATCAATCCAGTTGTAGCAAGGGTAAACTCTCAAGTGTCATGATTGAATGATCTCTGATAAATTGTGGATCTTCAATTATTTCCTCCATAGGGAATACAGGTTGATTTATTCTATGCCTTGAAGATTCTTGGTTGATGTGCTGAATTGTCAGTGCAAGAAGTGGGTCCGAGTTTTCACCCAAAGTTCCCATATTTGCGAGATCCTCTTTAAGTTTTAGTTCTTCTTGAGGCGCTAAACCATCTGCATAATCGTAAAAATCGTTACTGTTTGCACTGTAAAAGGTCATGCAGTAAATGGCGTAAGTATGATTAGGATGTTTGGTTCCATCGTTATCAATATAATCGTACAAAGCTGCAGGACCACCTACATTTTTTCCATAAGTATTATCTCCAACTTGAATAACATTGATGTAAGGTGACAAACCATTAATAACTAATTCGCTCGAGGAGGCGCTTCGTCCAGATGTAATAATGTAAACTCTACTTAAATTCAATGAATTTATCGGAGTTCCATCTGCTAATGATTCACTAAAATTTATTTCTAGTTGTGAGGAAAATCTTTCAAGATCGGTATTAAAATAATTCATCAGCTTTTTATTCCACAAATATTTGGCAAAAACCTCTCCATTAAATTGTCCGGTAATCATCCCGGCTAAATTTAAGGCAGATCTAACTAAACCACCTCCATTGTATCTTAGATCTAGAATGAGATCATTAATTTGTTCTGCTTTAAAAGAAGAAAAGACATTGTTTAGATCATCGTCAAATCCCTCGGCAAATTGATTGTACATTAAGTACCCTATTTTACTGGCACCAGTATTGATAATTTTGCTGATTTGAATAGGATTACTCTGGAAATTTTCAGTTTTTGTCAATGAGACATTTTTACCGTTAGGACTTAATAAATTATTATTGAGATCAGCCATATTCAGAGTGTAGTTTAAATTATCACCAAATAATAACTCTCTGTAATTATTTAAATTAAGATTTTGACCGTCCACAGACGTGAAAATATCTCCTCTTCTGATGTCTTTAGAAGCAGCATCAGATTCTGCTAGAATATGAGTCACAACCCCAAGAATATTTTCACCAGAGCCGTACCTCGATAAGATAAATTTTAACCCATTGTTAGCATCAATCCCTTTTATTGAGTTTTCGATATCTTCATAATTGGATCTTATTAGGCTGTATTTATCTTGCTCATATTTGAGAGACTCAAAAAAAGATTCTGGCTCAGGATAGGGTTTAATAAGTTCCCTATATCTTGCAGAACCTATTGGTTTGATCTCATCGGCTAATGAAGGCACTTCTTCTTGCCACAAATAATAGTCATTAAGTGCTGTCCAAATAAATTCATGGATTCTAAAATATTTTTCACCTTTGTAACTTTCTTCACATTCGTTGTTTACTTTTATTGTTAAGTTAATTGTGTTTTCAAGTACTTCAATTCTAGTAGCAGTGCCTATGATATTCGAGCCATTTAACAAATTGAGGCTGATAGAATCAATTATTTCATACTTTCCTCGTATGCGATTGTCTAAATATTTAAGATAAAATGAATTATCTTCAAGAAAATGTATGTTAGAAGCTTCACAATCTGTAGATGTTTTTTCCGAGTTTTGTGAGGCATTGTCCTTTGTCAAATTCCATGACCCTAACAAAAGACTTGGAGATTTACTTATGTTAGAAACGAATTTAGCAGTCGTATCAACAGTTTCATTATTGGAAGTATTTTTATCTTTAGAGCAACCAGTCCAAAAAAATAATATAACACTGAATAGTAATAGGTAGTAGTTGATTTTCATCTTCAAATTGTATGCGGTCTTAAAATTACATATTTCATGCCAAACTCTTCTCCTTTATGCACATTAAGAAATTTTTAATTTTACTGGGTGATTTTTTAATCTGTATTTTGATTTTGTCACAAACATATTTATTATGATTATTTTTATAATCTTAAAAATAGACTAATGCAACGCTCATTTAGATTATAAATACAATCAATTTATAATTCTCAACTAAATTATATTGATAGATATCAGCTAATTAACTTAAATTTAAAACTGTGAAAAAATTTATTACAATTACCCTGTTTTTTGTTTTACCAGTTTCACTTTTGGGTCAATCAATTTTTGATAAGTATCAGAATGACAAGGAGGTAAAAGTAGTTAGTATAAGTCCCAAAATGTTTCAATTACTGGGCAGTATGTCACTCCCTTCTGGTGATATGGAAAGTAAAGCGCTAATGGAGATAATTCAGGGAATTAGAAGTTTTAGAGCTTTGATCACCGGAAGTGAGTTAATTAGCGAAGAAATTGATTTGTGGGTAAAAAAAGAAGTTGGTGATAGAGGTCTTGTACCGGAAGTATTGGTTAAAGAATTAGAGATCGAATTGAGTATATACGTCAAGGAGGATGATGCAGGGGGTATGTTGAAAAGTCTTTTGATGTTTTCGAATGGCTTTTCAAGTGTAATTCCCGATGCACGACCCCAGGTCAAAGATATTAAGGCTCTTGTTTTATTAATTGAGGGAAATTTCGAAATGGATAAAATCGGAAAATTGATTTCCAAAATGAATCTACCTGGAGGTGATCAATTGAAAATGTCAGGTATTTAGTATTTTGAATATCAGGCAATCCCTGTATAGTTGGAGGGGCTTATTTCTTTTAGCTCTTTTTTGACAGTATCGTCTATTTCAAGATTTTCAATAAATTCGTCAATTACTTTTTTGTTTATCACCCCATGGGTTCGAGTCAATCGTTTTAATACCTCGTAGGGGTTGGGAAATTTTTCTCTCCTCAATATGGTTTGGATAGCCTCGGCTACTACGGGCCAATTTTCATTCAAGTCGGCATCTATTTTAGTTTGGTTGACATTCAATTTTCTTATTCCATTGAGCATTGACTTTAATGCTATTAACATATGCCCAAAGGGAACACCAATATTTCTCAATACGGTACTGTCAGTTAAATCTCTTTGCAACCTTGAGATGGGCAGTTTAGTGGAAAAGAAATTGAGTAAGGCATTAGCTAAGCCTAAATTGCCTTCTGCATTTTCAAAATCAATCGGGTTGACTTTATGGGGCATAGCAGAGGAACCAACCTCATTTTCATGGATGATTTGTTTGAAATAATCCATTGAAATGTAGGTCCAAATATCTTTATTAAAATCGATAAAAATGGTGTTGATTCTTTTAAGGGTATCACAAAGTGATGCAATACTATCATAATGTTCGATTTGTGTGGTAGGAAAGGAGTAATGTAGCTTCAATTGCTCTTCGACAAACTTTTTACCAAACTTTTTCCAGTCGATATCGGGGTAGGCTACTTTATGGGCATTAAAGTTACCTGTAGCTCCAGCAAATTTTGCAGCATTTGGTATTTGCAATAAATTGGCTTTTTGTATTTCCAATCGGTGTGAGAAAACGGAGATTTCCTTTCCCAGTATAGTTGGTGATGCCGGTTGACCGTGTGTTCTGGACAACATTGGAATATGGGAGCATGTATTAGAGAGGAGAGATAATGCTAAAAGAACCTCTTCCAAATGAGGGATGTATATTTGGTGCAAAGCTTCCTTAATTGATAAAGGTATAGCAGTATTATTAATGTCTTGAGAGGTCAACCCAAAATGAATAAATTCCTTATATTTTCCAATATTAAGCTTATCAAATTCTTTTCTTATAAAATATTCAACTGCTTTGACATCGTGGTTGGTGGTTTTTTCAATTTCTTTGATTTCCTTCGCATCTTTCTCTGAAAAATGTTTGTAAATACCTCGTAAATCCTCATAAATAATTGGATTCACTGGTTTAAGTTGCGGGAGTGGAATTTGACACAGAGCGATAAAATACTCAATTTCGACTCTCACTCTGTACTGGATCAAAGCTTCCTCGGAAAAATATTTAGATAAACTTTTGGTCTTTCCCCGATACCTACCGTCAATCGGTGAGATTGCATTTAACGAACTAAATTTCATACAACTGTTAATCACAACAAAGATAAGGCTTCTTCTTTTAAAGTGTGTTTAAAATTTACGAGATTTGTCTTGTTAAAGAACTAAATAATCCTTAGATGTTAAGGTATTTTTTTACAATTGTAGAACACGATATTCCTCATAACAGCTACTAACGGCCTCCAATATCTGAAGGTCATTAGATTCTTTAAGAAAAGTATCAGAATAATTGCAGTTTCTTAGAATCTCGTCAAGATCAAGACGATTAAGATTCAACAATTGAATAATAATTTCACGATCAAATTTTGAGGCTAAAAGATTTTTGAGCTCATCATTTTCTCTCATTTTCTTCAATTTTTGCATTTGCACACCCTTCTTTCCAAAAAGGTTATGCAAGAAATCGGCAGGATTAAAAATAGAGGCAAAGGTTTTAGCAATGGCATTTGGGTTTCTGTCCCCTCCCTCATATCCAGCACCTTGAAGTCCAGGAATTCTATATCGACCAGCAGAGTTGATTGGCACATTTTTTACATCGATATCCAAATAACCGGTCAATTGGTATGGACGCAGGATAATTTCTTCTAGCGCATAAGCCAGTTGTGTGATTTGAAACCTGGAATTTTCAAACTTTAACATGTCTTGAGTGACGGCGACTTTGAGAGATTTGTATCCCAAATAAGAAAAGTAGAGGGTGTCATTGACATGTGCTCGAATTTCAAAGTTCCCCTTTTTATCAGTTGTTGTTCCCTCGACCATATTGAGATTGAGTATGTGTACGCTTTCCATAGGAAAACCTGTGGATTCATTTTCTACAATCCCTTTTAGGTATTGTATTTGTTCTTGACCCAAAACCATTACTCCATAAATCGATAATAAAAATAAATTGAGTTTTTTTATCATCTTTGATTGAAATTTTTCACAATAGAATTAATAAAATTAACAATTTAGTAATCAAATCGAATTTTAACTTTTTAAAAATTCGATTAATTTTTTAAATGCTTTCGAACGATGACTAATTTTATTTTTTTCGAAGAGTGTCAATTGAGCAAAAGTGACATGTTGTTTTTCTGGAATAAAAATTGGATCATAACCAAAGCCGTTTCGGCCTCGAGGTGAATGAGATATTTCCCCTTTTATGATGCCCTCAAAAAGGTATTCAGTTTCATTAAAAATTAGTGCAATTACTGATCGGAATTGGGCCTGACGATTATCGATGCCCTTCAATTCTTGAAGGATTTTATTCGTATTGGCTTCTGCATTTTTTTGTTTCCCTTCATATCTGGCCGAATATACTCCTGGCTTTCCACCCAAGGCAAATACCTCCAAACCACTATCGTCTGAGAAACAATTCTTTTTAAAAGTGTTGAAAATCGTTTTGGCTTTGATCAATGCATTTTCCTCTAATGTTTTTCCTGATTCTTCAATTTCACTGTAGTAATTCAAATCGGTTAAACTTTTGACCGTAAAATTGGGTGGTAAAAGTTTATTGATTTCCTCTACTTTATTATGGTTGTGGGTTCCGAAGATGAGTTCCATTAATACTATTTGTGATGGTAAGGTTCATTTTTCAAAATGCTATTGGCTCGATAAAGTTGTTCAAGAAAAAAAAGCCGAATCATTTGATGGGAAAATGTCATACTTGATAATGCAATTTTTTCTTGTCCCCTTGCATACAATGATTCAGAAAAACCGTAGGGTCCCCCTATTACAAAAACCATTCTTCTTAGGGCAATGGACCTTTTCAAATTAATGTATTGTGAAAAACCGATAGAATCAAATGATTTACCTTTCTCATCTAAAAGAATGACCCAGTCTTCTTTTTTTAATTCCTCAAGAATTAATTCTCCCTCTTTTTGTTTTTGAATTTTTTCACTCATTTTACCCTTATTTTTTATTTCAGGGATAATTTGAATGTCCAACCGATGGTATCTGTTGATGCGTTTAATGTAATTTTCCATTAATGAAACCATTCTGGGATCATCAGTTTTTCCAACCATTAGCAATAGTGTGTGCATTTCACAAATTTACAAACACAAACAGATTTGTTTTATCTTTGACAAAAGGAATTTTTTTTGAGAGAAAAATTAAAAACAATCCCCATAATCAAAACCCTTGTTGGGTTTTTAGAAGCTTTGAAAATTCCTGGATACATTGGCTTTTCTTTTTACGATCTCCTTGAAATGTATATTTCAGGAATTGTAAAAGGGGCACTGTCTTCCAGGGCAGGGAGTATTTCTTTCAGTTTTTTTATGGCTCTTTTTCCCTTTTTACTTTTTATTTTAAACTTGATTGCCTTTGTCCCCATAGATAATTTTGATGCTGTTCTTTTTAATTTTATAGAACTTATATTACCACAGGAGAGTCAAAGTTTTTTTACTGATATTTTTAATGATATTAGGCAAAAACAGAGAGCAGGACTTCTTTCTTCAGTATTTTTATTGTCTATTTTTCTCACTGCCAATGGAGTAAGCTCTATTTTTTCCAGTTTTGAAGGATCCTATCATGTTGAACTGTCACGTTCTTTTATTCGTCAGTATTTGTATTCCACAATGGTTGGAATTCTATTGGCCCTATTACTTTTAGCAGGTGTTATGGCATTCGTGTTTTTTGAAATTTTTATTTTGAGTAATCTTGATGAATTGATCCCTAGTGAAATCAATTGGATAAGAATAGGACAATTATTTTTTTACACCATTTTAATATATATCTCTGTGGCTATTTTATACTATTTTGGAACAATTGAGGGTAAAAAGACACGATTTTTCTCTCCTGGAGCTTTTATGACTTGTCTATTGATTCTGCTCACCACTTATTTTTTTGGTCTCTATATTGAGAATTTTTCCAGATACAACCAGCTATATGGTTCTATAGGGGCATTATTGATTTTTTTATTTTATATATGGCTCAATTCGAGTGTGCTACTGCTCGGTTTTGAATTGAACGCCACATTGAATCGACTTAAAAACACTAAGCAACTAGGCTCAGGATAATGAGCAAAGTTGTATTTTTAAAAAATGCAGTATTTCGCTGATGTTCTTCTACCGCTAGCACTCGGTAAACCTTATACCTATGCAGTTACTCTTGAGGATTTTGCTCTTTTAAAGCCTGGTTTTAGGGTTGCTGTTACTTTTGGAAAATCAAAGGTGTATACTGCAGTTGTAGTAAAAATTCATAATCAAGCTCCACAGAGATATACCCCAAAATTTATTGAACTAATTTTGGAGGAATTTCCTAGCGTAACACCCAAACAGCTCGAATTTTGGTATTGGTTGTCGCATTATTATCAGAGTAAGCTTGGAGATATACTTCGCGCCGCACTTCCTTCCACCTTTCTTTTGGAGAGTGAGACTATTGTTGTGAAAAAAGAAATTTCAAATCAAGAAAAAAGCAGTCTCAGCGATGATGCATTTTTAATCTATGAAGCACTAGAAGTTAAAGCTTTAAGTATAAAGGAAATTATTGAGATAATAGGAAAAAAAAGTGTTTTGGGACTTTTACAGGAAATGTTTTCGCAAGGATTAGTGGATATCCACCAAAAACTGAAAGAAAAATATAAACCCAGACTTGTTCGTTATGTTCGTTTGTCCAAATTGATTTTGGATAATAAAAATTTAGAGGAGATTTTTGATTCATTAAAAAATGCTCCAAAACAAAAACAATTATTGATGGGTATTTTTGATCAGAATCTAGAAGGTCATAAATGGAAAAACTCTAAAGAATTACTTCATAAAACTAGTTCAACCCCCGATGTATTAAGAACTCTCATAAGTAAAGGTATTTTTGAGGAACAATCCATCAGAGAGGATCGTTTACTTTACGATTTTAAAAAACAAAATCAAAAAAGAAAATTATCCGAAGCACAGCAAAAAGCATTCCAAGATATCTTTAAGGCTTTTGAAGAAAAATCTGTTGTCTTGTTGCAGGGGGTTACAGGCTCTGGAAAAACAGAAGTTTATATGGAGATTATTGCCCGAGTAATTTCTAAGGGAGAACAGGTTTTGTATCTCTTACCGGAAATTTCTCTTACTCCCCAAATAGTAAAGCGATTACAAGGGTCTTTTGGTGAGGAGGTTACCGTTTATCATTCCAAGTTTTCGGTTCACGAGCGGAGGGAGGTTTGGAATAATGTTCAAGTAAAAAATTCCAAAGCTAAAATCATCGTAGGCACTCGCTCTGCACTTTTTCTTCCTTTTCATCGGTTAGGTTTAGTGATTGTAGACGAGGAACACGAGTTGTCATACAAACAATTTGATCCCTCGCCCCGATATCATGCCAGAGACAGTGCTATTGTCTTGGCCGAAATTCATCAGGCTAAAGTATTGTTGGGTTCTGCAACTCCCGCTTTGGAAAGTACATTTAACTGTATTTCAGGTAAATATGGCTGGGTAAAACTTCTTGAAAGGTTTGGTAAAGTGTCATTACCAGAAATTGTTACCGTAGATTTAAAATTAGCTCACAAAAAAAAGCAAGTAAAGGGAGGGTTTTCCCAAACTTTAATCCTTGAGATGGAAAAAACCCTTTCCATGGAAAAGCAAATAATACTCTTCCAAAATCAACGTGGTTATTCTCCTTTAATCGAGTGTTTGGATTGTGGAAATATTCCTCATTGCCATCAGTGTGATGTTACCCTAACCTATCATCAATATGCAGATCAACTAAAATGTCATTATTGTGGATACCAGATTTCAGTACCAAAAAAGTGTGATGCATGTGGTTTATCGAATCTCTCAAGCAAGGGCATGGGAACTCAACAAATAGAGGAACATGTGTCTGCTCTTTTTCCAGAAGTGGAGGTGGCCAGGATGGATTGGGACACCACCAGGGGGAAGTGGGCTTTCGATAAATTAATTCAATCTTTTACCACACAAAGGGTAAAAATTTTGGTTGGTACCCAAATGATCATCAAGGGATTGGATTTTCAAAATGTTCATTTAGTTGGGGTTCTCAATGCGGATCATTTGATGAATTTCCCAGATTTTAGAGCTCATGAGAGAACCTATCAAATGCTCAGTCAGGTGGCTGGAAGAGCAGGAAGAAAAGAAACCAGGGGAAAAGTTTTGATCCAAACCTATCAGCCAGATCACTCTATCATTCGACAGGTAATTACTGGAAACTATGATCAAATGTTAAAAAAGCAATTGGAGGATAGGAAAGAATATCATTATCCTCCATATAACAGATTGATCAGGATAGTAGTTAATCACAGAGATATGGAAACGGTAAAAAAAGCAAGTCAATGGATCGCTAATCTTTTAACACAATCATGGGATGGTCAAATTTTGGGACCTGTTTTTCCTCACATAGCTCGTGTGAGAAATCGATATCGTATGCAAATTTTGTTGAAAATTGGGGTTGAACAGTCCAGGGATCGCGTAAAACAAGTCATCAAAAAAACCTTAGACCATTTCGAGTCAATAGCTGTTTTCAGATCATGTAAAGTCAATCTTGATGTTGATCCTTATTGAAAATTTAGAAAGGTTTTTTTGAAAACTCCCTTTTGTTTGCGACTTAAGGGGAGCATTTCCCCATCTGTATTGACATTATTGGTGGAATAATTGATTACTTTTTTAAGATTGACAATATAGGATTTATGAATCCTAATGAATTGGTTTTGAGGAAGTTTGTCCAAAAAAGATTTCATTGTTGAGAGCACCATATAATTTTTACTATTGGTTACAACTTTTACATAATCCCCCATGGCTTCTACCCAACGAATATTGTTAGCCTTTAGCTTTTCAGCCTTAAAATTACACTTAAAGTGTATTATATGCTCTTTCTTTTTATTAATAACCTTTTGGGATTCTATTTTAAGGGTTAGTCGATCAATTGAGTTTTTGAATCTATCTTTTTTAACAGGCTTCAGTAAACAATCTACAAAACCCATTTCATATGATTTGATCCCATCCATTGGTTTTTTAGTTAGTAAAATAACTTCGATACTATCTTTTAACTGATCTACGAATTCAAAACAGTTGTAAAGAGTGATGTCTGAGGAAACGATGAGAAAATCAACAGAGTTGTAATTTAAGTATTCTTTTGCATGAATTGTGTCAGAGAATTCCGCGACTAGAGTAATTTGAGGAAAATTTTTTAAAACTTGAAGAAAGTGAAGGCGATCTACTGGGTTTGAGTCAATGTATATGCACTTTAGATTCATAACGGGGCTTTATTATACAATATAATTATCTCAAATTTAAAAAAAATCTATAAAAAAGATATATTCTTTTGGTGTAATATAATGATTCGCTTATTTTTGCATTTGCTAAAAAAAATATATGAGTAATTATGAAACTGTCTTCATTCTAAATCCCGTTCTTTCTGAGTCTCAGATTGAGGAGGCAGTCAAAAAGTACGAATCACTTTTAAAATCACAAAAGTGTAAAATTGTTCACAAAGAAGATTGGGGACTCAAAAAACTAGCTTTCACAATTCAAAACAAAAATAGCGGATTCTACCACCTTATTCAGTTCGAAGGCGATGGTGAGGCTATTAATCCACTGGAGGTAGCGTTTCGCAGAGACGAGCGAGTGATGCGTTTTCTGACCGTAAAGCTTGATCTTGATGCCCAAAATTGGGCCGAGAAAAGAAGAAGAAAAAATCAATCTAAAGTTAAAGCCTGATCAAGATGTCAAAAATTGATGAACAGTCAAGTAATAAAAAAGAAGGGGAAATACGATATTTAACTCCCTTAAATATAGATACCAATACTAAGAAGAAGTATTGTAGATTTAAAAGATCCGGAATTAAACATATCGATTACAAGGATCCTGATTTTCTTCTTAAATTTGTTAATGAACAAGGTAAAATTTTACCCAGAAGACTTACAGGGACCTCTTTGAAATATCAGCGAAAAGTTTCAGTAGCAATCAAAAGAGCTCGTCATTTGGCTTTGATGCCTTATGTGGGTGACCTCTTAAAATAAAATCTTCAAGTCGTGCAAATCATATTAAAAGAAAATATTGAAAATCTTGGCTTTAAAGATGATTTAGTCAAAGTCAAAAACGGATATGGGCGGAACTATCTCATTCCCCAAGGAAAAGCTATTTTAGCTACCTCCTCTGCAAGAAAGGTATTGGAAGAAAATTTAAAGCAAAAATCATTTAAAGAAAAAAAGATTATTCAAGATGCTAATAAATTGGGAGAAAAGCTTATGACTTTGGACATCAAAATTTCTTCCAAAGTTGGAAGTGGTGACAAGTTATTTGGATCTGTTTCAGCCCCAGATTTAGCAAAAGCGTTTGATGCGAAGGGATACGAAATTGAAAAAAATGCCATTAGCATTCCAGGTAAAACTATAAAGCGTTTGGGAAGTTACCAGGCAAGAATCAGGCTACACAGAGAGGTTTCAATTCAACTTCCTTTTGAAGTTATCCCAGAAAAAAAATAGTTTGAGATAATATTCTACCCCACATTTTGTGGGTTTTTTTTTGACCTTATTTTATGAAATATACTCGCTTGTCAAAGGAACAATTTGAAAGTCTTCATTAGGAGTTTGCCTTTTTTTTGGCTACCCAATCCATCGATAAAAAGCAATGGGATCAAATAAAAACCTTAGATCATAATCTTACTGATGAACTATTGGATCTATTTAGTGATATTATATGGGATCAATCTCTTGATAAAATAACTTATCTCGAAAACAGAAGTGACCATCATTTGTTTTTATTCAAATGCGAGGGTGTTCAAATTAATTTGATCTTGATTCGGGTAGAGAAGAATTGTCCATCACTGATGCAAAAGGGTTATATGAAATGGTTGACAAAACATTTATTAGACCCCCAGGTTACTATTTTTCAGTCATGTCGTTCGCTCAAAGAGACCTCAAAAGGGGAAAAATTCAATTTGATGAGGAATGGAGCTATGGTCACTGACGGAAAAACATATGAGGACCTAAAAAGTTTTCTTTCAAAATAATAAGAATTGTTTGATCTTTGCTCTAGAACCAATCTATATGTCGATTGTAAAACCATCTATACCCAAAGGGACACGAGATTTTTCTCCTGTGATTCTTTCAAAGAGAAATTATTTGAAAGCCAAGCTCATAGATGCTTTCGAAAACTTCGGATTTCAACCCATAGAGACGCCTTCCTTTGAGCGGTCTGAAACTTTATTGGGCAAGTACGGTGAGGAGGGAGACCGCTTGATCTTTAAAATTTTGAATTCGGGAGAAAAAGTAAAAAATGCTGATTTAGAGGCATTAAAAAATGGGGAGTTGGTAAAGTTTTCCGATTCACTCTCCCAAAAAGCTCTTCGTTATGACCTAACTGTTCCTTTTGCTCGCTATGTGGCTCAAAATCAAAATGACATAGTATTTCCTTTTCGACGATATCAAATGCAAACAGTCTGGCGAGCCGATCGTCCTCAGCATGCTAGGTTTCAAGAGTTTTTACAATGTGACGCTGATGTAGTAGGTGAGCGTTCGCTTTGGCAAGAGGTAGAAGGGGTACTGCTCTATGACTGGGTTTTCTCTCAGCTTGGGCTAAAAGGGGTTAAAATTCATCTAAATCACCGCAAAATTCTTGCGGGTATCGCCCAGTTTATTGGAGGAGAATCTCAATTGATTAATTTTACAGTAGCATTGGACAAGCTGAGCAAAATTGGTGAAAAAGGAGTGATCAATGAACTCCAGTCTAAAGGGTTTTCTTCTGATGCCACTGAGCGTTTGCGACCTTTTCTTTCTCTAAAGGATGATTTTCAAACGCAATTATCATTTGTCACTCAAGCCCTTCATGATATAGAAATTGCTCAAGAAGGGATTAAGGAGTTAAAATTTATCTGCGATCAATTGGACCACCATAGTCTAAAAACTATTTCTTTGACATTTGATGTTGCATTGGCGAGAGGGTTGAATTACTACACTGGCTTGATCTTGGAAGCACTGCCACCTTTGGGGGTTAAAATGGGTTCTATAGGTGGAGGAGGGCGATATGATAATCTAACAGATTTGTTTGGACTAAAAAATATTAGTGGTTTTGGTATCTCATTTGGATTTGATCGTATCTTTTTGATTTTGGAGGAATTAAATTTATTTCCCAATACACTTGATCATAAGACTCGGCTATTATTTTTGAATTTTGGGGATGATTCGGCTGGTTTTTGTTTTGACAAGTTGACAAAACTTAGGGATCTCCAATTTCCATGTGAATTTTATCCAAAGCCCGCCAAACTAAAAAAACAGCTGAACTATGCCAACCAACGATCCATCCCTTATGTTGTGATCTTGGGTTCAGATGAAATGCAAAAAGGAAATTTTGTATTAAAAAATATGATGACTGGAGCACAAGTGAAACATCCCATTGCCCAAATGATTGAAGTTTTGCAGAAATTGATTTAGTCTAATTGATCCATGGTAGGCCTTTGATATTTTTCGAAAGGCTGTTTTAGGAGACTACTTATTTGGGTGTTTTTTATTGCATCAGGAAAAACATCTACCCCGTAGACTATTTTCTCACGATCAAAATATCTAAAAGTTCCAAAAAGCCTATCCCAAACAGAGAAGATATTTCCATAGTTGGTATCAGTGTAAGGCAAACGGTAGTGGTGATGTATTTTATGCATGTCAGGTGAAACTAAAAAATAACTGATCCATCGATCAAGCTTTTTTGGTAAGCTGATATTAGCATGATTGAACTGGGTAGATAAAATCGACAAAGCCTGATATAGCATAATTATACCAATAGAAGCGCCTAAAATAAAAACACCAAACAGTGTAAAGAAAAATCTGACAATACTTTCAAGGGGGTGGTGCCTATTTGCTGTAGTTGTGTCTACATTGGGGTCACTGTGGTGAACCAGATGTATCATCCATAAAGGTTTGATTTGATGTTCAGTGTAGTGGGGCAAATATGCGCCGACTAAATCTAGCAGTAAAACACCTAAAATAACTTCAGCCCAAAGGGGTAAACCAGCAATCCATTGTAATAATCCAAAATTATTGTTAGCACTCCAGTCGGACGTACTCAAAAGTAAAAAAGCCATTGACAAGTTTATAAGAATGGTTGTAAGTGTGAAAAATAAATTTGGAATGGCATGACGCAATTTTTTATAATTGAATTTTACCAAAGGAAAAAGTCCTTCCAAAAACCAAAAGAAACTTATACCCCCTACAATCAATAAACTCCGATGTAAAGAAGGAATATTTTCAAAATAATTTATGATTTCATTCATTAAATCAATTTCTTACTTATTAATAAATAACATTTTTATTTTAAAAAATAGCTTTTTTTCACTAACTGATATTTGTAAAAATATAAAAACAAAATATTATTCCTCAACACTTTCTTTGATATTGGAGTCGTCAGGTGCACTCTCCCCTAGGTTAAAACGTATTGCTAGTTCATGTCCACTCAAGTTAAGACCTGAAAGTGTTGGATTTCTATACGTATCGTAGGCATAAGCTATTGATACGTTTTCACCCAAACCAACAGAAGCAAGAAATGAAAAAACAGAACCTGATTTAAAAGAAATTCCAAGATCAAATTTGTTGAGATAAGAAACCCAACTGGCAAAGTCAATTGAATTTGGAAGTCCTTTTCCTTTCCTGTAGATTAGGTTGGGTCTAACAGCAAAATCTTCATTGATGTTAAACGCTGCTCCACCAGCAAGGTAAACATGGATTCTATCCCTTGACTGAATTACAATATCATCATCTCTTTTTGAATTAAATAATCTGGGCATTGAACCGGAGAACCAAAACTTTCCCATCCTAAACAAAATACCAACACCCATGTTGGGATTAAATCTACTTAAGGATTTTTGAGCGGGATCAGGAGTTTCTGAAAAACCTGATAAAGGAGTTGGATCAGCACTGTATGAATTTCCACCACCCTTTATTCCAAAAAAAACTGCACCATCGTTATTCAAAGTGAGTTTATAAGAAAAATCAATGGTTATCATGGTTTGATTTTCGATAAAAATTCTGTCAGTAATAATTGAAACTCCTAACCCAACATTTTTTTTGGTTGATAGAGAATAAGATAGTCCTGTTGTTTTTGGGCTATCATCAATAGTATTCCATTGATTTCTTGATATAAGCGATAAAACATGACTTCCGTCAGACCCTGCGAACGCAGGATTGATTAAGTTCATATTAAAGTTATATAGCGAGAGGTAACCATCTTGTTGGCAAAAGATTACAGCTGGTAATATTAAAAATAGAAAACGTAAAATCATTTATTATCTAGCTAAATAGATAATACCCTCATAATCAGGGTTACCATTCCTATTGAAATCAATTAAATAATAATAACTACCCTCGGGAAGGTCCTCATTGTTAAATTGTCCATTCCAATTATTTTGATAGTTTGTTTGGTTGAAGATCAATTGTCCAGATCTATTATAAATCCACACTTCATTGTCCGGATATCTCAAAAAGGACTCATCTGCCCATTGATCATTTATACCGTCTCCATTGGGTGAGAAAAAATCGGTAATCTTAAGACCAATTGAAGCAAAATCCTGGCAAACACTAAAGGAGTCATTAGGATTTACGCCACAACTAATTTCATCAAGATTGGAGAACCCATCTCCATCACTATCATTATAAGGATTACAATTTTCAGCATCTCGCTCATCCATAACCCCGTCTTGATCACAATCAGAATTTATTGAGTCATAGGCATCAATCAAACCGTCCCCGTCAAGATCATCATCAGCAGGGTTACCATTTAAATTACGATCCTCATCAATAGACTGTATGCCATCTCCATCATCATCTGTATCAAGATAATTGGGTTTTCCATCATTATCTAAATCAATAAGTCTAGATTGAAAATCTTCAGCCTCAATATCTATCTCCAAACTAGTTAGGATACCGTCATTATCATCGTCAGTATCCAAATAGTCTGGTATCCCGTCGTAATCAGAATCCTTGTAAGATTTGTCATCCCCTAATTCAAGTGATGTTGGTACACCATCATTATCATCATCATAGTCTATATAATCATAAATACCGTCAAGGTCGGAATCCACTGAATCATTCGGATTTCCATCTGAATTAATATCCGATCCCTCAAGAACCGTTAGAATTCCATCACCATCATCATCATCATCCATAAAATCAGGCAGACCGTCATTGTCTGTATCAATTGCATCGCTTGAATTTCTATCTCCATTTGGATCTGGATTCTCGTATTGAGTAAAAATCCCATCATTTTCATCATCTGGATCCAACGAATCTACTATACCGTCTCCGTCAAAGTCATCACTTCTAGATCTAGTCCCTCTTGCAGAAAAAGGATTTGACATAGTTGCTTCATATCTACTATCGATACCATCTCCATCATCATCATCGTCAATAGAATTTACAATTCCATCTGCATCTGTATCTGACTGAATAAGGTCTGAATCAACTTCTTCAAGCTTGGTAGGATTAGTTTTTAAGTTTGCTACATCTAAATTTGTTGAATCAGTAAAAGATATATTTAAAGGAACATCTGGAATTGGTACTTCAGTTGATCCCATCTCAGTATTAACGTAGCCTACAACTACTTCATAAATTCCATCTTTATTATGATCTTGAGGGTTGTTTGGATCAGGTGGATTTATAAAGGCTAATGTTCCTCCCTCATCTGTTTCCTCCTCCTCACCTTCGTCATCCCCATAAATTCGATTTCTAAACACTTTTGACCTTTGACTATAGTTTTCAAAGTCTTCTTTTTTTGATCCAGGTTCACCATTTTTAATTGTGAATAGGTGAGCGTCAGCCCCACCAGAGATACTTTTACGAATCTTCCATTTCCCAACACCTCTAAATGGATTATAAGCTCTTCTTCTATTTTGAGCACCATCGTTAATGGTATCAGAGTTTGATGATCTAATAGAAGGTAGAAAAGATATGTCCACTGGTTGCATAATTGCCAAAAATTGCATTTCAGTAAAATCACTAACACCATCATTGTCATCATCAATATCTGAATTGTTTCCAACTCCATCACCATCTATATCATTTACTTCGGATGCATCTGTTGGGAAATTATCTATAATGTCCAAGACTCCATCATTATCATCATCAGTGTCTGTATTATTTCCAATACCATCATAGTCAGAGTCAGTGCTTTCATCAGGATTTAATGGGAAATCATCCTCACCATCAAGTGTTTGATCACCATCGGAATCATTATTTAAAGGATCAGTATTAAGTCTAATTTCCTCTCCATCGGTGGAACCATCCTTGTCAGAATCATCAACTAAAGGGTTTGTTCCATATTTTGTCTCAGTACTATCTGATAGTCCATCGTTATCATCATCCAAATCATCGTCATCTCCAATACCATCTCCATCAGTATCTACGCTTTCATATGGGTCTAGTGGAAAAGAGTCTTCTGAATCTGATATTCCATCTCCATCAGAGTCCCTACTTGTAGGATCGGTCGACATCGATACCTCAACTCCGTCATTCAAACCGTCACCATCAGTATCAATATTATTTGGATTAGAATTTAATTTAATTTCATCCCCGTCAGATACCCCGTCTCCATCAGAATCTGGATTTAAAGGATCAGTATTTTGAGAAGCCTCTTGATTATCTGTTAGTCCATCATTATCATCATCAGGATCTTGCTCGTCCTTAATTCCATCTCCATCATTATCGTTACTACCCTCTGCATCAAGTGGAAGCTGATCTTCACCGTCTATGGTTCCATCTTCGTCAGTGTCTGGATTTGAAGGATCAGTTTTAATCTCAAGCTCTTCTCCGTCAACTATTCCATCATTATCAGTATCTGAATTTAACGGATCAGTACCAAGATTTTTTTCATCAAAGTCTTCAATTCCATCTCCGTCACTATCTTTCATTTTTGGATCTGTACCCTCAGATATTTCAATTTCATCCTCAATTCCATCTCCATCATCGTCTGTATCTGAATTATCTCCTATTCCATCTTTGTCGGTGTCTACTGATTCATTTGGGTCTAAAGGAAGATCATCATCACTATCAATAATGCCATCATCATCACTGTCAATATCTCTTGGATTCGTTCCTCGAGCTAACTCCTCCCCGTCATTGGATCCATCTCCATCTGTATCTGGGTTCTCAGGGTTGGTTCTGATCTCTTTTTCTTTTTGATCAGAAACGCCATCTCTATCACTATCAACAGAAATATTTGGATCCAGTGGGAAGTCATCACTTCCATCAGGAGAACCATCACCATCACTATCAGGGTTAAGAGGATCTGTTTGTGCCTCAATCTCATCACCATCTTTTAATCCATCGGAGTCACTATCTGATTTTAATGGATCCGTACCCAACTCAATCTCCTTATCATCTGTAATATTGTCATTATCATCATCTGAGTCTGAATTATTACCTATACCATCTCTGTCCGTATCTATTGATTCCTTGTCATCCAATGGAAAGTTATCATCTGTATCAATAACACCATCACCATCAGTATCTTTTTTAAGTGGATTAGTTCTTCTATTGACCTCCTGACCATCACTTAAACCGTCCTCATCACTGTCAGGGTTAAATGGGTTAGTTCCTATTTTTTCCTCATCCTGGTCAGAAACCCCATCATTATCATCATCATCATCTTTTTCATCACCGATTCCATCACCATCATGATCTCTACTTTCTTGAGCGTTAAGAGGAAGTTGATCTAATCCGTCCTTTATTCCATCTCCATCCGTATCTGGATTATTTGGATCGGTTTTATTTAATATTTCCATTCCATCTGTAAGTCCATCTTGGTCTGAATCTGGACTCAATGGATTAGTCTTATTTTCAATCTCCTCATTGTCAGTTAGTACATCGCCATCAGTATCTGGGTTAAGCGGATCTGTGTCTAATTCAACTTCGTCATAATCGCTCAGTCCGTCATCGTCTGTATCTGGCTTTTCAGGATTTGTTCCCAAGGTAGCTTCTAGTGTATCTAGTAAACCATCATTGTCGTCATCTGTATCTTCATCGTCAGGGATACCGTCTCCATCAGCATCATCAGCTCTGTTTGGATCTAATGGGAAGTCATCCTCCCCATCTAAAATACCATCACCATCAGTATCAGGATTTAATGGATCTGTCTCTCGTTTGACTTCCTCCCCGTCATTGGATCCATCTCCATCCGTATCGGGGTTTAAAGGATCCGTTCCGTTTAATAGTTCCTCAGCATCAAGTGAACCATCATTATCATCGTCGGGGTCTTTATTATCACCAATTCCATCCTCATCACTATCAAAATCTTCATCAGCATTGTTGGGAAGTTTATCATCACCATCAACAACACCATCTCCATCACTGTCAGGGTTAAGAGGATCAGTACCAATATCATTCTCTTGATTATCAGAAAGACCATCTTTATCCGTATCAGATCTTCTTGGATCTGTGCCTAGCACAACTTCCTCAAAATCGGTAAGTCCATCGCCATCACTATCTGCATTTTTAGGATCAGTTCTTCTAGAGAGTTCTTCAATATCTGAAACCCCGTCATTATCGTCATCTTGATCATAAACATCTCCTAAACCATCTCTATCAGAATCTATATATTCAAATGGATCTATGGGGAAGTGATCAATAGGATCAACATATCCATCACCATCAGTGTCAGGATTTTTTGGATCTGTTTTTCTTTGTAGTTCACTGCCATCATTTAGTCCATCACCATCAGTATCTGGGTTGAAAGGGTCAGTGCCAATTGCATACTCATAAGTATCTCGTACATTATCGTTATCATCATCTGGATCAATATCATCAGGAAGTCCATCTCTATCAAAGTCAGCTACTTTAAAGGGAGAGAATGGATTTGAGTCAGCACCATCTAAAATACCATCATCGTCTGTATCTGGATCATTGGGATCAGTTCTAAGAATAATTTCTTGACTATCAGTGAGTCCATCTGAATCAGTATCTTGATTTAGTGGATCAATTCCATAGATCTTTTCCTCTTTGTCAGATAAACCGTCATTGTCATCATCAACATCTGCATTATCTCCAATTCCGTCTTTATCATTATCGCTATTCTCCCTTGGATCCAGTGGGAATTCATCATCTAGATCATTATATGAATCTCCATCGGTATCTGAGTTATTTGGTTTTGTTCCTAAATTAATTTCTTCAAGATCATCTAAACCATCAAAATCAGAATCCTTTATTAATGGATTACTTCCATATTCTATTTCTTTTATATCGGGTATACCATCATTATCATCATCAGGATCAATCCTATCAGGAAGACCATCTCCATCTGTATCATCATTTATAAGAGTACATCCTTTATTATCAACCTGATCTCCTCTAGGAGTGTCAGGACATTGATCAATTGAATCCATGACTCCGTCTGAGTCTGAATCATTAACAATTTCAATAACATTGTTTTCAAGAAGGGTTGTTATATTACCAACGTTGTCAAATATTGGGGAAACTAACTGAATCGTAAGTTTACCAGATAATTTATTAATACCATCAAAATCAAGAAACACCTCATCACTAGTGTTATTTAAGGTGATTTTGACGGGTTTCAGATTTATAATTTTAGGAGATAAAGTTGAAGAAGGATTAGATGATAAACGGTTTAACATACTGGTATTACTAACATCAAGACTTGGGTATAAAAGTGTACTAGATATATCATACGATAGTATATTTAAATTCTCAGTTGAAGAGCTAGTTATTGTTGATATGAAGGCTTCAAAAAAGTTTGCTGTTAGATCAATGGTAATTGATGATGATTGAGAAAAAACAGGCTCACTAAACTCAAGATGTAATGTGTTTGGTCCAGATAATTCAAGTTTATCAAGTTTAGCTGGGGTAATATCTTTTTTTATTTCCAACATATCATTTCCTTGATAGCTGTTTCCAGGAAAATCATCCCCAGAAACTGAAATTATTGTTGAATTATCAAAGCCGCTTCCATTAAACGAGTATTTCCAAAAAGTACCAGATATACTATTTGTTTTTTGAGTGAGAATGAGGTTTGTATCTGTAACTAAACCAGTAATTGAAATTTTAGGCTGATTCATTGGCTTAGTAAATTCAACATAGGCAGTGATTAGATCTGAATCATTTGCTGTATTTAACCTATGAGGTGGTAAGTCATGAGAAATAGAAATGACCTCTGGTATCACATTGTCAACCATTAAAGAAATACTTGTTGAACCACTATATTGATTGCCATAAATACCTACTGATGAAACTGTAATGGATATACTCCCATCTAATTCGGACAGATCTAAATCATATGTCCATGTTTTTGATTCAGATGAGCTAGTTACGGTCATAAGCTGATTAGATAGAAGGGTAATATTATTTTTTACAATATTTACTGATGCTATATCAACAGATTGATTAAAATTTGCAGTTATTGTTAAATTTTGATTACTGTTAATTAAATTACTGTTAGCTGAATGAGATAATTGAGCCTCAATTTCTAGCCCGTGTATCTGATATACTTTTGTTGTTGTTGATGTGTTTCCTTGTTTATCAGTAGCCTGAATAGTGAATGTTACTGCTCCTGAAACTAAACTTTCAGTGTTAACAATACTATATGATCTGTAAAAACGATCTGTTAAATCAGCAATTACAAGATCTTCATCAGTTTCGTTTGAAAATTCATTCCCATTGGAATTATAATATCTTATACTTTTTTCATGTAAAGTTGGAGGATTTAATAACTCTTCATTTGTTGTAATATAAAAATCAAGTGATTGGCCTTTTATCAAAACTCCATCTCCATCATCATTGTCACTTAAAATAATTATAGGAGGTTCATTATCGATTACAAAGCTTATAGGATTTTGATTTGATAACCTATTTCCTGCTATATCAGTAACCGACACATTAACAGTAACAACACTTACTGAAGTAGATGTCACTTGTAAAGAATATGTCCATATTGTGTTAGAGCTGGTTTGAACCATAGGTTGATTCAAATCGATTCCAGTTATATTTATAATTGGTGTACCCGAGATTGGCTCAGACAAGTTTGCAGTTATGGTAACAATGTCTGATGAAGAAATCATATCATTTTCATCAGTGTCAGAAAAAATAACAGTTGGAGCAGTATTATCGATTTTAAATGTAATACTCTCATTTCCTGTGTATTGATTACCGGCTAAGTCTGTTCCACTTGCTAAAACTGTAACTTCTTTTTCATCAGAACTTGAGACATACCAATTGTAGATCCATTGGGTAGGAGAATTTGTAGCTGTCATGAGAACATTTGTCGCTATTCCGGTGATGGAAAATGTAGGCGTCGATATCAAAGCCTCAGAAAAATTGGCAGTAATCGTTACAGTGTCAGTATTTTTTACTATTTCATTATTAAAATTATGTGATAAATTCAGGCTTGGGGGAGTTTTATCATTAACATTAATGATAATTGGTTTAATTAGCGTATTCTCACCATCGGATACTTGAAGATTGATATACAAAGTTGGGTTATTTTCGTAATCAATATCTCCAGCTACCAATAGTTGTGTGCCAGACACAGTAAATAGTGAATTATGTTGATCATTGGTCCCATTTCCACTAACCAGACTGAAAGTTAGATTGGTTGAGTCTGAGTCTGTCGCAGTTAAAATACCCACGTTTGTTTCAATTGAAACTCCCTCGTCAATTGATGTTTGGGAGAGTGAATTAGAAATATTAATAGGCACCTCATTTCCACTTAATCTTGGAGACAAACTTTGATATATGTCTTGAACCTCTTGATTGGTTAGTTTTCTGTCATATGCCAATATCAAATTTATTTTTCCTCTGTAAGATCTCCCACCACCACCGTGTCCTTTTGAAATTTCATATCTAAAACTATTGCCAAAACCGACATTGTTTGAACGATAGGTTCTAACAAATACCCACTGATCTAATACATTGGTATTTTGTGTTATAAATGATCCATTAACAAATACATCTGAGGTCGAGCCATGTTGCCAATCATTAGTATCAATCGAAGATGTTAACTTTAATTGACCTTGATTAATTCTAAAGGAATCATCTTGAAAGTCATAATGACCAAAGACGGATTTTATGCCTCCTCCATTCTCTAATTTTTTAATAACGATCAGGTCTCTGTATTCTTGACTTAAATCTAAACTGTTGAATCCATGACTATTGACATCAAAATCAAAGTTTTTGATCTGAGATCCATTTAGGCCAAACGGAGGAAGAGTAGTTGCCTCAGCATGTGCATTTTGTCCACTTAGGTCGAACCAAGTATTTCCATTACCCGGGTATGAATTTGAATTTGAAGCATCCAAAAATAGAATCAAACCATCAGTTGGAATGGCAGGATTATTTATCAAACCAAGATCACTTGGTGCTTCGTTAACATTTGTGACACTTACAGTAAATGCTTTGGCGAAATTATAGGTTCCATCATTGACATTGATGTAAATATTGTAGCTTGATTTTGTTTCATAATCTGGCGAGGTGTTAATAATAAGACTGGTTCCACTGATAGTAAAACTTCCATTATCATCATCTCTAGAATCATTACTATCAATCAATGAGAAAGTGTGAATATCGCTAATTTCAGTATCTACAGCAGCTATAGTAGCAACTACAGATGAATTTGATACATTTTCTAAAACTGTCGTTGAACTTAATGAAATATCAGTAGGGGAAGAGCTACCTGTATAATTACTCATTTTTATTTCTCTAATCCATCCTTTAAAAGGGTCATTAGGACTCATACTCCACGCAGGATTAGCTGCCTCACTTCCATTACCAACAATTCCATATCTGGGGGTTTCAGATGTAGGTTGGTTACCTATGGGAGCATAAGCAGTAGGGTCCGAATAGGTGAGCACACCGTCAACATAATAATTAAGACCATAAGGTTTATTAGCCTCAAATCGTATCATAACATCATGCCATTGATTATCCCTTAAATCCCCAGTGAATCCAGTGTCATATTTATCATATGTGCCATCAGAATTAGTAAACGAAAGCGCAAGTTTACCTGCAGCAGCGGATTTGGTTGAGTTATCATCGTTACCAATTCCGAATCTGAAAACCGCACTCCTGTCAAACGAGAGGATTATTCTTTGTCTGGTGCCCCCTTCGAGCTGTGCTTTTATTTTAGCCTGAATTGTGAAATTTTCTAATTGGTCAGAGTCTCCTGTGATATAGTTTAAATTATCAATTCCAATCCCAGAACCATCACCGAAATCGAAGGCATTTTCTCCAGGTTCATAAAATACACGGGAGTTGTCGACCACAACTCCATGATTATTATTTCCAGATAAATCTGATATTGTCATGGTATTTTGGTTGAAAGTATTAGTATCTGAAAAATCATAGTGAAAAAGTAGATTACCCTGAGAATTTAATGAGGTAGTACCCCAAGTGTATTCACTTCCCTCAACTCCAATCAATGATCCATCCAGCTCTGACGTAGAGTTGTTTTTTACAATTGACGATCCACTACCTTCATCTAGCTTGTAATTGAGTAATAAATTCTCATTTGGTTCGATGGTTGATGTCATCGAAGATTGAATCTCCTGAGCACTCCTAGCTGTTTTCCAAATCCGAGGATCAGCAATATTTCCTTTGAATTGATTACTTGGAGTTTCATTCCAAAGACTTGCCCCAATACCTATTTTATTTGAAGTATTGGTAAGTCCTGCACCGGTAGTTTTAGTGTAATTATTTGTTTTTTTCTCTTCTCCGTCAATAATCAGTTTTTGAACTCCAGATGAACCATCAAGTTGATTTGTAAAAGCAACATGATACCAACGGTTCGTTTCAAGCGGCTCTGTTGTTTGGATACCGGGCCACTGACCGGAGTAGTCAAGTCTTAACCTTCCAGATAAAAAAACTTGGCCATTGATATTAACGGTATAAAAACTCCAGTCATTTTTTCTTTCAAAAATATAGTTTCTGTTCGCTGAGGAGTGGTTTCCATCTGAAGATCCTGAATCGGGACTTTCAATAATTTTTATCCATGCCTCTAATGTAAAATCGTCATTATCTCCTAGATCTACTATTGAATTATTTGGAACCGAAATATTACCTCCATTAAAGTTTAAGTAGTTTGTGGGGGTTACCATTGAAGATAAAGAAGATACCTGATTTTCACTTAAAGCATCGTTAAATATCTTTATAAGAGATATTTTTCCTTTAAACCAATCGTTACTATCCCTGACATCACCACCTACATATAGATATTTAGAATTTGTATAGGTGATATTGTTATCTCCTGTAACAGTTCTGTCAAGCTCCCCATCAATAAAATACTTTCCAGTTATTCCTGATTTAACAAAAGTTATATTTTTCCAACTATCATCTATTATAGAAGAATTTGATCTTACATTTTCATTACTATCTCTAAATCCCATACCACCATTGGAGGTGTAATAATCCCAAAAACCAATTTTTCCATCAGATGTATTGTAAAAAATAAATTCTCCGTTAAATGTAGTCCCAGCTCTTCCTAATGAAATCATATTTCCAAACTGGGAATCATAAGGAATTTTCACTTTCATGTGAATTGTGTAGTTACCGTCAACATTTGGATCGTTATTAAAGTTATTGTTGGTGTCAACAAGAGATAAATAATCGCTGGCACCATCGAATTCAAAGTAATTGAATTCATTTGGGTCACTAACAAATATGACACCCCCATTAAATTTTAAATGATTTTCACTACCACTTAGATCAAAAATTGTAGTAGGGTTTAAATTTTCATTATAAGATTCTAAATTATTAGCATCAATATGCAGAGAAACCACTGGTGCTGGTGTTGAGTTTCCAAAAATTAAAAAACTAACAAAAAAAAGTATTATACTTGTTAAGGGTCTGAGCATCAGTATGTTTTTGTTTTTTTCAAATTAAAATCCAAATATACCGATTTTAGGGAATTTTACATATTTAGATCTATAGTGAAATGTGTGAAAGATTAAGAGTGTCTTTCATTTTAATCTGAAGATTAATTAAGTCTTTGAACATGCTTTTAGTTCTTTCAAAATATCCTTGGTTGTTAGACAGATCATTCATTTCATGAGGGTCATTTTTTAAATCAAATAATAGGACTTTATTTATCTTTGGGTAAACTAAAAGTTTAAAGTTGTCTTTCCTTATCATACGCTGATAATTCATGTAAGCTCCATAAATTCCCTCGGGGTAGAGTGGTTTTTTATCTTTTCCTTTAGCTAAATTCAGAAAGCTTTTGAAGTCAATTGAATCAGGTGTGGATACATCTCCTAACTCTAATGTCGTGGCCATGATATCTTGTAAATAAATTTCATGATCAATACTTTTACCCCGGGGGATGGCTGGTCCAGTCATAATCAAAGGAACCCTAATACTGTGATCAAACATACTTTGTTTACCTAAAAGGCCGTGTTTGCCAACAGACAACCCATGATCACTCGTGAAAAAAATATATGTATTATCTGCCTTGCCTGATGCTTCCAATGAATCTAAAATTTCTCCTATTTGTTCATCTAGATGGGAAATAATGGCATAGTATTCTTTAATGTGAGTTTTGATAGCATAGGGAGTTCTTGGAAATGGAGCTAATGCTTCATCTCTCAAAGTTTTTGGATTCCCTATAGCATCTTTAAATGGGTATTCAGAAAGCCAACTTTCGGGCAACGGTATACTGTTGAGTGGATAACGATCCAAAAAAGATTGAGGAGACTGGCGTGGATCATGGGGCGCATTGAAAGCTAAATACATGAAAAAAGGAGCCTCTTCATTATCTGCCTGTTTTAAAAAATCTAAAGCATCGTCTTTAATTACCTCACTCCAATGTTTTCCTCCTTCCCAAAACCCGCCATTGAGAGAATCGGAAGCCCTCCAAAGATCTGCTTGTCCCTCCTTCGGTCGATCATAGCCCTTTCGATTTTCTTTTTTAAAGAAATCTCTTGGCATGCCAGGTCTAACATTTCTAACCGTTTGAAAAACTTCATTAGGATTAATTGACACATGCCATTTACCAGTTATATAGGTTTGGTAGCCCTTTTGTTCCAATAGCTTACCCCAGCTTTGTTGAGCAGCTTCTAAGTTTTCTTTTTTACTCCATTGATCACTGATTGATTTCGCATCCCAAATGGTTTTACCGGTGATGATCATAGATCTTGAAGCCACACAAACAGCTCCATTCCATCCACCCATATTAAAGGCATTAGTAAAATGAGTACCATTGCGAACTAGTCGATCCAAATTAGGTGTTTCAATGATAATATTACCCAAAGCATGTATAGCATCATATGTATAGTCATCTGCGAATAAAAATAAAATGTTGGGTAAATCTTCCTCTAATGATTTCGTAGGTGCCGAATTACAAACGATCAAAAGGGCAGACAAAAAAATACCAAAAAGACGAATCATTTTCTATTTGCTATTGAGATCAAAAACTTTTTCCATCAAAATCCACTTTTCTCCTGGCAAAGCGTTAGGTAATGTTTTTTGATAAGTAGACATCAATTCTTCCCATTTGATGACATAAGGATTCTGATTATCCATTTTGTTTTTCTTTTCAAAGCTGAAACCCTCTTCAACTTCTATAACCATAAAAAGTCGATCAGCAACATTGAAAATTTGCATATCTATGATTCCACTCTTCTTAATACTATCTGTAATTTCCGGCCAAACCGCCTTGTGGTGTTCAATGTATTGACTAATCATAGCAGGGTCGTTGACCAAGTCTAAAGCTAAACAATATCTTTTCATATCATGATTGATTTGCTACCCTCCACCCATAATATCCTATGAATACAAAACACAGCAAAGGCAACAGGAAAGAAAAATTAACTTCAGAGACACCAATGATTCTAATATCATTGACACCGCTTCCCCCAAGATCAATGACCATTCCCTGGAGCTTTGGCATTAGTGCACCCCCTACAATAGCCATAACCAAGCCTGCAGCGCCTATTTTAGATTCTTTTTCGTCTAATTCCTCTAGTGCAATTCCATAAATGGTGGGAAACATTAGTGACATAAAAAAAGATATACCTACCAAAGCATAAAGCCCGAAAATTCCTTCAATTAAAACTGTTCCCAAAACACAAACTCCTGCCATTATAGCAAATTGTAAAAGAAGTTTTCCCGAATTGATATATCTAAGCAGATAGGTGCCAATGGCCCTACCGATCAAGAAAACAATAAAACATATGAATTGATAGTTAGCTGCATTTTCACTTGAAATATTAATGGCCTCTGCGTACTGATAAATGTATGTCCAGCACATAATCTGAGCTCCTACATAAAGAACCTGTGAGATTACTCCGTTGCGATAATTTACATTTTGAAAAAGACTCTTAAAAGTAGAACTTAGTGGTGCCATTTCTCCATCGTCTTTGGCCTGAGGCATTTTAGAAACTGCAATTAATATAAATACACCTATTACAACTAATCCCAAAATGACATAGGGATCCCTAATAACCATTAAATCAGCAGTTCTAATCATTATTTTTTTCGCACTATCCAGGGTGCTGAAATCGGAAATATTATCAGACTGTAATTTTTTTAACACAAATTGTTGGGCTACCAAAAGCCCAAGAATAAGTCCTAATGGATTAAAGGCTTGAGCAAGGTTTAGACGCTGAGTAGCTGTGGCCTTATCACCCATAGCCAAAATATATGGATTGGCAGTTGTTTCCAAAAAAGCTAGTCCAAAAGTTAATATATATAATCCGAAACAGAAAAACCAAAACTGCTCTGTGATAGCAGCAGGATAGAAAAGTAAAGCACCGCTAGCATAAAGTGCTAAACCAATTAGCACTCCTACTTTGTATGAGTATTTCCTAACAAACAGCGCTGCAGGTAGGGCCATACAAAAATAACCCCCGTAAAAAGCCATTTGTACCCAAGCAGCCTGAGAATTTGATAATTCTAGTACCTTTTTGAAAGCCTGAACCATAGGATCGGTAACTGCATTAGCAAAACCCCATAGGGCAAATAGTGAGGTAATAAGAATAAAGGGCAGTAAGACTTGTTTTGATACAACAGTTTTTTTCATTATTGTTTAATTAGTGATCTATCTAAATGAACATAACCACCATCTACATAAAGTAATTGTCCGGTAGTATGACTGGATTTTTCTGAAAGTAAGAAAGCTACCGTATTGGCAATTTCTTCTGGTGTGGTCATTCTTTTTTCTAGAGGAATTTTAGATTCGATTTGATTTAATTTTTCTTTTGGATTTGGGAAGGTATTAATCCATTTTTCGTAAAGTGGAGTATAACTCTCGGCCACAATAACAGCATTGACTCGTATTGAATGAGGGAGTAATTCAACTGCCCATTCACGAGTTAGGGCATTTCTTCCACCACAGGCAGCAGCATAGGCTGATGTTCCCCCTTGGCCAGTAAGAGAAACCTTTGAACCGATATTGACTATAGAACCATGATTTTCTTTAAGATATGGCAAGCAAGCCTGTGCCATGACATAATAATGAACGAGGTTTTTATTTAAAGAATTGACAAATTGCTCTGTATCACCATTTTCAAGGCCTACGCCGTCATTGACTCCGGCGTTATTTACCAGGCCATGAACAGTGCCAAATTCAGAAATGGCCTTCTCCACAGCCTGTTTTCCTTGTTGGGGATCTGTTAATTCAGCTAGTGAATAAGAACATCTGCCCCCTTTTTTTTCAATTTTTTCAATCGTTTCTAGGATGGTCTTTTCATCCCGACTTACAATAAATGGGATGGCCTTTTCTTCTGCTAACAAATTAGTTATGGCGTGACCGATTCCTTTTGATCCACCAGTTACGATGATTATTTTATCTTGAAGACTTAAATCCATTTTTTATAGCTTATAAAAATTGATTGCATTTTCTCCCATAATTTTATTTTGTTTGTCTGGACTTAATTCCTCAATAAATAGATCAATGATCTTTACCACATGTTGATAGCTTCCGGCCAATAAACAAACGGGCCAATCCGAACCAAACATTAATCGGTCCGAGCCAAATGCCTCGAGAGCAACCGACAGGTATTTATCAAAATCTTTAGCTTGCCAGTGGTTCCAATCAGCCTCAGTAATAATCCCAGAGACCTTACAATAAACATTTTTATTTTTGGCCAATTGTTTGATGTCAGACGCCCATCGTTCAATTTTTTTATTTTTAATGTATGGCTTTGCTAAATGATCTAAAACAAAAGCTTGTTCCGGATTCTTTTCAACCAAAGTCGTAGCTTCTTGCAGCTGATGAGGATATATTAAAATGTCATAAGTTAAATTAAAATCCTTTAGTTGAGCAATACCTTTCAAAAAGGAATCTTGTAACATAAAACCTTTTTTTTCTGCTTGAAGGATATGTCTTACTCCTTTGAAGAGTAGATTATTTGAATAAAAATCGAGCCGTTCTGAAAGGTCATTGGAAGATAAATCTACCCAACCTACTACGCCCTTAACAAATGAATTGTGTTCGGCTAATTTTAGCAGAAATTCGGTTTCGGTCTCAGATTGATCAGCCTGAACAGCCACGCAACCGTCTATTTTAGATTGTTCGAGAAGGGGTTTCAAGTCTTTAGGTTCGAAATCTTTAGCGATTTTTTCCATTGAAGAATCGATCCATGAGTCTCTAACCGGATCAAACTGCCAAAAATGTTGATGGGAATCGATTCTCATGTGTTTAATTATATTTCTTTACCGTTGATTTTAAATGTCCATGCAATCTCTCCAGGAATGTCCTCAGGAATTTGAATTTTTAACCCAGATTCTTCTTCATAGGTCCAAGACAAATCTTCTTTATAACCTAATAGTTGGACACTACTATTTTCATATGGTTGGATATGATGAACGTTCAATTCATTTTCAGGTTGCTCAAAAACTATAACGTAATAATTTGACTTATTTTTCTTTTTGGTAAACCGAATGTTTTCACCTTGTTTAAATACTTTGTTTAGTTTTTGAGTGGCATATATAGCTTCTCCATTAACTTCAAGCCATTGTCCCATTTTTTCCAAACGTTTGATACTGCTCTCTGGAATCAATCCTTCAGAGTTTGGACCTACATTTAAAAGGTAGTTACCCCCTTTGGCTGTGATATCCACAAGGTTATGAATCAACACCACATCGGATTTCCAATTGTGGTCAAAAGACTTATAACCCCATGTATCATTCATTGTCATGCATGATTCCCAATCCATTGTGGTGGTGCCTTCCAAAATTTCTTGCTCGGGTGTTCCAAAATCACCAGCATATCTCTGATCTTTTCTGTTCATTCCTGCCATCCCTTTTCTTCCTTTATCCACTCTATTATTGACAATGATACTGGGTTTTAGATTTCTTACGAATTGATATAAATCCAATCCCATCACATGAGTAAAATCATTGATCCATTCTCCGTCAAACCATAGAATGTCTGGATCATAATTATCAATCAATTCTTTGAGTTGGGGTTTGAGGTAATTTTCAACGAACAGAGGAAATTCTTGATTTGGATGGTTTTGGTAATCATATTTTGGTTCACCATTGGCTTGTGCCTGGGGATGATGCCAATCCATAATGGAGTGGTATAAACCAAATTTGATTCCCTCGGCTTTACAGGCCAGTGATAAAGACTTTAAAATGTCTTTACCGAAGGGAGCAAAGTCTACTATATCATATTCTGAAACATTAGAATCCCAAAGTGCAAATCCATCATGGTGTTTTGATGTAATGACTACGTATTTCATTCCTGCTTTTTTCATAAGTTTTGCCCACTGTTCAGCGTCATATTTTATGGGATTGAATTGTTTTGCGTACTTTTCGTATTCCGATATTGGGATTTCGGCAAAACGCTGTATCCATTCTCCTACTCCATCTATTTCTGAACCATTATGAACTCCAGCAGGGACTGCATATACACCCCAATGGATAAACATTCCAAAACGGGCCTCACGCCACCAATTCATTCGTTGGTCAAAATCTTCTTTGGATTCCTTTAGGTAGTTTATGGTAGTTTCATTTTTAACTTTTGGCGAGTTCTGGCATGACCAATTGATGGTCATGAGCAAGACTAACATACCGATGATTGGTTTTTTGAGCACCATCATTTTATCTTTTATTTAATATTTAGGTTCTTACTTTTTGACGGGCAACGCCTAGGCCTTCAATACCCAATTCCATCACGTCTCCCCCTTTTAGAAACATTTGTGGATCCAGACCCAATCCTACACCAAAAGGTGTTCCGGTTGAAATGACATCACCAGGGAGTAGAGTCATAAATTCACTGATATAACTTACCAGTTTGGGAATCCTGAAGATCAAATCTGAGGTATTACTGTCCTGCATGGTTTTTCCATTAAGTTTCAACCACATGTTGAGGTTGTGAGGGTCTTCGATCTCTTCTGTAGTCACTAAAAATGGTCCCAAAGGAGCAAAGGTGTCACAACTCTTACCCTTAACCCATTGCCCCAGTCTCTCTAATTGGTATTCTCTCTCACTAATGTCGTTGTGTAAAACATATCCTGCCACATGATCCATGGCATTTTCTTCACTGACATAACTTGCTTTGTCTCCGATGACTACGGCCAGCTCCACTTCCCAATCTGATTTTTTACTGTTTTTGGGAAGGATCACTTCATCAAAAGGCCCTACTATAGCAGAGCTTGCCTTAAAAAACAGTACTGGCTCACTGGGAACTTCCATACCGCTCTCTTGTGCGTGTTTGGCATAATTTAATCCCACACAAACAATTTTTGAAGGTCTGCAAATGGGAGATCCCAATCGGATATCATCGCCTACAGGTGGACATTTATCTTGATGAACGGACAGCCAACTCTTGAGTCTTTTTAGCCCCTCTGAGCCAAAAAACTTTTCGTCATAATCTGAACCGAAGCCAGAAACATCTATTTTTTGACCATTGTCGAGTTGAAGACCCGGTTTTTCGCTTTCTACTTTTCCAAATCTAATGAGCTTCATAATAAATTTTAATTTCCATTGAGTTTTATAAACCCCCCATCGATGGGGAAGTCTGTTCCTGTAATAAAAGAGGCTTCATCACTGCAGAGGTACAAGACCAAATCAGCGACCTCTTGTGGTTTTGCCATTCTTCCAATAGGCTGGGTTCGAGAAAGATTGTCAAACATTTCTTTTTCCTTACCCGGGTAATTTTTTTCTAAATAATCATCTACAAATGGGGTATGGACTCTTGCAGGAGAGACGCTGTTGCAACGTATGCCATCCGAGAGGTAATCTTTGGCAATGGCATTGGTCATGGCCGAAACGGCTCCTTTGGTTGTGGTGTAGGCCAATCGCTCCTTAACAGCAATATGAGAAACGATAGAAGCCATATTTACGATGACACCACCTTTGTTTTTCATTCTAGGTAAAATGGCCTTAACACAATTAAATACTCCCTTGACATTGACTTTGTACAATTGATCAAAATCCTCCTCCTTAGTCTGTTCAATGTTTCCTACAAAACCAATTCCTGCATTATTGACCAAAATATCGATGTTCTTGGGTAAGTAGGCCAATGATTTTTTAAGTTCGTCCCCTTGGGTGATATCCGCTAAAATGGTGTGGATCCCTGTTTTTTTATGAGATGGATTTTCATTTAAGTCGACTATGAATACCTCTGCTCCCTTTTCATCTAAGGTTTCTACTATGGCTTTTCCTATACCACTACTTCCTCCTGTGACAACTGCTTTTTTTCCACTCAAATCAAACTTCATGGGATTATTTTAAAAATTGATTGATATCATTACCCTCCATTAACCATGATAAATTAAATCTTGCTACCATACCGCCACCATAGTCATTAATATTTTCTTTAGTTCCGGTCTCATAGAGTAAATAGATATATCCCTCACTGGGAGTATTTTTTCTTCCTACGGCCAAAGAGGAATACTTAAAACCATCCTTCTCAACTAGTTTCTTGACAGGCCAAGATTTCCCACCATCAAAACTAAGCCAAACTGTTCCATTTTTACGACCACTGTTGGATTCAATATTACTAAAGATTAAAATATCACGACCTTCGAAGGGAAGTCGATCCATACCGGCCATTAAGCCATAGTCGCTATTTTGCACACCGTCGGGTAATTCTTCACTGACATAAAGATCTTCCCAGCTATGTCCTCCGTCTGTGCTGCATGCAATATGCCGCATTCTTGGATTTAACCCATCGTTAGAAAAATGCCTCCGCGAATTGTAATAAAGTGTTCCATCACTTAATTCGACGATTGCTGCCTCTCCTGTTCCTTTGGCAGGAAAAGGTTCACTAGTGATCCAGGTTTTGCCTCCATCATCGCTGTAGATTGCGTTAGTGTATTGGTCTTTCCACATTTTTTCTTTTGCCGATGAATACATTAACTTTCTTTCAGCACTACTTTTAGCATTATAAAATCTAGATGGTCTAATTAATCTTCCTTTATATTTTTTGTTTTTGAGTGTAATTCCGTGTTCATTCATATGCATTGAGGGAATTATTCCATTACTGTCAGGGAAAATGATAATTTCACTCTCATCCCATGTTTTTCCATTATCTATACTTCTGTAACATTTTATGTTAGAAGGGGGGTGTTCTTTTTCAATAAAAGCAATTATTTCTCCACTATTTTCGTCCATGGTTAACCCTCCGCCATTGATACCTTGGCCAATGTCAATAGCGGGTTCCCACGTTCTACCACCATCGCTACTTCTTCTGCTGATGCAGTTCTCTTTACCCCAATTAGCAACTATTGAGCCGTCTTGTGCAACAATTATATTTGGAAATCGCTCTCCTTTAAAGATCATTTGCTTTTCAAAAAGGGGTGCTTTTTGAAACTCTTTTTTTAATTCATAATCTTGGGAAAATGAATAACACCATGAAGTTAAACTAATAAAAAATAGTATTGCTTTATTCATTACTTCAGACCTAATGTAGTTGATATTTATTTATTTATTTCATTTTTAAATGCGATCGGTATCAAAATTTCATTTCTACGATTTATAAATTTATAGGGACTATTGTATACAAGTACTTTGGGTGTTCCCTCCCGATTTATTTTTTCGTCTTTGAGCAGTTTTAGTAATATTTCGGTATGTTCTTTTTCTTTTAAACTACTGGTATATCCAGAATATTTAATAGCCGCAAAATACCCCCCCTTGTCCTCAAAAACCATCAGTGAGGAATCATTGGGTTTTGGAGTATTTTCGTCTGTAAATTTTTTTGGTAAAACAAAGGCCATTGAGTTTTCTCCTTTTTTTTTCTCCATATGAACAGGAGTGGTCATGGCAATTTTTGTATTGTTGGAATTATTTCCAGAGATGTAACCAAAAAGTTTTCCAAATCCTGAACCTTGAATTATATCAGTGTATTTGGCCATCATTACAGGTGGGTAAAATCTTATCTCTGCATCGCCAATTTTCTTGATAACACTGTAAGATTGCATTTCAGTTTGAGCCATGATAACTAAAGGCAAGATTAAAAAAAACATAAAATTTTTCACAACTTTTGAAAGATTTTAACAAGCTGATATTTTACCATATAATTGTATCAAAAAGTTTAGAAAGTTTACCTAAATATTACATACATGGGTTTTCCAAGTTTAAATTTTTTTTATATGTTTTCACCATAAGACCAACCCTCTCGAGTGGGTTCTTTAATGTATGCATCTATATCTGGTCGATTAGTGATTTTCATTTTAGAAGCATCGTATTCAATTTTTGTAGCAAAACGTTGCGCAAGAACACCGATTAAGGCCATTTCGGTTAATTCGGCAGCATAACCAAAATGTGAACCGGGAAGGCTGTTATTTTTAACAGCATCAACCCACTCTTGAACTGGACCTTCTTCGTAAACTCGCGGTATTGTTTTTTTGGGTGGATTTTTTTGAAAATCATTCCACTCTTCTTTGGAGATAAGAAGTCTTGGTTTGTTGGGTCTTCCTCCAGTCAAAAGTGTTTTCTTTTCACCAATCATTAACATTCCAGATCGATCTAATTTATCGATTCCCCACTCAGGCTTGATTTCAGGTTGATAGCCACCTTCATACCACTTGAGGGTTACAGGGGGGCGGTTATCTCTTGCAGCAAACTCAAGTGTTGTAATAGACTGATCTGCTATAAATCCGTGTTGTGTTTTGGGGTTTGGTACAAAACCTTCTGCAGTGTGAGGCATTCCTAGTTGAAGAGCCCAAAAGGGACCATCAATTGTATGACAAGCCCAGTCTCCCAACTGACCATTTCCAAAATCGTAAAACCCCCTCCAAGATCGTGGTGCATAGGCGCTGTTAAAGGGCTTGAACTTGGCAGGACCAAGCCAGAGATCCCAGTCCAAATAAGAAGGAACAGGATCTACACTAGGAGGGAAAGTTTCGGGTTTTGTAAAATAATTTCCGGGGGCAAATTTGAAAGTACCATGCCAAGCGTGAACCTCTCTTACTTCACCCAAAATTCCTTGGTCGTACCACTCTTTAATTAATCTTATTCCGTTTGTTGTATGTCCTTGGTTCCCCATTTGCGAAACTACATTGTAATATTGCGCTGCTTTTTTTAAAGTTCGCAATTGCCAAACATTGTGAGCCAATGGTTTTTCTACATAAACGTGCATACCTAATTCCATCGCGATCATTGTAGCTGCAAAATGAGTGTGGTCCGGAGTAGTGATGATTACTGCATCAATTTCTTTGGCCATTTGATCGTACATAACTCTGAAATCTTTGAATTTTTTGGCCTTTGGAAACATAGAATAGCCATTGGAAGCTCTTTTGTCATCTACGTCACATAAAGCAACTATATTTTCTTTAGGGATTTTTGACCAATTGGCCTTTCCTCTTCCCCCAACACCTATAACCGCAACATTGAGACGGTTGTTGGGAGAGTTTTTCAAAAAGCCAGGAATAAAAATTAATCCAGAGGAGGCTAAGGAGGATGACATTAGAAATGACCTACGAGATAGTTTCTTCATGATATTATGCTTTATCTCAAATATATAAATATTTGGGTAAAGCTTAAACTTCAAAATCATCATTAATTTGATAACTACTTAGAGATTATATTTATTTATATTGCTTTAGATTTAAAAAAATTAGATTATTGTGACATCAGTGCTTGAAGAGTTAGATTGGATTGTTTTAGGAATTTATTTTATAGCTCTAGTAGGAGTAGCGGTGTGGGTTTTTACTCAGAGAAACAAGAATACCGAGGACTATTTTTTAGCTGGGCGGAATGTAGGGTGGTTTGTTATTGGAACCTCTATTTTTGCTTCTAACATAGGCTCTGAGCATGTTGTTGGATTGGCAGGAACAGGTTTTGAATCCGGGACTCCAATGGCTCACTATGAACTTCACGCTTGGATTGTATTACTCCTAGGATGGTTGTTTTTACCTTTTTACTTTAGAAGCGGTGCCTTTACAACTCCTGAATTTTTGGAGAAAAGGTTTGATAGCCGCTCGAGATGGTTTCTTTCCATTTTTTCTTTGTTAGCCTATATTTTGACTAAAGTCTCGATCACCATTTATGCTGGAGGAATTGTAGTTTCAGAATTGTTAGGAATTCCATTTTGGTATGGTGCCATAGGTATTGTTTTATTTACGGGTGCATATACAGTTATTGGAGGTTTGAAAGCTGTTATTTATACTGAAACGTTGCAAACTATTGTTTTGATTTTTGGATCGGTAATCATTACATTTTTAGGACTTTATGAAGTTGGTGGTTGGGAGCAATTGCGGGAAACAGTTACTACTGTAAGCCCAGACCATTTTGATATGTGGCGACCTATGTCTGATCCTGATTTTCCTTGGACAGGTATGTTGATTGGTGGCACCATTGTAGGAATTTGGTATTGGTGTACTGACCAATACATTGTTCAAAGAACTTTAGCCGCCAATAATATTACCATCGCCAGACGTGGAGCAATTTTTGGAGCCTATTTAAAATTATTGCCAATCTTAATTTTTTTAATTCCTGGAATTATTGCATATGCTTTGACTCTCCAACAACCAGATACATACATTGTAGAGAGAGCAGATCGTGCTTTTCCTATGTTAGTAAAAACGCTTTTACCCGTTGGAATCAAGGGATTAGTTGCGGGAGGATTAATGGCAGCTTTGATGAGTTCATTGGCCTCAGTTTTTAATTCATGCTCTACCATTTTTACCATTGATATTTATAAAAAAATTAAGCCTGATATGTCAGAAAAGTCACTTCTAAATATTGGTAAAATTGCTACTGCTATAATAGTCATCTTAGGAGTTGTTTGGATTCCCATTATGGAAAATATAGGAGGAGGTGTGATGTATCAGTACCTTCAGAATGTCCAGTCATATATTGCACCCCCTGTCACTGCAGTATTTCTTTTAGGCATACTTTGGAAAAGGGTAACCTCTGATGCTGCAATAGCAACTTTGATTTGCGGATTAATTTTACTTCTGTTGAGATTGGGAAGTGAGATTTATTTTCAAGAAGAAATTCTTTCAGGAGTAATTGTTCCTGGAGCAATATTTGCTTTTGCAACTATCAACTTTGCACATATGGCTATTTATATGTTTATTTTCTCAGTCTTCATTTGTGTGGGTGTTAGTTTGATGAGCACTTTACCAAATTATTCAACAATAGAAGGTTTATCCTTTGGTACCATGACCCATGAAATGAGACATGAATTTCAGAATTCATTTAATAGAACTGATATGATTCTATCTATAGTACTTATTGGTTTAGTTGTCTCTGTTTTACTATATTTTACTGGATAAAAAAATTAAATTATGAAGCGTTTTATATTGTCTATTGATGCAGGAACCACAAGTTCAAGGGCTATTTTATTTGATCAAAAAGGGAATCAAGTAGCCATCGCACTGCAAGAGTTTACCCAGATATTCCCAGAGAAAGGATGGGTTGAACATAATCCCATTGAAATATGGGAGACACAAATTAATGCGGTTAAAAACGTTTTAAAAAAGAGTAAAATATCTATAGAACAAGTTGACTCTATTGGGATTACCAATCAAAGAGAAACAACCATTATTTGGGATAGAGCGACAGGAGTTCCCGTTTTCAATGCTATTGTATGGCAGGATCGCAGGACGGCCGATATATGTGAGGAGCTTACTGCTCAGGGTAAGTCTGATATTTTCACCCAAAAGACAGGTTTGGTGGTCGATGCTTATTTTTCTGCTACCAAGATCAAATGGATTTTGGATCAAGACCATAACTTGAGAGATCGTGCTCGAAAAGGGGAGTTGGCCTTTGGAACAGTTGATAGTTGGTTGATATGGAATCTTACTGGAAAAACCACTCATGTTACCGATGCTACCAATGCTAGTCGCACTATGATTTATAATATTCACAAAAATCAATGGGATCAGGAATTACTTGACATATTAAATATCCCTGTGGCTCTTTTACCAAGGGTGGTTAATTCATCTGAGATCGTGGGGACGACTGATTCCTCTGTTTTGGGTAAAGCTGTTAGTATTGCAGGTATTGCTGGAGACCAGCAGGCTGCATTATTCGGCCAAATGTGTATCCAGCCAGGGGATGTTAAAAATACTTATGGTACTGGTTGTTTTTGTATAATGAATACTGGAAATCAAGCAGTTGTCTCTAAAAATAAAATGTTAACTACCATTGCATGGCAGATTGATGGTGTAGTTACTTATGCGATAGAAGGTAGTGTTTTTATTGCAGGAGCCTTGGTTCAATGGCTTAGAGATCAATTACATATGATCACCTCTTCAACTGATATCGAGGCTTTGGCTGAATCTGTATCTGATAATGGTGGGGTTACATTTGTTCCTGCCCTTTCGGGTTTGGGGGCACCTTATTGGGATCCTCATAGCACTGGAGCCATAATGGGAATTACACGTGGTACTAACAAAGGACATATAGCTAGATCGGCTTTGGAGGCCATTGCCCTGCGATCAAGGGATATCATCATTGAAATGCAAAAAGATGCAGGGGTTGATTTTAATAGTCTCAAAGTAGATGGTGGAGCCAGCAATAACGATTTACTAATGCAAATTCAGGCCGATTTGATTAATGCAGATGTAATTCGACCCAAAGTAACCGAAACAACAGCTTTGGGTGCTGCTTTTTTGGCAGGATTAGCAACTGGTTTTTGGTCATCTATAGATGACCTAAAAGATCTTTGGGAGGAAGATCGACGTTTTACGCCTTCACATGGTAAACATACTCAAAAAACAATTTCCCTATGGGAGAATAGGGTATCTAGAATATTAACCCAAAAATGAATAGAGATGTCAGTTTAAAAAATCTCAGTAGGACAGATCAATGGGATATCATAATCATTGGTGGAGGTGCCAGTGGACTTGGTGCAGCCGTTGATGCTGCAAAAAGAGGGTACAAAACCCTTCTATTAGAAAAAAATGATTTTGCCAAAGGAACTTCATCAAGAAGCACCAAACTGGTTCATGGTGGGGTTCGTTACCTTCAAAATGGGGATATTTCCCTTGTGATTGAGGCTCTTAAAGAACGAGGTACTTTGAAAAGAAATGCCCCGCAATTAGTAAAGGATATGAGCTTTGTGATACCGTTCTATGACTGGTGGAACAGCCCATTCTATGGTCTAGGACTAAAGGTATATGATATGATGGCAGGTAAAATGGGATTAGGCCCATCTACTATAATAGATCAAAAAGAAACTGTAGAACTTATCAATAATGTTCAACAGGAGGGTCTAAGAGGTGGGGTCATTTATCACGATGGTCAATTTGATGACTCTAGAATGGCGATTACTTTAGCTTTGACCGCTTCCAAACTTAGTGCAACTTTGATCAATTATATAGAGGTAAAGGGTTTGATTAAAGAAAATGATTTTATAACAGGTGTAGAAGCTTTGGATCGCGAATCGGGAGAAAAGTTTACAATAAAAACTAAAGTAGTAATTAATGCCACTGGGGTGTTTAGTGATCAGATCGTCAAAATGGATCAACCGGAAGTTCGTCCCATGATTAGGCCCAGCCAAGGTGTTCATCTGGTTTTAGAAAATGAATTTTTAGACGGTCCTCATGCAATTATGATTCCTCATACTAGTGATGGAAGGGTTTTGTTTGCTGTGCCATGGCACAAATATGTTGTGGTGGGAACTACCGATACCCCCATTGATCATTCAGATGAAGAACCAAAAGCATTAGAGGAAGAAGTCGAGTTTATCCTCAACAATGCCTCTCGGTATATGACTAAAAAACCCAAAAGAGAAGATGTCAAGAGTGTTTTTGCTGGATTAAGACCACTAGCAGCTCAACAGGGGGGTGATTCATCTCAAACCAAAGAAGTATCTCGTCACCACAAGGTAAATGTTTCTACCAGTGGATTGATCAGTGTTTTGGGTGGAAAATGGACCACTTACAGGAAAATGGGAGAGGATATGATTAATACTGCTGCAGTTGTAGGTGGTTTGAAAGAACAAAAGTGCAAAACCAAAAAATTGCTGCTTCACGGTTATGATGAAAATACAGACATTGACGATCCTCTTCATGTATATGGCTCTGATCGACATAAAATCATTTCCTATGGAAAACCTGAAGATAATGACTCGTTATCTAATAAATTTTATATTAGCAAAAATTTAATTCTGTGGGCTGTTGAACATGAAATGGCTATTCACATTGAAGATGTTTTAGCACGAAGGGTGAGGTGTTTATTTTTGGATGCTAAAGAAACGCAAAGAATTGCCCCAAAAGTTGCTGAGATAATGGCAATCACTCTTCAAAAAGACGACAAATGGGTTGAGCATGAACTTAAAAAATTTAATATTATAGCACAAAATTACATATTATGATGATCGATCCCTACATTGCAGAATTCATTGGTACTTTTTTTCTCTTACTGCTAGGTGCTGGAGTGGTGGCCAATGTCAACCTTAAAAATACTATTGCCCAAGGACAAACTCCCTGGGTTTTGATAACCAGTGCCTGGGGTTTTGCAGTTTTCGTTGGAGTGTTCATAACTGGTCAGTTCAGTGGGGCTCATCTCAATCCAGCAGTAACAATAGGTTTAGCGGTGGCAGAGAAATTTTCTTGGGCTTTGGTGCCTGGATATATTATTGCTCAGGTTTTGGGAGCTATGTTTGGGGGGTGGATATGCTATCTTACTTATATTGACCACTATCGTCTTACTGAAGATGAGGCAGTGGTTCGAAGCACTTTTTGTACCGGTCCTGCTATTAGAAATTATAAAAATAATTTTTTTAGTGAATTTATTGGTAGTTTTGTTTTGGTCTTTGGTGTGCTATTTATTGCAGTTCCTAATATAGAAATTGAGGGAATGATTGTAGAAAATTTTGGTTTAGGAGCCTTACAGGCATTGCCGGTAGCCATTTTGGTTTGGGTTATTGGTATGGCATTAGGAGGAACTACAGGTTATGCTATCAATCCTGCCCGTGATTTTGGTCCTAGATTGATGTATCAGATGTTGCCCAGAAAAAACAAAGACGCTGATTGGTCCTATGCTTGGATTCCTATTTTGGGTCCATTTGCAGGTGGAGCATTAGCCGGATTGGCTTATACTTTTTGTAATTAGTTTGAGGATAAAGCCTTTTTTACCCGTTCAGGAAAATCTGTGATGATCCCATCAACTTTCATATTCAATATTTCTTCAATATCCCTCGGATTATTTATGGTATAGGGAAAAACTTTATAACCTTCGTTATGAATTTTTTTGACATTTTTTAGGTTTAACGCTCTAAAGTTAGGATTAATGGCTACGGCGTTGAGTTTTTTTGCTACAGGTATTGCGTTAAGAGGATCGGAACCGGTAAGGATAGCGATAGAAACCTTTTGATTCAGTTTATAGAAAATTTCAAGCTCATCCCAGTTAAAACTTGAAATGATGAATTGGTCTGCCATCCATTTTTTTTGTTTTAGAATGGTTGTCAAAAGTTTATGGGTAGGCTCGGCAGTTCCACTCCCTTTTAATTCAATATTTAAAAAAGCCTTTCTATCGATTAATTCCACCACCTCATTAAGAGTAGGAATTTTATATACTCCTTCAACACTTATTTTTTTAATGGAATCGTATTCTAAATTTTCGATATAGCCTTTTACATTCGTTAATCGGTCTAATTTTTTATCATGGAAAACCACCAACTCACCTGACTTACAAAGGAAAACATCGATTTCAATTCCGTCAACACCCATTTCCAAAGCTTTTTCAATAGAGGGAAGGGTGTTTTCTGTGATATGACCTTTGGCACCACGGTGTCCGATAATAAGAGGAACCTTTTTACTGGTACATTGTAAGTTCATGATAAAAAAAATGATTACAAAAATGAATTTGATTTTTTCTAAAAAAAAAAAGTGTGATGATGATATTCCTTTCAAAATTTTATTATGTTTTAAATTAACTAATTTCAATCACATGTTTAAAGGGTGTATGTCCATTTATATACACAGTATTTCCGTTGGGCTTCTCTTGCATTCCTCTCATGGTTCCCCATTGATGCTCAATTTTTCCAGGACCGAAGGTAATCACATTATCGTCTTTTTCATAAGTTCCCCAATCTTCTTTTAAAAAATACGAATCAGCCCTATTTTTATCAGAAATGACTCCGGAAAGTTTACCGCCCTTTCTAAAGTTCATTTCTAGAGAAACCAATACATGCTCAGTTCCAGTTACTTCAATTGACAATTGTATTATTTGATCAAGTATGGTAATGATTAATTTATAGTTAATGACCTGAGGCTCTGACAATCTCCTTTCCTCCCTTGGCATTTTACTGTAAACCCCATCTCCAATAATTTTATTCTTGGGAAAAGGTTGAAAATATCCATGTTTTACAGATTTGGTGAGTATTATTTGGTTTTTTTTGACTTCAACATTTTCAGCGGTAAACTGTCCCCTGGATCCAAAAAAGGTTGATCCTAATCGTATAGACTGTAGTACAGCCGACCCCTTTATTAGAGACAAAAAAGTAGGATTATTTTCGATTATTGAAACATCAAAATTAGATTGTCTTATTCTAAAAACTCCTGAATATTTGAATCTTTTAAAATATTGTTTTGGAAATTGAGTCGCTGAAATCCTTTTATTTCTAAATGATTTGTCCTCTAGAAGATAGGTAATAAAAGGGGTTAATTTATGTGGTAGTTTATTTTCTATAAAATCACAAACGGCAGCATAGACAGGATTTTTATCCCTGTGGGAAAAATATAGATAGCTGTAGTAGTATCCTGTTACATCACTTATATTCTCGCTGTCTTGTCTTCCGCTGGCATTTGTCAAGACTTCCCCTCCAGGTTGAATATAATAAAGTGTCATGTTAAGATTTTTACGAGCCACATCAAGTAAGTCATCTCGATTCATCAAACGCCCCATTGTGATAAACATTTCATTGCAAACAGGTGAGTATGCTCCCACACTTTTTTCTGTATACTGACCGTCGGGATCCAGGTCAACACCTTCATTTAACCATGTATCAATTCTGTCAACCAATGCGGAGGAAGGAAAAAAGGAGTTTAACCTTGCCAAAGCAGAGCAAATAACCCAACGATGGTTCGCAGTATGGGCACCACCTATCAAAAGACATTTGGATGTTTTTTTTAAGAAAATCTCAAAATAAGAAATTAGATCTTTCAATTTTAACTGATCTAGACTCTTAAGAACTATATAAACCGGACTGAGATAATTAACAAAAAAGGCAGTGTCTGGGGTAGAGTGAAAGTTGGTACTGTGTAAATCAATGGTTCCGTCATCGTGTTGAACTAAAACAATACACTTCATTGCTTTTGTGATTGCTTTTCTTAGTCTATTTGAGAGATAGAATTTCGAAAATGGGGAGGCATAGGCACTGGAAAGTTTTATCACAAAATTCATTGTTGCATGTGCATGGGGAACCTCGTAGATGTCTTTAACTCCACCATCCCATCGGCTGTCGGGATGACTGATCTGTTTTAATAACAAGGGCTCAATGATACCATCATTGAAAGAGGAAAGTTTTTTTAATAGTTCGTCACCCATTCCATTATCCTCATTGGCCATCAAGAAATTACTATTGAGAGCCATTAAACTAAAAGCCAATCCTGAATTTTTGATAAAATCCCTTCGACCGTTTGTATCATTTTTCATAATTTGGAAACATTGATAACTAAAATTACAGATATTTTTTTAGGTCTGAGGTTTTAAGCTTGCACTTAAAATGAGATTAATGGTATATGCTTAAGAAATCATTATTAAATAACTTTGAAACATAAAATAGGTAACATGATTTATCAAAAAGAAATTAGTCTTCCCTCCTTTCCTCGGGGGTTTCATCTGATCACCAGATACATTATTAAAAAATTGCCCAAGATAAGTGGGATGGTGAATGTGTTTATCAAACATACTTCAGCTAGTTTGACACTTAACGAAAATGCCGATCCAACCGTAAGACTAGATTTTGAGACTCATTTCAATTTGATGGTGCCTGAGTCGGGAAATTATTTTCTTCACACCCTAGAAGGGCCGGACGATATGACCTCTCATATCAAAAGTAGTCTTTTGGGTAGTAATGTCAATATTCCCATCCAAAACGGCCGACTTTTGTTGGGGACTTGGCAAGGAATTTATCTCTGCGAACACAGAAACCATGCAGGAGAAAGAAATTTGGTGATAACTGTGATAGGGGAGTGATAAATATCCTTTATCAATTAGAGAAAAAAAGTTAAATTGTAAGAATAAAGTAGATTTCAATGCCTTTATTTTTTTGATATTTTTTAATCCTTAATCAGCGGTCACTTTAACGACCGTTCTGATTTATGAGAAATATCGATGAGCCATATTAATTTTAGCTTCTTATGAAAAACATCTTTTTTATTATTGCATTTTTCACGTTGCTGACTTCGTGCAATGAGCCCATAAAAGTGGTAGAAGAATCCCCAAATTTTATTTTCATTTTAGCCGATGATTTGGGTTATGGAGAAATTGGTATACAAGGGCAAAAATGGATCGAAACACCAAATATCGACCAGTTGGCTCGTGAGGGTATGATCATGACAGATCACTACAGTGGTGCTCCTGTTTGTGCTCCTGCTAGAGCAGTTTTGATGACAGGACTTCATACCGGAAATAATCCTGTAAGAGACAATAGTGAATGGAGAGAAAGGGGAGAGGTTTGGAGTTTTAAAGCCATGTTTGAAAATCCTAATTTGGAAGGACAACGCCCTATGCCGGATTCCATTGTCACCATTGCCAGTGTATTTAAATCGCAAGGATACAAAACCGGTATGGTGGGCAAGTGGGGTCTTGGGGCTCCCAATACCAACTGTATTCCTAATAAAAAAGGGTTTGATTTTTTCTATGGCTATAATTGTCAACGTCAGGCCCATACATTATATCCTTCTCACTTGTGGAGAAACCAGGAAAGGCATATACTTAATAATAAAATTGTTGATAAACAAAGGCTTGCCGCGGACTTGGATCCCTACGATGATGCCAGTTATGGTCCCTTCAATCAAAACGACTATGCACCTACCTTGATGCATCAGGAGGCCATGCGGTTTATGGAGCGAAATAAAGACCATAAATTTTTCCTTTATTATGCCAGTCCGTTACCTCATTTACCCTTGCAGGCACCACAAAAATTGGTGGATTACTATAGAAAAAAATTGGGACCCGAAGCCCCGTATTTGGGTAATTCAGGTTATTACCCCAATCGAACGCCTCGAGCCACTTATGCCGCCATGATCACTTATTTGGACGAGCAGGTCGGAGAAATTGTAGCCAAACTCAAAGAAATAGGAGAATATGAAAACACCTTTATTATTTTTTCCAGTGATAATGGTCCCACGCATAAAGACAAACAAGCCGATATTCATTTTTTTAACAGTACTGGGATATTTGTAAATTCTAAAACAACCGTTAAGGGAAATGTCAACGAAGGAGGGATCAGAGTCCCAACGATTGCAACTTGGCCAAGTAAAATTAAGGCAGGTACACAATCCCATCATGCCAGCGTTTTCTATGACTATTTCGCAACAGTATGTGATATTTTGGATGTGGAGCCTCCATATCCGATTGATGGGATCAGTTACTATCCCTCACTTTTGGAAAAACCACAGCAGGAACACGACTATCTGTATTGGGAGTTCCCTGGCTACGGTGGACAGCAGGCTATTAGGATGTGTTCTTGGAAGGGCATTAAAAAAAAATTATTTGAGGGATACTCTCCCTTGCAGCTTTATGACCTTTCCAAAGATCCTAAAGAGTTAAATGATTTAGCAGCTGAGCATCCCGAAATAGTCCAAAAGATGGAAAATTTTATGGATAAAGCCCATACAACCCCTGCACTGAAAAAATTTAGAATTCCAGTTTTGGAGCAATGATGGCCTTTTAAAAAACCAATTTATTTCTCGAAATCAGTGGGGTTGACCCAATGGGTTTCGATTTTTTCTCCTCCCATGTGGCGGCTGTAAAAGTTTTTTACATTTTCACCTGAATAGGGGTATTGATCAAAGACATCTCCTTTGCCCAGCACCCTGGGGTCACCTTGTTGCTTTAAATCCTCAATCAGTTTGTCTTTCAATGATATTTTTAGTGAAGAATAACTCTCGTCAAAAGCCAAGTTTTTAATGCATTGAGGATCTTTTTCAATGTCATATAATTCCTCCGGGGGCCTTTTGCCGAAAGCATAATTCCAATAGGTTGAATCTTTGTCCTGTCGATTGAGATCCAAAATTTCTGTTTTGGTGGGGCTGCCGTCGGTATTGAGGTATCCCGTTTCAGGATTTCCAGAGGGCCAACGATCCGGTTTAAAATTTTGGCTGTAAAAATAGTTCCCTTCTATAATACCTCTTACCGGATAGCCTTGATCATTTTCCCTACCCACGTCATGGCGTTCTTTCCCGATGATTATGTACTCTCTGGGATGGGTATCGGGAAGGTTCTTAAAAATAGGATCCCAGCTTTTTCCTGAAAAGGGCTTCATGTCTTGATTTTTTTTACCAATGCGAACCAAATCAAGGAAAGTGGGTGCAAAATCCGAGAAGCTGAAATATTCATCAATGACTCGCCCAGGGTTTTTAATACCATTACCCCAACGAATAGCTAAGGGCAATCGATTGTCAAATGGATAGACTTGTCCTTTGACCCTAGGAAAGGGCATCCCATTATCTGAGGTAGCTACTACAATGGTATTTTCCAATAAATTTCTTTTTTCCAATTCTTCAATTACCTTTACTAAGTGTCCGTCAAAATATTCTATTTCAAAAGCATAGTCCAACATATCTGTACGTACATTTTTGGAGTCCGGCCAAAAATCAGGTACTTCATCTATTTGATCGATGCTCTTATTTCCTTTGTTGGTTCCCACCGCGTATTCGTAGGCACGATGGGGTTCGTGTCCGCCTAACCAAAAGAAAAAAGGTTGATCCTCAGTTCTTTCATCAAGAAAAACTTTGAAATTCTCAAGGTAGTCCACATTACTGATAAAAGTGGCAGGGGGGTCTAATTTCTTTTCACGATAAACCTCTCCGATCAAATTTCTTTTTTTTCCATCCTTAATAGCAACCCCCGGTGCCCATCCTTTTCCTGTCAGGCCGGTTTTATAGCCATTATTTTTTAGTAGCTCAGGAAAGGTGGTAAATTTTTCTGGAAAATAGGGAACGTGGTTGGTTGCTTCCTCCAAAAGCCAGCTGTTCCTACCAGTTAATATAGAGGATCTCGAAGGAGAACATTTGGCATTAGTGGTATACGCTTGAGTAAATAAAAGACCCTCCCTTGCAACTCTGTCAAACCCTGGAGTATTTACCCATTCAGTTCCGTATATACTGGCGTGTGGATAGGATTGATCATCTGAAATCACAAACAGTATGTTGGGTTTTTTTTCTTCATTTGAAGCACATCCAATTAATAAAAAACTTATCCACAAAAGGTACAAGTTTGATTTTTTCATGATTTAATTACATTACTGGTGTATCATAACAAATTAATAAAAACTTTTTTTTCAACACATTGATTTATTTTTTTTACATTAATGAAATAATGTTAGAAAAGTGAAAAAAAACCTGAATATCCTATCTATTTTATTTCCTATACCATTATTGGTTTCTTTATTTTCTTGTACTACTGATAAAGGTTTAAACCCACCCAATATTGTTTTGATCAATATCGATGATATGGGATGGAATGATGTCAGTTTCATGGGTAGTGAATATTATAACACCCCACATATTGATGCTTTAGCTAGCCAGGGCTTGGTCTTTACCCAAGGCTATGCCGCTGCATCAAATTGTGCCCCCAGTAGAGCCTCTATTCATTCTGGAAAATGGACTACTCGACATCAAATATATACTGTGGAAAATTCTGATCGTGGAAAAGCATCGGATCGAAAGTTGATTCCCATCAACAATACAACAGTATTGGATAAAAAATTCACCACCCTTTCCCAAAAACTAAAACAAAAAGGCTACAACACCTGCCATTCTGGGAAATGGCACCTAAGTAATGACCCTTTGGAATACGGTTTTGATGTCAATATTGCCGGAGGGCTACATGGGGCTCCCGGGAGTTATTACTTGCCATTTGGAAATAAAAAAAACCAGATCAAAATAGAAAATGGCAAAAGTGAATATTTGACCGATCGAATTATGGAAAAAACTTTGTTGTTTTTGGACGAAGTCAATGGCCCCTTTTTTTTGAATTACTCCCCCTATGCAGTCCATACTCCCATTCATCCTGTTGATTCACTGTTGTATAAGTATAAAAACAAACCTCCCTATAAAGGTCAAAAAAACCCAAGATATGCCACTATGATTGAAAATCTTGATCGTAACATAGGACTGTTGATCGACAAGCTCAAAGCACAAAAACTTTTTGAAAATACCTTTATCATTTTTACTTCGGATAACGGAGGTTATTACGGAAAAATTACCATGCAAAAACCATTGAGAGCTGGAAAAGGTAGTTACTATGAAGGTGGTGTTAGAGTACCTTTTTTCTTTATGTGGAAAAACAAAATCAGTCCAGGGAAAAACACCCAAACACCAATTACCCATCTCGATATTTTCCCCACCCTAATGAATCTTACAGGGGATGATAGTATGAAAAACGATTTGGACGGTCACTCTATTTTGCCCTTGTTAACCCAAAATCAAGTTGTGGAAGAAAGACCTTTTTTCTGGCACTTTCCCATTTATCTTCAAGGCTATAATATAAAAGATAATGAAAACAGAGATTCACTTTTTAGAACCCGACCTGGTTCTTTGATCAGGAAAGGGGACTGGAAACTGCACTATTATTTCGAAGATCACGGGATTGAACTTTATAATCTTAAAAATGATATTGGTGAAAAGAATAACCTTGCTGAAAGCCACGTAGATAAAAAACTTGAATTAATAAATGAACTTAAGAGCTGGTGGAAAAAAACCGATGCACCTATCCCTTCTGCTATTAACCCATTATATTCACCTCGGTCAAATTGAATAATGATAAAATTTATATAAAAAACCCATTTTTCCATTTTCAAAAATACCATCTATGAAAATTGAAGTTTACATGATTTTGTTTTTATCGGTTTTACTGATGCGTTGTGAAAAACCATCTCAAGGAAAGATTCAAATGACCTATACCATAGAACATTTTGATTTGGCCAATGAAGAGATGAACGTAAACGTTATCATAGAAAATAACAGTTTGATGAATTTAAAAGGTGGAGCCTGGGAACTACATTGGAACCAGATGAAAGGTTTTGTTCAAGCTGAATCCTTGTCTGAGGGCATAGACTTTGAATGGATCAATGGTGCCCATTATTTTGTTTTAAAGTTTGGTAATCAGTGGAAGCTTCCTCCCGGCGAAAGCATACAATTTTCAATGCAACAGAAAGGCATAATGGATCGGATCGCCATGGGGCCTGTTGGTGTTTTTATCGTTCAAGAAAAGCAAACCGTAAAGGTAGCTACCCAAGTCGAATGGAAACAAGCAAAAGGTTTAGAATCCCTTAAAATTCCTTCTGCTCAGGATCGATATGCAACCATGGAGGGATTAAAAAAATTAGAAAAATCAGAACTGAACTGGATCGTTCCCACCCCCAATCATCTCTTTTTTGATGGGTCATTTAGAAATAAAGATTCGTTGTGGTCTGTTGATCTGGATGAACAATTCTCGCAACAAAAGAAACGACTCAGCCCATTGGTGGAAAGTATTTTTGAGATCAAAACCCTATGGGGTCAAAGTTACAATGCCAACTTTTTGATCCGTTATGACCCATCACTAAAAGGCGAAGCTTATCAACTCACAATAGCCAAAAATATCATTACGCTGAAAGCATCAGACTATTCCGGTATCGTATATGGCCTCCAATCTCTTCGTCAAATCATAACTACAACAAACTTGGAAGGCTTAGAGTGGCCTTTGTTAGAAATTAATGATTCGCCAAGGTTTTCTTACAGAGGATTTTTGTTGGATGTTGCACGTAATTTTTATGGTCCCACAAAAATTAAAGAAGTTCTTGATCTAATGAGTTTATTTAAACTCAATCGTTTAGATTTCAGGCTGACAGATGATGAGGGCTGGCGAATAGAAATACCTGATCTTCCAGAGTTAACTAATATTGGTGCCAAAAGAGGATATTCGCCTGAGCAAAAAAATCGCCTTATACCTATGTATGGTTCAGGGGCAGATGGGGGAGTAACAGGTAATGGTTACATTAATCGACAAGAGTTTATAGATATATTAAAATTCGCACACCAACGCTCCATTAAAATAATGCCCCAGATCAGCTTTCCCTCTCATGCACGTGCCGCCATCAAAGCAATGGATCATCGATATGAAAATCCACAAGTCTATGAGAATAAAGATGAGATTAAAAGCTATCAACTCTCCGATCCAGACGATCAAAGTAAATACAGATCTGCTCAAAATTATAATGACAATATCATCTGTATCTGTCAAGAAAGTGCTTATCATTTTTATGAAAAAGTAGTAGATGAAATTCTAGCCATGTACAAAGATGCAGATGTCCCTATTGATCTATTCAGTATAGGAGCAGATGAACTGCCCTATGGAGTTTGGACAGCCTCTCCCATTTGTAAGGATTTTATTGCAAATAATACAAGGGGTATCTTAGATGTTAACGACCTTTATGAGTATAATTTAAAAAGACTAAAATCCATTTTAGAAAAAAGAAACTTAACCATGGCCGGTTGGGAGGATATCCTTTTAGACCACTCCGAAAAAAGCCAGGAGGAAACACAAATTAAATCAGAACACTTCAATTATGAGGTGATCCCTTACGTTTGGAACAACAGTTGGGGTGGGGGACGGGAGGATATGATCTATAAATTTGCTAACCTTGGTTTTAAAACAGTGATGAGTAATTCCTCCGCTTTTTATTTTGATATGACTGATGACAAAGACATGGAAAATTTTGGATTGAACTGGTCGGGTTATGTCGATTACAGGGATGCCTGGGGAACTGATCCGGGGAATGTATTTGCAAATTATAGCCTCAATAAAAAACACGGTATCACTCCTCAATACATCGCCCAAACGGAAAAAATTCAAACCGATAAAAAAACAAATTTATTAGGGGTACAGAGCCAACTGTGGACAGAGACGGTTCGTTCCGCTTCTATTTTTGATGAACTATTGTTGCCTAATCTCCCTGTTTTTTCTGAGCGGGCTTGGTCTATACGTCCCCATTGGATGACACTAAACAATTCCGAGGAGCAAATGATGGCGATGAATTTGGATTGGAATTTATTTGCCAATATGTTGGGACAACGATCCCTTCCCATGCTCAATTCAATCTATGGTGACATAGCATACGATCTCCCCAAACCAGGAGCCATCATTGAAAATGACATGCTCAAAGTAAGGGTGCCTTTCCCCGGACTTAAGGTGCGATATACGACCAATGGACTTGTGCCCAATCAAAATGACAAATTGTATCACAAGCCCGTTCTAATTCCCAAAAATTCAAAAATTGTACTCAGAACTTTTGATTTTTTGGGTAGGGGAGGCAGGGCCATATCTTTAAAATAATTTATAACAAAAAATATGTACGAATATCATCAAGCCTCGACAGCACTATTAGATCAAATTGTTGAGGCCAATAAGAGTGTATTATCCAAGGCTATAGCATGGATGGCAGAAACCATAATCGAGGATCGTATCATCCATACTTTTGGAACCGGACATTCTCATATCATTGGATTGGAACTCTTTGTCAGAGCTGGAGGGTTGGCCAATGTAAATGCCTTTTTGGACTCCATTGTCATGACCTCTGAGGGGGCGCGTCGCAGTGCAGAAATAGAACGAATCAGTGGGGTGTCAAAAGTATTATGGGATCAACATAAAATAGAGGCAGAGGATCTTTTTATTATCATTTCCAATTCTGGCAGAAATGCCATGCCAATTGAAATGGCAGAGCACGCTAAAGCCCATGGTAATAAAGTTATTGCAATAACCTCAATTGAACAGTCGAAAAAATATCCCGTGCGGATAGAGGGTCAAAAAAAACTCTTCGAAATTGCTGACTTGGTGATTGACAATTGTGTACCTTCCGGAGATGGGATGCTCCAAATAGGAGGAGAACTTACTGGAGCCGCCTCAACTATGGCAGGGTGTTTTATTGTTAATCTGATGGCTACAGAAGCTATGAAAACAGCTATTCAAAAGGGAGTAAAATTACCAGTATATTACAGTCAAAATATCGACGGATTTGATAATGAAACCTTATATGACCGCTATAAACACAGGATTAAACATTTATGAGTCCAATTTTTTCATTTCTATAAACTGGTGCTTTTTTATTATACTTTTCAGACACAAATGAAAAAAATTAAAAACCTTTACCTATTTTATTTTTTTGGAATTTACTTTTCATTTTTTGTTTCGGTAAATTGTTTTACACAATCAATTTCTCCACAAGAACTTCATTTTATTAAGGATTATCAGACCAGAAATTTTTATAACTCTCAGGTTATTTTGAGCGAGCTTGATTTTTCTAAAAAAATTATTGATAATCCATTGTACGAATTTAATCATCAAACATTCCCCGGGTGTGATTTTAGGCAACAGGACGGGTCATTATTCATTTCTAATAATGAAAAATCAATCCAGCAAAGCTTCATTAACCTTGGTAAAATTTTTAATTATTCCGCGATTGACTTAGAGATAAAAGATCAAAAGAATAAATCCTCATTTGCAACAGCATCGATATCAATTTTTAAAGATAGCCTAAATCGACTCTCAGTTTCACAAAAACAACTTAATTCAGAAAGTAAACAAATTGTGTTTGAAATTTTCAAAGAGGGAGAATTGGTGTTGAATGAAATTTTATTTGATAAAAATTTGAAATCACCAAATGCCATTAGAATCCATTTAACCGGCAAGTTTTTAAATATCCTATTGATAAAAAACAATAACTGGTCTGTTTTGGGCTCTTTTGATGTAAGTGAGCATTTTGAATTGAGAGATAAAAAAATTTTGGAGTCATTTAAATTATTTCTAGGAACAACCCTAGGTCCTGGGGAGCGAATTGTCATTTCCAAAGGAGAACAATACCTTACGACTGGGACAGCTCAAGCTGATCCAAAAATACTACATTATGAAAATGGAGCTCCGATCATTAAAGATAATAAAATATGGGTTGCCATGACAACAAGGGGTTATGGAACTCAGCTTTACCAAGGAATATATTCATATGACTTAGAATCAAAACAGTGGAAAATTTCTGGAACACTTGTTTTTAACAAAGGAGATGGACTGATAAGACAGTGGGCGGCCTCAGATGTATTTTATGATAGGTTATCTGAAACATGGAAAGTGTTTACGGTTTCTCATAGAGATGATCATATGTTGTACTCAGGTGAGATTAAAAAAGATCCGCGTTTTGGATTATCAGAGGTTCTTGTCTCTAAAGTAAAGTACAATTCAGTAAATAATGAAGAGGATCCCTCAGTAATATGGGACTCATCCGTTGGAAAGTGGCGTATGGCTTTATGCAAATCAGATAATGGCTACCAAACAATTTTGATGGAAGCTGATGACTGGAATGGTGAATGGAGGGAGATAGCACTTTACGAACCCACCTCTAGTACCGGAGTACTCATTCAGAAAATAGGAGGAAAACGATACGTTTTTATTGGTCGTGGCACCACCCCTTGTCCTCTGGAGATTTTATCTTATCCGAAGATGGAAAAAATTGGAGAATTAAGCTTATCAGAGCATCCTATTGGTAAAAATATTTGGCCGGCTATTCTCCCCGTTGGAAAAGAAAATGGAACTGCATATTATCTTTTGACATTTGATCGCGATTCTTGGACGGGACAAAGAACTTACGGCAATATTCATTGGTATTATGCAAAAGAATTTGCCTCAAATTTTTGGGAATATAAATTTAATTAAAGAAAAGTTTATGGTTTTAATCCAGTGCCAAATGAACTTTAAAAAAAACCAATTCTTATCCCAATTAAAATCAAAATCATTCCAAAAAGCCTGTTTATTACCTTTTGATTGTCTTCAAAAAAATATCTCATTTTCTGATTTGTAAGAAAAATAACTACCATAGAAAACCAAAGTATAGTAGTGCTAACAAGAATAAGTGCGAGCACAGCTAAAACCATTGGATTAATTTTTGGACCGACAACAAGTGTAAAAAGACTTAAAAAAAATAAGCTTGCTTTAGGGTTTGTTAAGTTGGTCAGTAATCCTATTTTAACTCCAGTATACCATTTGATTTTATGACTTTTTTCATCCTTCGCTTGTTGTATATTTGAGTTTGATGAAAAAAAAGAGGAAATCCCCAAATAGATCAAATAAACGGCACCAAAATACTTTATTGTGTTTAATAAAGTATCATATTTTGAGATCATCCAAGTCAAACCAAAAAAGGCATAACTTACATGTATACATACACCGGCTCCAAATCCAACTGCGGTCCATAATCCAATTTTACGGGAGTACTTAATGGCATTTCTACAAGCGACAATGAAATCTGGGCCTGGACTAATCAGTGCTATTATATGAGCAATTGTTACGGTTGCAATTAGTGTTAGATTTTCCAATAATTCAGTCTCTATTGGTTAGATTTTGCAAAACCTCTTGCCCGAATTAGAGCGTCAACTTGAGCATCGCGTCCTCTAAACATTCGGTAGGCCAGCTCAGGTTCCAATGAATTTCTTGGCGCAAATAGATAATGAACCAATCGGTTAGCTAGTTGTTCATCATAAAATCCTCCTGGAGCCTCGGCAAATGCCTCTGCAGCATCGGCTGTTAAAACATCTGCCCAAATATAACCATAGTAAGCAGTAGCGTATCCCTCTCCTGAAAAGACATGACTAAAATGTGGAGTCCGATGGCGCATGGGTAATTCTTTAGGCATTTTCATAGACTTAAGAGTTTTTCGTTCAAAGCTTTCCATATCGATATCTTTAGGATTGGTCATATGAAGTTTTAAATCCATTAAAGCAGATGCTAAATACTCTGTAGTAGCAAATCCCTGATTAAAAGTAGCTGCTTTTTTAATTTTTGAAATTAGATCCTCGGGAATGGGCTCCCCAGTTTGATGATGTACTAAAAACTTATTAATCACCTCATCGGTGAACAACCATCTTTCTAAAAGCTGAGATTGAAATTCAGTATAATCTCTAACACCACTGTTAAGGGTCGGATATCTTACATTTGAGGCAAAAAAGTGTAATGCATGACCAAATTCATGAAAGAAAGTGGTAGCATCGTCCCAGGATAGCAATACAGGTTCTCCAGGAGCTGGTTTCACAAAATTTGAATTATTGGATGCAAGGACATTTTTCTCACCGTCAAAATTACTGTAACTCCGATAGGTACTGGCCCAAGCACCGGAGCGTTTTCCTTGTCTGGCAAATGGATCCAAATACCATAGACCAATATGTTTTCCAGTTCTCTTATCTTTAACCTCCCAAACCTTTACATCTTTATTATATACAGGAACAGTTCCAGTGGCTAGTGGTTTAAAATCATAAAAAAACAAACGACCTGCAACATAATGCATCGCATCAGTTAGTTTATCTAACTGTAAAAATTGCTTAACCTCATCAGAGTCAAGATCATATTTTTTTTGGCGTACTTTTTCTGCATAATAGCGATAATCCCATGGCTCTATGATGATCTTATCTTGATTGGCAATCAATTGCATATCGGCAACCTCCTCTGAAACTCTTTTAATGGCCAATGGCCAAATGGTTTCAAGAAGACTTAAAGCGTTCTCAGGAGTTTTGGCCATTCTGTTTTGCAATCGCCACTTTGCAAAATTTTCATATCCTAATAATTGAACTCGCTCATGTCTGAGTTCTAATATCTCAGCAATAATTGTTTTGTTATCGTACTCATCCTCGTTGTCTCCTCTTGAATAATAATTTTCCCAAACCTGTTTTCTTAATTGACGCTCTGTTGAAAAAGTAAGAAATGGATCCATTGAGGAACGTGTATTGATAATGGCAAATTTGCCCTCTTCGCCTTTATCTTTTGCTATCTGGGCAGAGGATTTCACAAAATCCTCCGGAAGACCCTCCAATTGTTCTTCATTCAGATAAGTGATGTAGTTTTCTTCATCATGCAGAACATTGTCAGAGAATGAAGTATATAGCTGAGATAATTTTTTATTGATTTCAGCATATCGAATTTTTTTTTCTTTGTCTAAGCCTGCACCACTCATTTCAAAGGTTTGAAAGGTCCATTCCAAAAGACGTTGCTGATCAGCTTCCAATGAATCTTTTTTTGAATTTTCATAAATGGTAGCGATCCTTTTGAATAGCCTCTCGTTTTGAGTAATTTTAGAACGATAATCTGCAAAATCAGGAGCTAACTTTTTCTGAGTCACCCTGAATTCAGGACTGGATTCATTTCTTGATAATACCCCATAATAGGCATAAGCTCTTTCCAATTCAGCTCCACTACGTTCCATGGCAACGATCGTGTTTTCAAATGTAGGTGGGGTCATATCATTAGCAATTATTTCAATTTCCTCCAAATGAGCTGACATGGCAGAAAGCATTCCATCTTCAACATCTTTAACCTCTACCAAATCAAAAGCGGGAACCCCTTCAAACGGTCCAATCCAGGGTTTTAAAAGTATATTGTCTGAGTCTCTAACAGGAAGATCACAGGAAAAAAAAGAGATAAAAAATAAGCTTAGTAATAGATAAATAGAAGATGATTGATTTCTCATAGGATATAATTTAAATTTTCGAAGAGAACATATTTAGGACTTTTATATTTAGTTAAGAGAGAACTTTGCGAAAAAATAAGAAATAATATCATTGATATTTTGCATGTACCAAAATGCTCATACTAAGTATATTAATAACCTTGATTAAACAATTTAACTTATAAATTTCCACCAATTTACTCAAACAAAATTTTGATTACAGCTAATAAACTGTAATTTATATATATCAGTTAAAATTTCCCATCAAAATGTAAATCATTATAGTCGATATGACCAATAATATAGAAAAACTTTTAGTGTATTTCCAACCTTTCATTTCTACAATATTTAGGTCTTTGATTTGGAAGGGTTTCTCTTTGGGTGTAAAGTAGGAAATGACGGTCATCACAGTCATATTAATTATAAATTCTATACCCCACACATGAACAAAATGAAGGTCAACTTTGAATATGAAGCTACAGGAAATATAGAATGCCAATCCCACGAATAAAGCGACTTTAGCAGATAGAGCAGAGATTTTAGGAAGGAAAAAACCAGCTAACATAATAGAGGCAATGGGAATAAAGAATATTCCATTGAGTTGTTGCAACAATTGATATAGCCCATCAGGAGCATTAGCAACTAATGGAGCTACAGCAATAGCAAAAAGAGCCAAAATCGCTGAAGTGAATTTACCAATTTTTACCAGTCCTACATCGCTGACTTTAGGATTGATATGTCTTTGATAAATATCAATACTGAAAATAGTAGCTGCACTGTTTAACACACTGTTGAAAGTGCTCAATACCGCTCCCATTACTACAGCAGCAAATAGACCTATAAGACTGTTAGGTAACACCTTTTTGATCAATTCAGGGTATATATTATCTTGTTGATCGTAGAAAAGATCTCCATAATAGTAATATCCTATAACCCCTGGCAGTATAATGATAAGAGGTACCAATATTTTGAAAAGTCCTGTAAGTAATAATCCCTTTTGGGCTTCTTTGAGATTTTTGGCTCCTAATGCTCTTTGTATGATCATTTGGTTCATACACCAAAAGTATATTTGATTTATGATCAGACCAGTAAATAAGACTTCAAATGGCATAACTGAATCTTCTGCACCTATAACGTTAAATTTTTCAGGCGACTTATTATATACACTTGAAAGACCTTCAAGTGGATTTCCTTTGCCAATGCTTATTAGTGCCAAAAAAGGAATCGCTAACCCTCCTATTAATAAGCCATAACCGTTAAGAGTATCGGATACCGCTACTGCTTTGAGTCCACCAAAAATAGCATATAAAGAACCAATCAGTCCAATCGCCCAAATGGTGTAATTCATTCCCTGGACTTGCGAGACCTCTAACAGTTCTGATATATTAAAAATACTTTCTAAATTGATAGCTCCAGTATACAATACAATGGGTAAAAGGGTTACAATGAAAGAGATCATCAAGAAAAAAGCGACCAAGGAACGGGTAAATCCATCAAATCGATTTTCCAAAAATTGGGGAATAGTCGTCAATCCCATTTTGAGGTATTTAGGGATAAAATAGACAGCTGTAAGAATCAAGGCTAGGGCAGAGGTGACTTCCCAGGCAATAATGATAAATCCATTTTTGTAGGAAGAGCCATTCATTCCAATTAGATGTTCAGTTGAAATATTGGTCAATAACATGGAACCTGCAATGACGATTCCTGTTAGGCTTCTACCACCGAGGAAAAAGCCTTCTTGGGAGCTTAGTTTTTCTTTACGAAGTTTGAACCATGAGTAACCTGCTACAAAAAGAGTGTAAGCTAAAAAAGTTAAAAATAATTGCACGTGATTTTTTTATGATCGAGTAGGCAATGTAATAGGTCGATTTTCCCTTATTGATTGTTTGGCAGCCATGGCGATGGTCATAGCCGCATGACTATCATAAGCACTCGGGGTAGTTGATTGTCTATTTTCTAATGTTTGAATAAAATGGGATAAAGCATTTCGATAGGATTCAGCGTAACGTTGAATGAAAAAATATTGAGCTTTGGCGGTATGATGACCTGATGAATTGCTTGTTTGAATAGCATCTTCAAGGATATTTTGCGTGGCAATTTTTCCTTTTTCTCCAAAAACTTCAATACGTTGGTCGTAGCCATATGGACAATATCGACTGTTGTCGATCTGAACCATACATCCATTTTTAAAAATCAATGTGACCACAGCAGTGTCAATGTCATCCAAGGTCTCCAAATTTAAATCTCCAAATACAGTTCCATATGCCATTACCTGAACTACTTCATCCTCAACTAAAAAACGAGCAATATCAAAGTCGTGAATGGTCATATCCAAAAAAAGACCTCCTGAATGTTTTATGAATTTTAAAGGCGGAGGCTCAGGATCTCTACTTGTAATTTTAATTATTCTAGGATGACCAGCCTGATCTTGATCCAAGGCTTTTTTGAGTTTTTTAATGTGGGGGTCGAATCTTCTGTTGAATCCCAACATGAAATGAATTCCAGCTGCATCAACAGTTTCTTTAATATTTATAACTTTTTCGAGGGACAAGTCAATAGGTTTTTCACAGAATATATGCTTTCTGGCTTGAGCGACTTGATGAATGTGTTCAAAATGAAATGCGGTGGGGGAAGCAATGATCACTGCGTCTATCTCCGGAGTTTTAAGCATTAATTCTAAGGAGTCAAAATATAAGTTTACTCCATGCTCCTCAAGAAATTTTTCGTGTTTGTTTTCATTAGAGCAAGCTGCAATTACCCTTGCATTAGTAAAATATCGCTGTACATTTGACAAATGGACTTTACCTATTCTTCCTAAACCTACAATACCAAAGTTGACCATCGACTTAAGGGTGTTTTCCTGTCTTTAGAAAGACAGTTTTTCGGGCAGATATTTGGTAATCAAATCTTGATAATAGGGTTTTAGTGCCTCAACGTCAGGTGGAACAGGTGCTTTTGAGTAAAGGTCATAGGGGTTAAAAAGTTTAACCCAATTAAAATATTCATGATCTTCTTCGCTCATCAAATGATCGTAGGCTCCCTCACGATGTTGAGCATAAAAGGAGTGGTACCTGATCATATACAATGCAGGTTTGGGAAGGTAGTCTTTGAGAATCTGATATAGGTATTCATCATGTCCCCAACTCATTTTCACATTTTCTAATCCACAGTTCTGTGTATATACTCCTAGTTTAGAGCTATAACGATCATCGCTGAAATCTGGATTAGAGTTGAAAAATTGAGGATAAACAATTTTTTCTGAAAAACCGCAACCTACAGGGAAGGTGTCACCCACTACAGCCCATTGTGGCTCTCCAAATAGGCAGAGTACTTTTCCTAAATCGTGAAGCAATCCAGTTAGTACAAACCAATCAGGGTGGCCATCTTTACGGATGGATTCAGAGGTTTGGAGAAGATGCTGTAATTGATCTAGCTCGATGTCTGGATCGCTGTCATCTACTAAAGTATTCAAATAGTCCAAAGCTTCCCAAATAGACATTTCTCTCTTGTTAAAAACTAAAAATTCCTTCTCTTTAGAGGTAACAAAATCATAGGTTTGGTACTGATGATTAAGTTTGTAGAATTCTCTTACGGTATCTTCGCGATCGGAATCTTTATAGTTTCTGAAGTCCTTTTTTTCTTTGGTCATCTCAGGATCAGGATACCTTTTAAGTAAATCTTCTTCCCATTGGTCCATACTGGATAATGGATTAGGGTTTGGCTTATTCATTTTTCAGATTTTTTATTTACTAAAAATATGATTTTTGGGATTAATTGATACAAGTAAAATAAAAAATAGTTTTATAAAAATACTATTATAGTAAAAAAGCATAAATATAGGATAGATCTAATTGCATCTACAATTAATAAATGAGTTAGCTAAAAATAATATAATCATTTAATAACTATTGGAGCTTGAAGTTGGATTCAAGAACGTTCTTGAACTTTAAATAATTATTTTATTTCTACTATCTTACAATAAATGCATAAACTCCTGAAGAGGATTTAAAACCATTAGTACCTAGTGCAATTACTTTCCAAAAATAGGTTTGATCAGTTTCAACATTTACAAGCAGCTGTGATGTTTGAGCATCAACCGTATTAATTAAAGCGGAAGCATCAGATGTGTCTAGATATATTTCAAATCCAGTGATATTATTATCCTCATCTGGACCAGTCCATGAAAGTGAAATTTGACCCTCGTTGTTTACAGTAACAGTCGCTGATGGTCTAGGGGACACAAGTTCTGGAGGAAATGGACCATAGCTTACTTGATCTTCCCCTGATAGATAAAAAGACCACTTCTGACTTTTAGAGGGAGTACTGCCCGGAGCACCGGAGGCTGTAACTGACCATGCATAGGGCTGAGATTTAGTAAGGTTTTGATTTATACTATTTGCACTTGTATTGGAATTTACTTTTTGACCTGTGGTTAGATTTTCAATTTCAATTGAATACGAAGTAGCATTTAAACTCGATCTCCATCTAAAAAGTACAGATGCTTGATCATCACTTTGATCCGTTCCGTCCAAGCAGGTTTCACCATTTGCGGGATAAATTAATTCAAAAGCTGCTGGATTATCAGGAGCAGGCTCTGTTGTCCCATCTTTAGAACAGGACAAAAAGAATAAAATCATGAAGTAAAAAATATATAGTCTCATGCTATTATTTCTTAATTGTTACAAATGATTGGTCAACAGTTGTAGAGCTTACTTTCACAAGATAACTACCTATCACAAAATGCGAGGTTGGAATCCTTACACTTCTATCAGTTTCATTTAATTGGTAAATACCACTGCTTACTAGTCTACCCTCTGCAGAGAAAATATCAATTTTAATATCTGTATCCTTACCACCAACAAAAATATTAAGATTATCGTTAAACGGGTTAGGTGAGTATGCAACATCTTCGGAAATGAAATATTTTTCTTCAAACTCACCCTGACAATCTTTGTCAGTAGAAACTTGAACAATATTCAATCCTTTTCTAAGAGAAATACTTGTCCTAGCAGCGGAAGATCTTGAAGTCACTCCATTTACAGTAATATTGTAGGTGTCTGATCCATTTAGTTCAAGGTTTACAATATCCCTATTATTATTGAGAGATGAGAAAACAGTAAGAGGCTCAGGATCATTAATTGTAACTTCAAAACAACGCTCAAAATCAGACGGATCAACACCATCTACTGTTATACAAACATTGTATATACCTTCAGATAAGTTATCTAGTCGCCATTTAAATCCAGTATAGGTTTCGCTGTAGTTAGTACTTCCAGTAACATTAATATTATAAGGATGAGAAGTTTCAAATTTCATTAAAATTGAATTTTGACCTAAACAACCCTCTGATTTTGATATAAGGAAATTACTTGGAGGTAAATAGAATAATTCACAACCTTGCAAGTCAACAAATGATCCATATGGTGTATCTGGACACTGATCAAGAGGGTTCCATACTCCATCATGATCAGAATCGTCTGTTACATCTCCAACTCCATCTCCATCGGAATCTGATTGATCTGGATTTGCAACATTTGGACTATTATCTTGAATATCTGGAACTCCATCTCCGTCAGTATCATCAGTTGACAGAGCAGGTCGAGATTGTAATTCAATTACTTCACTCGTACCCTCAGCTACTTGGAGTTGATTTTGGGTAACGGGAACCGGTATCTCCGGAGCCCCATCTTCCATGTTGGTGAATTGAACCTCAACCTCATAGATGTTGTCCTTATTGTGATCTTGAGGATTATTGAAATCAGGAGGATCTATAAAGACAAGAACACCTACGACCTCCATTTCATCTTCATCACCTTCACCGTCTCTTCTTGCACCTGTATTAGTCTCCTTGATTGTAAACAGTTTTTTATCTTTTCCTCCGCTAATAGACTTTCTTACCTTCCATTTTCCAACACCTCTATTAAACGGATTATAATATCTTTGGGTGCTTTGAGAAATAAACTCCTCAATATGGTCGGCAGTTACTCTACCTGAACTTCCACCTGCTAATTGGTTTAATAAATCAAATACTGCAATAAAGAATCTTGCTCTAAAGAAAGCATTTTCTACATCAAGTATTGAAATGGGTAGTAATTCTTCTGTTCTACCACCTGAAGTTGTAGTAGCGATAATTTTTACAACATATATTTGTTTGTATTCATAATCAAGTTCTCCAGTAACAACTATTTGATTACCCTGAATTCCGAATACATTATCCTCATCCTCAATACTGAAGGAAACCACATCGTCCTCATTAATTAATCTTGTTTGAATTGTTGATACCAGTGTTCCGACAATAGCATCTTCACGAACAATTGGAGGAGTAAATCCAAGAATAGGATCGGGATCACATACATCTCCAATACCATCACCATCATAATCTTTTTGTAAAGGATTAATGGTGTCAATACAATTGTCTCTTACATCTGGAATACCATCCTGATCAGAATCTACCTGGTTTGCAGCACAACCCTGTTCATCTACTTCAACTCCTGCTGGTGTATCAGGGCAAATATCATCTACGTTATCTACACCGTCTCGATCAAGATCCCTTTGATCAGCAGAACAACCAGATTGGTTTACCTCTTCTCCCTCAGGAGTATCTGGACATGCGTCAAATATGTCTGAAACTCCATCTCCGTCATCATCAAACACGAAAGGAATCGTAACAACAGATGATATACTGTTTAGTTCATTTCCATTACCATCAAAGACATTAGAGATATTGATCTCAACAATCTGATTTTCAGACGCTGTGCCCGTTACTGCCATCGTAAGCATTAGTTTTGATGCAGAGATTACAGATATATTTTCAGGTGAATTGGAAGTCAGAGTTGCAGATCCTTGTCCAGATAGACTAACGCTAAAGTTATTAGCAGTTAATGAGCTGCTCACGGATGCCGATCCATATACAGGTTCACTGAATGATAATTCTAAAGTATCTGATCCGACGAAAGTTATTGTATCTAAGACTGGTGCTAACCTATCATTAAGTACAACTGAGTTTGAGGTTGTATCTGAATCAATAACAAGTGGAGCACCAGTTGTATCAAATATTGTATTTGATACTACTTCACTTAATGTTAGAATTTCTCCTCCCTCTGCTTCAGTTGAATACGACAATGTCATTTCATAGATTGAGGGAGCTGGGAAAACTCTAATCTGTTGGTTTGATCGAATAACTGCAAGTGGAGATTCAGAGGTTAACTCTGCTGTTCCACCACTTACAGAAAATTTAAATCCACTTGGTGGTAATTGATTAGACTCTAGAGCCTGAATGGATTCGCTAAACTGAACCGTTACTGTTTGGTTATCTTCGGAGATATCCATTGAAGTAATATAAGGTGGTTGATTGTTTAATGAAACAGTATTGGATGATTGTTGTGAGGTTGCATAGTTTCCAACAAAGTCTTTCAGTTTTGAGTCGCTTAGTGGTGTCACAGTAACTAATTCCTGACCCGTTGGAACCCCATTTATAGAAATTCCAAGTTCATATGTGGTATCATCAACCTGATTTACACTATCTAGAGTCGCTGTGGCAAAGAAGTCTCCACCACCTCCGTTGGTGTTAATTGAGAAGAACTCGGTAGTGTCACTTGAAGAATAGGCATAATAAGTTGGCTCGGAGAACACCACTGTTATAAGACTATTATCATCATCAATTTGAGTGCTGATAATCTGAGGCCCTTGATTATCAATAGTAAATGATAATGTTTGAGAATCTTGCGAGCTATTTCCTGCTATGTCAGAACCAGTTACTGAAATAAGAACATCACTGCTGATTCCTGAAGGCACATCCCACACATACGTCCAGGTTTTAGAGTCTGTTGAAGCAGAAACTGTCATTGCAACATCAGAGACGTCTCCTGATACGCTAAGATTAGCCTCAGAAATAATCTCGTCAAATGTAACTGTGATATTTACATTATCTAAATCATAAACGATATCGTCATCATGATCATCAGTAAAGGTTACTATTTGTGGTCCTTGTGTATCAACATTAAATCCTATTGAGGCGGACTTATTGGGGTTACCAATTAAATCAGTTACAATTCCTTGTTCTATAACTATTGATACTGAACCTGTAACTCCTGTCTCTGGTGTATATGTAGCCTGATATGTTAAGTTTCCGATGTAGTTAAGATCTGTCAGCTCACCACCTCCAATTATAGTAACGTCAGTTACACTAAAGGACGATAAGTCCTCACTTAATTCAAAGGTAATTGTAGAAGTTTCTACACCACTTACAAGCTGATCATCAGTTGATATTGTAATTTCTGGACCAACAGTATCAACCTGCAGTACAATGGAGTCACCGTTTATGTTTGTGTGACCTACTAAATCAGAGAATACACCTGCACCGACACTAATTGATACAGTACCAGCGTAATTACTTGGGGGAACATAGTCAGCATAGTAAACTATACTGTCTGAGCTCGTTAAAGATGAAATAGATGTATCACTTTCAGTACTAGATGGATCTAATACAATGTCATTATAGTCAAAGTCTGTGGAAACTTCATTAAGAATAAATACAATTGTTGTTGAAGACAGATTTGATATAACTGTATTTTCAGCGGTACTCGAAATAGTTAATGATGGATATTCATTATCAATGGTGAATGATACGAGTCCTGATGATTGTTGTGTGTTTCCAGCTAAATCCTGACCAAATAGTGAGACGGTGACAACACCACTAATGCTTGATGGTACATCCCACTCATATCTCCAAGTGGTGGAGTCAGTTGATGAAGAAGCTGTCATGGTGACATTGGATACTAAACCACTAATGCTTATTTCAGCAGTAGTTAACGCCTCGCTATACTGAGCAGTAAAGAGAACAGCATCAGCATCTCTCACAAGTAAATCATCATGATCATTAGATAAATTCTCCATTACTGGATTTATAGTGTCAACTATAAACGAAGTTGATGAGGCAGTATTTGGATTAGTTGCTAAATCAGTAAAGGTTGATGATGCAATAGAAATAGTTACAGTTCCACTAAATCCATAAGAAGGTGGTGAGTAGGTTACTTGATACTCAAGGTTTGATACTGCTATCAAGTTATTGAGATCACCTTGTAGCACTCTATTTCCATTCTCGTAATTAAAATCGTCTATTGTAAAGCCTTGGGGAGCCTCAGAGAACGTTAGAGTAATTGTAGCAGTCTCACTGGCATTTAAAATTTCTTCAGAGCTCGTTAAAGTTACTGATGGTTTCTCAGAATCAACTTGGAATGAGGCGCTTGTAGAAGCTTCATTTAGATTGCCTGCTTTATCTGAGAATGAACTTGTGTTGACTGAGACAATAACTTCCCCAGAATAACCATCAGGTGGTGTTAGACTAACATAGAAAGTTCTGGAGTCAGTTGTTGAAAGATTTCCAAGACTAGAAGAATTTGGTACAACGGACATTGAACCAAGAGAGAAATCTGGAGAAACCTCAGAAAGATCAACTGTAAGAGTATTAGTTGTTAAGTTTGTAATTACGCTAGCTCCTGATAGGCTTGTGATTGAAGCAGTTGCAGCTGTATTGTCAATTGTAAATAAAATAGAGTCACTAAGACCGAATAGGTTTCCTGCAAGGTCGGTTCCAGAGACGGCTAGACTAACTTGTGAGTCAATATCACTTGGAACTTCCCAAGAATAGGTCCATACTGAGGAAGAAACTGAGGATGAGGCAGTGGAGGATGAAACTGTAAGAGCAACCTCTGAAACAATACCTGAGATGCTAATCACTGGATTAATCATAGACTCGCTAAATGTAAATGTCATAAGAACTGTGTCATCTCCCTTTACAATTTTGTCGCTATCATCACTATTAAAGCTAACTAGAGTAGGTGTTACAGTATCAACGCTAAATTCAGTAGAGCTAGAAGTATTCGTGTTTCCTGCCCTGTCGGATAAAACACCCTCCTCAATATAAATTGAAACTCTACTTGATACTCCAATTGGTGGGGTATAGGTTAGGTTGAATACTGATGAGGTTGTACTGGTTAAGTTTGACAGAGAACCACCACCAAATATTGTAACATCACTGATAGTTACCGAGTTAATTGGCTCATTGAATGATAGTGTAATTGTAGACTGCTCAGAAATAGAAACCAAATCATCTGTTGAAGTAACTGTAAGACTAGGTCTTGTAATATCATAGGTCCAACTACAGGATACTGAGTCAGTCATTTCATTTCCAGCAAGGTCAGTAATTGTTGGACTTGATGGTGAGAAGGCTAATTTTACCTCCCCTTCATTCAGCGGATTAATTTGGACAACATATTCTGTTAAATCACTAGAATAGCTTAGTAGTGTAAGACTTGCAACATTAGTAGTTTCATTTGCAAATTCTGATACATTAGTCGATAAACCAGTAATCGGTTCATCAAAAGTAAGTGTAACAACAACAGATTGATTAGAATATTTTTCACCTGATGGGGTGGTTATAACTAGATTCGGTGAAGAATTGTCAATACTAAATGTAATACTTTCACTTCCACTGTATAGGTTGCCAGCTAAATCAGTTGCTGATGAAACTGATGCTATTACAGTTGATGATATAGCTGAGCTTTGAACATTCCATCTATATGAGTAAGGTATACTACTTGCATTTCTCCAAATCCAGCCACCTGAGGGTTCAGAGTAATTATTTGCACTTGTATCTTGAACAAGACCTAAAATATACGGTCCATTATCCTTCAATACATTATTTGATCTGAATAATTGAGTCAAATATTCAAACTCTTCTACTGTTTCAATTACCAGAAGTTCAATATCAGTATTTAGATCAATGGTCTTCAACAACCCATTATTTCCTTCTATAACATTGGTGTTATTGTTTGATATGAAATAATCTTTTCCATTGAAAGAATCGATATATGTGTAGATGTTTGGATCTGAAAATTGTGCATTTGAAGGAGCTTCAATTATCCATCTTAAAGCGTCTCCACCTTCTGAGTGATCAACGAACACTATTTGATCTTGTTGAGGATGATTCTCTGTGTATACCATTTCAAAGTATGCATAATTTTCTCCTCCACCAGAGTTATTTGGTTCCTCTACTACACCATTCATATTTTGACGCCAATAATTGTCAACACTAAATAAACTTGAGGTCATTAGAGCATCGGTAACAATCCCTGATAAGGAAATTGTCGGAGCTGAAATTAGGTGTTCTGAAAAATGAGCGGTGATAGTGACTACATCTGATTTTTTTACAATATTATTAGAATCTGTATCGGTCAAAATTAATGAGGGAGGCATATTATCACTAATATCATCCAATGACATTGAAACCTGGTAAAAGAAACCTCTTAATAATTGATTTCCTGATGTATCAGATGATAAGCCTGTAAAAATCTGACCGCTATTACTAGCCAAGGAATTATTATGATTACTAGAGCTTAAAAAAGCTGACTTATTTAACGACTGGGCATTAGATAAGTTAACCAGTGAGAAAACTGCAAAAAACGCTAAGTAAATTAAAGTTTTATTCACTAATCTTTTTTTCAAGGGCTAGTATTCTGTTATACAGCTCATTGATTAAATTATTTTGATTTTCAAGTTGCTCTTTTTGAACCTTATTTTCATCTATTAAAGCCTGAACACCTTTAAGAGCAACACCTGAAACGTCGATGGTGCTAATATGAGAATTTTCATTGTCAATTCCAACTCCAAATAAGTCAATAAATTCTTCAGATGTTGGACCAATATGAGTCTCATTGGAATTCTTATAATCCCATTTCCTAATATTGAGTTTACTTATTTTATCAAGAATCCATTCACTGCTTAAATCGATAAAATTAGTTTTAAATAAAATACTTGAACCACTTGTCCATGTTCCTCCAGCGCTAAGGTAAGCACCATTACCGTTTGACGTATCATCACCAACCTGGATTACTTTTCCAGCATCGGTCGTAGCAAGTCCAAAAGCCCATTTATTGACATCCTGATTCCCAAAAACCATTGAGTTGCTTGAGGAGACTTGTGCATCTGAGCCAATTGCAGTAGAATTTTGCAGTGCAGCTGTTCCATCAACGGCCCCTGTCATTTTGCCTAAGAAGGTGTTGTTATTTGACGTATTATTTGGATCATCAATATTTACTCCTGATCCCACGCCAACAGAAGTGTTATTATTTCCATTCATAAATTGGGAGCTATCGTGTCCAACGGAAGTATTTTGATAATTTGAACCATTTGCACTTCTCATGGAAGACGCACCTATAGCCACATTTTTAAAACCTGACACGTTTGAAAGCATTGACTCCTCCCCAATAGATACATTATGAGAACCTGATACAGTGGCAGTTAATGACTTAAACCCAATACCAATATTACTTGAAACAAGGTTAGCTGATAATGCCTCTTTACCAATTGCAACATTCTGATTTCCATCAATATTTTCATGTAATGCATCGGTTCCAACTGCTACATTACTATCACCCGTATTATTTTTCGCCATTGAAAAACTTCCAACCGCTACATTATAAGATGCTGAGTTAGATAGTAATGCATTATCACCTATCGCAACGTTATGAGAACCATAATTTGCATTTTGCATAGCCCGGGTTCCAATTGCAGTATTACCGCTAGAGTTTAAGAATTGAACTACATTATTATTATCTGTATACGTGGCAGTTCCAGATAAATTTTCCATTGCTTGAACTCCTATTGCAACATTATAAGAGGTTTGTTTGGTCCATTTCAAGGCAGCAGCACCTACTGCCACATTTTGAATTCCATTTTCCAATTGGATTAAACTCGAATCTCCTATAGCAGTATTATCACTACCTCCTGTAGCTCTTCTCATAGACCAGGCTCCTAGAGCGGTATTACCTTTACCAGATTGATAATCAAATCCATCAATATGGGTCATGGTTGCAGTACCATTTGTCTCGGCATTCATATTCATATCTCTCAATGACTGAAAGCCTACAGCAGTATTGTAATCTAATTGATTTGCATTGAACATTGAAGCATTTCCAATTGCTACGTTTGAATCACCTTCTTTTGAATTACCCATGGCTCTGGCACCAACTGCGATATTCATTCTCCCATCCTCAAGCGAGTGTTGACTTTTCCATCCAATTCCAATATTACCCCATTCGCCAGCATTTAAATTTGCAAGTGCGAAAGATCCTAATGCGATGTTATCCCATGCAAATTTTGAGGCGTTGTACATTGCCATATGTCCTAATGAAACATTACCTCCACTAAATGACGCCGTACCTGACTGAGGGGTTTGTTGTCCAGGTGATGCAAATGAGCCTGTACCTAACGCAATATTCCCTGGCATACCAAAGAGTGATTCATCCAGAGTGGTAGATGGGTCATCAGTTACAACCATGTAATCGTTAGTGTCTGGATCTATAAAATCACTATCGACATTAAATAATGCGTTTTTACCAATTGCAATAGAATTTCTGTTAATGTTTCCTTGGTGAAGAGCATCCTGACCAATTGCCACACTATTTTCACTAAATGTTGCATCCTCAATGGCTCCTGCGCCAATAGCAATATTACCTGTTCCCTCCTTGGCCGATTTTAGAGCAGTCGTACCAACTGCAATATTTACAAAACCATCTTCCATTGAGTTAAGAGATTGCCATCCAATAGCAACATTGAGTGCTGAGGTCGGTGAGGTTGCAGTTGATCGTGCACCAGAAAAAGAGCTACTACTCTCCAGAGCCTGAGGTCCAATGGCTATGTTTCCATGAGTTGTAGTCGCTGATGCCAATGCAGATACGCCAATAGCAACATTATTATACCCATTAGTAAGCCCACTCGCTACACCAGCTCCAACTAAAATATTATGAGTCTGACTTGCATTAAATGTAGGTTCAACATCAACTACAATTAGGTTTCCATATGAGTCAAGTTCAGAGGAACTTACATTTGTCAGACCAGATCCGTCTCCCACAAATCCACTAGCAGAGACTACCCCCGAGGTATTAACAAGTTCAATATTCCCGTCACCCAGTTGAATTGTATTTGAAGTTGAAACTGTAGCATATGCTCCAATTGCAGTGGAGTTGTCAATAAGAACATTACTTACTGTATTAGCATTTGCTCCAATAAATGTGTTAAAACTTCCATCATATACACTCTGATCATTTCCATCTACAAGACCATTAAGTTCTGATCCAGATGCGTAACCGACAGATGTATTTTCTATTCCCTGTTGATTTGAATACAATGCACCTCTTCCAACGCCAGTATTAAAATTTGACTTGTTTTCATACAAAGCTGCGTCTCCAACTGCCACATTTTCATAGCCGATCACGTTATCAATAAGAGAGCTTCTACCGACTGCTACATTTTTATATCCACTATCTGTTTTATACATGCTATATCTACCTATTGCAACGTTTGATGTTGCTAATGGGACTATTTCACCTGTAAGATTTCCATTTTGATCATATTGATAGCCAAGTGTTTCGGTAACAGTTAAACCAATTCTAAGTAATGCTCCTGCTCCTACAGCAACATTTTGCATTCCTTTTTTTCCTAACTGCATTGCACCAACACCGATTGCAGTATTAAAAGAAAAATCATCACCTTCTTTCATAGCAAAATTTCCTATGGCAACATTAGAAGCACCTTTTTTAAGTGATAATAAAGATTTTTTTCCAATGGCAAGGTTGTTCATAGTTGGAAATGCTTGGTTATTTTCAATTATAGTCCCTGAGGTTACACTGGCGAGTGATTCCGTTCCAATGGCGATATTAGCAAATGATGTTGTAACAGAGGCCATGGAAGATGATCCAATAGCTACATTATCACTCCCAACATTATTCTCATTTTGTGGATTAGATAATCGAGGCGCCACTCCAGCACCCATTAAAATATTATTACTCAGAGAGGCAGTCATTGAAGGTTCTAAATCAACCAGAATTAGGTTTCCATTAGAGTCGATATCTACAGAGCCAGTAATATTTGTAAGACCAGATCCGTCTCCCACAAATCCACTTGCCGATACTACCCCTGAGGTATTAACAAGTGCAATACCATCATTTCCTAATTGAATTGTATTTGATGAAGTTACATTTGCGCCTGCACCAATAGCTGTGGAATTTAAAACACCACTTACAACATCTGTTTGCGAACCAATTAGGGTAATTCCATCAATTAATGTTGTTGTGTTATCCCATCCAATATTATTTCCAACAAATACATTCTGACTTCCATTGGATAAATTTGGAAAAATTCCATTTCCTATTGCAACATTGCTTTCTCCCTCTAAAAGTGATATGAGAGAGTAAGCTCCTACAACAGTGTTGTTTGGCCCTTCTCTCAGTGATCTAAGTGCGGTCATGCCAATTGCAACATTTCCTGTTGCTGGTCTTAGATTTTCATTTTCATCCCATGTGTAATATCTATCATAATTTTCTCCTAAAAATTTTAACGTTTCAGCACCAATTGCTACGTTATTATCAGAGTATTGAGTGTTAGCCATTGATAGTGATCCAATAGCAATATTATTTCGTGAATATAATGATCCACGAAGAGGAGACCTACCAATGGCAATGTTGCTACTTCCCTCAATCAAATTTTGTAATGTGTTCCCCCCTAAACCAACATTTGTCCATCCATTTGTCAAATTTTTCAAGCCACTCCTTCCTACATTTACATTACCTCCACCAAACTCCAATGATGTTAAAGAAAATTCTCCAATTGAAACATTTGAATAAACATTGTTATGAGCACTATGCATTACCATGTGGCCTAGTGCTATGTTCCCAGAGGCCTCGGCCGAATATGTAGGCGAATTTGTAAAAGTATTTGGTGATGATGTAAATGCTCCAACTCCTATAGCTATGTTTCCGGGTCTACCGTATAGAGACTCATCAAGTGTAGTACTTGGATTGTCAGTCCTAACTAGTTCACCACTATTGTTTATATTGCTTATGTTTAGTAATGCGTCATCTCCTATTGCAATAGAGTTAAAGTTTTTATCTCCACCATAAAGTGAATTAACTCCGATTGCTACATTACGTTCTCCATCAATGGCTCTTTCAATTGTACCAGAGCCAATAGCAATATTTTCAGTTCCATTTTTCAACGACTTAAGTGCACTATGACCAACTGCTATATTGACACCACTTGAATTTGAGATTACACTACTTAAAGCGTATGGACCTATCGCTACATTTTGAAAAGTTGTAGTTGCAGAGGCCAAGGCAGAGCCTCCAATTCCAATATTGTTGAATCCATCAGTTAAATTTGGAGCTACACCAGCTCCGAGTAAAATATTATGAGTTTGACTGGTTGTCAATGTAGGCTCAATATCAAGAATCATGAGGTTACCATTTTGATCAATCACACCTGCGCCAATATTCGTAAGTCCAGACCCATCTCCCACAAATCCACTAGCAGAGACTACCCCCGAGGTATTAACAAGTTCAATATTCCCGTCACCCAGTTGAATTGTATTTGAAGTTGAAACTGTAGCATATGCTCCAATTGCAGTGGAGTTGTCAATAAGAACATTACTTACTGTATTAGCATTTGCTCCAATAAATGTGTTAAAACTTCCATCATATACACTCTGATCATTTCCATCTACAAGACCATTAAGTTCTGATCCAGATGCGTAACCGACAGATGTATTTTCTATTCCCTGTTGATTTGAATACAATGCACCTCTTCCAACGCCAGTATTAAAATTTGACTTGTTTTCATACAAAGCTGCGTCTCCAACTGCCACATTTTCATAGCCGATCACGTTATCAATAAGAGAGCTTCTACCGACTGCTACATTTTTATATCCACTATCTGTTTTATACATGCTATATCTACCTATTGCAACGTTTGATGTTGCTAATGGGACTATTTCACCTGTAAGATTTCCATTTTGATCATATTGATAGCCAAGTGTTTCGGTAACAGTTAAACCAATTCTAAGTAATGCTCCTGCTCCTACAGCAACATTTTGCATTCCTTTTTTTCCTAACTGCATTGCACCAACACCGATTGCAGTATTAAAAGAAAAATCATCACCTTCTTTCATAGCAAAATTTCCTATGGCAACATTAGAAGCACCTTTTTTAAGTGATAATAAAGATTTTTTTCCAATGGCAAGGTTGTTCATAGTTGGAAATGCTTGGTTATTTTCAATTATAGTCCCTGAGGTTACACTGGCGAGTGATTCCGTTCCAATGGCGATATTAGCAAATGATGTTGTAACAGAGGCCATGGAAGATGATCCAATAGCTACATTATCACTCCCAACATTATTCTCATTTTGTGGATTAGATAATCGAGGCGCCACTCCAGCACCCATTAAAATATTATTACTCAGAGAGGCAGTCATTGAAGGTTCTAAATCAACCAGAATTAGGTTTCCATTAGAGTCGATATCTACAGAGCCAGTAATATTTGTAAGACCAGATCCGTCTCCCACAAATCCACTTGCCGATACTACCCCTGAGGTATTAACAAGTTCAATATCACCGTCACCCAGTTGAATTGTATTTGAAGTTGAAACTGTCGCATTTGCACCAATTACAGTGGAGTTTTCTATAAGTAAGTTACTCACAGTACCAGTGAAAGCTCCGATATAAGTGTTGTCATTGGAACCATTACCAGCGAACTGTCCTGCATGCCCTCCAACTGCAGTGTTTCCTTGTCCATTTTCAGTATTCATGAGTGCCCCCCAGCCTACTGCTAAATTACTATGTCCGGTCTTACTTTTATTTAATGCATATGAACCTACCGCTACATTATTTATACCAGTTGTATTATTTGCGAGTGAACGTTGACCCAAAGCCGTATTATAACTACCTCCCGTTGCAGATTTCATGGATCCATCACCAATTGCGGTATTTCCTACTCCTGATGGATATTCAAACCCCCCTTCAAGAGTTATGGTAGCCGGTCCTGAAATATTCATATCATTTAATGCATCAACTCCAATAGCTACACTTCTACTAGAAAATTTAGAATCCTCTAATGCACCTGCACCAATTGCAATATTTAACCGCCCTTCTTCAACCTCCTGCATAGCTGTAGTTCCGATTGCGATATTAACATAACCATCTTCAATATTTTCAAGAGCAGAATTACCTATGGCTATATTCATACCCGAATCAGCATCCGTGGCTTTACTTAGTGTAAGTGATCCTATAGCAACATTATTAGAAGTCAAAGTTGCGGAGGCCAATGCAGAGGAACCTATTCCAATATTTTGGTAACCATCTGTTAAATTAGAACCAACTCCCGCCCCAAGTAGAACATTATCAACTTGAGATACGGTCATTGAAGGTTCTAAATCAACAATTAAAAGATTTCCATTAGAGTCAATGTCTACTGAACCAGTAATATTTGTAAGTCCAGAACCATCTCCTACGAAGTAACTAGCCGTAACTGTATTAGCCATAATATTTGAAGATGTTAATGAGTAGACATCAATGATGGATGAGGTAACAGTACCAGCATAAATGTAGGGAGCAGCAATTCCAGTAGCAGAAACTATATTTGTTATGGTTAAGTTTGTAGCAGATATTAACTCAGATTTTATGATTAAGTTTGAATCAGAAAATCCAAGTTCTATGGTGTCAGGAGATGTCACCTGATTATTTGCATCAACATTTTCATAAATACTAAGGCCATATACCTGATTTGCAAACTGAGCTAATGGGACACTGGCAAATTGCTTGGTCCCCATATCCTGATATCCATTTCCGGTGTCTAATTCCTCTTTCATAAAAACATCTTCACTCCAATCAATATTAGAAAATGAACCATCTATAACGGTTCCATTGCCTACAGAAATATTAATTACACCATCAGCTGGAGTAGTAAGTGTATGTTCTTCTATGAAAACTGGTGAAACAGAAGTCGATTGATAGGATATTGAAAACTTAATTTTAACCTGATTATTTGTTAAGATTTCTCCATTATTATCCTTAACTATGGCTTGATAGTTGAACTGGGCGTTAATTCCTATCGATATTAATAAAAAGAATATAAATTTTCTCATCCTCTAAAGCTTTTAAAAATTTAGCGTCCTAATATAATAAATTTTGTAATCCAATTTTTACCAATTTTTACCAATTTTAAATTACTTAACACTATAGTTCATCACATTTTTTCCGGTAAGCTTGATTAATCTTTAAAATTTTTTAATGCTTATTTAATATTGTTGTCTAGAATACAAATACCTGTGAAGTCAAAAATTATTTCTTCTGTAAATTCTAGAATCAAAATAATTGTTTACAGGCTAAAAATATTATGTGAAGAGTATCTTTAGTTGGAGTAGTATCAGCATGAAAATATAAGATCCTTAAAGACAGAATTAAAAGACTTTATTATCATTAGATTAATTTAATTGGATTGGTATCACAATAAATACATTATCCCACTCTATAAATAAATCAATGTCTGAATGATTATTTTTTAAAGATATTTTCAGTTTTTCAACTGATTGAGAATTGTAATTTAGATTTATATCTTGGGTAAAAACATCAAATGAGGGATCTGGACGCTCATATGAAGATGAATTGATTTGAGAATTCAATGTGAGTTTCCAATATTTTTCATAAGGGGTTACATACATGCAATATTTTCCCTGTTTCAAATATTTACTTGCAAATTTAACATCTTCACTGAAAGTAATTGTTGTAGGGGCGTTAGCACCCAACCTCCAGTATTTACCATAAGGTAGCAATGGTTTTTGATCTTCTTTACCAAAAATTAATCGCCCTCTTTTGGAGGGTCTTGAGTAGCTGACTTCAATATTTAGTTCCTGAAATTTATATACATCTATCTGTTTCGGACTTTTTGGGTTAATCCAAATGGGATATATTATGTATAATAATCCGGCTGTAAGTATAATAAATATGCCAATAATTACTTTTTTCATGTAAGTTTTAAATTAAAAAAGTTCAGATAAATTTAAGGATAGTTGATTATAAATTAATTAAAATTAATTTGAGAATAATATTGTATTATTTTTCGATCTAAGTCAAGTAGTAATTTGGATTTACATGGACTTAATGAAAAACTTAAGAAGCAATAGTTTCTGTATTAGAAATAAATTAAATATCCATCGGTGGATTGATTAATTTTATCGTAATAGGTATGAAAAAAGATATATTTGATAATTTTGTACACTATGATGGTAAATAAATCAATTATATATGACAATTTTTAAATAAGTTTGTAATTAATATAATTTCAATTGTAAAGTTAGAAATTTTGGAATACAGAGGTAAGAATCTAAAAATTAATGAATTAATCAATTTTATTAATTTTTTTTTATAATTTTGACCTCTCTAATTTATTATGCATGCATATTAAAACTAGTGATTGTTAGATTTAAACCCCAAACTAACTAAGTGTTTTGACCTAATTATGGACAAATTAATATAACAAAAAAACAATTTTAACAAATGAAAAATTCTTTTCTTTTCATCCTTGTTGGTCTATTAACTTTTAATTTAAGTTTTGCTCAACAAGTGATTTCAGGATCTGTTGTAGATGCTGATGGAGTTCCCTTACCAGGTGTTAACGTGGTAGTAGAGGGAACTGGACAAGGAACTGCCTCAGATTTTGATGGGAATTATGAAATTTCTGTTGAAGATGGTAGTACACTTATTTTCTCTTTTGTAGGATTCGCCGACCAATCAATTCAGGTTGGTCAAACAGATTCTTACGATATTCAAATGAACCCTAATCTCGAACTTTCTGAGGTAGTTGTTACTTCTATGGGTATCACAAGAGAAAAAAGATCACTTGGATATTCAATCCAAACTGTCGGAGGTGACGAGATTGAAGATGTAAGGTCAATGAACCCTATTGAAGCTCTTCAAGGAGAAGTTGCCGGACTTGATGTTCAATCATTCAATACCATGGGTGGTTCAGCTAACGTAGTAATTAGAGGTTACTCTTCTTTATCTGGCTCAAACCAAGCTTTGTTTGTCATAGACGGAACACCCATTGACAATTCAACAGGAAATAGCACTGATATGCAAACCGGTCGAGGTGGTGTTGACTTTGGTAATGCTGCAATGGATATAAATCCTTCAGATATCGAATCGGTATCAGTACTTAAAGGTGCCGCAGCTTCAGCCCTTTATGGTTCTCGAGCTTCTAATGGTGTAATATTAATTACAACAAAAAAAGGTTCTAAAAAGAAAGGTATGGGCATTACTGTTAATTCTCAAATTACTGTAGGTAATGTTGATCTTGAAACTCTACCAGTTTATCAAGATTCATATGGGTACGGATATGGTCAATACAGAAGAGCTTATATAGGCCCATCTACTGTTGCTGCTGGTGAGCAGTGGACTGGAAATTATTATGGACAATGGGGAAACAATTCTGCTTTCTACACAGGTGATGATGGATCATATGGTCCAAAACTTGTTGGTCAAGAAGTTCATCATTGGTTCAATATGGTGCCTGAATGGACAGATCTTTATCAAAAAACTGCTCCGGCTGTTGCACCAAGTGATACACCTAATGACTTTTTTGAAACAGATGTAACTCAACAAAACTCTATTTCATTTGAAGGAGGAGATGATAATGGATCCTACAGATTGGGATACACTAACGCTCAGAGTGATGGTGTACTTCCAAACTCACAGATGTATAGAAATACAGTTACACTCAGAGCAAATAGAAACTTTGGAAAGTTATCTGCTGATGCATCTGTTAGCTTTATTAATACTCAAACAACTGGTCGTTTTGGAACCGGATATGACGGACTTAATCCAATGCAAGGTTTCAGACAATGGTGGGCAGTTGGTGCAAGCATTTTAGAGCAAAAAAGAGTTTTCGAAGAAACTGGAAAAAACTATTCATGGAATATGATTGGTACCAATACTGATGATCCTAACGGATCTCCCAATCACCAGCCTCTATACTTTGATAACCCATATTGGTCTAGATACAATAACTATACTACTGATTCAAGAAATAGACATTTTGGTAATGTTTCACTGGCTTATGATTTATCTGAAAACCTAAATATATTAGGTAGAGTTACTTTTGACAATGTAACTGAGGCAAGAGAACAAAGAGCAAACGTTGCAGTAGGAACAGGCGGTAAAGGAGCAAATTTATTTGATGATCAACCAGGATATCAAACCCAAAACAGAATAAGATCTGAGTACAACTATGACCTAATAGTTGATTACACCAGAGATTTGACCGATAACATAGATTTATCTGCAATTTTCGGATATAATTTAAGAGTTCAGAATTGGGATCATACAACTGCACAAACAAATGGAGGCCTTAACTTCCCAAATATTTTTGCATTGACAAACTCAGTGAATCCTTTAACTGCTGCTGACGTCGCACAATATGATGCACAGAAAAAAGTTGAGGGGATGTACACATCTATTAGTCTAGGTCTTAGTGATACTTACTATGCTGAAGGAACTTACAGAAGAGATAGGTCATCTGCCTTACCAATTGATAATAACTCATATAATTACTATTCAATTTCCGGTTCTGCAATCCTTTCTAATCTTATTGAAAGCGATCTAATTTCTTTTGCTAAATTGAGATTAAACCATGCTGTTGTTGGAAATGACACAGGACCATATAATGTTTTTAGAGCTTATACGATTAACCCAGCAATTAATGGAGCTGCATCTGCATCCAATCCTAGCACGCTACCAAATTCTAATCTAAAAGCAGAGACAACAACTGAAAATGAAATTGGATTAGAAATCAATATGCTAGATAGGAAGCTTAGTTTTGATTTTTCATTTTATAACAAAACAACTGATGACTTGTTAACTTCTTTAGGGGTTTCTCCTGCAACTGGTTTTTCAGGCCTTGTTACAAATGCTGGAAGCATTGAAAACAAAGGATTTGAGGCATTAGTTAGAATTAACCCGATCAGAACTACAGATTTTTCTTGGAATGTTACAATGAACTATAATACTTACACGTCTGAAATTCTCAGTTTAGGTAACGATGCAACTGGAAATGCTATCCAATATCTTGGATACATGTCACCACAAGGTGGTATAGAGATAGGAGGACAAGTTGGTGAGCCCTATGGTGTAATTCGTGGTCACGCATATGTAAGAGATGCAAATGGTAATAAAGTTCTTAATGTAAGAAGCGGCTCTTATGATTACGCTCACTATTTAAGAACATCTAATTCTGATAACGTTATTGGAGATATTAATCCAGATTGGACTGGAAGTGTTAGAAATACTTTTACATATAAAAACTTTGATTTAAGCTTTTTAATAGATATACAGCAGGGAGGAGACTTCTTCTCACTTGACACCTGGTATGGTTTTGGAACAGGGGCCTATGACAGATCCGTTGGACTTAACCACAAGGGTAACGATATGAGACTGACCATTCCAAATGGTGGTGGATTAAGACTAGACGGAGTTATTTTACCCGACAATGCAGTGATAACAGATGGTGTAGCAAACGTTGCTGGTACTCAAAACACTGATGTAATGAGTAGATACGACTTTTATGCAAACCCTGAAGGTTGGACCTCAATCGGAGCTCCTCATGAGATGCATGTTCATGACGCTTCATTTGCTAAGCTAAGAGAATTAAAATTAGGATATACTTTCCCAGAAAGTGTTCTAGCAGAAACTCCATTTACAAGTGCATCTGTAGCATTTGTGGGACGAAACTTGTGGATAATCGCAAAAAATTCCCCTTACACAGATCCTGAAGCAGGACTGGGCGCTGGCAATCGTCAAGGATATCAAACGGGTGCTTTCCCTGCGGTTAAAACTTATGGTTTAAATGTCAGGTTTAATTTCTAAAATGAATTCAAAATATCAATTTAAAATGAAAAAATTCATATTTCTTACTTTCGCGCTTGCTTTAACAGTGAGTTGCTCCTCTGACGAAGACTATGAGGGTTTAAATAAAAATCCTAATGCCCCCGCAGAGGTTTCAGATACCCAATTATTTGTATCAGCTACAAATAGTTTGATTGATTTTGTAGAGTCTACTAACGTAAATGTGAACAACTTTAGACTTTACGCTCAATATTGGACACAAACCCAATATACCGATGAAGCTAACTATGAAATGCAAAACAGAAGCATTCCCGATTATATGTTCTCTGAGTTTTACAGGGACGTCCTTGGTGATTTGGATAATGCAAAAAATTTAGTTTCGGACGCTGTTAAGATTGCTCAAATTGAGCTTCTATCAGTTTATGCCTATCAGATGCTTGTTGATGCATTCGGTGATGTTCCTTATTCTGAAGCATTAAAAGCAGGTGCTGAGACACCAAACTTAGCTCCAGCATATGACGATGACGCAACTATCTATGCTGACTTAATTTCACGTGCTCAAGCTGCGGTTAGTGGACTGTCTGGGTCAGGCACAGGCTACACATCTGATGACTTAATTTTCTCAGGTTCAGTAGCCCACTGGAAAAAATTTGGTCACTCATTGTTGGTTAAATTGGGCTCCAGATTAGTTGATCAAAATGAAGCTACTGCTAAAAGTTTGATAGAATCAAATTATGCAAGCGGAATATCCTCTAACGCTGATAATGCTTATTTTCAGTTTGAGAGTTCCCCTCCTAACACAAACCCACTTTGGGAAGATCTTGTTCAATCAGGAAGACAGGATTTCATTCCTGCTGACACATTTGTTAACGTAATGAATGATCTAAGTGATCCAAGATCAGATAAGTTTTTTGATCCTACTTCATTAATTAATGGTGCCTATCAGGGTGGTCCTTATGGAGTGTCTACACCTTTCAACGATAATTCTCACATTTCGCAAACTCTTTATGCCGCAGATTTTAGGGGTGTATTGATGGATTATGCTGAAATGAGTTTTATTCTTGCAGAGGCAGCTAGAAGAGGCTTTTCTGTTGGAGGTACTGCTGCTCAGCATTATGAGAATGGAATAACTGCAAGTATGTCTGAGTGGGGGGTTTCAAGTGACCACACTACTGCATATTTGGCTCAAGATAACGTTGCATTCGCAACTGCACCTGGTACTGACCATGAAAAAATTGCCAAGCAATTTTGGATTGCAATGTATAACAGAGGGTTTGAAGGATGGACCGTTTACAGATTATTTGATTCACCAGCTCTACCAAATGCTGGTACTTTAGATCTACCTGTTCCTAAGAGATATACATATCCTCAGTCAGAACAGACTATTAATGGAGCTAATGTTAAAGCCGCAAACGGTGGTAATGATACTCAACAGACTTCAATCTTTTGGGATACTAAATAATTAATATTTTTTCAGTTAAAAAACCCTGCAATTTGCAGGGTTTTTTTATTCTATTTAGTTTCATTAGATATTTTTACCAGAAAAAACAATGTTTTTTTAAAATTTAAATAAACAAGCAATAGGCTGTGGAGTTATCTTAGGATGTCATACTCTGCAATTAACTGCCTTATGAAGCTCCAAAAACAGCTAACTTTTAGTTAAACCGCACCCAAAAACGTACCCAAAAAAATAAACCCCTAATGTTTAAAGGGGCTTTTAAAAAGTTATTTGGCGGAGAAAGAGGGATTCGAACCCCCGGAGGTATGACCCTCAACAGTTTTCAAGACTGCCGCATTCGACCACTCTGCCATTTCTCCTTGGTGTGCAAATATAATATTAATTGATTTCCAACCCATTGATTTTCAGACAAAATATCAGACAGTAATTTGTGAAAATTAATAATTGACATGCCCCACTATTTTTAAACCATACCCCGTAATACCTACTCTGGGCATTTTACTAGAATTACTAATTAAGTTCAGATTTTTGATTTTAAGATTATGTAAAATTTGCGCTCCGATTCCAAAATCCCTACTGTCCATCAATATTGGGGGTGCTTTGTCAACCTCCCCTTTTTGTTGCATACCCTTTAGCGTTTTGATTCTCGATAACAAATTTTCTGAGGATTGTTGTTGGTTGATAAAAATAACCGCACCTTTATCAGCTTGGTTGATGAGAGAAAAAATATCATCCAACCCTTTGGTGATTTCTCCTGTCAACATGCTTAAAACATCATTGCTGATTCTCAAAGAATTGATACGGGTTAAAACTGCTTCGTTTTCTTCCCAACTCCCTTTGGTAAGTGCCAAATGAATTTGTTGATTCGTCGTTTGTTGGTAGGCTCTTAATCGGAATTGCCCAAAACGAGTTTCTACTTTAAAATCACTCTTTTTTTCAATCAAACTATCGTGTTGCATCCGATATGCGACCAAGTCTTCAATTGAGACAATTTTAAGATCAAATTTTTGAGCAACTTTTAACAGTTCCGGAAGTCGAGCCATGGATCCGTCATTATTCATAATCTCAACGATTACCCCAGCAGGTTCGAATCCTGCTAAACGTGCAAAGTCAATGGCGGCTTCTGTATGTCCAGTGCGACGTAAAACCCCACCTTGCTTGGCAATTAAAGGAAATACGTGACCCGGACGAGTCAGGTCTATAGCTCTGGTTTTTTTATCGATCAATGCACGAATAGTTTTAGAGCGATCCTCAGCAGAAATACCTGTTGTCACGTCATTACCACGAAAGTCTACTGAAACTGTAAAAGCTGTTTCCATAGGATCTGAAGTAGAACTTACCATTCGATCCAATTTTAATTTTTTACATTTTTTTTCGGTCAGCGGTGTACAAATTAACCCTCTACCATTGGTGGCCATAAAATTGATTTTTTCCGGAGTAATTACCTCAGCAGCCGCAACAAAATCCCCTTCATTCTCTCGGTCTTCATCATCAACTACTATGATGATTTCTCCCCTTTTAATGGATGCAATTGCCTCCTCTATTGTATTGAGTATTATTTTTGGCATAGATGTTTTATGATTTTGACCCGAAATGTTTGGAATACATTTTTTGAATAGGAACCATTATAAAATCCAAATTGACAAATCCCTCGTCAAATGAAGCTCTTTTTGTCAAATAAAAAGCAAAAGGAGCCAAAACTATTGAAGATAAACAACTGGCTAAAACCGGATTGATACTGTTGTCCTCTGCAGCATTCTTTGCAAAGATTCCAATATAATGATAGGATAGAAAAATTAATACAGATAACACCAGAGGTAATCCCAATCCACCTTTTTTAATGATTGCCCCCAGAGAAGCTCCGATCAAGAATAGAAAGATACATGAGAAAATTAAAGTGAATTTGTCAAGCATGATCATTTTGTGTAAGTTGATTAATTTCTGAAATACAAAAAAGTTTCGCTTTTTATTCTCCAAAATTCTCAAAATTCCCCTGACATCACCTAAAGACGTCTCAAGAATTTGATCGGTTTTCCAATCATCATTTGCTTTAATGATATTGAGAATATTTGCATTTATAAGTGAATCTTTAAAATAGTTATACTCTTTTTTCATTGATTTTATCTGGCTACCGTAGTGTTTTTTGTTAAAGTTTTCACTAAATATTTTTCTCTGGTTACTAAAATCACGTTCCAAGGTGTCGATACTTTTTTTTAAATGATTTACTTTTTGCATTTTGTAGGTAGTTGTATAATTCTCTTCGTTTAGATCTACGTTATTGAATTTAGACAAGTCAATATTCATAACATATTCTTCGAAATGGACTTTTGCATGAGGAAACCTCATTCGCTCTTCATAATTTTTACCTACAATTTCTTCATAACGATTTCCATCATACAAAACCAGTTGAAGGGTTGCATCAGTAGTTTTACTTTTTAATTCTCCATTTTTGGCTTTTATGACAATTCGATTTTTATAATCATTTGTTTTTTCGTGAATGATCACATCTTCAAGTAATCTTTTATTTTCTCCATACTTGCGATTTACTTTGATACTCATTTGTCCTAGATCATTAAAAATTCCTTCTCGGATGGCGATGGCCGGTTTTAACTTGGCCAGGTTTCTTCTTAAATTATAGGATTTCAATTCTCCATATGGGATAACATGATTGGAAAAGTAAAAACTTCCAATACCGATTACAACATGAATAAAAAATAAACCCGTCATACAACGGACTAGTGAGATTCCGGTCGATTTCATTGCAGCAAATTCATAATTTTCTGCAAGGCTCCCGAAAGTCATTAAAGAGGCTAATAATATTGATAGGGGAAGTACGATGGGGATTAGCTTGGGGACAAAGTAAATCAAAAATTTAAAAATCGTTTCGAAATCCAAACCTTTTCCAGCGAGATCGTCAATATATAACCAAAAGGTTTGTACCACAAAAATTAACATACAGATAGCAAATACACTGATTAGGCGAATTAAATACTGAATGATTATGTAGCGATCAAGTATTTTCAATGCTCTAATTGTTGATATAATAATTGGGATAGTCGTCTTGGTTAAAAACGAAGAAATTTTCTGGAAGGGAACCATCTACTTTTATTTGATTAATGGTAAGTGTGGTAACGGTACCATTTTCTCCCACTTCAATTAATTTATATAAATGATTTTTTTGCGTGTCGATCCCTAACAACAAGGAAACGATATCCCCATCTTCTTTAGTTGGAATCAGTTTTACGAATTGAATGTTTTTTCCCATTACCCTTTGACTAATGTCCCAATGGTAATCATATCCTTTTTTATGAAATTTTAATAATTCCTTGGGGTTTATACCAAAATCTTCATCATCATTAGCTTGGGTAATGGTTATTTCTTCATTTTCTGGAACGATTGTATATAATACTTTTCCATCAAAAAGCTGTATTCCGTCAAGAAACTTTAATTTATATTTATCCTCTGCTATAGTTACCTTCCCTGAACTTTCCTGATTGATTTGCTCCGTACGGTTGTTAAGTGTATAACTGAATTCGAATTCAATATTTTCATAACTTTCCATTTGCTTGGAAGCTAATTCCAATAAATTTTGTGCTTCGATAGGGGTCTGTGTCCAAACAGTAATGACACTTCCGATAAATAAAAACAAAAAGTAATTTTTAAATTTCATAATGCAAATTTATACATCTTCATTATTCAAAAACACATCAAGTGCATTTAAATCGGATATCAGGACTTGTCTTGCCTTACTTCCCTCAAACGGCCCCACAATTCCCGCAACCTCCATCTGGTCGATAATTCTTCCGGCCCTGTTATAACCAAGTTTGAGTTTTCTTTGCAGGAGAGATGCAGATCCCTGTTGAGCTGTAACAATTACCTCTGCAGCTTCTCTAAAGAGATCGTCTCTTTCTGAGGGATCAAGGTCCAAACTACTGGAATTTTCTTCAATGTATTCGGGCAAAACATAAGCGCTGGAGTATCCCATTTGCGATCCAATATAATCTGAAATCTTTTGAACTTCTGGTGTGTCTACAAAAGCACATTGAATTCGAGTCAAGTCGTTACCCTGCGTGTAGAGCATATCTCCACGGCCAATCAATTGATCAGCCCCTCCTGAATCCAGGATGGTACGTGAGTCTATTTTTGATGTCACCCTAAAAGCAATTCTGGCGGGAAAGTTTGCTTTGATAATTCCAGTAATGACATTTACTGAGGGCCTTTGGGTGGCAATTATCAGGTGAATCCCCACAGCTCTCGCTAATTGTGCCAATCGAGCAATAGGAGTCTCAACTTCTTTTCCTGCGGTCATGATCAGGTCGGCAAACTCATCTACTACCAGTACAATGTAAGGTAAAAAGTTATGTCCGTCCTCAGGATTTAATTTTCGCTCTCGATACTTTTGATTATATTCCTTTAGGTTACGACAGATTCCATTTTTGAGCAATTCGTATCTATTGTCCATTTCTATACATAGTGAATTCAGTGTATGTATAACTTTAGTATTATCTGTAATAATGGCTTCTTCCGTATTGGGTAATTTGGCCAAGTAATGACGCTCAATTTTACTGTATATATTAAGCTCTACTTTTTTGGGATCGACCAAAACGAATTTGATTTCAGCTGGATGTTTTTTGTATAGCAATGAGGTAAGAACAGCATTTAATCCTACCGATTTTCCTTGACCTGTTGCCCCAGCCATTAGCAAGTGTGGCATTTTGGTCAAATCCACAACAAAAGTTTCGTTACTGATGTTTTTACCCAAGGCTAAAGGTAACTCCATTTCAGCCGTTTGAAATTTGTTAGAGGTGATAACAGAGCGCATTGAAACTATACTTGGTTTCTGGTTGGGGACTTCAATTCCTATGGTTCCCTTTCCAGGAATGGGAGCGATTATTCTTATCCCTAATGCGGAGAGTGAAAGAGCGATGTCATCCTCTAAATTTTTGATTTTGGAGATCCTAATTCCCGCCTCTGGAACTATCTCATAAAGTGTTACCGTAGGTCCAACTGTTGCTTTAATTTTTGAGATACCAATGTTATAATTTTTTAAAGTTTCAACAATTTTATTTTTATTCAATTCCAGTTCCTCTTGATCGATGGTGATTGAATTTTCTCCGTAATCTTTTAGTAGGTCATGATTGGGAAAACGGTACTTACTCAATTCCAATTTTGGATCGAAAAAACCATGTTTCTCAACTAAAGATTGAGCTAAATTGTCAGTCAAACTTTCTTCTTCTTTATAAGTTTCCACCTCCATAGTAATTTCATCTTCTGATGTTGATTTTTCAACCTCAACGGGGTCGACTTGGTTTATGTCAATATCTTGATCGGTCTCTTCAATAAAATCATCGATTTCTAAATCTAAGCTATTTTCGATACCAACTTCATGGGTTGTCTCTTCCTTTTTAACAATGGATCTAAAAAACAATATGGCTTTTTCTGGAGTGAATTTCCATTGGATTACTAATATGGCAATCAATATAAAAATGAGAAAACCTGATACACCAACTTTTCCAAGATATGCTACAAGAAAACTATTAATTTCGTAGCCAACCAACCCACCTAATAAAGGAGAATCAATGTGGTAAAATCCGAAAAATACAGACAAACAAATCAAATAAAGCATTGCCCAACTACAGTGGATAATTAGATCTTTTTTAACACGATCAAAAAAAAGTAAATAACCCCAATAGCAAAGTAGATATGGGAGTATAAAAACAGATATTCCAAATAATTGATAGACAAAAAAGTGACTTATCAGGGCTCCAATTTTATTTAAAATATTTTGTGACTGAACCTTTTTGTCAAAAAATAATTCTATGGTGCTTTGATCTGATTGGTGGTGGAATAAAAAAGAAATAAATGAAACAGTCATCAAAAACCCTAACAACAGGAAAAAACTTCCCAAAAGAATTTGTCTTTTTCTGATGTGTTGTTTTTTTTCTTCCGAAAATATGGGTTGTTGGGAACGCTTTCTGGTCATTAATAATGCTTATTAAACAAAAATACAAATTCATCCGAAATCATTGGACTAAAAAAACCCCGATGCAATAAGTGATCGGGGTTATACCATTACGAAGTATTCAGACAGACTTATTCCAAATCAAAACGATCTAGGTGCATTACTTTACTCCAAGCGGCCACAAAATCTTTGATAAATTTTTCCTCACCATCGGTACAGCCGTAAACTTCAGAAATAGCACGCAACTCACTATTGGAACCAAATATTAAGTCCACTCGTGTGCCTGTCCATTTGATTTCACCAGTAGTCAAGTCAAGGCATTCAAATTCACTTTCGCTTTCGTTTGTAGCCACCCAAGTAGTATTCATGTCAAGTAAATTAACAAAAAAATCATTGGTTAGTGTTTCGGGACGATGGGTCAAAACACCGTGTTTGGAATTTCCAAAGTTAGTATTCAACACACGCATTCCTCCCACCAGTGCAGTCATCTCGGGGGCTGTCAAGGCCATCAATTGCGCTTTGTCAACCAATAATTTTTCAGCCCCTATATCGTAGTCCTTTTTAGTATAATTTCTAAAACCATCTGCCAAAGGCTCAAGTACAGAGAAAGATTCAACATCGGTTTGATCTTGTGTAGCATCTGTTCGTCCGGCAGTAAAAGGAACTTTAACCTGATGTCCTGCATCTGAAGCGGCTTTTTCAATTCCTGCACTTCCAGCCAAAACGATCAAGTCTGCTAATGAAACTTTTTTACCTTGGCTTGTAGCATTAAATTTATTTTTGATATCTGTTAATACATCCAAAACTTTTCCCAGTTGAATTGGTTGATTGACATCCCAGTATTTCTGGGGAGATAAACTAACTCTTGCTCCATTAGCGCCACCGCGTTTGTCAGAGTTTCTAAAAGTAGATGCAGAAGCCCATGCTGCACTAACTAACTGAGAAACACTTAAGCCAGATTTTAAAATTTTAGCTTTTAAGGTAGTTTCATCTTTTTCATCAATCAATACGTGATCAACTTTAGGGACAGGGTCTTGCCAAATCAAAGTTTCCTTGGGAACTTCTGACCCCAAATACCTATCAATAGGCCCCATATCTCTGTGGGTTAACTTGAACCATGCCCTGGCAAAAGCATCGGCAAACTCGCTGGGATTTTCATAAAAATGTCTCGATATGGGTTCATAAATGGGATCCATACGTAAAGCTATATCCGTTGTCAACATCATTGGAGCATGCGATTTGTCTGAGTTGTGTGCGTCCGGAACTGTACCGGCACCAGCACCACCTTTTGGTGTCCACTGTTGTGCCCCTCCAGGACTTTTTGTCAATTCCCAATCATAACCAAAAAGGTTTTCAAAGTAATTGTTACTCCATCTTGTGGGTGTGGTTGTCCACGCACCCTCTAGACCACTTGTGATGGTGTGTTCCCCTTTTCCGGAGCCGTAGTTGTTCTTCCAACCCATGCTCATTTGCTCAATTCGGGCTCCGGCAGGTTCAGCCTCTACGTACTGATCTGCATCGGCGGCTCCGTGTGTTTTCCCGAAGGTGTGTCCACCGGCAATCAAAGCTACTGTTTCGTAATCATTCATTGCCATTCGACCAAAGGTTTCACGAATATCAATTGCAGATTTTAGTGGGTCGGGATTTCCATTGGGACCCTCAGGATTAACATAGATCAGTCCCATTTGTACTGCTCCCAAAGGGTTTTCCAGCTCTCGATCTCCCGTATATCTTTTGTCTCCAAGCCATTCTGCCTCCTGACCCCAATAGATGTCTTCTTCAGGCTCCCACACATCTGCACGACCTCCTCCAAATCCAAATGTTTTAAATCCCATGGACTCCATTGCAACATTACCTGTCAATACCATTAAGTCTGCCCAAGAAAGCTTTTTTCCATACTTTTGCTTTATTGGCCACAAAAGTAGTCTTGCCTTTTCTAAGTTGGCATTGTCAGGCCAACTATTCAGTGGTGCAAAACGCAGAGTACCTGCTCCAGCACCACCACGTCCATCGGCAATTCTATATGTACCTGCTGCATGCCATGCCATACGGATAAAGAATGGTCCATAGTGTCCATAATCAGCAGGCCACCAATCCTGTGAATTGGTCATCAGTTCATGTAAATCCTCTTTGACATCTCCTAGATCGAGTTTTTTAAATTCTTCCGCATAATTAAAATCCGGATCCATTGGATCAGAAAGAGAAGACTGCTGACGAAGAATATTTAGATTTAATTGGTTGGGCCACCAGTCTCGGTTAACCTTACCACCCCCAGCGCTTTCTCTTAATACCCCACCTAAATAAGGGCACTTAGCGATGTCACCATTTCCGTTTGCATGATTATTCATAGGTATTTGGTTTAAAATTTATATTTAGTTTTCAAATTTAAATTTATTTGGAGTAAAATTTACAAGAGATAATAATTTATTTCTTTGTGAGTATAAGAATTTCTAATCATTTCAGACAGGATATCAATCAACATTTAATTTTTTTAACCGTATTTTAAAATATGCATAAATCAAAGTCATTAGAGGGCTAATCCAATTAAAAAAAGCATAGATAAAATATTCTGCTACACCTACGCCCAATACACCCGATTGATATGCCCCACAGGTATTCCACGGGACCAATACCGAGGTTACCGTTCCTGCATCCTCAAGTGTTCTGCTCAGATTCTCGGGAGCCAGCTCTCGATCTCGGTAGGCTTGTGCAAACATCTTTCCAGGTACCACAATTGCCAGGTATTGATCTGAAGCGGTAAGATTGACTGTCAGACTGGATCCCGCTGTACCAGCAACGAGTTGAAAAGTGGTTTTAGCCCATTTTAAAAAAGCATTACTGATAGCCTGTAAGGCTCCGATTGCGTCCATCACCCCACCAAAAAACATAGCACAAATAATCAACCAAACCGTACCTAACATACCTTGCATTCCTCCCGATGAAAACAATTCATTCAAAAGAGGATCATTGGTTTCTATCTGAGTATCGACAGTAATCGCATTAAAAATACTTTTATAAATGGTTTTAAAATTCAATACCGAACTTTCGGACAAATCCATTAGCAATTGAGGTTGAAAAACCAGTGCAAAAAGACCTCCTAAAAGTGTTCCAACAAAGAGGGCCAAAAGCGGTGGAGTTTTTTTGACAATCATTATGATAACTATAAGAGGCACCAAAAATAAACTGGGACTAATATTAAATTTTTTTCTAATGGATTCACTTAGCAGGGAAGTATCTACTTCCCCTGAACTTGAAAAACCCCATCCCAAAACAATAAACAACAAAAGGCTAATCACAATACTGGGCAAGGTCGTATAAAGCATATAACGGATATGGGTAAAGAGCTCACTTCCAGCCATGGCAGGAGCCAAGTTGGTGGTATCACTCAAGGGGGAGAGTTTATCTCCAAAATAGGCACCGGAAATCACAGCACCTGCTACCATGCCTACAGGCAAGTCCAAAGCCTTACCAATACCGATTAAGGCGATCCCAATGGTCGCAGAGGTGGACCAACTGCTCCCTGTGGCCAAAGAGACCAAGGCCGATATCAATACACATGCGGGCAAGAAAAAACGAGGGTTGGCGATTTGTAAACCATAATCGATCATTGCGGGAATGATACCACTCAACAGCCATGTCCCGGCCAAGGCCCCCACCAAAAGTAAAATCAAAATGGGGCCCGTGACCGATTGTAAGTTTTCACCAACCTTATCCAACATTTGCCCGTAAGTGACTTTATTTTGGATACCTACCAAGCCCGCTACAACTCCCCCTAACAAAAGAATAAATTGGTTGGAACCACTCAGTGCATTATCACCAAAAACAGTAACATTATAAGTCAAAAGTAAGACCAAAGTGATCAAGGGAAGTAAAGCGGCCGATAGGGATAATTTCGGGGTTTTCAAATTCTTGAAAATATTTTACAATTTAAAACATTTTTAAAAACTTTATATTTAGGATATTATATTAAATATCAATAGTTGAATCATAATTCACTTTAAGATAGATTAGTTTTTAATTTAAAAATTAAATAAATCGATTCGTTTAAAAAAGCTATTTTAAGACTGTAAACATTTGTATTTTTGATTGTAAATCAAAATTTAAACTATGCGATCATTTGATGTTGCCGTAATTGGATCTGGCCCTGGAGGATATGTAGCTGCCATTCGTTGTGCCCAGTTGGGAATGAAAACCGCACTGATAGAAAAATACAACACTTTAGGGGGAACGTGCCTTAATGTGGGCTGTATTCCCTCTAAGTCATTACTGGATTCTTCTCACCACTATGAGGATGCTGTAAAGCATTTTGAAGAACATGGGATTGAAATTCCCGGGCAGGTGAAGGTAAATCTAGAAAAAATGGTTGCCCGAAAAGCCGCCGTAGTCGAACAAACTACCAAAGGCATTGATTTTTTGATGGACAAGAATAAAGTAACCGTTTTTAACGGCTTGGGTTCTTTTAAGGATGCTGCTACCATTCAGGTCGGGGGAGAAAAGACAGAGGATATTAAGGCCAAAAATATCATCATTGCTACAGGTTCCAAACCTGCGAGCTTGCCCTTCATTAATATTGACAAAGAACGCGTCATCACTTCTACCGAGGCGCTTGAGCTAAAGGAAATTCCCAAACACATGATCGTTATCGGTGGAGGTGTTATTGGTTTGGAGTTGGGTCAGGTTTATAAAAGACTTGGGGCAGAGGTCTCTGTAATTGAGTATGCAGACCGCATTACTCCAGTCATGGACAGTGCTTTGTCTCGTGAATTGACCAAGGTGATGAAAAAGCAAAAAATAAAGTTTTATCTCTCCCATCAAGTCAACAAGGTGGAGCGCAATGGAGATTCGGTTACCGTAACGGCCTCAGATAAAAAAGGGGAGGAAGTAACTTTTGAGGGAGATTACTGCCTGGTTTCTGTGGGTAGAAAACCCTTCACAAGTGGATTAAACGCTGAAGCGGCGGGGGTAAAAATCACTGAACGGGGGGAAATAGAAGTCAATAACAATCTCCAAACCTCTGCTTCTAACATTTACGCCATCGGTGATGTGGTTCGCGGTGCAATGTTAGCCCACAAAGCAGAGGAGGAGGGTGTGATGGTCGCTGAAATCCTGGCAGGACAACAACCCCATATTGACTATAATCTCATTCCCAATGTAATCTACACTTGGCCCGAAGTGGCAGCCGTAGGCAAAACTGAAGAAGAACTTAAATCGGGCGGGGTAAATTACAAAAGTGGACAGTTTCCCATGCGTGCTTTAGGTCGTTCGCGAGCCAGTGGAGATACCGATGGTTTTATCAAAATTTTGGCCGATGCCCAAACCGATGAGGTACTGGGGGTACACATGATTGGAGCCCGTGTAGCCGATTTGATCGCTGAGGCTGTTGTTGCCATGGAATTTCGTGCCTCTGCTGAGGATATTGCGCGGATGAGTCATTCACATCCTACCTATGCTGAAGCAGTTAAAGAAGCAGCATTAGCGGCTTCGGAAAACCGACCCCTGCATATATGATTGGAAATTTTGGATGAGTTAACTCAATAAGATCCCAACCATATTAGTGTCATAAGGATATTTTATCCCATTGCCTTTTTCATTTTCAGATCAATTTCTTGGAGTGCTAAATTCCCCAAGCTTCCTAGATGAGTATGATCCAATGTTTTTTTGGGTATGTACTTCTGCTTTGCGATGTCATTTCCCATCTTTTTATAGGCATCTCTAAAAGGTATTCCCTGCTTTACCCATTCGTTTAAGGTGTCGACACTAAAAACATACTGATATTTTGGGTCATCCAAAATATTTTCTTTAACGCTTATCTTCTGGAGAGTGAAAACAAAAAGATCCAAACAAGATTTTAGTTCATTGATAGCTTCGATGACCGGCCCTTTAGCGAGCTGCATCTCTCGGTGGTAACCAGAAGGCAAATTGGTCATCAGCAAAGCCAATTGATTAGGCAGTCCCTGAAGCAGGTTACATTTCCCACGGATTAGTTCAAAAACGTCGGGGTTTTTCTTGTGCGGCATGATACTTGAACCTGTGGTCAACTCTTCCGGAAAACTGATAAAATTGTGTTCCTGTCCCATGTAGAGACAGATATCCATTGACATTTTGGAAAGGGTAGCTGCCAAAGCAGCAATAGCAGTAGCGGTTGTCTTTTCGGCCTTACCCCTGCTCATCTGAGCTGCAATCACATTATATTTTAAATCGGAAAAGTTTAAACTTTCGGTAGTGGCTCTCCTGTCAATCGGAAAGGAACTTCCAAACCCTGCAGCACTGCCCAATGGGTTTTGATCCACAATTTGATGGGCAGCATTGAGTAAGATCACATCATCGATCAGACTTTCGGCATAAGCCGAAAACCAAAGTCCAAATGAGGAGGGCATGGCCACTTGAAAATGGGTATAACCCGGTAAAAAATGATCCTTATGTTGATCGGCCAGATCCATTAATAAATTAAAAAAATTGAGGGTTAACCCTTTAATAGTTTTAATCTCTTCCTTGAGATACAAATGAAGAGCAACCAACACCTGATCGTTTCGAGATCTGGCGGTATGTATTTTTTTTCCCAAATCGCCAAGTTTTTGAATCAATACATATTCGATTTTAGAATGTATGTCCTCAAATTCAGCTTCGATGATAAAATTTCCTTTATCGGCCTTACTTTTTAAATCCTTTAATACTCCGATAAGTTGATCAGCCTCCTCCACTGTCAACACTCCAGTTTTGGCCAACATTTGTGCATGAGCAATGGAGGCTTGGCAGTCATATGCTGCCAGGTATAGATCATACTCCCGATCTTTGCCCACTGTAAAATGGTCTATTTTTTCGTCTAGGACTTGATTTTTTTGCCAGATTTTCATCGTTAAAGTATTTTTCCCAAGAGTTCAATATAAATTTTTACCGCCTCTTCGATTTCATGAACAAAGATAAATTCATTAGCCGAATGCGACCTTGTTGACAGTCCTGGACCCAATTTTAGAGAAGGACATTTCAATGCCGCCTGATCGGATAGGGTAGGGGAACCATAAGTTTTTCTTCCCAAGGCTATTCCCGCTTGAACCAATTCGTGCTCCATTCCAATGGAGGAGGAATTGAGGTACAGAGATCGTGGAGTCATTTCGCAAGGGGCAGATTCTATGAGTATTTGTGCCAATTCTTGATTGCTGTATTGGTCGTTGACCCTTACATCTACCACAAGATGAACACTAGCGGGAACCACATTGTGTTCTTTTCCCGCATTCACTTGAGTGACGGTAATTTTGACATCCCCCAAAAACTTGGACTGTTTTTCCAACGAAAAGTTTTGAAACCATTCTAATACTTTGGGAAGTTTCATAATGGGATTGTCATCGTTGGGATGGGCTGCATGACCGGGGGTACCTCTGATGACAACATCAAAAACAAGTAATCCTTTTTCGGCTACTGCCAAATGCATTTCGGTGGGTTCTCCTACTATGGCTACATCGATTTTAGGCAGTTTAGTCAAAAGCCCTCTCAAACTTTGGTTTCCTGCAATTTCTTCCTCCGCACTGGCTACCATCAGCAAATTATACTTTGGATTTTTGAAAGCATAGTAGTGGGTAAACAAAGCAATCAAAGAAACCAAAGCCCCTCCCGCATCGTTACTGCCCAAACCGTAAAGCTTTCCATCCTCGATTTTGGGTTCAAATGGATCATTGGTATAAGCCGAGTTGGGCTGAACAGTATCGTGGTGAGAATTGAGTAAAAGGGTTGGTTTTTTTGGGTCATAAGCTTCGTTTCGCGCCCAAATATTGTTACCGACCCTCTGATAAGAAATACCATATTGGTCAAACCATTCTCCAATTCTGTCAGCGGTTTTGTTTTCTTCTTGCGAAAAAGAGGGGATAGAGATCAAATCCCTCAATAAATCAATTGCTGCTGAAGTTAGCTTATTCATCTTTTAATTTTAAAGATGTGTATGGGGTAATTCCCGCTATCATTTTTGGTGCTCCAATTTTAACCGATGAAACACCATTTTTTAGTGCGTTAAAGCAGTTGTCGATCTTTGGGATCATGCCCGAGTGAATTACTTGCTCTGCTTTTAAACTCTTATATTTTTTGGGGGTGATTGTTTCAATCACACTGCTGTCGTTATCGATATTTTCCAAAACACCTTGCTTTTCAAAACAATACCCCAAAAATACTTCAAAATATTGCGATAAACTCTGGGCCAAGGTGGCGGCAATAGTATCGGCATTGGTATTAAGGAGTTGTCCTTTTTGGTTGTGTGTAATGGCGCAACAAACAGGGGTATATCCGGTTTTGAGTAATATTTGAAATAATTCGGTATTTACACCTACGACATCCCCCACATAACCATAGTCGATTGTTTTTACAGGTCTCTTAACCGCCTGAATGGCATTACCATCAGCCCCGGATAGTCCCAGCGCATTGCATCCTAAATTTTGTAATTGGGCTACGATATTCTTGTTGATTTTGCCGCCATATAGCATGGTGATGATGTCGAGGTTCTTTGTATCGGTGATCCTTCTGCCCTCAACCATTTGGACAGGTATCCCCATTTGATTAGCCATGGCTGTCGCTTTTTTGCCCCCTCCATGAACCAAAATTTTGGTGCTTTGGATTTGGGCAAAGTCTGTCAAAAAGGATTGCAGTATATCTGCATCTTCTATTACATTCCCCCCTATTTTGATCACCGCCAGTTTATCCATTTTCCAATAGTTGCTTTAATACGGCTTGTGCAGAATAGATCCTGTTTTGGGATTGTTGAATGACCAATGAATTTGGACTGTCCAAAACCCCATCGGCTGCAACAATATTCCTTCTGATGGGTAGGCAATGCATAAATTTTCCACTGTTGGTCAGTTGCATTTTTTCGGGTGTGATCATCCATTGATCATCTGTTCTGAGGATTTGTCCATAATAATCATAGGAGCACCAGTTTTTGGTATATACAAAGTCAGCATCTTCCAAGGCTTTTTCTTGGTCGGTGGTGCATTCTATCCCTTCAGTAATTTTTGGATTCAGGGAATAGCCTTCCGGATGTGCAATAACGAAATCAGCAGCCATATTTTTCATCATTTGGGTAAAAGAATTCCCAACCGCGTGGGGAAGGGCTTTGGGATGAGGAGCCCAGCTCAATACTACTTTAGGTTTGTGGTTGGGTTTAAATTCCTCAATTGTGATGGCATCTGCTAGAGCTTGCAAGGGGTGTGCAGTAGCACTTTCCATATTGATGATGGGAATCGATGCGTATTTTGTAAAGCTTCTTAATACAATCTCAGCCTCGTCTTTTTCTTTATCTGACAAGGAAGCAAAAGCCCTTATGGCAACCATGTCACAGTATTGGGAAACCACATTAGCGGCTTCCTTTACATGTTCAGATCTCAATCCACTCATTTTAGTGCCATCTTCAAATTCCAAGGCCCATGATTCTTGACTAAAATTCATGACCATGGTGGGGAGTCCCAAGTTTTGCGCTGCTTTTTGCGTGCTAAGTCGTGTTCTTAAACTGGGGTTAAAGAACAACATGCCCAAGGTTTTGCCTTTGCCCAAACCATTGGATTGTTTGGGATTCTTTTTTAAATCCATTGCCAAATCAAGGGTCTGTTCAAAATTGGGTAAATCCGCTAAGGTGATAAAATGCTTCATAATAAATCTTCTAATGCATCAAAAAGTTGATCAAAATGTACTTTTTGTACAGTCAAAGGTGGTAGGATTCTTAAAACTTTTTTATTGCTGCTACCTCCTGTAAATATATGTTTTTCATATATAAGCCTTTTTCTCAAGGGTCCTACTTCAAAGTCAAATTCCAGTCCAAGCATGAGCCCTCTGCCTTTGATTTTCACTCCTTTTATTTTTTCTGCTCTGTCTCTGAAATAAGCTTCCATTTCTTTAGCATGTTTTTGAAGCTTCTCTTTTTTTAGGACTTCTAAAACCGCTAATGATGCAGTACAGGCCAGGTGATTCCCTCCGAAGGTGGTTCCCAACATCCCGTATTTTGGTTTGATATCGGGGTGGACCAAAATCCCACCAATGGGGAAACCATTACCCATTCCTTTAGCCATGGTAATAACATGGGGTTTGATATTGTTATTTTGAAAAGCAAAAAAGGTCCCAGATCTGGAAAATCCCGATTGCACTTCATCTGCGATAAGAGCAGTATCATATTGATAGCACAATTGTTCCATTTTTAATACGAAATCTTCTTTAGGCTGATCGAGACCGCCCACACCTTGAATAGGTTCGAAAATTACAGCGCATACATCTCCTTTTTGCAATTCTTTTTCCAATGCCTGTACATTATTAAAAGGAATAAATGTAACCTCTTGCTGCTGATTTAGGGGTGCATTTATATTGAGATTGTCAGTTGCGGCAACGGCTGCTGAGGTTCTGCCATGAAATGCATTTTTAAAGGCCACCACTCTTTTTTTACCGTTTTGAAAGGAGGCCAGCTTTAGTGCGTTTTCATTAGCTTCAGCGCCCGAACTGCACAAGAATAGTTGATATTCGTGTAAACAGGATTGTTCCCCTATCTCATCTGCAAGTTCTTGTTGAAGAGGGTTTTCCACGGCATTGGAATAAAAGGCAATTTTTTGCAATTGCTTTTGTAATCGGCTGACATAATGGGGGTGGCTATGTCCTATGGAAATGACTGCATGACCACCGTATAGGTCCAAATATTCTGTCCCCGCCTCATCATAAACATAGACATCCTTTGCCTTTGTGGGGGAAACTTCATAAAGCGGATATACGTCAAATAGTTTCATATGTTTAAATCCCTTTTGACAGGTTTCATTGCATTTTAATTTCATTAATTTTTTCGAAAGAAGCCACAAGACCCTTGATTAGAGAAGAACTTAAGCCTTGGTGTTCCATTTCGTTCAAACCCGTAATGGTGCAACCTTGAGGAGTGGTGACTTTATCGATTTCGGTTTCTGGGTGGGAGTCGGTTTCGATCAACAGACTGGCAGCTCCCAAAGCAGTATACATGGACATGCGCATAGATTCATCGGCATCAAAACCCATTTGGACACCTCCTTGGGTAGTTGCACGGATGAGTCGCATCCAAAAAGCGATTCCACTGGCACAAACTACGGTAGCTGCCTGCATTTGTTTTTCGGAAATTTTGATGGTGGTTCCCAGTCCATTGAAAATGGCTTCTGCAATAGCAATTCTCTTCTCACCGGTATTATTACAACACAAGCAGGTCATTGATTTTCCTACTGAAATGGCAGTATTTGGCATACTTCGTACAATGGGATAATTCCTTCCCAATTGTTCTTCCATTCGCTGGATACTGTAGCCCGTAATGGCCGAGATCAAAACGTGTTTGTCGGTCAATACATCCTTTATTTCCTCCAAGATGCCGTCAAATTGTCGGGGCTGTACTGTAAAAATGATAATGTCAGCATTTTTTACAGCCTCTTTGTTGTCTGTAGTGATCTTGACATTGTTGTATTCTTCCCATTTTTCGATGGGACTGAGGTCTCTTTTTGTCAGATAAAGGGAGGTGTAGGTATTGTTGTAAACCAATCCTTTGGCAATACTCAATCCTAAATTCCCTGATCCGATGATAGCTATTTTCATTTTTATTCTTTTTAATTTTTAAAAAACACTGGCTTTGAGTAGTAGACCTAAATCTTCTTCCCATCCCATTATAAGGTTCAAATTTTGAATGGCTTGACCCGAGGCACCTTTTACCAAATTATCAATGACCGATGTGATCAGTAATTGATCTTCAAATTGATGTAAATGTATGGCACAATGATTGGTATTTACTATTTGTTTTAGGGTAAGTTCATTGTCCGATACATGCGTAAAAGGATGGTTCTTATAGAACTCTTTGTACATTTCAGTCGCTTCTTTGAGCTTACCATCAAAGGGGGTGTAGCAACTGGCAAAAATCCCTCTCGTAAAATTCCCTCTTTGAGGAAGGAAATAGATTTTTGGGTTGCCTAAGGTTTCACCGATTTCGCCCAAGTGTTGGTGGGTGAAGGGTTTGTACCATGATATATTGTTGTTTCTCCAGCTGAAATGTCCGGTGGGACTTAATCCCACCCCCGCGCCTGTGCTGCCTGTAGTGGCGTTGATATGGACTGCTTCCCGGATCCTTTGTGCTTTAGCAATAGGCAAAAGAGCCAGTTGAATCGCTGTGGCAAAACAACCAGGATTGGCAATAGCATTGGTTTTTTTAATCTTTTCCCGCTGAAATTCCGGCAATCCATATACAAAATTATAGTCCTGAAATTGGGTATCTTTTTTCAATCTAAAATCGTTACTCAAGTCAATAATGATGGTATTTTTAGAAAATTGATTTTTTTCCAAAAAACCAACCGATTTACCATGTCCCACACAGAGGAATACCACATCGACATCTGGGTTAATGGTTGCTGTAAAATCCGGTCCTCCGCTGCCCAGTAAATCTGAATGGGTATCGTGCAATGGTGTTCCTGGTCTGTTAGTACTGTACACAAAATCCAATTCCAATGCGGGGTGGTGTAATACCAATCGGATCAATTCTCCTCCGGTATAACCTGAACCCCCAATAATGCCTACTTTTTTCATTTTTCTTTATTTACGAATTGGTATATTTTGTTTTGGTTGGAAAGTAGTTTAATAAAACCCTTGGCGTCATCACCTGACCAACCCTTGTTTTCTTCCCCATATCTACCAAAAGCTGCATTCATCAGGTCGTGATCTGATTCAATACCGTTGAGTTCAAATCGATAGGGGTGCAGGGTTACGAAAACCTTCCCGCTAACCGTTGTTTGACTGTTGCTCAAAAAGGCCTCCAGGTCCCGCATGACCGGATCCAGATATTGTCCTTCGTGGAGCAGCATCCCATAAAAATTTCCCAATTGTTCTTTCTGAAATTGTTGCCATTTGCTTAGTGTATGTTTTTCAAGCAGGTGATGGGCTTTAATGATCAATAGAGGGGCAGCAGCTTCAAAACCGACCCTGCCTTTGATACCTATAATGGTGTCTCCCACATGGATGTCTCTGCCAATCCCAAATTTTTTAGCTTGATCTTGTAATTTGATGATGTTATTTACAGGATTGTCCATCTTCTCATCAATTCCTACCAATTCTCCTTTTTCAAAATGAAGGGTGACTTTTTGAGCCTGTTGTTTTTCCATTTGACTTGGATAAGCCGATTCGGGAAGGCTATCGTTGGAGGTCAGGGTTTCATTACCGCCCACACTTGTTCCCCATAAACCTTGGTTGATTGAGTACTGTGCTTTTTCCCATGACAAGACTACTCCATTTTCTTTGAGGTAAGCGATTTCAGCTTCTCTGGAAAGTTGTTGGTCTCTGATGGGGGTGATGATTTCAATATCCGGTGCCATGACCTGAAAAATCAGATCAAACCGCACTTGATCGTTTCCTGCTCCCGTACTTCCATGGGCAATGGCATTGGCACTAATCTTATTGGCATAGGCTACGATTTCCATGGCCTGAACAATTCGCTCTGCACTAACCGATAGGGGGTAGGTATTGTTTTTGAGAACATTACCGAATACCAAATATTTGACCACCTTTTCGTAAAAGGAGTCTAGTGCATTAATGGATTGATAGGTATGGGCTCCCATCTGCAGGGCTTTGGTTTTCATTTCCTCCATTTCCATAGCATCAAATCCTCCAGTATTGACACTTATGGCGTGAACCTCATAACCTTCTTGAGAAAGTTTCATCAAGCAATATGAGGTGTCTAAACCGCCGCTGTAAGCCAAAACTAATTTTTTATTTTCCATTTTTGATTTGCTAAAAGGTTATTATTGTCTTGGGTCATATAACATACCTGTGCACAGGCACATGGTTCTTTCAGTTCGGGTCAATACATCGTAATTTTTACAGGTTTGACAGCCTCTCCAAAACTCGGGGTCGTCTGTTAATTCTGAAAATACGACAGGTTGATAGCCCAATTCATAATTAATCCTCATGACGGCTTTTCCAGTCGTGATCCCGAAGATTTTGGCATTAGGAAATTTTTCCTTAGACAGATCGAATACCCTTTTCTTGATTTGTTTTGCCAATCCTTTTCCTCTATGATCAGGAGAGACTATCAAACCGGAGTGGGCCACGTAATTGCCGTGTCCCCATACTTCAATATAGCAAAATCCTGCGAATTGATCGTTTTCCAAGGCAATCACGGCATTGCCTGCTTCCATCTTTTTACTGATATATTGCGGGCTCCTTCTGGCGATACCGGTACCTCGCATTTTGGCTGATTCGCCGATACATGTACTGATGTCTTTAGCGTGTATAATATGTTTTGAGTTGGCAATAATTAATTCCATTATTGACAAATATTTTTGAATTGAAAAAATAGGATATGATCTTTGGAAAATGAGACTGGACGCACCTGAGTCTCGAATAGAGAAATGTACCCGCTAGGGGCGGCGTGAACGAAGTGGAACCGGGCTGTAAGTTGAGGCGATTCCCAAGGTATATGTCGTTGCATCTTTCATTTGAAACGCAAATATCCGAATTTTATTTTTTTTTGCAAAATCGTTATAAAATATTCATAGATCACTTTTGTTTGCTATGCACATTCCAAAAGATATTTTCACTTGAAATTTTTGGAAACGGGCTGTGACAAAATCCTTAATTTTGTATATGCATATAAAGTTCCAAAAGTATTTGTCAGATTACCCCCTCGTCCTAAAGGGTCAAAGATTACTTTTGTCATTCAGTGGGGGCGTAGACAGTTGTGTCTTGTTGGACCTTTGTTTGAAATCGGGGCTCATGCCTGCCCTGGCCCATTGTAATTTTCAATTAAGAGGTCAAGCAAGTAAAGAGGATGCTGATTGGATAAAAAATTTGGCCCTTAAAAAAAGTTTGGAATGTCATATTCAAAGCTTTGATACGCAAGCTCATGCACTTAAAAAAAAAGTATCCATTCAGATGGCAGCGCGGCAGTTGCGCTACCGATGGTTTGACACTTTATCCAATCAATATGACTACGATTTGATTTTGGTTGCCCATCATACCGATGATGCCTTGGAAACCTTTATGATCAATGTCATGCGTGGCACAGGTCTTAAAGGTTTATTGGGTATCCCCATGCAAAGAGGAAAAATCTTGCGCCCTATGTTGTTTTTTTCACGTGAGGAGATTATGCAATATGCTTTGGAAAATAAAATTCAATGGCGCGAAGATCTGTCCAATGCAAAAACTGAGTATCTGCGCAATGCACTTCGGCACGAGGTGATTCCACAATGGAAAAAAAAGAATCCCAATTTTGATCAGCAGTTTCAAGAAACACTCAAACATTTGGGCGAGGCTCAAAATGTTTTGGAGGATGTTATTAGTGATTTTAAAATGAATAATTTTATCCCACAAAAACAAGGGTTTAAAATTTCAATCGATGTTTTGAAAGGCCTTTCTTCATTGAATTATTACCTGCATGCGTTGTTTGCCCCCTACGGCTTTGTGAACTTGGCAGATCTCAAGCAGTTGATGCATTCACAAAGTGGAAAACAACTCTTTTCCAACACCCACCGATTGATCAAAGATAGGGAGTGTTTTTTATTGACCCCCATAGAAGTATCTCCATCCGAATCCTATTCTATTGCCTCAGGATTGACAACTATTGATACTCCCCTAAGGCTTTTTTTTACCAAAGAAAAAACCTTTAAAAAAGTAGATTCTAAAAGCCTAATGTTAGACAAATCCAAGTTAAAGTTTCCTTTAATACTGAGAAAATGGAAACAAAGTGATTATTTTTATCCTAACGGTTTGAAGGGAAGTAAGAAATTGAGTAAATATTTTAAAGACGAGAAATATTCCCTTTTAGAAAAGGAAGCCCAGTGGTTGCTTTGCTCTGGAGACGATATTGTTTGGGTGGTAGGAGAAAGGGCTGATCAGCGTTTCTTGGCCAATGCTAACACAAAAGACAAATGGTTAATTCGCTACGATGATTAAAAAAGGCTTTTTTCTATTATTTTTTTGGACACTGGGACTCCAGGCACAAGAACCCGTGGTTTGGACAACCAACTTAGAAAAGATTACGGATATGGAATACTTGCTAATTTTTAAAGCATCGGTCCATCCCAAATGGCATTTGTATTCGCAAAACCTTCCCAAAGACGGGCCTCTTCCTACCGAGTTTGTCTTTGAAGGGTTAGATACTGCTTTAGAATTGCTTGGAAAAACTGAAGAAAGTAAAACCGTCACGGCCTTCGATCCTATTTTTGAAATGGATTTATCTTGGTTTGAGGGAGAGGCAACTTTCCGGCAAAAAATCCGATTGCTACAACCCGAGCTTGTGACAGTCTCTGGAGAGATCAATTTTCAAGCCTGTGACGATAAAATATGTATTTTCAGAAGTGAACCCTTTCGCTTTGTTTTGGATCCCTCCAAATCAATTTCAAAAACACAAAAAACTGTTGATCCGGAAAGTTTAAAAAAATCAGAGGCATTGGAGTTGCCACTAAAAAATAGGCAATTTTTGAACCTAAATCAAAGTCAAAATAGTGATAACCATTTGCTAAACTTATTTTTATTGGGTTTTATAGGCGGCTTTATTGCGCTGCTTACGCCTTGTATTTTTCCAATGATACCCCTTACGGTTTCCTTTTTTCTTAAGCAGAGTTTAAGCAAAAGCAAAGGGGTGGGACGTGCCTTAATTTATGGGTTTTTTATACTGTTGATCTATATCTTGATGAGTTTACCCTTTCACTTTTTGGATGAGCTCGATCCTCAAATATTAAATACGTTATCGACCAATATAGTAATGAACTTGATCTTTTTTTCGGTATTTGTCTTTTTTGCCTTTTCATTTTTTGGCTATTACGAATTGACCTTACCTAGCAGTTGGGGGAATCGTTCTGATGCTGCCTCTGCCGGTGGTGGAGTATTGGGGATCTTTTTTATGGCACTTACATTGGCTATTGTATCTTTCTCATGTACAGGTCCCATATTGGGCTCATTACTTGCCAGTTCGCTAACGGTAGAGGGTGGAGCTGACCAACTGACTATGGGTATGGCCGGCTTTGGATTTGCCTTAGCACTTCCTTTTGGCTTATTGGCCTTTTTTCCCAACGCCCTCAAATCCATCCCCAAATCGGGTGGATGGATGACCAAGGTTAAAGTAACCTTGGGCTTTTTGGAATTGGCATTAGCCTTAAAGTTTTTGTCCAATGCCGATTTGGTAGGGAATTGGGGGATACTCAAGCGCGAGATTTTTGTAGGTTTATGGTTAGTGATAGCTATTTTATTATTTGTGTACCTAATGGGATGGTTGCGCTTTCCTTATGATGTAAAAGAAACTAAAATTTCAAAAGGCCAACGATTTTTTACTTTTTTGGTATTGATGTTTATTTTCTATTTAATACCTGGTTTGGGAAAAAATCAAGACGGACGCCTAACCCTATTAAGCGGATTTCCTCCTCCCGTATTTTATAGTGTTTATCCCTCTGATTCAGAATGTCCTCTGGGGTTGAAGTGCTTTAAGGATTATGAAACTGGTAGGGCTTATGCCGAAGCAGAAGACAAACCTATCTTGTTGGATTTTACCGGTTGGGCCTGTGTAAACTGCAGAAAAATGGAAGAAAATGTGTGGTCCCGACCCGAGGTATTCCGTTTGTTGAACGAGGAGTTTGTTATTATTTCACTCTACATAGATGACCGCAAAGAATTGCCAAAAGCACTTAAATTTAACTTTCAATATCCCAACGGAAAGATCAAAACTATCAAAACCCTTGGGGAAAAGTGGGCGACTTTTCAGAGCTTAAATTTTTCCTCAGCCTCTCAGCCTTATTATGTTTTAATGACCGCCGACGCAACTATACTCAATCCTCCCATTCAATATACCGATACGGCAACCTACAGGGACTGGTTGCAATCTGGTTTGGAGCTACATCGTCAAATAGCAAAACAGCCCAATCGCTATGCTTTTTAAAATTGACTTAGAGGTTAATCCAATAATTGATTTTCAATGTTAGGTTCCAATTTTTGTTGGGTTCGAGCATACGTGTATCACTGCTATTAAACACCAAAAAAATATCAGATGCCGGTTTGTATCTCCATTGAAAACGCGAATTAAAATTCCACAACTTCTGCTGCTCGTTGTATTGATAAAGATTGGAAAAGAAAATATTTTTGGTAAAGGTGAAATTTGATTTTATTCCCAATAGCCAGAATCCATTGCTTCCCCAAGGCTCATCTAGTGTGATGCGGTTGTAGCTTAAAAGTGAGTTTAATTCGATATAGGGTTGAATACGGTATCCCATTTGACTGAATAAAAGCCATCTTTTCCCATTTTGGAAATAACCTCCGTAGGAAGATTTAAAGTCATAGGTAAAAAGACTTTGTGGTTTTGAGTTGTATTCCAGGTTGCAGGTTTGCCAACGGTGTTCAGTAAAAGCTTGAATACTCTGAATCCCCGTTCTGATGGGATCAAAGTGGTTTTGTAAAACTATGAATTGATTCTCATAGGAAAGCTTAAATTTACTTCTGTTTTTAAAATTCATTTCATAACCAAAGTCTATTCTACTGTCTATTCTTTCTCCATCAAGATTAAAGAATTGAATGTTACCTGTAGATGGGCCGTGGGACAATATTTTGGAAGTTTGGGCAGGGAAAAATAAATATTTGAATTCTGTGTCAAATTTGAAATATTTAGTGCGAGGAATGTATCCCACTTCGGCATTGTAGTTTTCTCCTATATATTCAGCCTGAAAATACCCCGTAAAATATTGATTGCTATAGGTTAAGTTGGAAGCAATAACAGCATCATCTTCTTGAACTCCAGGGCTAAAGGATTTTAAATACATTATCTTTCCGTTCCAAACATTGTCAGTGGATAAGTAATTGTACTCTAATCCAAAATTTCGGTTGTAATCAGAATGGTTATCGTTAGGATTCTCCAATCCTCCCAAGAGTTGTTTATTGACAAAAATCATTCCGATAGAGGACCGGTCTAAAACCTTTCTTTGCAAACTAAATACACCAAAATTTTCTGCTTCAAATTTATTTTTAATATCTTCTTGAGTTTGAATGTTAAGAAGACCAATTCTCCATTTTTCGTCAATATTACCACTAAGTCTAATGCCCCCTATGATTTGGTTGTCCAGGCCAATTCTTCGCGAGAAAAAAGGGCGAATATTGTCGTACCCAAAGTTGGCAAAAATGTCTGCATTTTCAAGAAAGAATTGTCTTCTTTCAGGAAAGAACAATTCAAAACGATCCAGATTAGTTACTTGTTGATCTACCTCAGCCTGAGAAAAATCGGGATTGAGGGTGATATCCAGGTTAAGAGAGGAAGTCAGATTGAGTTTTACATCGGCACCGGGATTTAACTGATGATTGTTAATATTTTTTTGGGGACTGACAATTTCGCCCGAGAGATAGGGGATAAAGGAAATATTAGATCCTTGGGAGGGAGGAGGGGTATCCCATGCCAAAACACCCGAGTAGGCCATAGTAATAGATGGAAATTGTCGGGGCACTGGTGTCCAACCAGACTTTTCACTAGCCTTTAGATCCAGTCGACTAAAACTTATCCCCCAATGATTAAGGTTATCTTTGTAACGTATTGATTTCAGTGGAATAGCAATTTCAGCAATCCATTTTTCATCATCGAAGGAGACCTGAGAATACCACTTGGTATCCCAGTTCAGGTCGACATTTCGTCCATTGAACATGGTGCCATCCCATTGGGCGCCGTAGGCATTGAGCCCGAAAGCAAAACCAGTGTTCATATTGTTGAAAGGATCGAGTGCTACTAAAAAATTATCGTTTTTTCCAAAACTAAAATCGCGTTTATATGATTCCACAACATAATCACCTTGGATGGTGTTGTTAAAGAAAATTACAGCGATATAGATGTTTTTATTGTCGTAAGTCATCCTAACCTCTGAAGATTGTGTGGCTGATCTGTCATCATGGGGTAGGATCATTGAGAAATTGTCAGCTACATCAGCATTCTCCCAAACTTTTTCATTTAACTGTCCGTCTAATACTAATTTCTCGGTGGTTTTTACAATTTTTAGTACGTAATCTTGATTGATCTTTTGCCCCTTAGCGGTTTGAAAAAAAAACTGCAGGAGAAGGGTAATTAAAAATATTTTGTAAGAGAGGAGCAAAGGCCTATTCATACATGTCATCGAGTTGGGTATTACATATATCTTGAATCAATTCACTAATCTTGTCTGTTACATCATTAAAAAATTTTTTCCCTTTTTCGGGGCTAGATTTTTTGGGGTTACCCACTCCAGTATCATTAGTAACTAATGACCATTTTCTTTCTGTCCATGCCCATTTTTCTTGAAATCCTTTAATCTTATTTTTCTTTTCAAGACCGATTCCAGCCTCTGAAAGCGGTAAGACAAATTCGGGATGAATATGCATCATAATACTTGTTTCCATTTCGTCAGCATGATCCCCCTCTTCCTCAAAGTATTGAGATTTATCCAAGGCATGAAACCAATTACAACTACTGAGCCACATTTCTGGAAAATCCAAACCTAACTCTCTTAACATTGTTTTAAAATTATTTCCACCATGACTATTGAGGATCAAAAATTTCTTAATTCCCTGGTGGTCAAGGACGGTCAAAACATCTTTGAGTATCGCCATTTGGGTTGAGGGACTCATGTTTATGTCTAAATAAATATCTGTCTGACCAGTATTAACCCCAAATGGAATGGTGGGCAAAATCAACACTTTTGAACCTTTGTCCCATGCTTTTTTTCCCGATTCGGCAGCTATGGCGTTGGCCTCATAGACATCAGTACCGTAGGGTAAATGGTAGTTGTGTGCCTCTGTTGCACCCCAAGGTATAATTGCTAAATCAAAACGCTCTGTTTTTAAATCTTTCCATGTACGCTCTATCAATATATAGGGTCTCATAAAGATGATATTGTATTTAATTATTTGTATAGTCTCAAAATTACAGATAATGTTTGCTAATCTTAAAAATATTGATTAAGGTCGTAGTTTTTTTTTTTATTAAGACATTTTATAAAATTTCATATGTCGGTAGCTATTTGTGGAGGTACTTTTTCTTTGTGGACTTTCAGAGCATGACAATCTAAGTGTATGAAGCAATCAATTTCATTACCAAAGTGATCAACTAAAAGTAGTTGGAAAAATAGGAGGCTGGTTTGGATGAGTTGAATTTTGATTACTTGTGAAAATAAACTTCTTCAAAAGGAACCCTGAAGCGAGGCCCATAAACCCCTTGTGGCGTCCGAATACCACAACCAATAATCATGCTTATCTGTGCAGTTTTAGGTAAGCCTAATAATTTTTTTACCCTGAGGGAATCAAAGCCTTCCATAGTGCAGGTGTCATAACCAAAACCCGCCATACTCACCAAAAAATTTTGAGCAGCCAAGGCGGTACTTTTATGAGCTACCACACGCATGTCTGACTTTTTCACCTGACGATAAACTACCTTTTTTATTCCTTTGACATGGGTAGCAACACTATTTAACCACCCACCCAAATTCCCGACACCATATATTTTGGGGAGTATTTTTTGGTAATATGAAATTGCTGATTTTATCTTTTTGGGATCTTTATTATTAGACTTTTCGTACTCAGATTTGATAAAATCTACATTGGAGGTAATCCTTTTTTTCCAAAGGTCTTTTCTTACTACGGGAATCACGAACTGCTTGGCGGTTTTTGCTGCAGGTTGGTTAAAGCAAGCCGTTGAAATTTTTTTGATTATTTCTGTATCGGTAATGTGATAAAACTCCCAAAGTTGGAGATTACTGCTATTGGGAGCGAGTGCTCCCTGTTGAATACATCTCTTGACGATAACGGGATCTATATCTTTTTTTTCGTCAAAAACCCTTACGGATCGTCGATATAGGATGGCTTCGCTTACTTTCTTTTCAGACATTTAAAGATTTTTTAATAAAAATTTTAACAAAGATAAGGACTTTGGATAAGGAGCATAGCGCCCCGGAAGATCAAACCAAAAAGAACGTTTTATTATGGGTTTTTCATGGGTGAAATTTTTAAAACTGTATTTTCCATGATAGGCTCCTATTCCACTGTGACCAACCCCACCAAAAGGTAGATTGTCATTTGCGAATTGTATAATGGAATCGTTGGCGACTCCACCTCCAAAGGAATAGCGACGAAAGAGTTTGTTGATGAATTTTTTTCTTTTAGAAAAGACATAGAAAGCTAATGGACGTTCTCTTTTTTCCAGTATATTATGAATATCTTCTTCCTTTCTGTAGCCAATGATTGGTAGAATGGGGCCAAATATTTCCTCTTGCATCAGTTCACTTTCTAATGGGGGGTTTTCTATCAGTGTGGGACTAAAGAATAATTTTTTTTCATCCATTTGTCCACCATAAACAAGCTTTTGCTTTTGGAGTGATTTCTTAAGTTTATTGAAGTGTTTTTGGTGAACAATCCTACCATAATCAGTTGAATCTTGCTGGTTTTTTCCAAAGGATTTTTCAATATGTAAGATTAGTTCTCGGATCAACTGATCTTTTATGTCTTCGTGAACCAAAAGGTAATCCGGGGCTATACAAGTCTGCCCACAGTTGAGGAATTTGCCCCATACCAATCTTTTTGCCGTGATGCTAACGGGTGCTGTTTCATCGACTATGCACGGACTTTTTCCGCCTAACTCCAAGGTCGTGGGAGTGAGATATTCAGCAGCGGCTTTGGCTACGATTTTACCAACTACCGTACTTCCTGTAAACATGATGTAATCCCATTGTTTTTTGAGAAGTGTAGTAGCGGTGGAGGCATCTCCTTCAACTACTGCTACATGTTCCTCGTCAAAAACCGCTTCAATGATAGAATGTATTATGCTTGCTGTATGGGGGGCAAACTCTGATGGTTTTAAAACAACAGTATTTCCTGCTGCTACAGCACCCACTAAAGGGGTCACAGACAGTTGGAAAGGATAATTCCAGGGGCTTATGATCAAGGTTTTTCCATAAGGTTCAGGTACTATGTAGTCTTTAGATGGGAAATTAATCAAGCTGCTTTTGGTTCGATGAGGTCTGTTCCATAGTGGTAGCATCTTAATCATTTTGGCAATCTCCTTCTCAACCAAAACCGTTTCAGAAGCCATTGATTCAAAGCCCGATTTGCTCAAGTCATTTTTTAGGGCTTCATAAATATCTTTTTCCCTTTTACCTAATTCTTTTTGCAAAGCCTTTAGCTTTTCGATCCTAAAGGTGTTAGGTAGGGTTGTCTGAGAGTCAAAAAATACTTTTTGCTTTTGATACAAATTATCAATCGCTTTAGAAGTTTTATATTTCATTGTTTGGTACTTTTAGACTTCTATTTTATAAATATAACTTAAATAGATTTGTTATTATTTTTTATTGGTTTGAATGTATTATTAAACATGATTTAAATAATTGATAATCATATAATTATAATGATTTGAATTAATTTGGGTATAGTGTAAAATAGTTGAAAAAATTATGGCCAACGGTTGTTAGCCATTAAATTAGCATCAAATTTGAAACATGGCCCTTAATAAATTCAGTCAACGTGTAACACAAGATCCCACTCAGCCTGCAGCCCAAGCCATGCTTCATGCCATTGGCATGACAGATGAGGACTTTGAAAAACCGTTGATAGGTATTGCCAGTACAGGTTACGAGGGTAACCCGTGTAATATGCACCTCAATGAGCTTTCAGTTCATGTCAAGGAAGGTATTGCGCCCCACCAAATGTTGGGTTTGATTTTCAATACGATTGGCGTGAGTGACGGAATTTCCATGGGGACTCCCGGTATGCGATTTTCTCTCCCCTCAAGAGATGTTATTGCAGATTCAGTTGAGACAGTCGTTCAGGCCATGTCATATGATGGAGTTGTCACGGTAGTTGGCTGCGACAAAAATATGCCAGGTGCATTGATGGGGATGTTACGACTTAACCGTCCAAGTATATTAGTATACGGAGGAACTATTGCCTCGGGATGTATCAGAGATAAAGAATTGGATGTGGTTTCTGCTTTTGAGGCTTGGGGAGAAAAAGTAGCCGGTAAAATAGATGAAAACGAATATAAAAAGGTAATTCGAAATGCGTGCCCTGGGGCTGGAGCATGCGGAGGAATGTACACTGCAAATACTATGGCTTCCGCCATTGAAGCTTTGGGGATGTCATTACCCTACAGTTCATCAAACCCGGCTGTCAGTCAAGAAAAAATAGAAGATTGCAAGGCTGTAGGTTCAGCTATGAGTAAACTAATACAAACAGATCTAAAGCCACTGGAGATAGTTACCAAAAATTCTCTTGAGAACGCTTTACGACTGATATCTGTACTGGGAGGATCTACCAACGCTGTTTTACATTTTTTGGCCATCGCTCATGCTGCGGGTATTGACTTGTCCATAGATGATTTCCAAAAGATTAGTGATACAACTCCTTTTCTAGCCGACCTCAAACCAAGCGGTAAATATTTGATGAAAGACCTTCATGCTATTGGAGGAGTCCCTGCTGTATTAAAATTTATGCTTGGAAATGGGATGCTCCATGGTGATTGTATTACAATAACAGGTAAAACCTTGGCCGAAAATCTATCAGAAGTTTCCCCCCTTAAAGCAGGACAAGACTTGTTAAGACCTCTTGAAAATCCGATCAAACCCACCGGACATATCAGAATCCTTAAAGGAAATTTAGCAACATTAGGGTCAGTAGCTAAGATAACTGGAAAAGAGGGTTTGAAGTTTGTTGGCCCTGCAAGAGTTTTTGATGGTGAATACGATGCTAACGCTGGAATAGGAGCCGGAAAAGTTAAAAAAGGAGATGTAGTGGTCATCCGTTACGAGGGCCCAAAAGGTGGTCCTGGAATGCCTGAAATGTTAAAACCAACAGCTGCCATTATGGGTGCTGGATTGGGGAAAGATGTTGCTTTGATTACTGATGGAAGGTTTTCAGGAGGAACCCATGGTTTTGTAGTAGGACATATAGTTCCAGAGGCTCAAGAGGGAGGAGTAATTGGTTTATTGAAAGACGGTGACATCATCACTATTGATGCTGAAACCAACACCTTGAGTGTGAATTTATCAGATAAAGAAATTGAGAATAGAAAAAAAAGTTGGGTACAACCTCCATACAAGTTTTCTATGGGGGTTTTGCACAAATATATAAAAACTGTGTCCACTGCCTCAGAAGGTTGTGTCACCGATAATTAATCAAATGAAAACAAAGGATCAAATTGCCTTACAAGAGGTAGTAACAAAAAGTATTACAATTAGTGGCGCCGAGGCCGTGATTAGATGTTTATTGGCCGAGGGTATTGACTTGATTTATGGTTACCCTGGTGGAGCTATTATGCCCGTTTACGATGAATTATACAAGTTTCAGGATCAATTGAATCATGTGTTGACTCGTCATGAACAGGGGGCAACACATGCGGCACAAGGCTATGCGAGAACTTCTGGAAAAGTAGGAGTCGCCATCGCAACCTCAGGTCCGGGGGCTACAAATCTTGTAACAGGAATTGCCGATGCACAAATCGACTCTACTCCTATGGTTTGCATAACAGGACAGGTGGGATCTCATCTTTTGGGTTCCGATGCTTTTCAAGAAACTGACATTATTGGAATTTCCACTCCTGTGACTAAATGGAATTATCAAATCACAAATGCTGATGAAATTCCTGAAATTTTTGCTAAAGCTTTTTACATTGCCAAATCAGGTAGACCAGGTCCCGTTTTGATCGACATTACAAAAAATGCTCAGTTTGAAACTCTGGATTTTAATTATCAAAAATGTACAGGGGTGAGAAGTTATAAACCAGCTCCAGCTTTGGATACTCAAGCTGTTACCCAAGCAGCTGAAATGATTAACAATGCAAAAAAACCTTTTATTGTTTGGGGTCAGGGGGTCATTTTGGGCGGAGCTGAGGACGAATTCAAAGCCTTTGTGGAAAAGTCCGGTATCCCTGCCGCATGGACTATTTTAGGACTATCTGCACTACCAACAGCTCATCCACTTAATGTAGGTATGGTGGGGATGCATGGAAATTACGGACCCAATTTGTTGACAAATGAATGTGATCTATTAATTGCGATTGGAATGCGATTCGATGATCGTGTAACAGGAAATTTAGATACTTACGCCAAACAAGCCAAGATCATTCATTTTGAGATTGATCCTGCCGAAATAAATAAAAATGTTAAGGTCGATTTACCCTTACTTGGAGATTGCAAAGTGAGTTTGCGTAGCTTGATCCCTTTGATTCAGAAAAAATCCCATGACCAATGGATAGATCGTTTTGATGAATTGATGAAAGTGGAGGTCAAAGAAGTCATAGATAAGGATTTATATCCTCAAAAAGAGGGTTTGACAATGGGTGAAGTCATTGTTTCCATTAACAAACATACCCGAGGTGATGCTGTTTTGGTGACTGATGTAGGACAACACCAAATGGTAGCTTGTAGGTATACGGATTTTGTTCGTTCTAGAAGCAATGTCACTTCAGGTGGACTGGGAACAATGGGTTTTGCGCTTCCTGCAGCCCTAGGGGCTAAAATGGGGGCTCCCGAAAGAGAGGTTGTGGCTGTGATCGGCGATGGTGGATACCAGATGACCATTCAAGAATTGGGAACTATTTTTCAAACTCAAGCCGCTGTCAAAATTGTAGTTTTAAACAATGAGTTTTTGGGGATGGTAAGGCAGTGGCAACAATTATTTTTTGATAAACGATATGCCTCTACAGAGATGGTAAATCCTGATTTTATAACAATTGCAAAAGGTTACTATTTGGATGCTAAGAAGGTTGACAAAAGAGAAAATCTTGACGCTGCAGTGGCCGAAATGATTGCCTCTGACAAACCTTATTTCCTTGAGGTATGTGTCGAAAAAGAGGACAATGTTTTCCCTATGATTCCGACTGGAGCATCTGTCTCTGACATACGTCTTAAATAATTGTAATCAAAATGGAGAAAACTTTTACCATTTCGATCTATTCTGAGAACAATGTTGGCTTGTTGAATCGGATCTCATCAATTTTTTTGAAGCGTCATATAAATATTGAAAGTTTGACAACTTCACAGTCCGAAATCAAAGACGTTTTCAGGTTCATTATCATTGTTAAATTACAAGAGGAAGGTGTAAAAAAACTTATCAAACAAATTGAAAAACAGGTCGATGTTATCAAAGCTTTTTATCATACAGATGAGGAAACTATTTTTCAAGAAAGTGCTCTATATAAAGTAAAATCAAGTGCTTTATTTGAAGAAAGACATATTCAAAATATTATTAAAGAATCACATGCCAATATAGTTACAGTTTCTCCAGAGTATTTCGTTATTGAAAAAACAGGATTCAGAAACGAAACTGACCGTTTGTATCAAGACTTAGCACCTTTCGGTTTGCTTCAATTTGTCCGATCAGGACGTATTTCAGTTACAAAATCTAAAATGGGCATCAGTGAAATCCTTAAAAAATTTAAATCAGATAACTAACATAAACCTATCATCAAAATGGCAAATTATTTTAATCAACTTTCACTAGCAGATAAATTATACCAACTCGGACAATGTCGTTTCATGGATCAATCGGAATTTGACCAAGGTGTTAACGCACTTAAAGAGAAAAAAATCGTGATCGTGGGATGTGGTGCTCAAGGGCTCAACCAAGGTTTAAACATGCGCGATTCTGGGTTGGACATAAGCTATACTTTGCGCCAAGGAGCCATTGATCAAAAAAGAGCTTCCTACCAAAATGCTATTGACAACAATTTTAAAGTTGGTAACTACGAAGAAATGGTTCCAACAGCCGATGTTGTTATAAACCTCACTCCCGATAAGAATCACAGTTCAGTAATAGAAGTTGTTGTCCCACTGATGAAAAAAGGGGCAATACTTTCATACTCACATGGCTTTAATATTGTAGAAGAGGGAATGAAGGTTAGAAAAGATTTGACTGTGATCATGGTTGCACCCAAATGTCCAGGGTCTGAAGTAAGAGAAGAATTTTTGAGAGGATTTGGTGTTCCCACATTGATCGCTGTTCACCCCGAAAATAATCCGGATGGACATGGTTTGGAATATGCAAAGGCATATGCTGTTGCGACAGGTGGACATAGAGCAGGGGTATTAGAATCCTCTTTTGTGGCCGAGGTAAAATCTGATTTGATGGGAGAGCAAACTATATTGTGTGGTGTATTACAAACCGGTTCCATTTTAAGTTTTGATAAAATGGTTGAGAAAGGAGTCGACCCAAGCTATGCAGCAAAATTGATTCAATACGGTTGGGAAACTATTACTGAGGCCCTAAAGCATGGTGGAATCACCAATATGATGGATCGTCTCTCAAATCCTGCAAAAATTAAAGCTTTTGAACTTTCCGAAACCCTCAAACAAATCCTAACGCCTTTATTTCAAAAGCATATGGATGATATTATGTCTGGACATTTTTCCAAAACCATGATGGAGGATTGGGCAAATGACGATAAAAATCTCCTCAAATGGAGAGCTGCTACTGGGGAGACTGCTTTTGAAAAAACAACTATTACTGATCAAGAAATTCCGGAACAAGAATATTTTGACCACGGAGTTTTGATGGTTGCCTTTGTTCGTGCTGGAGTAGAGTTGGCCTTTGACACTATGGTGGCTTCAGGTATTAAAGAAGAGTCTGCTTATTATGAATCACTTCACGAAACTCCTCTAATCGCCAATACAATAGCGCGTAAAAAATTGTTTGAAATGAACCGTGTCATATCCGACACAGCTGAGTATGGATGTTATCTGTTTGATCATGCCGCAAAACCTTTGTTGGTTGATTTTATGAAAGAAATTGATACTGACGTTATAGGAAAATCTTTTGCAGAGGGTAAAGGAAATAGCGTCGACAATCGCAAATTAATAGATGTCAATGAAATTATTCGTTATCATCCTGTAGAGCTCATCGGCTATGAACTGAGAGAGTCCATGACCGAAATGAAAAAGATCGTCTAATACGGTAAAACTTTGTTTATTATCATTTAAAGCTAATTTTTTTTTTGGGGTTGTCAGGATTAATATTTCATTGCCTTTGACTAAAAATTGTCTAACTTTGTTTGATAAAAATAAAACAAAACTATAAGACAATGAGTAATGTTTTAATCCAACCTGATATTAAGCACCTCAAAACTAGTCACATACCTGTGGAATATCAACCTAAATTGACCAATTTCAATCAGTATCTTATTGACGGGGAATTGAAAACTTGGAATGGTAATATGGCAGATGTTTATTCGACCATTAGAACAGAGAATCAGAATGGTGAAATGGCTCCTACGCTTTTGGGTTCAGTACCTGACATGGAATCTGAATCCGCTTTAAAAGCTCTTGAATCTGCTAAAAAAGCTTTTGACAGGGGAAAAGGACAGTGGCCTACTATGCGGGTTAGAGAGCGGTTGAATTGTCTCGAACGTTTTGCTGATAAAATGAAGCTACACCGAGAAGAGGTTGTTAAGCTATTGATGTGGGAAATTGGCAAAACACTTGCAGATTCTCAAAAAGAGTTTGATCGAACAGTTGATTACATTTACGATACTATTGAAGCTTATAAAAAATTGGACCAAAAGAGTGCCAAGTTCGAAAAAGAAGGCGGCATCTATGCCCACATTAGAAGAAGCCCATTAGGAGTGGTCTTGTGTTTAGGGCCTTATAATTACCCCTTAAACGAAACCTTCTGTTTGTTGATCCCTGCCATTGTTATGGGTAATACCGCCATATTTAAACCTGCAAAGCACGGTGTGCTTCTGATAACCCCCCTCTTAGAAGCTTTTCAGGAATGTTTTCCTCCCGGCGTAGTAAATATTCTTTTTGGTCGAGGTAGAAAAATTGCACAGCCAATTATGAAAACCGGCCATGTTGATGTTTTGGCATTGATTGGTCACAGTTCGTCAGCGGTATCCTTACAAGACGAACACCCTAACAAAAATAGACTTAGATTGGTATTAGGTCTAGAGGCCAAAAACCCTGGTGTTATTTTACCAGATGCTGACTTAGATCATACTGTTAAAGAGTGTATTTCCGGTACACTGTCATACAATGGACAACGTTGTACTGCTCTCAAGGTACTGTATGTCCACGAGTCTATTGTTGATGAATTCAATAAGAAATTCTCCAAGGCAGTAGATAATTTAAATTTTGGTTTGCCGTGGGACAAGGATGTTTTTTTGACTCCACTACCCGAACCCAATAAACCCCAATACATCAAAGATCTTATCGAAGATGCCTTATCAAAAGGTGCCAAAGTGATGAATAAAAAGGGAGGAAAGATGTCAGAAAATTATACTTATCCAGCAGTAATTTATCCTGTCAATGATACCATGGATCTCTATCATGAGGAGCAATTTGGACCAGTAATTCCGATCATTTCCTACAAAGATATTAACGAGCCTTTGGAGGCCATGGCCTTATCAGATTACGGTCAGCAGGTAAGTCTTTTTGGTAGAGACGTGCGAAAAATAGGACCGCTTATCGATATATTAGCCAACTTAGTTTGTCGTGTGAATCTAAATAGCGCATGCCAAAGAGGACCCGACGTTTACCCATTTACTGGCAGAAAAAATTCTGCTGTAAGCACATTGAGTGTTTATGATGCCTTAAGGTCTTTTTCGATAAGATCATTTGTTGCATCTAAAGATAATCCTTATAATAATGAAATTTTAGAAAGCCTTTTGAACTCTAATGAGTCCAATTTTGTCTCTTCTGATTACATATTATAATACTTAATTTATGTTTTTTTGGATAAGTTTCATTCTTTCATAGCAAATGCTGTGAAGAATACCTCAAAAAGTATTGTAGCTTACGAGCTAACCTGTTCGATATAATTACCGTTTACATACAAATTTCAGACCATAATTATCTCAATCAATATCTTTCCTTTACCACTTCAGTTGTTTATCCATCTTATCGAACATGAGTAATTCTGCGTAAAATTGCCAATCAAAAGTATGTAATTGATTTGCCAAGTGATGATGATGATCTTGATCTAAAATATAGTCATTAGGTTTATTAATTACTCTTGTTTTAGAATAAGTTTTCTCAACTTTGTCTCTTAAGTTGTAAAAATCCAATTTAAGCTGAATGATTTTCGCTTTTTCGATCAGTTTTTCTTCACCTTTAGTGGCATAATCAAAACGTTTTAGGGCCAATAAAATTTTTGGGGTGAAACCTACTATTTCGTTCACCCTTTGATAAACCTCAAGAGCATAAGAGTTCCTTTTGGCCAGCTTTTGCATTTGCTCGATTTTTTGACCAACCTTGGTGGTGTTTTCTATCATTTTCTCTGCAATGGATAGACGCTCTTTATTCTTAATGGTCCATTGACCAGAGTTCCTGCCATCAGGTAGCTCGATCAATCCATTTTCCTCGGGATTTTCCATTTCCTTCAGGTAGTTTCTTTTGTTGCCCTGGAGTAAAATATTTTTCCATTGACTAACCGATTCTTCCAGGGAATCTATAAAAGCAAAGTCTTTATCTGCCAATGTAAAAGAATACTCTCTTTGGCGGAAGGCACTTTTGAGCTCGCTTTTGCTCAGTTGATCTCCCGACCAGGTATCGTTGGCAAAAGCAATGATTCCTCGGTGATATAATTCAAAATGTGGGGAGTCGTCATCCCAAAGGGTCAATAACAGTCCGTTGAGGCCTGTTTCGATAGAAGATAAAGCAAAAGAGCGAATATTTTTCATATTGCTTTCCCTTTGAGGCATCAAAACCCATCTGGTTTGTCCGGCAGTAGCTCCCATCACTTTGAGTCCTTGATCCCGAAACCACTGCATGGTTTTAGTATTTCCATATGCCTCCGGTGTGTGATAATTCCAACGCATATAGATGCAGTTTTTTGGAAATTGGGGTAGAAATTCCTCTAAATTTTTCTGATTGACATTCCAAATGCTATCTACTTTTACTTTGGGCATTTCAGGGCGGAACATAGGACTATATAGACCGGTTTGTTTTAGAGGCATATCATCCCAAAAAATCGGTATTCTGCCTTGTTTTTCGGCAAACTGGCAAACTTTATTTAACCAAATCAATTGTAGCTCAAGTGAAGTCTTTCCACTGTTTCTTCCAGTAGTTTTTACCTCATCACCTCCAACATGGAGGTATTTACCGTGGGGTAAGGCCTCCAATGCGTCAAGATAAAGATCATACTGCACTCTATAGGTTTCGGGATTGAGGGGATCAAAAGCCCAATCGCTTTGCGGGTTATCTCTAAGAGATTTGTATTGTTCGTGCTTTAGAACAAATGAGGCATGCCCCAACCCTTGAACTAAGGGGGAAATCGAAATATTTCGTTTGCGGGCATATTCACTTAATTTTTGCCATTGTTCAATTGTCAAAGCATCTGAGGAACCAACTACAGGCTGTCTTTTGTATTTTATTTTGTCTTCAACTTCAGCAATTATGGCATTGATCTTGTATTTTTTGAGTTTGTCAATCAGACTGTAGTAATAATCCAAAGTCTCTCTGTGGTGTTTAATGTCCAAGTGAATGGCACGGTAGGAGAGTAGGGGGTAGTCTTTGATATGACATAAAGGTAGATTTACTCCTTGCTCTCCAGCATCCTCCATTAATTGTTCTAATGTTGCCAATCCATAGATCAGTCCTGCTTGATCTTTGGCGTTAATTTGAACTTGATCCACATTGATATCCAATATATAACCCTCAGATTTTAGATCAAGTTCCGGATTAATGGAATATACTAATTGGGCTTGTTCTATAATGTTCGTGGCCTTTGCTTGCCCCAAAAAATCACTTCCAGGAGGTAGGGTTTTTGAGGTGGGGCTGTGGTGAAACGCAATATCAGATTTTTTGAGATCACTTTTTCCTTTGATTTTCCATTCCTGAGGTTGAGGCAAAATCTTGAAAACACCTTCACTGTTATTGGGTTTACATGACACTAAAAGAATTGAGATGAGAAGTATGAAATATCGTTTTTTCATTTTATGATGTATTTTAATCGGTTGTTTTTTCTTTGTGTGAGGATCGATAGAGCCCAAAATTGGAAATGGCAACCGTATTATTTGCTTTAGTAATTCTCAATCTTATTTTGCGAGTATTAATTGGAGAAATTCTAATAATCCTTTTATAACCAATGGTGGTTCCTTTAAAAATAGTTTCCCAACCATTACTTCCAATGACATCAATTTCGAATCTACTGATGCGCTGTCCAAATCTAATGGGTTCTTGGATCATAATTCGATCAAAAATATTATTTTCATTCAAATCAATTTCAAGAATTGCAGGAAAAATACCGTCGTCAGTAGCCCAATAAGTAATGGGATTTTCATCGAGGGTATTACTCGGGGCAAACTTAGGGTGTTTTTTACGAGTATTGTTTGCTGAAGCCATTTGATCTTTTGCCAAGTCTTTTGCAAAAGATTCATCAATAATAGCTCTAAAATCTGTAAGGGCTTGAACATCATTTTCGTGTATAATTCCTCTTTTATCAGGAGGAAGGTTTAGTAGAAGGAGGGAATTTCTCCCCACAGATTTGTAGTAAATATCTGCCAATTGTTGGGGTGTTTTGACCAAGCTGTCCTGATCGGCATGGTAGAACCAACCCGGACGTATCGAGACATCGCATTGCCCTACGATCCATTTTGTACCTTTTGGATCACCTGTATTAAGGTAATCTGTCTTTGAAGCGCCGATGGTTAAACTGTCTGTGTTTATTGTGGACCAAAAAGTACTTCCTGCAAAGCCTTTTTCATTACCGATCCAGTGCACATCGGGGCCGGCATCGGAAAATATTTTAATGTTGGGTTGTAGATTTTTTACAAAGAGAATAATGTCTTCCCAACCGTAGTAGGTTTCTCTATCGATTTTTCTAATCTCATTGGCACCACCATAATAACCATCGCCACCATTGGCACCGTCAAACCATATCTCATTGATTTCTCCATATTGGGTCAGTAACTCTTCCAACTGATTTTTGTAATAGGTAATATAGGCCGGAGTTCCGTAGTCTTTATGGTTACGATCCCAAGGGGAAAGGTAAAGTCCTGTCTTAAGGCTATATTTTTTACAGGCGGCTACAAATTCTCTTACCACATCGCCATTACCGTTTTTGTAGGGACTGTTTTTTATACTGTGTTCGGTATATTCACTGGGCCAAAGGCAAAAACCATCGTGGTGTTTGGCAGTCAGGATTAATTGTTTCATTCCCGCAGCAAAAGCGGTTTTTACCCATTGCTCTACGTCCAATGCTAGGGGATTAAAAGTTTCGGGACTTTCATCTCCATACCCCCATTCTTTGTCAGTAAATGTGTTGACCGTAAAGTGGATAAACCCGATCAATTCCATTTGCTGATAAGTGATCAATTTTTGGGAGGGTACTATGGTATTTGGAATTATGTCAGGGGGAGTAATGGACTGGCATGCAAATAAAAATAGTGAAAATCCTGTGATAATGTATTTAATATTCATTTTACTTATTCTTCTATGTTTAAAACAGGATCGAGCAGATCAAATGCATCAGATCTATGAAATAGAACCTTTAAATTAGTTGGTATAGTTGCTATTTTTATCATCATGAAAATTTTATATTTTTAAAAATAACTGTGTTTATAGTTATTTCAAGCCATTAGTAAGATTTGTCAATTCTAAATTAGGAAAAAAGGGTAAATCACAAAAATCCTCCTAATCGGAGGTTAAAAATTTTATGTTTAAAAGATTGTCTACACGATCTTTGAAGTAAGGTAATCGCCAACCTCACTAGTTTTAAATGCTTTGGCACCTACTTCTACCAAGTCTTCGGTCACGATGCCATCGGCAAGTGATTGATCTACTACGTTACGGATCAAAGCACCTTCCTTTTCTAATCCAAAAGACATTTCAAACATCATGGCGGCAGAAAGTACAGTGGCAAGGGGGTTGGCGATATTCTTTCCGGCAGCTTGTGGGAAAGAACCGTGAATTGGTTCATATAGACCGATATCAGCACCAACAGAGGCTGAGGGCATTAAGCCCATAGAGCCAGAGATAACCGACGCTTCGTCGGTTAGTATGTCTCCAAAAAGATTTTCGGTGATCAATACATCATAACTGTTAGGCCATTGTACCAACCGCATGGCGACAGCATCTACAAATTCGTAAGCTACCTCCACCTCGGGATAATCATTTTCCATGGCCTGAACAGTTTCGCGCCATAGACGTGAGCTTTCCAGCACATTAGCTTTGTCCACACAACATAATTTTTTTCTTCGGGTCATGGCGAGGTCAAATCCTTTTTTGGCCAGTCGTTCGATTTCTTTACGGGTATAGGTACAAGTATCAAAGGCGGTGTGACCATTGTCTTTACGTCCTCTTTCTCCAAAATAGATTCCACCTGTGAGTTCTCTTAAGAACAACAAGTCAGTACCTTCAATACGTTCTCTTTTTAAGGGGGATTTATCAATTAGAGACGGAAAGGTAAAGGTAGGACGAACATTAGCAAACAATCCAAGCATTTGACGCATCTTAAGTAGTCCTTGTTCGGGTCTGACTTTGGCCGAGGGATCATTGTCAAATCGAGGGTGACCAATGGCGCCAAATAATACGGCATCGGAACTGATACAAATTTGATGCGTCTCATCGGGATAGGGTTCACCAACAGCTTCAATAGCTGCCGCTCCAGTCAGAGCCGGTAACCAAATGATGTCGTGATTAAACTTTTTTGCGATGGCGTCGCAGACTTTTACAGCTTGGTCAATAACTTCTGGACCAATGCCATCACCGGCCAACAAGGCGATTTTTAATTGCATTATCTAGAGATGATGTTTAACATTTTTTCTGTGGCTTTTATAGCCGAAACAGTTTGATCGGAATCCAAACCACGGGTGATAAATTCTTTATCACCATTTTTCCATGTGATCAAAGTTTCGCACAACGCATCTGAATTGCTGCCAGGAGGAATCCTAACAGCATAGTCTGTCAACATTGGAAGATTCATTTTTTTCTTTTGATAAATTTTTTTGATCGCATTCATAAAGGCATCAAACTGTCCGTCACCCGAAGCACTTTCCTCCAAAATATCCCCATCTATATTTATAGAAACCACAGTACTTGGGTGTAAACCCTTAGAGTGGGTAAGTACATATGATTTAACTTTAACTTTTTGATCGGTATCGCTTTTTAGTACATCGGAGATGATAAAAGGTAAATCTTCGGTGGTAACAATTTCTTTTTTATCTCCCAATTCAATGATACGTTGTGTAACTTTTTTTATTTCTTGATCGTTAAGGGTAACACCCAGTTTCTGAAGATTTTTTTGGATATTGGCTTTTCCAGAAGTTTTACCCAAAGCGTACTCACGAGTTCTTCCGAAGCGCTCTGGCAATAAGTCATTGAAATATAGGTTTTTCTTTTTGTCTCCGTCAGCATGGATCCCTGCAGTTTGGGTAAATACGTTTTGTCCAACTACAGGTTTATTTGCAGGAATTCTAAACCCGGTAAAAGTAGCAACTAGTTTACTGACTCTATACAATGAGGATTCATTGATATTTATTTTAATCTCTGGCATAAAATCTTTAATTGCGGCTACCGTGCTTGCCATGGGTGTGTTTCCTGCTCGCTCTCCCATACCATTCACCGTTAGGTGTATACCATGACAACCAGCTCTCACTGCTTCCATAGCATTTGCAACACTTAGATCGTAATCGTTGTGTCCATGAAAATCAAAATGGATTTTAGGATGATTTTGAATCATCTCAGAGATGAATGAATACGTTTCGTAATAAGTCATTACACCAAGTGTATCGGGTAATAGGACCCTTTTGATGGGTAGAGTGGCTACAAAATTCAAAAAATTTTTTACATAATCCGGAGAATTCCGCATTCCATTACTCCAATCCTCTAAATAGATATTGGTAATAATTCCCTCAGCCTTCGCTTCGAGGACATTTTTTTCAATGTCCTTAAAGTGTTGGTTTGGGGTTTTTTTAAGTTGGTATTTCAGATGGTTAAGCGATCCTTTAGTAAGAAGGTTTTGTACTTTTGCATTTGCCAAATTCATCCAATCAATTGAGGCACCATCGTCAACAAATGTAAGAATCTCGATCCTTTGATTTTGACCAACTTCTTGAGCCCATTGGGTGATTTCTTTTACGGCATTGAGTTCACCTTCTGAAACCCGAGCTGAAGCAATCTCGATACGATCAACGTTGAGGTCCTCTAACAATAGCTTAGAAAGAGTCAATTTTTCTGCAACTGAAAAAGACACACCGGAGGTTTGTTCCCCATCTCGCAGAGTGGTATCCATGATCTCAATGGTTCTTTTTTTCATTTCCTATTATACAAACAAATGATACTACAGAGGAGTGTCTTGAGCAAAGTCTTTTATATCCTTTTTGATATTCAAAAGATAGTCAATGTCATCAAAACCGTTGGTCATGTTTTCCTTTTTGTAAGGATTAATCTCAAAACCTTCCGAACTTCCTGTTTTATCAATAGTTACTTTTTGATTTGGCAGATCAACCGTGAGGGTACTTCTGGGATCCTCATCAATGATTGCGAAAATATGTTCTAAAAATCCCGGACTGATCTGAACAGGTAATACACCGATATTCAAACAATTATTTCTAAAAATATCAGCAAAAAAACTTGAGATAACGCAGCGGAATCCATAATCGTATATCGCCCAGGCTGCGTGCTCTCTTGAAGAACCTGAACCAAAGTTTTTAGCTCCTACAAGTATTTTACCGCTGTAGGTAGAGTTGTTGAGAACAAAATCCTCTTTGGGGGTGTTATCGTTGTTGTAACGCCAGTCTCTAAAAAGATTTTCACCAAAACCAATCCTTTCAGTGGCTTTTAAAAATCGTGCAGGGATGATCTGATCCGTATCCACATTTTCGATGGGAAGGGGTACGGCGGATGAGTTGAGAATATCAAATTTATCGTATGCCATTAGAAATTAATTAGGGTTCTTGGATCGGTTACTTTTCCTGTTACTGCTGCAGCGGCAGCCATCATTGGACTTGCTAGTAAGGTTCTAGAACCGGGGCCTTGTCGTCCTTCAAAATTTCGATTGGATGTACTTACTGCATATTTTCCCTGAGGAACTTTGTCGTCGTTCATGGCCAAACAGGCCGAACAACCTGGTTCACGAAGTTCAAAACCCGAAGCATGCAGAATATCTAATAGACCTTCTTCTTTGATGGCTTTTTCCACTTTGTGGGATCCGGGAACCAACCAAGCAGTCACATGGTCAGCTTTTTTTCGCCCCTTTACAATTTTAGTAAAGTCACGAAAATCTTCAATCCTTCCGTTTGTACAACTACCGATAAAAACAAAATCAATGTCCTTACCGATCATACTTTCTCCCTCTTTATAACCCATATAGTTCAGCGATTTTTGATAAGTGGAAGCACCACCCTCTATGGAGTCGGCCGTAGGTATGTTTTTGGAGATACCCATTCCCATTCCAGGATTCGTCCCAAAGGTGATCATTGGTTCTATTTCGTTTCCATCAAAGAAAAACTCTTTGTCAAAATCCGCCCCTTCATCAGTGTAGAGTTCTTGCCAGTAGTCCATAGCTTTGTCCCATGCAGCTCCTCTGGGAGTGAACTCTCGGTTTTTGATGTAGTGAAAGGTCTTTTTATCAGGAGCGATCATACCACCTCTAGCTCCCATTTCGATGCTGAGGTTACAAACCGTCATTCTCCCCTCCATAGTCATGTTTTTAATAACCTCTCCTGCATATTCTACAAAGTGCCCCGTTGCTCCAGAGGTAGTCAATTTGGAAATGATAAAAAGTGCCACATCTTTTGGAGTAACTCCTTTCTGTAGGGTTCCATTAATATTAATTCTCATTTTTTTTGGTTTCGGCTGTAAGATACATTGGGTAGACAGGACCATCTCAACTTCCGAAGTACCAATTCCAAAGGCGATTGCACCAAAAGCACCATGAGTAGAAGTGTGGGAGTCTCCACAAACTATAGTTGCGCCTGGAAGGGTGATTCCATATTCTGGACCTACTACATGAACAATCCCGTTTTTTTCATGCCCCAACCCCCAATAAGAAATACCATGTTCTGCAGCATTTTTTTCTAAAGCATCCAACTGTTTGGCTGAAAGAGGATCTTTTATCGGAAGGTGTTGATTGAGAGTAGGTGTATTATGATCTGCGGTGGCAAAAGTGCGTTCGGGGTACATTACATTTATGTTTCGATTTTTAAGGCCAAGAAAGGCTACTGGGCTAGTGACCTCATGTACCATGTGGCGATCTATGAACAATACATCCGGGCCTTCGACTATTTGTTGAACCACATGCTTGTCCCAAACTTTATCAAAAAGTGTTTTTTTCATTATAATGTAAAAATAAGGGTTTTTATAATCCGCAGGTTTTGATAATTTTAGGAATATCATTATCACTGACTTCCTTTTGTTGGTCTGCAACTTTTAAAAATTCTTTATAGACTTTATCCAATTGTAGTTTGTCTAATTCAAACCCAATATTTTTGGCACGATAAGCTAGGGCAGCACGACCACTTCTTGCGGTCAAAACAATTGCAGATTCAGTGACACCCACATCATGGGGATCCATAATTTCGTATGTTTCTCGTTTTTTGATTACACCGTCTTGATGTATGCCGGAACTGTGGGCAAAAGCATTGGCTCCAACAACGGCCTTATTAGGTTGAACAGGCATGCCCATACTTTCAGATACCAATTGACTGGTAGAGAAAAGCAGCCTAGAATTAATATTAGTGTCCAAGTTTAAATTGGGGTGTTGGCGCATTATCATAACGACTTCTTCTAAAGAGGTATTTCCTGCTCTTTCACCAATGCCGTTGATAGTACACTCAATTTGCCTTGCGCCGTTGATAACCCCCGAGATAGAGTTAGCGGTAGCCAATCCAAGGTCGTTGTGACAGTGGCACGAAAGAATTGCTTTGTCAATTCCAGTAACATTTTCCTTTAGATATTTGATTTTCGCACCATACTCCTCTGGTAAACAATAACCAGTGGTGTCGGGAATATTAAGCACAGTGGCTCCGGCTTTGATAACTGCCTCACAAACTTTAGCCAAAAAATCGTTATCTGTTCTGCCGGCATCTTCGGCATAAAATTCAACATCCTCAACAAAGCTTTTAGCATAACTCACTGCGGCCACAGCACGCTCTATGATATCGTCTCTGTTGGAATTAAACTTATATTTTATATGAGAATCGGACGTGCCAATGCCAGTATGGATTCTTGATTTTTTTGCATCTTTAAGAGCCTCTGCAGCCACTTCTATGTCTTTTTTAACAGCACGGGTTAGCCCGCACACTCTGGTTTTTTTAACAAGTTGAGCAATTTTTACGACCGAATCGAAATCACCTGGACTTGAAATGGGAAATCCTGCCTCCAAAACATCTACACCCAATTCATCTAGACGTTCAGCAATGATCAGCTTGTTGGGAGTGTTTAGTTTGCAACCTGGAACTTGTTCCCCATCGCGTAAAGTAGTGTCAAATATTTGTACTGATTCCTTGGCCATTACTAAGGATTGGTTGTAATCAAAAACGAATGTAGTACGAAATGTGAAATACTTTAATTAATTGCTTAATTTTATTACAATATCCTCTACCTTTGTTTTAGGTATAAATAGCTATAAAACAACCTTTTAAATCATTTTTTGTTACAATGATTAATGAACAAAAAGACAATTTATTTCAGCTGATTAAGTCATTGACAAAATCTGAAAAGCGGCAATTTAAGCTGTATGTGGGGCGGATGGGATCCAATAACAATGCAAAATTTTTGAGTCTTTTCAATTTTCTAGACAAGCTAGATAAATATAGTGAAAAGGCAATTTTGGACAAAGGGATTGTAACCAAACAACAGCTTTCTAATCTCAAAGCGCATCTTTACAAACAAATACTTATAAGTTTAAGACTTAATCCCATTCATCAAAATATACGCATCCAAATCAGAGAGCAAATGGATTTTGCAGCTATATTGTATCAAAAAGGTCTGTATAAACTCAGTCTAAAGATTTTGGACAAGGCCAAGGCATTGGCTCTCAAAAATGAGGAAAAATACGCTGCATACGATATTGTAGAGTTTGAAAAACTCATAGAATCCCAATACATTACCCGCAGTTTGTCCAATCGAGCAGAAAAGTTGATAATTGAAGCCGATAACCTTAGAGCCCATAATGACCTGACCAGTCAATTATCCAATTTATCACTGTTGCTGTACGAAAAACTCATCAAAACAGGCTATGCAAAAAGTGATGATGAATTCAGAGAAATTACCAAGTTTTTCTATGAAAAAATGCCGCCTCTGGAGTTGGAAAAACTTGGGTTTAGAGAGAAGTTATGGTATTATAAAGCTCATGTATGGTATAGCTTTTTGGTTCAAGATTTTCTTTCATCTTACAAGTATTCAAACAAATGGGTGGATATGTTCAATGAAAACACGGAGATGATTTCCATCCACCCTGTTTTTTATCTCAAGGGAAATAATTTTTTAATGGAGTCTTTGGCCTTGATTAAGTATCCAGAAAAGTTTAAAGAGACCCTGAACAATATGCTAATTAGGGTCAATTCTGAGGAATTTCCAAAAAATGAAAATTTGGCCGCCCAGCGTTTTTTGTACTCGTATAATAATCTGTTTAATTTGTATTTCCTACAAGGTGATTTCAAGGAGGGGCTGGTTATTATATCAGAGGTTATTCAGGGAATTGAGGAATTTAAAAACCAGATTGATCCCCACCATGTAATGATGTTCTATTACAAGATTGCCTGTTTGTATTTTGGCTTAGACGATCACGAAAATTGTATTGTTTACCTAAATAAGATCATTAACAACAAACACCTTAAGATGAGGGAAGACCTTCTTTGTTTCACCAGAGTACTTAGCGTAGTAGCTCATTATGAAGCGGGTTTTGATTATCATCTAGAGGCGCATTTACGAGAAACCTATAAGTTTCTGATTAAAATGAATGATCTTCATGAGGTTCAAAAAGCCATGATACGATTTGTTCGCTCTCTTGGTGATATTTATCCACACGAACTTAAGGCTGCATTTGTAAAACTCCACAAAGAATTAAAGCAATATGAAGACGATCCTTACGAACGCCGTGCCTATTTGTACCTCGATATATTGTCTTGGCTGGAAAGTAAAATTGAAAATCGCCCCGTCGGAGAAATCATTCGCGAAAAAGCCAAAGTGATCAATCGGAAAGAGAGAAGTTCCATTGAGGTTTAACAGGTGGGGGAGCAACAATATTGATTCTCTCTTTTGTGGTGGGATGATCGAAACTCAACGAGCGTGCATGTAGGTCAATGCTTCCATCTGGATTACTTCTTTTTGCACCGTACTTTAGATCCCCTTTTATGGGAAACCCAATTTTTGTCATTTGACTTCTAATTTGATGGTGTCTACCCGTTTCAAGCTTTATTTCCAAAACAGTATATCGATCCAAATCAATTAACTTTTTGTAGTGAAGTACTGCCTTTTTAGAGTCAATAATCTCATTCTCATGGGCTGTAGACTTGTTCATTTTTTTATTCCTTTTTAGCCAATGGATTAGGGTATTTGCTTGTGGATTAATGTCAGACCCTACAACAGCCCAATAAATTTTGTTTATGTTTCTCAATTTAAATTGAAGATTCATTCGGCTGAGAGCTTTGGATGTTCTAGCAAAGAGTACGACCCCACTAGTGGGTCGATCCAACCTATGCACTACGCCCAGGAATACTGATCCTGGTTTGTTGTATTTTTTTTTTATGTAGGACTTAACTTTATCAACCAAGGGTTGGTCTCCAGTCTTATCTCCTTGAACCAAATACCCTGCTACTTTATTGACTGCTATTAGATGATTGTCTTCATATAGGACACTAAGCACGATTTTGTGGGGTGTTAATATTGTTCTTGGTTATTGGGGAAATCTTGGTTTTTAACGTCAGCAGTATAATTTTTGATGGCTTTAGAAATTTCATTATCCAAGTTAAGATATCGTCTTAAAAAACGTGGACTAAATTCTTTATTCATCCCTAGCATGTCATTCAAAACCAAAACCTGACCGTCGACATGTACCCCTGCCCCAATTCCGATGATAGGAATATTAACTGTTTTGGATACTTTTTCAGCTAATTTAGCTGGAATTTTTTCCAAAACAATACTAAAACAACCAGCCTTTTCAAGCATTTGAGCTTCACTGAGCAATTGTTCCGCTTCTGCCTTCTCTTTCGCCCTGACTGAATAGGTTCCAAATTTATATATGGATTGCGGAGTTAATCCCAAATGTCCCATTACGGGTATACCGGCTTGAAGAATTCTTTCTATGGATTCCTTAATTTGACTACCCCCTTCAAGCTTTAGGGCATGTGCTCCAGACTCTTTCATGATTCTGATCGCTGATCGAAGTGCCTCCTTAGAATCTGCTTGGTAAGTACCAAAAGGAAGGTCAACAACTACCAACGCCCGATTCACACCTCTTACAACACTTGTGGCATGGTAGATCATATGATCAAGAGTTATGGGTAAAGTAGTCTCATGACCTGCCATGACATTCGAGGCTGAATCACCCACGAGTATTACATCAATTCCTGCCTTATCAACAATCCCAGCCATTGTAAAATCATAGGCTGTGAGCATGGCAATTTTTTCCCCATGGGCTTTCATTTCTGATAAAGTACGAGTTGTAACCCGAACGTAATTTTCTGATGCTTTTGACATAATGGTTGTAAAAATAGTTTTTTTTGTTTTGATGTTGTAAAAAATATTCCATTCTGTATAAAGGGTATGACAAGGTGTCAGAGATATCATAATGGCACAATGCTTGAATAAACTAAATTAAACCTAATATAATTATGAGCAAAATAATCGGAATTGACTTAGGAACTACCAATTCGTGCGTTTCTGTAATGGAAGGAAACGAACCCGTGGTCATTCCTAATGCTGAAGGCAAAAGAACAACTCCCTCTGTAATCGCTTTTGTTGAGGGAGGCGAAATAAAAGTGGGTGATCCTGCTAAAAGACAGGCAGTGACGAACCCCACGAAAACAATTGCATCTGTAAAGAGATTTATGGGTAATAAATTTTCAGAATCATCTAAAGAGGCTAAAACAGTGGCTTATAAGGTAGCCAAAGGAGATAATAATACCCCAAGAATAGATATTGACGGACGTCTATATACCCCACAAGAACTATCTGCCATGATTTTACAAAAAATGAAAAAGACAGCAGAGGATTATCTGGGGCAAGATGTAACTGAAGCGGTAATAACTGTTCCGGCATATTTTAATGACGCCCAACGTCAAGCTACAAAAGAAGCAGGAGAAATTGCCGGATTAAAGGTCCAAAGAATCATCAATGAACCTACAGCAGCTGCATTAGCCTTTGGCTTGGACAAGAAAAGTGGGGGCGATAGTAAAATTGCCGTTTATGATTTGGGAGGCGGTACTTTTGACATTTCTATTCTAGAATTAGGTGATGGTGTTTTTGAGGTTTTGTCAACCAATGGAGATACTCACTTGGGTGGAGATGATTTTGATCAAGTATTGATTGATTTTCTTGCTGATGATTTTAAAAAAGCTGAGCAAATTGACTTGAGAGACGATCCAATGGCATTACAACGCTTGAAGGAGGCCGCTGAAAAAGCTAAAATTGAATTGTCCTCCTCAGCACAAACTGAAATTAATTTGCCATATGTCACAGCAACGGCCTCTGGACCAAAACATTTGGTCACCAATTTGACACGTGCCAAATTCGAGCAACTTTCTGATCAATTGGTTAAAAGATCCATGGCGCCTGTTGAAAAGGCATTGAACGATGCAGGGATTTCCACAGGAGATATTGACGAGGTGATATTGGTAGGGGGTTCTACACGTATTCCTATCATCCAAGAAGAAGTAGAAAAGTTTTTTGGTAAAAAACCCTCTAAGGGAGTTAATCCTGACGAGGTTGTTGCTATTGGAGCTGCTATTCAAGGAGGTGTTTTGACTGGAGACGTCAAAGACGTTTTGTTGCTTGACGTAACACCTCTATCCCTGGGCATTGAAACCATGGGTAGTGTAATGACTAAACTGATCGATGCTAATACCACTATTCCGACTAAAAAATCACAGGTTTTTTCTACTGCAGCAGATAATCAGCCCTCAGTAGAAATTCATGTGCTTCAAGGTGAGCGTTCCATGGCAGCTGACAATAAAACCATAGGAAGATTTCACTTAGATGGGATACCACCGGCTCCAAGAGGTACCCCACAAATTGAGGTTACATTTGATATCGATGCCAATGGAATCATAAAAGTGAGTGCTTCCGACAAAGCTACTGGAAAATCACAAGATATCCGTATTGAGGCTTCTTCAGGCCTCACAGAAGAGGAAATCGAAAAAATGAAAAAAGAAGCTGAGGCAAATGCTGACAGCGATAAAAAAGCAAAGGAGGAAGTCGATAAACTCAACAGTGCAGATCAAATGATCTTTCAAACTGAAAAGCAGTTGAAGGAATTTGGAGAGAAGCTTTCTGACGAGAAAAAAGCTCCCATAGAATCTGCTTTAGAAGAATTGAAAAAAGCACATGGGTCTAAAGAGCTAACTGCTATTGATGCTGCTTTAGAGAAAATCAATGAAGCATGGAAAAATGCATCTGAAGAAATGTACAAAGCCCAAGCAGAATCTGCTAAAGGCAATAATACAGCTGATACACCACCTTCCAAAGAAAAAGATAATGCTAAAGGTGGAGACGATGTCCAAGATGTTGATTTCGAAGAAGTAAAGGATTAATTTTGATTTGAAGATTCAAAAGAAAACCTCCTGCCGTTTATTGGTGGGAGGTTTTTATAATTTTACTTAGAGGATATGGAAAAAGAAAAAATTCTAGAGATCTGTAATGCCATGGTAAAGGGGAACTTAATGGAGACTTTGGAGATTGAGTTTGTTGATTTAGGAGAAGATTTTCTTTCTGCACGAATGCCCGTTACTCCTAAAGTTCACCAGATACATGGTTTGCTTCATGGTGGAGCTACAGTTGCTTTGGCTGAAACTGTCGGAAGTGCTGCTGTTTCGGTCTTGAGTCAAGACCCATCCATTTCTACCGTTGGAATTGAAATCTCTGCTAATCACCTGAAAAGTACAAGTAGTGGATACGTCACTGCTACTGCCAAACCACTACACATGGGAAAAACCATTCAGTTGATTGAGATTAGGGTGGTTGATGATCAAGACAATTTGATTTCCCATTGTAAGCTTTCCACCTTTTCCCTATCCAAAAAATAAATGAAAAAGTACGATCTTGAGGAAGTTTTTGCAAAGCTTTTGTCCCGTGACCAACCCTTTGTTTTTTACAGATTACCTAATACCAATAACGTCCATTGTAACTTTCAAGATGATAATTCCTTGCTTCTTACCAACGATTTAAAGATCAATGGTTTTGTGATGAGTCGTTTTGATTCTCCTCTCCCTGCCGTTTATGTGTCTGCAAAAAACCATTTAAAATTTGATTATAAAACCAAAGCTTTTGAGTCAAAAGGAGTTGTAAACTTATTTCATTCGGAACATAAAGAGTCTTTCATAAAAATAGTAAATAAAACAAAGAAAGTAATCGCATCGGGCCACCTCAAAAAATTGGTGGTTGCAAGAAAGATGACCAAAAGCGGTGGGTTGGATGCTTTGCAATTATTCACCCATTTATTGACGCTCTATCCTCAAGCAATGGTTTATTTTTGGCATCATCCTAAAGCTGAGACATGGGTTGGCGCAAGTCCTGAAAACCTTTTTTCTCTTCATTCGGGTCAACTGACCACTATGGCACTAGCAGGAACTTTGCCCTATCACCCCCGCGAGAAATATAATTGGGGAGACAAAGAGAGGAAAGAACAGGCATGGGTGAGAGATACATTACAAAGTGATTTGAAAGCCCTTTTTCCATCGGTAGCAGTAAAATGTTCCCAGACATTTACACGGAGGGCGGGTAATTTAGTTCATTTGTGTAATGAATTTTCACTGGAAGTAGAGCAGGTCAATATGACAGCATTGTTAAAAAAGTTACATCCTTCACCTGCTGTTGGCGGTATCCCCGTTGAGCTGGGTATGAGTTTTCTCAAAGAACACGAAAACCTAGATCGAGGCTATTATACTGGTTTTTTTGGTCCTGTAAATGGAGAAGATCAAATTGATTTGTTTGTGAATCTTCGCTGTGCCCAAATTATTTCACAAGACTTACAATTGTATGTAGGAGCAGGAATTACCCAAGACAGTGATCCTGAAAAAGAGTGGGAGGAAACCCAAAATAAAGCCAAAACCTTATTGGCTGCTCTTTGATATTTTTGAGGGATCATTCCCCTAGGGTTTTGTATTTTTGTAGTGCGAAGAAAATGAAAAACTCAGGGAGTACATCGATTAAATATCCAGAGATTCCAATAGCCCAGACCATTGTCAAGTTTTGTGAAATGAACTGTATACGACACATAGTTATTTGTCCGGGTTCAAGAAATGCTCCTCTGACCAACGGTTTTACGGAAAACCCTTTCTTCAAGACCTATAGTGTTGTTGATGAGCGTTCGGCAGCTTTTTTTGCTATGGGAATGGCGCAGCAACTTACAACTCCTAGCGCAGTGGTTTGTACCTCGGGTTCAGCTCTTCTGAATTTTTATCCTGCCGTTGCTGAAGCTTTTTATAGTAATATTCCACTGGTCATTATTTCTGCCGATCGCATGCCTTATAGCATTGATATTGGAGATGGGCAAACCATTCAACAGAAAGGTGTCTTTGAACCCCACTTGGTAGATTTTTCATATCTGAGTCCGGATGTGAGTCATGCCACCGCGACTTTATTGGAGAATCCAAATCAAAAACTGATTCCCAAAAAATCTACTCAAAAACAAATCGAAACCAAACAAAAGAAAATCCAAAAGTCCAACGAGGAACAAATCAATAGGGTTTTAAGCCGAGCCATTCAAAAAAGTGGACCTGTTCACTTAAATATTCCCATGGAAGAACCATTGTATGGGATGACCACCTACCCGTTGAAAATCTCCCAAATGATTGCACCTGAGATTTCCAATTCTGAGCTTGATTTTGAAGTATTCAAAAAAAAATGGCAGCAGGTTAAGAAAAAAATGGTCTTAGTTGGTGTAAACGACCCCGATAATATTGATAAAGAGTGGTTAGATATAATAGACGCTGATCCCACCGTGATTATGTTTACCGAGACCACTTCCAATCTGCGAATGCCCAATGCTATAAATTCTATTGATTCATTGATTGCCCCATTGGAAAATGCCAACACAGATTTTTTTAAAATCTTACAACCTGAAATTTTATTGACTTTTGGAGGAATGGTGGTTTCAAAAAAGATAAAAAAAATATTGAGAGATTTTTCTCCCAAGGAACATTGGCATATAGATCCTTTCAGGGCTTTTGATACTTATTATAGTTTGACGCAACATTTTTCCATGACGGTAAATACTTTTTTCTCTGAATTATTTAAAGATTACTCTAAGGGGAAGGGCAGTTATAAGTCTTTGATTCTAGGTCAGTATAGGGCTCAACTTAATTTGGGAAGTGCTTATCTTCGTGATATTCCTTTTTCTGATTTGAAAGCTTTTGAAACTATTTTTTCAAATCTTCCAGGGAGGCTTCATCTGCAGCTGGCCAACAGTTCCACAGTACGCTACGCACAGCTTTTTGATATGCCTCAGCATGCAGAAGTTTATTGTAATCGTGGAACTAGTGGAATTGACGGATCAACCGCAACTGCTGTTGGTGCAGCAATGATTAATCCTAATCCAAGCTTATTGGTGACTGGAGATCTTAGTTTCTTTTATGATATAAATGGATTGTGGAATGATTATATTCCCTCAAATTTTAGGATTGTTTTGATCAACAATCATGGAGGTGGGATTTTTAGAATTCTTTCTGGGTTAAAAGACAGTCCTATTTACGATACTTATTTTGAAACCATACATAACCGAAATGCACGTCGAATATGTAAGGATTTTGGTTTTCATTATAAATCAGTAAATACCAATACCGGATTAAAATGGGCATTAAAAAGCTTCTTTAATCCATCGTATAAGCCGAAGCTTTTAGAGATTAAGACCCCTAGAAAGATTAATGACAGTATCTTATTAAATTACTTTAAAGCCATGCAAAAGTCTTAAATTTGAAATCTAATAACAACCTAATTAAACCTCAGCAAGAGCGATTTAAACCGCAAATACAAATTCATTAATGAAAGGAACTGATCAAATATCAGCTTATTATTAAAGATTTAAATAGATGAAAAAAATAGAATGGGAGAGTCTAGCAGATTATAGTGACATTAAATTTGAGTTAAACGAAGGAGTGGCCAAAATTACAATCAATCGCCCCAAGGTTTATAATGCTTTTCGTCCGGAGACCAATATTCAAATGCTTGAAGCTATGGAAGTTTGTCGAGAGCGCAATGACATTGATGTAGTGGTTTTAACAGGAGCTGGTGACAAGGCTTTTTGTAGTGGTGGTGATCAAAACGTGAAAGGAGTAGGTGGATATGTTGGAGAAGACGGTGTACCCCGATTGAATGTATTGGATTTACATAAACGTATCAGAGAATTGCCTAAACCCGTAGTGGCTATGGTCAATGGCTATGCCATTGGAGGAGGTCATGTTTTGCATGTGGTTTGCGACTTGACCATTGCCAGTGAAAATGCTATTTTTGGACAAACCGGTCCAAAGGTAGGTAGCTTTGATGGTGGTTTTGGTTCTTCTTATTTGGCAAGACATGTAGGTCAAAAAAAAGCTAGAGAAATTTGGTTTTTATGTCAACAATATTCAGCTGCCGAAGCAGAAAAAATGGGATTGGTAAACAAAGTTGTTCCATTAAATGAATTAGAGACAACTGTTTTGGAGTGGTGTAAGCTGATGCAAAAAAGAAGTCCTTTAGCTTTACGCATGATCAAGAGGTGTTTAAATGCAGAATTGGACGGTCAGCACGGTTTGATGCAATTGGCAGGAGATGCTACCTTGATGTATTACCTGATGGACGAGGCACAGGAGGGTAAACAGGCTTTTCTCGACAAAAGGGACCCCAATTTCAAACAGTATCCTAAATTTCCTTAATTCATTGAGGACTCAATTTTCAGTTTGGTTGGCTGCTGCTCGATTAAGAACCTTGCCACTGTCCGTTGCAGGGATCATCACCGGTAATGCTATTGCATCCAAGGAAGAAAACTTTTCTTCAGTGGTTTTTATCGGCTCCATTATGACCGCCATAGCTTTTCAAATCATTTCCAATTTTGCCAATGATTATGGAGACGGAATAAAGGGTACAGATAATGCAAATAGGTTGGGACCTGGACGAATATTGCAGCAGGGATTGCTTTCGGCCAAAGCCCTAAAAAAAGGGATTGTTATTGCTGCATTGATTTCAATCCTATTGGCCTTAAGTTTAATTTACATAGCATTGGGTGAGGAACAATTGTTAGTTTCTTTCTTTTTTATCGTGCTTGCGGGTGCAGCAGTTTGGGCTGCTATCAGATATACAGTGGGTCGAGCTGCATATGGATACCATGGTTTGGGTGATTTATTTGTTTTTCTCTTTTTTGGCTGGGTAAGTGTGATGGGTGCCTATTATTTACAGACTCAAACGGTTGATAGTACTGCCCTGTTTCTGGGAACAGCCATCGGATTACTCAGTGCGGGTGTCCTCAACCTCAATAATA
>CAJWAA010000001.1 GCA_913020295.1 uncultured Flavobacteriaceae bacterium | reverse complement strand
TTTCAGGTCGTGGCATCTACAAAATAATGAGAAGCCTTTAATTTATTTACCCTCCCAAGTGGAGGGTTTTTTATATCATAGGCATATCCTCCTCATTAAGTTCAGGCACTTCTAAATCTTTTGGGCATGGTGATGTTTAGCTCTCCTTAAAATTAAGTAATTCTTGAAATCAGTATATTGTAATTTAATTCATTAAACAGGAAAAATCTGAAAGTAAAACATAAAATATGATTGAATGGCATAAAAGATTATTAAAGCAAATGATGGAGCAATTTAATTTAGATTCATATCAGGTTGCTTGGATTTCATTTCTAGAGGGGGTGGTTCTTACTATTATTTTTTACGAGTTTTTTTAAGATAACATGGTTAAAAAAAATCAATTAATTCTCCTTTTCTTATGTCTTACATTCTACAATACTTATGCCCAGAAAATCTATACTGTTAATTATTCATCACAATCAGATATAAAAGTATTTGTTGTAGATTACGAGTCACAAGCTGACCTAAAAGTTTTTAAGGTTGATTACAAAACTCAAGCAAAAGGTAATGACGGTTTATGGTACTTCGTAGATTATAAGTCACAAGCAGAAAAATATATATACTTTGTTGATTATAAATCTCAAGCAGATTTAAAGATTTTCTTTGTTGATTACAAGAGCAAGGCAGGATGGAAAAATAATAATAAGAAACACTTGTTATATTAAATTATCCTAACACCATTTATTTTAGGCATATCCTCTTCATTAAGCTCTGGCACTTCTAAGCCTCTTAGATAGGTCAAACTTCTCAATTACCCCTCCCTGTTTTTCGAATAGCTGTTGTTGCTTTGCCTTTTGAACCTGATTTAAATTTATTCTTTTGATCTTTATTTGGTTGACCCTTTAATTTACCGTTTCCAAAAAATTTACTGCTCATTGTATTTTTTTTTACTTATATAAAAATAAACAAAATAGTACAATTCGTATATCATCATTCGCAACTTAAAAGTCCCTGATTATTTCGAAAGTCTAATCGAGAAAAAAAAAGTTTGTATAAAGTTTCATTGTACTTAAGATAGCAAACAAAATAATGATAAGAACACTGATAAAGATTTTAATATTTATTAAAGTTTTCTCCTCTTGTTCAAATGATAATGATCCATGCCCATGTGAGTTCATCTTTAGTCCTATAGGTCTTCAAAATAATAGCTATTATGGCGAAACAATAGTTTCGATGCCAAATCCTTATGATTCTTATTTAGGTCAGAATATATACGGTATTTCAACTCTATGAAAATGATGTTTCATTCGAAAATCCAGAAAAAAGGTACGAATCGAGTTGTAGGACAGAGGACCTGAAGTATATTATTTACGAGTGATTGCCTAATTGGTTGAAATAGATTGAATATTGGGGTTGTATCAACATTTTCCATTGATTTAATTGTTTATACTGTTCAAAAATACAATTGCGACTAACTTAGAATTGTTAATGTTTACAAATCTTCTTTGATTAACTGTTAGCTAAATAGAATTTTTTTATCTTTATTAATTCTAATTATAAATTACTGTAAATCAAGTGTTTGTGTTATTTTTATATTAAATTTGTTAAAAATAAATAAAATGAAAGATTTAAGTTTAAGTAACAGTTGCGTTAATTGTGACAATCTCGTTTTCACTCATATGACATGTGGTATTCATAAAGTTGATGTTAGTGAAAAATATACTTGTGGTGAATTTGAGGTCAGTACCCAAGAGGCATAACAAAACTTCCTACTGTAATCTCGAAATCTCGTTTCCCTCGTTTTCTCAGATGACATGCAGCCACCTAATTTTTTGAATTCTTAATTTAAGTAATCTTTATTAAAGATTAAACTCCATTCTTTTTTCAGCTCATTATTTTCATCTAGCCAATCGTTCCAAATTAAAATTGTAAATTTGTTTTCAATCCTTTGGTGAAGCAAAAGGTTGAAGAGTTTTTACTTTCCAATTAACAGTAATCAAAGGATTTTTGTGATGATAAAACTTTCTAAATATTTAATAATGAAAAAAATAACGTTACTAATATTTTCTCTAATATTAATTAATTCATGTGCTGAAAAAGTTAGTTCAGAAAACAAAGCTAAAAGAGCCCCTGGATATTTAAAAAAAGATGGTAAAATTTATGATGTAAATGATTCAAATCCAGAAAATCTCGACTTGTGGGACAATTATATTGAAGCCCACAACAAAAGGGATATTGAAGCCATAAATCAAATGAATGCAGATTCAACAAAACAATTTGGAGTTTTTAAAATATATGGTCCTGATGGAAGCGTTGTTCCTGATAAAAATGCTCATAAAGCATTGTTGAGTTCATGGTTTGAACAAGAAAATCCCAAATGGAATCCAATATTTTCTTATACAATGAAAGTAGATTCTCAACCAGGTTCGTGGGTAATTTCAGGTCATAAAATTGATTTATTGGTTAATGGTGAAAACAAAACTTTTTATGACATAGCAGATGTATATATTGAGGATGGTAAAATAGGAGCATTTTGGGTTTACAGAAGAGAAACCATAACTGACAAATAATTTACAAACTCTACATTATTAAATAATTGCTGATTTTTCTGATTTGATAAAAAAATGCTACACTAAGTGGGTACTTGAAAATTATATTTTATGCTTTGTTCAAACCCTATTGAAATTGTTCTTAAAATCAATAAGCGCTCGCTGAAGAAATATTAATAGCTTTTCCTGATTTAAAGTAGGTATATGAAAAGCCATTATGAATGCTGTAAGCACCTTTTTCTCCTGCAACATTAATGGCAATAAAACCTACTTGGAAATCTGGTTTCCCAATATGTTTGGAAAGGATTCTATTTATGGCCTCCTCACAAGCTTTTTGGGGCGACCAGCCATTTCTCATAAGTTCCACAATTAATAAAGACCCCACAGTTTTAATTACAGCCTCGCCCAAACCAGTTGCTGTTGCGGCTCCCACCTCATTATCTACAAATAGTCCTGATCCAATAATAGGTGAATCACCCACGCGACCTCTCATTTTATATGCTAATCCACTTGTAGTGCAACTGCCAGAGAGATTTCCATAAGTATCCAAACATAACATACCAATAGTGTCGTAGTTTTCGGCATTTATCTCAGGGGAATATTTAGATTTTTCAACCAGGCTTCCCATCTTTTTTTTGCTGCAGGAGTTAGTAGGGTTGTTTTTTTAAACCCTTTGCTGTAAACAAATTCCTCAGCACCCGCTCCCACTAAGTTCATATGTGGAGTATCCTCCATAACTTTTTGGGCTAATTTAGAGACATGTAGAATATTTTCTACTGCCATCACAGCCCCACTCCCCTTTATCATTCATAACACAAGCATCTAAACTTACACGACCTGATTGATCAGGAGAGGCTCCTATGCCTACTGTAGTATTCTCCTCATTAGCCTCCTTAAAAGCAACACCTTTGACAACAGCGTCCAATGTAGAAATTCCCGATTGCATCAATTGACCTGAGATTAAGATTGCTTGAGGACAATTCCATGTTCCAATAGAAAAAGAAGTGCTTTTGAAAGGTTTTATACTATCATAGGCAATTTGCGATTTGGTCTCAAATGAACCAAGACCTAAAAAACATAAATCGTCATACCCAGCTTATTAAAAAAATTTCTTCTTTTCATTTTTGATGATATTTTAATAAAAGAACTTCCTTTCGATAAATATCAAAAGCTAATTCCAAAGCCAAGATTACCGACCAACATACCATTTTCCGAAATCCCATCAATTCTGGGTATATCTTTAATTGTAAGCTCTTTATGGTTGGGATTAAAATCGTCTGTTGCCGTGAAAGTCACCAACTTTGGTAAATTACCAAAACCGTATCCTATTTCAATTCTGAAGTATAAGGCACCTGCTGTTTTTAGTCCAAGTCTAAGGTTGGTCGTCCTCATATCCACTTTGCCTGTCCCGGAACCTTTAGAATCATTTTTTAAAATAATATTTGTAAAATCAGCTTGATAACTTAGTATAGAATTACTAAGACCCAAATAAACTCCTTTCCCTTTTTCTCTTATAAAGTATGATATACCCCATTCAGAAAAACGAAACTGGGCTTCCCTATTAAAATCCTCATACGAATATCGAGAGTAGTCAAAGTAGGGAGCAAAGTGATTGTCAAAAAATGGCAGGGTATACTGAGCACCTATAACTGCCATGTAGGGTAATCCAAATTTTAAACCTGCTGAAAATCTTTTGATATCATGTTCAAAAGACAAAGAATCTTTCACATTAGAAAAAATTGTCAGCGGGAGCATCTCTTTATTGATATTACTATAACCAATAAAAGGAACCATCGCTAAAAGTAGAATTTGCTTCTTCATGTAAATTCTTTCTACACAATATATGAAATTCACAAAAATCAAACTCGATATGGGTCGCTATTGATTTTAATCGTCATGTTTTATAATTTAATATCAGTAAAAATTATCACTACATAAGTTAAAAGAATTGTATTAGAGAAATATATGGAAAATAAAAAATTAATATTGTATAGTAAATTGTTGTTCATACAAATATTATTTTTTGAATTTGGGATCCTTTGCCCTGCCACATTAGAATTTGTTTTTTCATTTGATTTGTTATGGTTATTTGTTATTAGTGGTGGGGCCAAAGGCATCAAATTACCCCCATTTTTTTTCTATGATCTTCAAATAAAATAATACTCCACTAGTGAGGGTTAAAATATCGGATTAATTGTATGAGTTAGCGATTAAAAGTTTCGTAGTAAAAAAATACTTCACCCGTGATGTCTTTGGATCTATGATAATTAACCATTTTAACCAAAAGAGTATCATTAATCCGATATCCTCCACCTAAAGAAGTTAATACTCCCGCATAAATCCGTTTTCTTTCTTCTTGATCGAGTTGAGTTTCCAATTGGTCAACAATTTTTGAATAATCCTCCAGTTTGTAACGGTAAAATTGAGGGACGATAAAATCTGCATAGCCATCGTTTATCCAATCCGGCCAGGACTGTAAATACTCATGTTCAGACCAGGGATAAATGCTAGGTGCCCAAGAAACCATGATTTCTGAACGGATCGCTTTTACTTTTTGGTAAATCTTTTTTCCATATTTACTTAACTTATTAGATCTCCATCGAATCCAACTTTCCTCTTTGTAATCGATTGGGGGATCAGTATTGAACTTGCTTTGGAAAAGCGATATCGTATAATCATCATAACCTCCTTCAGAAGGCATGGCTGGAAGTCGGTCATCTCCCTGAATACCATCTACATCATAGCGAGTGACCACCTCCTCAATAAGTTCTAATAAAAATTTTTGAGGTCCAGGATGAAGTGCGTTCCACCATATAAAATTATTTTTTTTCAAGATTCTACCCTCCCTATCTCTGCCTATCCATTCAGGATATTTTTTAATCCATATACTTTGGGGGTCATTATATGCAAATGAAAAACCAAACTCAAACCAAGCGTGAACTTTTATCCCTTGCCTGTGAGCTTGATTGATCAAATACTCCAATGGGTCAAAATGTGAAAGCATTGGCTCTTGTTTTAATCCAATATATTTTTCCAAAACATCGCTTGGGTATTGTGTAAGACCTTTATTCCAAACCACTACAAAAAGATGATTGATTTGGTATTTTATACAATTAGAAACTAATGCTTTGATATTCATTTCTGATTTAAGGGCATCACTACCCACATTGGTAACCCAAACTCCCCTAAAAGTACTTTCTGGCAGATGTTTTTCCAAATAAGTTTGATCACCTATATTACAACTAATAAACAAAAGACTTAGGGTGATAATAAAGGATTTAGTGATCCAAAACATGGCTTATTGAAAATTATAACTTCAATTTAAAAAATTCTATCTCTTTTTTAAAATGCCTCTTCAATATTTTGTGTTCTATAAACTGTAAAAGTTTTCAAGGTTTTTCTCTAAGGATAGCTCATTGTAATTTCAAAATGATGTAACTGAAAAAAAAAAATTCCTATTTTAGGATAAAATAGTAATGGTTTTTTAGGTGATACATTTATACAAAATAACGAGGTTGAATTCTAATGTAAAACGTTTTTTAGTTGGATTTTCATTATTAATATTGGTGTGGTCTTGTAGTTTCACAACCGATAAAAATCCCGAATACCTTTTTAAAGCAAGTATGTTGGTCAAAGAAAACCATACGTGGTATAAAGCTTTCATTCATTTTGGTAAACTTATCGAAGAACGTTCCGGCGGAAGAATGGAATTAGAGGTTTACCCTTCCGAGCAATTGGCTAAAGAACTTGAGGCCATTCGCTTGATTAGGTCGGAGGTCATCGACATGACCATTTCTGCAGGTTCCCTAACCAACTTTGCTGAAATACTAATTTTTTCTGATATGCCTTTTTTGTTAAAAGATACTATTGCGATGCATAAACTGATTAACAGCGATATTGGGAAACGAATCGAAAAGGAAATGATTAAAAAAATAGGAGTCCGTCCACTTGGCTATTTTCAAAGAGGCGAACGTCATTTGACATCGAATCGTCCCATTAAGCACCCTGATGATCTTCAAGAATTAATCATCAGAGTTCCCAATGTCCCTTCCTATGTTGTTGCTTGGAAAGCTTTAGGAGCCAAACCCACACCAATGGCCTTTTCCGAAGTGTTTTCCTCCCTTCAACAAGGAACCATAGAAGCACAGGAAAACCCTTTTGCAATGATTAAAAATGCTGGTTTTAGCGAAGTACAAAAATACCTCAATCTCACGGGTCATCTTATCACTTGGGGTTATCCGATAGTGGGGGAAAAACAATTTCAAAAATTACCGGATGACCTTAAGGCCATTTTTTTACAGGCTGCAAAAGAAATGCAAATTTATGAGCATAAATTGTTTCTAAACAACGAATCCAAAGTTCAAAAACAATTGCAAGAAGAAGGTATGATATTTGTTGAAGTAGATAAAAATATTTTCATGGAAAATGGCGAAAAAGCCATTTATGAAAGTTTATCACCCCAGATGCAAGAGATATATAAAACTATAAAAAAAATTACTCAATGAGCTTCAAAATTTTTTTGTCAAAGTTCTTAAAATACGGAACACTATTAACTAGTTTAGGATTTATCATCACTGTATCACTTCAAATTTTCGCAAGGTTTTTTCTCAGCGATGTACCTCCATGGACTGAGGAGGCTTCAAGGATTTTGTTTATTTATGCTATAGCATTTTCAAGTGGTTTGGCTTATCGTGCTAATTATTTTGTTTTTTTAGAAGCTTTTTACGCTGGCTTTTCCAATAACCTTAAGAAAATAGTAAACCTGATATCTCCTCTCTTGAGTCTTGTTTTATTTGCATTTTGTGGCTTTTATACATTGTTCATGATTGAAATGGGTCTCAATGAGCACTCGCCAACACTTCATGTCATAATGGCAATACCCTTTTTAAGTATCTTGATCTTAAGTCTCTCAATCACTTATTTCAGTTTTTTAGCCCTTCTGAAAAAAATTAAATTTTGGAAATCATGATATTCTTGCTTATCACTGTTTTTGTTGTTTGTCTTTGTTTTCGGTTTCCAATTGCATTTTCTTTGGGATTGTCTTGTTTGTTTTATTTTATTTTCAAAGGGACTCCCTTGGTGGTAGTCCCACTTAAAATGTATGCTGGAATTGACGTATTTGTCTTACTTAGCATCCCGGGTTTTATTATCGCAGGGAATTTGATGAACCAGGGAGGGCTGACTGATAAGATAATTAAGTTTTGCAACCATCTTTTGGGACATATCAGAGGTGGGCTTTCATACGTCAACATTAGTGCCTCTATGCTTTTTGCAGGTATTTCAGGAACTGCCATTTCTGATACTGCTAGTTTAGGAGCCGTGATGATCCCTGCCATGAAAAAAGAAGGGTACGACAGCGATTTTTCTTGTGCCATTACCGCAGCCTCCTCAACCGTGGGACCCATTATTCCACCAAGTTTACCTATGATTATTGCTGCAACGTTGAGTGGATTATCTGTTGGAAAACTTTTCCTTGCTGGAGCCATCCCAGGCTTGTTATTGGGTTTGGGACTGATGCTGGTAGCCTATTTTGTAGCTAAAAAAAAGAACTATCCAAAGCATCAAAAAAGTTCGATAATGCAAATTCTAAAGAGCTTTACCGATACCTTTTGGGCTTTGTTGATGACATTGATAATTTTATTTGGGATAATTGGGGGAGTATTCACTCCTACAGAAGCTTCAGTCGTTGCTGTGCTATATGCACTGTTTATTGGAACATTTGTATATAAAAAACTGAACCTTAAAAACATTTCTGTTGTCATTTTAGATTCCATGAAAACCACTGCATCACTCATGATATTGGTTGGTTTTGCCAATTTGTTTGGATTCATACTCATTATCGAACAGATTCCACAAGGTATTTCCGAACAGATACTTCTTTGGACAACAAATAAACACGCAGTGCTTTTGTTGATCAACCTTTTGCTTATATTGGTAGGAACCTTCATGGAAACTATTGCCGCCTTGTTGATTTTGTTCCCGATTTTACTAAAGGTTGCAATTGAGGTGGACGTAGAACCTATGCATTTTACGGTTATTGCGGTCCTAAATTTAATTATAGGTCTTACGACTCCACCCGTAGGTGTATGTTTATTTGTTGCATCAAGTATTGGTAAAACTTCAATCGGAAAAGTCAGTAGGGCAGGACTACCTTTTTTAGGAATAAGTATTCTGGTATTGGTTTTAGTTACACTATTTCCTGAGTTGTCTCTCTTTCTACCCAATCTCATCATGGATTAGGTTTTGCAGACTTAGATTTTTAAAATAAAAAAACACCGCAATTATTGCAGGGTATTTATTGAGCTGAATAAAGCAGTATTTCCTGCTTAAGCTTTTGGCTTTAAGTATGTAATAATAGCCAATCCAAACATGACGAAATCAATTGCAAAATCAGGAAGTCCCATATTTGTCAATGGAGAAGAAGCCATGAAGTAAAAGGCACCAAACAAAGGAATGTAGGCAATAATGATTGCTAACAATAGTTTTTTTGCATCCTCAACTCCCAAATTTCTCGAAAAGATTAACATCAATCCTATCATTAAAAATGCAGGGGTAAGTGCGTATTGAAACATGATGGCCAGCTCTGCCGCTTCTTCACCAACATTGAACATCATTTCGATAGAGGGCTTTGCAAATGCAGCGTAAAGTACAGATTGAAGCAACTGGATGACTCCAATAATAGTTAAGGTTAATTTAGTTTTCATTTAAAAAAATTTTGGTTTACTATAAAATGTCCTTTATCCAAAAATATAATAAAATGCTTAATAAAAAAGTAAGTTAGTAAGACTATATGGCCCTATTCTTGGGTTTTTTATTAGGAATTCTTCCAAAATTACCCGACCCGTCGTAGTCAATGATATCCGTCTCAATTTTGGATTGGCTATTGGCTTTGATCTCTCTGTTGTTAAAAAAGACTCCTAACAAAAAAAGAAAAAATACAATTAGCCCTATGATAAAAATGATGGAAATACTCATTGTTTTGACATTTGCTTAATATAGGCTCCACCCGCTAAAATAGAGGGTACCCATAGACCAACGTAAATTCCTTCCTGTTGCTGGCCATCGAACCAAAGGTATACCGAAAATATAAAGCTGACAAAGGCAGCCATCAAAATCATTATGTCAGAGAGTTTCATTATTATTTAGATTCTTTTTTCCTAAAGAATTCCTCATCGGATTCAATCCATACAAAATCACTGGTTACCTTTTGTGATTTAGGGTTGTAAAAGACCTCCAAGTATTTCAGTCTTTTAACATTCTTGACTTTAACCTGAGCTATAAAATTGTGATGATGAAACTTATCAAAAGGACTTATAAAAGAAGTATAGGAATCCCAAATAATATTACGTGTATATTCTACATTAACATAGGTAGATTTCACAAACGCTCTAATGGACCCATTAATTTCCTTTACGTTTATAGGTACTATTTCACTATCTTTTAAATTTTTACGCTCCATCACATCGAGGAACCCCTTATGTTCAGTAACGAAATCACCTAATGTGGGTTTTTGTTCTTGATTGGATATAGTCAATTCGATCAAGTCAGGCTCATTGTCTTTCTTTTCCTCTTTTTCTTGGATTAAATAAAACTCTTCATCCTCGGGAATCCACTCAAAATCTCCCTTGACTTTTTTGACAAAAGGATCATAGATAACTTCAACATATTTTAAACGTTCCAAATCCTTTACCTTTACTTGTGCAATAAATGTATGGTAGTGGTAAATGTCGGATGGACTTAGAAAAGTTTTATAAGAATCCCAGATAATATTTCGTGTACTCTCAACGATCTCAGGGTATCGTTCCTCCACAAAAAAGCGAATTATTTTATTTATTTCTTTGATGTTTATTGGAGTGATCTCTCCGGCTTCATTTTCTTCAAATCCTTCATGCTCAGTGACAAAATCTCCGATCTTGACACGTTGCTGTTGAGCATAAACTAAAGCATTACAAAACAAAGAAAATGAAATAAACAAAGAAAAGATGCTAAACTTCATGAACATTGATTTTTTAATTTCTATAAATATAATAAATATCAAAATGAGTTGTCGAAATTGCCTAATTTAATTGGACAAAAAACGGAAAAGGTCATTACCGTTGGCATAAATTACCAAAGCCAGTAACAAGAAAAATCCAACCATTTGGGCATACTCCATAAACTTATCATTAGGCTTTCTTCCACTAATCATTTCATACAATAGAAACATCACATGACCACCATCTAATGCAGGAATTGGTAATAAGTTCATAAAAGCCAAAATTATTGAAATAAATGCCGTACTACCCCAAAAAGCTCTCCAATCCCACGAGGCCGGAAAAAGACTTCCTATGGCCCCAAAACCACCCAACTGTGAAGCTCCTTTTTTAGTAAACACATATTTAAATTGGGCTACATAATCATAAAGCATCCAATATCCAAAGGTGAATCCTTCAGCTATACTTTCGACCAAAGAAAGATCTTCCTGACTGATTTTGATGGAATTTTTCGGAATGACACCCATTTTACCTTGGGCATCCAATACCATATTGATGGTATCTTTAATTTGATCACGTTCGATTACATATTGAACTTTTTGATTAGCCTTTTCATTGTTGTAGTCTCGTAGTTCTGTCCAATCTTCTATAATGGTTTTATCGGCTAAAATAATTTTGTCACCAGCTCTGAATCCAGCTTGAAAAGCACCCTTATCAGTTAAAACACTATCTATTTCGGCGGGAAAACGTGGATACAAAATACTCATTTGACCAGAAGTGAACATCCGATCGCCAATGTTTTCGGGTATTGCTATGTTGATTTTCAATCCATTTTCACGCTCGACTTGAACCACTTGAACAGATCGGATCAATAATAGTTTATTGATATCAAGGGCAACCTCAAGAGGTTTACCATCAACAGACAGGATCTGATCTCCTTTTTCGAACCCGATTTCTTTAGCCAGAGGCGAAACACCCAGTCCCAAAGGTAAAGCACTATTAGGTAAAGTATTTTTACCCCAAACAAATAGTATCATCATATAGATCAGGAAACCCAAAACCAGATTCACAGTTACTCCTCCCAGCATAATGATTAATCGTTGCCATGCTGGCTTAGTTCGAAATTCCCAAGGTTTTGGAGGTTGTTTCATTTGTTCTTTGTCCATACTCTCATCGATCATCCCTGATATTTTGACATAACCTCCCAAGGGTAACCAACCAATACCATAAACGGTATCTCCAAATTTCTTTTTAAACAAAGCAAACTTGACATCGAAAAAGAGAAAAAACTTTTCCACTCGGGTTTTAAAGATTTTGGCAGGGATGAAATGCCCTAATTCGTGTAATACAATTAAAATTGACAAACTTAGTAGGAGTTGAATGCCCTTTATTACCATAGGTTCCATAGCAAACAAATTTTGGTGTCAAAAATACCATTTTTAGCCACAATCCATAACCATTAAGACAAAAACCTTTATAGTCATTTTTTGTATTTATAATGACTTATCTTTGAGCAAAAATGGGGATTCTAGAAAAATACAGGAAATTTTTATGGGTATTAGCAGCCGTTTCTGTTATAATACTGATGTTGTTTTACAATGCACTATTACCGATCAAAAAGCTGCCAGTATATCAACCCGCTATGGTCAATTTTGAATTAGTAGACAGTACCATACAGCATCATAAGAAATTTCATCGTATTGCAGATTTTTCTCTGACCAACCAAAACGGAAAAACCGTCACACAAAAAGACTTTAAAGGGAAAATATATGTAGCAGATTTCTTTTTCACTACCTGTTCCAACATCTGTATTGTAATGACGGACAACCTACTTAAAGTTCAGGAAAAAATAAAAAACAATCCCAATGTGATGCTGCTGTCCCATTCCGTTACACCCAAAATAGACTCGGTACCTCAGCTCAAAAAATATGCTATAGAAAAGGGAGTTATTGATAAAAAATGGAATCTTGTCACCGGAGACAAAAAAAAAATTTATGAATTGGCAAGAAAGTCCTACCTGGCGGTTAAGGAAGACGGAGACGGTGGACCATTCGATATGATTCACACCGAAAACTTTATACTGGTCGATCCTGACCGAAGAATCAGAGGCTTTTATGATGGAACAGATTTAGAGGAAATTCAGAGATTGTTGGAGGAATTAGAAATTTTAATCCAAGAATATTTTCCCCACTAAATAAAAGGCTCTTTATCGTTATAGATTGATCAAAATTTATAATTTTGTTTTTTAAAATCATTCTAAATAATGTTTCCGCTAGATCAATTGGCTATTGGACAAAAAGCGATCATCCAATCAACTGAAACTGATTTTTTGCCCCTCAAATTGATTCAAATGGGATGTGTGCCAGGCAATGAAATTTTAATACTCTATTTGGCTCCATTTCAAGGTCCACTGTATCTAAAAGTTGATGAGGTCCACTTGGCCATTAGAAAGGAAGTTTCTCGGTACATTATGGTAAAACCTTTAATGGATGATTAAAATCATCAATGTTGCCCTTATAGGGAATCCTAATACTGGAAAAACCTCTGTATTTAATGCTCTTACCGGATTGAATCAAAAGGTTGGAAACTATCCGGGGATTACCGTTGAAAAAAAGCAGGGCAGTTGTCGATTGGATCGAGCCACAAAAGCTAGAGTTTTCGATTTACCCGGTATCTACAGCCTCAATGCTTCCTCCATGGATGAGAGTGTGGTTGTTGAATTACTTCTAAATAAAAACGATCCAGATTTCCCGGATGTTGCCATTTTTATAGCAGATGTTGAGAACATTAAGCAGAACCTTCTTTTATTTTCTCAAATTAAAGATCTTGAAATCCCAACGGTATTGGTCATAAATATGTCCGATCAGATGAAAAGAAAAGGAATACAAATTGATTTAGATAAGTTAGAGGAAAAACTCAATACGAAAGTAGTTTTGGTGAGTACCCGACAAAATTTGGGGGTGAGTCAACTAAAACAAATTTTGGTTGATTACCAATCGATTTCTAATACCCCAATGTTTGACCCCACCACCATTGATAAAGAATATTTTGAGAGCATTCATAAGGCTTATCCCACTCAATCTTTGTATAAACTTTGGTTAGTGATAACTCAAGATGTCAATTTTACTAAAATGGAGAGACAAAAAGTGCCCAATACGTCAGAGTTCAGAACTCAACCTCAATCTTACCTCAAAAAATTACAACAGCGGGAAACGATCAAACGTTATCAAACTATTAATCAAATTCTTAAACAGACCTACAAGGTTAATCTCCAAGAGGCGACAGACATGAGGAGCAGATTGGATAATTTATTGATTCACAAATTTTGGGGCTATATTATTTTTTTTCTGATTTTATTGATCATTTTTCAAGCCATATTCGATTGGAGTAGTGTTCCTATGGATTTCATTGATAATAGCTTTGCTGGCTTAAGTGAATGGGTCAAGTTTCAGTTGCCTGCTGGAATATTGACCGATTTGATTTCAGAGGCTGTCATTTCCGGTTTGGGAGGTATCATGATTTTTATTCCTCAAATTGCTTTTTTGTTTTTGTTTATCTCTATCCTAGAGGAAACTGGTTACATGAGTAGAGTGGTATTTTTGATGGATCGAAGTTTGAGAAAATTTGGTTTGAGCGGAAAAAGTGTAGTACCTTTAATTTCTGGAACTGCTTGTGCCATTCCGGCTGTGATGGCAACGCGAAATATTGAAAATTGGAAAGAACGATTGATCACCATCTTAGTGGTTCCTTTTACCACATGCTCTGCCCGACTTCCAGTATATATGATACTCATTTCTTTGGTAATTCCAGATGAGCGCCTCTATGGGATAAATTATCAAGGTTTAACTTTGATGGGACTATATCTGATTGGGTTTTTGATGGTCATTGTTTCGGCTTCTATCCTAAATAATTTAATTAAATCCCCCAGCAAGTCATATTTTGTTGTGGAAATGCCCAATTACAAACTTCCATTACCTAAAAATGTGTTTTTAATGGTTTGGGAAAAAACCCGATCTTTTGTGGTAGAGGCCGGTAAAATTATATTGGCAATTTCTATCTTGCTTTGGTTTATGGCCTCTTTTGGTCCAGGGAAAAACTTTTCAAATGCAGAACAAATTGTATCTCAACAATTTGTTAATCAAACACTTAATGAGATTGAATTAAAAAACAAAATTGTTTCTTTTAGGCTGGAAAATTCCTACATCGGTATTTTGGGAAAAACCATTGAACCGATAATTCTTCCTTTGGGGTACGACTGGAAAATAGGAATTGCTTTAATCAGTTCATTTGCGGCAAGGGAAGTTTTTGTAGGAACATTAGCTACCATTTACAGTATAGGAAGTGATGCCCAGGAGACTATTAAAACAAAACTGGCAGGAGAAATCAGAAAAGATGGAACTAGTCTATTTAACTTAGCTACTGGGATTTCTCTTATGCTTTTTTATGCATTTTCAATGCAATGTATGAGTACATTGGCGATTGTCAAGAAAGAAACAAACAGCTGGAAATGGCCTATTATTCAGCTTATTTCAATGACCGTTATTGCTTATTTTGTGTCATTAATTGTCTATCAAATGTTAAAATAATTATGATTATACAATATATAATAGTAATATTAATAGGATCGTGGTCTCTCTATTATATTATTAAAAAGTTTATTGTAAAGAATAAGCCTACAAGCAATAAAAGCTGTGGTAAAGGCTGTGGATGTTAATGCATTATTAAAAATTTATCCAACATTCAAAACCATATTTTAGATTTCCAAGCCCTGGAAATCACTCTAAATGAATTGGTTAGTTTTCCAATACCCTAAGCTTGCTTCATCAATTGTTCAATTTCATCTGGCTCTTTGGGAATATTTTCTGTCAAATTGATAGGTAATCCATGCTCTTGAGTGACTACATCATCTTCAATGCGAATACCAAAACCTTCTTCAGGAATATATATTCCAGGCTCAACGGTAAGTACCATATTTGCGTGTAGCGGTTGGTCTACCAATCCATAATCGTGCGTATCAAGACCCAAGTGGTGTGAGGTACCGTGCATAAAATACTTTTTGTATGCGGGTTTTTCAGGATCTTGGTTTTTGACCATTGTTTGGTTTAATAGCCCCAGTCCAATTAACTCATTAGTCATGATCTGACCTACTTCTTGATGATACTCTTTGAGCAATATTCCTGGGACAAGTAACTGCATTGCATTTTTTTCTACACGCAAAACAGCTTCGTATACCTCACGTTGTCGAGGAGTAAATTTTCCTGAAACAGGAATTGTTCGAGTCATATCGCTGGCATAATTACCGTATGCTGCTCCAACATCTATTAAAATCAAGTCACCAGACTGGCATTGTTTATTATTGTCTACGTAGTGCAAGACGTTACAATTTTTTCCAGATGCAATTATTGGGTTATAGGCAAATCCATCGGATCTATTTTTTAAGAACTCGTGAGCCAATTCTGCCTCGATTTCAAATTCCCATATTCCCGGTTTTACAAAAGGAAGAATCCTTCGGAAGCCTTTTTCGGTTATATTAATTGCATTCTTGATTTGGTGAATCTCCTCGTCATCTTTTACCGATCTTAACTTTTGTAAAATAAAGTTACTTTTTTCGTTAGGATGACTAGGAAACTTAGCCTTAGCCCATCTGATGAATCGATCTTCCCGAGTTTGGGTTTCAACCTTAGCCCTAAAATGTTCATTTGTATTAAAATAAAAAACTTTGGCGACCTTGGCTAAAGCCTCAAATAACGCCTCAAATTCATCAAGCCAAAGTATAGTTTGAATTCCAGACAAAGCAGAGGCTTGGTTCTTGGTTAGTTTTTGTCCTTCCCAAACTGCTATCAACTCATTGGTTTTTTTAATAAATAATATTTCGCGATGTTCGGGTTTTGGTGAGTTTGGAAAAAGTAATAATATACTCTCCTCCTGATTGATCCCGCACAGGTAAAAGATATCTCGATGTTGTGCAAAAGGGAGGGTACTGTCTGCACTTATTGGATAAATATCATTGGAGTTAAAAATCGCCAAACCACCTGATCTCATTGCCTGCATAAAAAGTTCTCTATTTTTGGAATAAAGACGGGAGGATAGTGGACGGTAGCGCATCGGCCAACTTTTTTAGTTAAAAAATATAAAATTATTAAATTTAATAGGAGTGACAGGGATTTTAGCACAATTTGTTGAGCAAAAAAGAGATTTTACCCTCTTAATTCGATTAAATGTTAAACATTATTGAGATTGTGCTAACATGTCTAAAATTTAGGCATTTGGGTTTTTCTATTCAACGTTTATGGACTAATTTTGTAGAAGTAAACCAATAGGAATGATCACAACTACCATTGCCAGAAAGGTAGCCATGGCGCTGTCAGGACTTTTTTTGATTCTCTTTTTGGGGCAACACTTTACCATCAACATGACTTCGGTATTTAGTGAAAAAACTTTCAATTTTTTATCCCACTTTATGGGAAATAATCCTTTGGTTCAATTTATTCTTCAGCCCATCTTAATTTTTGGAGTTGTTTTCCACTTTGTTTTGGGCTTTATTTTACAATTAAAAAATAATAAATCTCGAAATGTAAAATATATTTCATACAAAGGGTCTGCTAATGCAAGTTGGGTTTCAAGAAATATGATTCTCTCTGGAATTGTGGTACTATCTTTTTTAGGCTTACACTTCTACGATTTTTGGGTACCTGAAATGAATTATAAGTATGTTGAATTTCTACCTCAAGATCCGGACCGTTACTATGAAGAGTTGGTCCATAAATTTCATAGCCCTATTAGGGTATCAATTTATGCAGTATCATTTATTTTTTTATCACTCCACCTCTTTCATGGATTTGCCTCATCATTTCAATCTGTTGGATTGAATAATAAATACACAAAAAGTATAAAATTATTTACTGTAGCTTTCTCTCTGGTCATTCCAGCAGGTTTTATTTTCATCGCAATTTTTCACCACTTAAACGGATAAATAAATGGCAAAGTTAGATTCAAAAATACCAAAGGGAAGCTTGTCAGAAAAATGGACTAATCACAAGAGTGACATTAATCTTGTCAGTCCAGCCAACAAGCGTTTGATTGATATAATTGTTGTTGGTACTGGTTTGGCAGGAGCATCCGCTTCAGCGACTTTGGCCGAATTGGGTTATAATGTTAAAACATTTTGTTTTCAAGATTCTCCCCGAAGAGCACATTCTATCGCCGCCCAGGGAGGAATTAATGCTGCCAAAAACTATCAAGGGGATGGCGATTCTACTTATCGGCTTTTTTATGACACTATCAAGGGCGGGGACTATCGATCTAGAGAATCCAATGTTTACCGTTTGGCGGAGGTCTCTACTAATATCATTGATCAATGTGTAGCTCAAGGCGTTCCCTTTGCAAGGGACTATGGTGGTTTGCTGGATAATCGTTCCTTTGGAGGGGTGTTAGTATCAAGAACCTTCTACGCTAAAGGCCAAACTGGGCAACAATTGTTGTTAGGTGCCTATTCTGCAATGAATCGTCAAATTGGTCGAGGAAAAATAAAAATGTACAATCGTCACGAAATGATGGATCTAGTTTTGGTTGATGGAAAAGCCAGAGGGATCATTACACGAAATCTGGTTAATGGCAAGATTGAAAGACACGGTGCGCATGCAGTTGTAATTGCTTCAGGTGGATACGGTAACGTATTCTTTTTATCTACCAATGCTATGGGAAGTAATGTTTCTGCCTCATGGAAAATCCACAAACGTGGCGCATATTTTGCCAATCCTTGTTTTACTCAAATACATCCAACTTGTATTCCAGTATCTGGAGAGCATCAGTCCAAGTTGACATTGATGTCAGAATCTTTGAGAAATGACGGTAGAATATGGGTCCCCAAAAAGTTAGAGGACGTTGAGGCTATCAGATCAGGAAAACTAAAAGCCACAGATATTGAAGAACAAGACCGCGACTATTACCTCGAACGTCGTTACCCTGCTTTTGGTAATCTGGTTCCTCGAGATGTGGCTTCACGAGCAGCAAAAGAACGTTGCGATGCTGGATATGGGGTAAACAAAACAGGAGAAGCGGTTTATTTAGATTTTGCTGCTGCAATTAATCGATATGGCAAAGAACAAGCTCACATCAAAGGCTTAGATGAAAATGATGCAGCATTGGTCAAAAAATTAGGACAAAAAGTGGTCCGTGCCAAATACGGAAATCTCTTTCAGATGTATGAAAAGATAGTAGATCAAGATCCATATGAAACTCCTATGATGATTTACCCAGCCGTACATTACACCATGGGAGGCGTTTGGGTAGATTATAATTTGATGACTTCTATTCCGGGTTGTTACGCCATAGGTGAAGCCAATTTCTCTGATCATGGCGCCAACCGTTTGGGAGCCTCAGCATTGATGCAGGGTTTGGCCGATGGTTATTTTGTTTTACCCTATACTATTGGTGATTATTTGTCAGATGACATCAGAACTGGACCAATCTCTACAGATTCTCAAGAGTTTGAATCAGCCGAAAAAGAAGTCAAGGATCAATTGAAGGCTTTTATTGAAAATAATGGAAAACATTCTGTGGATTATTACCACAAAAAACTCGGTAAAATCATGTGGGATAAATGTGGTATGTCAAGAAACAAAAATGGCTTGAATGAGGCCATTAGTGAGATTAAAGCACTCAGAGAAGATTTTTATAAAAACTTAAATGTTACTGGAGGAGCAGATGAATTCAACGAGCAATTGGCCAAAGCGGGAAGGGTAGCTGATTTTCTCGAGTTGGGAGAATTATTTGCAAAAGATGCCCTTGAAAGAACAGAATCCTGTGGGGGTCACTTTAGAGAAGAATCCCAAACATCAGAGGGAGAGGCAATGCGTGATGACAAAAACTTTACCTTTGTCTCAGCATGGGAATATAGAGGGGAGCCCTCGAGTGCCAAGCTCCACAAGGAAATACTGAAGTACGAAGAAATTGAAGTGAAAACACGTTCCTATAAATAATATCTCTATGAATTTAAAACTTAAAATATGGCGCCAAGCCAAAGCTGAGTCAAAAGGAAGAATGGTTACTTATTCTATCACCGATGTTTCACCCGATATGTCTTTTTTAGAGATGATGGACATGCATAATGAGCAATTGATCCAAAAGGGAGAGGACCCAGTTGCATTTGATCATGACTGCCGTGAGGGGATCTGTGGGATGTGTTCCATGTTCATTAATGGAGAAGCCCATGGTCCAGACAGATTGGTTACGACCTGTCAATTACATATGCGAAAATTTAAAGATGGTGACACCATTATTATAGAACCTTTTAGAGCTAATGCATTTCCAATTATTAAGGATTTGGTAGTAGACAGATCGGCTTTTGACAGAATTCAACAAGCTGGGGGTTTTGTCAGTGTAAATACTTCCGGTAATACTCAAGATGCTAATTCCATTCCAATCGATAAGCACGATGCCGATAAAGCTTTTGATGCTGCCACTTGTATAGGCTGTGGAGCCTGTGTAGCTTCATGTAAAAATGCTTCGGCCATGTTATTTGTTTCGGCAAAAGTTTCTCAATACTCTCTGTTGCCCCAGGGAAAGGTCGAGGCTACAGACAGGGTTTTGAATATGGTCAAGCAGATGGATGAGGAAGGTTTTGGAAATTGTACCAATACTGGAGCTTGTGAGGTTGAATGTCCGAAGGGGATCTCCCTCGAAAATGTTGCTCGCATGAATAGGGAGTATATGATTGCCTCATTAAAAGGTTAGTTTAAAACTTTGTGATTTACGATTTTAAAAATTTATCAACTTTATTTGAGATTCTTTTAATTCTCATAGTTCTTTCCAGTTTTTCATGCAATAACCAACATGTCGAAATTGACATTTCAGGTGAGCTAATCAATCCCCGGACATATATAATTCCCAGAGCTGATCAATCTATTAAAATTGATGGTAAGCAGGAAGATCTGAGCTGGGAAAATGCTCCTTTTACAGAGGATTTTATCGATATTGAAGGGCTAAAAACACCCAATCAGAGAACCCGACTTAAAATGCTTTGGGATGAGGAGTTTTTATACATTTACGCACATTTGGAAGAAAAACATATTTGGGCTACACTAAAGAATCGGGATACGATCATATTTTACAACAACGATTTTGAAGTTTTCATAAGCCCCTCCAACAGTAACCACAACTATGGTGAGATTGAGATTAATGCCTTGAATACCGTTTGGGATTTGCTCTTGGATCGACCTTATAACACTAAAGGTAATCCTATTTTTAACTGGAACTTATCAGAATTAAAAACAGCAGTCCATATTGAAGGCACCTTAAATAAACCTACAGATATAGATAAGTACTGGTCAGTGGAAATGGCCATTCCCATGAAGGCACTCATCGAGCTAAAGCGATCACCGAGGAAAAAACCAGTTGTGGGGGAACAATGGCGTATCAATTTTTCAAGAGTTCAATGGGATCACGATTTGATTGGCAACAGATATTATCGGAAAAAAGAAAATGGTAAATATTTGAGGGAGAACAATTGGGTATGGTCGACACAGGGGGTGATCAATATGCATTTACCAGAACATTGGGGTTATATTGAATTTGCGGAATCTCCTAAATTAAACGAACATTTTATTCACAATACTAACGCTGAAATAGAACAAATCACCTACGCACTTTTTAGAAAAATTGCCTATGGCGATTACAAATATCTCAGAGAAAATTTGCCCGGAAAAATCACTTCTATTCAACTCAAGGGTTTGGATAATCAAAAATTAAAAATTACATTATTAAACTCCTACACGGGTTTTGATTTAGAGTTAGTGGATCAACACAATGGTGCCAAATACACTATTGATGAAAGAGGTTATTTAAACCGTCCTAAAGACAGGTAAATATTGGTCGAATTTCGAGAATCTTCAATTTTAATCAAGCTTCTTTGAATCTCCACAGGACAATGATATTATCAAAATATCCGAGTTGTTATAACTCATCTTAGCCCTTAAAATATTCGAAGAAAGTCTGAAAATAAGGCTCTGATCTAACTTCTTCCCTATTCGCGTCAATTTTATAAAATCTGTTAAATAAGTTGATTGGTTTTATAGGTAATATTTATCCAAAGGAATGGAGATAATTTCAAAAGGTTAATTGATTCAGGATTGCTTAAAATTAGTGAGCTTAACAAAACTTACAATATAAAAAACAATCAATATTGTTAAAACAGACCCATTTGACCGGATAAATTATAAGATATGAGTAAAATAAATGAGATAAAACAAGGATTATTATATAGGTATTGGGATTATTTCCTGTGAGTTCTGAGAAAGATTGGACATCAATCAATGAGTTTACTATATTAGTTAAATCATTGTGTAATTAAGTTCGACTTAAAAATTATTTAGAAAAATATTATTATGTATCTCAATAAAAATAAAATTTCTCGATCTGATTTTTTAAAAACCTCAGGAGTAGCAATTGGAGGAGTGGTAGCCCTATCTCATTATGCTTGTTCGGGAGACATAAATTCTCTTAAAGAATTAATAATTCAGGGGAAAACCAATTTTAACCTGGTATTACCCATAAAAGCCAACGATAAAGAAAAAGAGGCTGCACAAAAAATGCAATTTTATTTATCTAAAGTGTGGAAGAGTTTAGAGGTACTGAACGAAGAGGAATACAGCGGTGAAAATGGAATTTTTTTGGGGAAAACAGTCTTTGCTAAAAATGCTGGAGTTGATTCATTTTTATTGGAGGAAGACGCTTATTTTTTTAAGCGATTGGACTATAACTTGATTATTGCAGGAGGAGCAGAAAATGGTCTACTTAACGGAGTATACTCTTTACTGGAATTTTTTGGTTTTAGGAAATACAGCGCTGACGACCCTCTGTTGCTTCCCGAAAAAAACACTTTCAGTTTTCCAAGAGATGAGTTAAAAACGCCCATGATCAAATACAGAACAACAAATTATTATGATGCAAGAGATGCTGATTATAAATCTTGGCACAAGCTTTCCTGCTCTGACTCCTGGGGAATGTTTGTCCATACCTTTGAGTTATTGATTTCCCCAGAAAAATATGGAAAAACTCACCCTGAATATTTCTCACTAATCGACGGTGAAAGGAATCCTGTTACCCAATTGTGTTTGTCCAATGAAGAAGTTTTTCAAACATTGGTCGCCGAACTCAAGGAGAGAATAGAAAAGAATCCCAATGCAAAATATTGGTCGGTCAGTCAAAACGACAACGATAAATACTGTAAATGTCTACAATGTAGTGCTTTGAATCAAAAATATGGCAACCTACCCAGTGGCTCTATGGTCTGGTTTGTCAATAAAGTAGCACGTGAGTTTCCCGATAAAATCATCTCTACCTTAGCATATTGGTATACCCGAGCGGCACCAAGCAATATTGTTGCGGAACCCAATGTCAATATCATGTTGTGCAATATAGAAAGCACCCGAGAAAAACCGGTATTTGATACCGATCCAGCTTTTACCAGTGATTTGCAAGATTGGGGAAAAATTAGTCAGGACATATTGATTTGGGACTACAATATACAATTTGCCAATCCCGTGAGTCCTTTTCCTAATTTACATACCATTGGTCCTAACATCAAGTTTTATATCCAAAACAATGTGCGAGCTCTCTTTATGCAGGCCACAGGAAATAAAGGTGAATTTGGTCATTTGAGAGCTTACCTAATCACCAAACTGATGTGGAATCCCAATGCGGATCCTAATCTTATTATAAACGATTTTTTGCATGGTTATTATGGAGAAGCAGCTACTCTGATTCTCAATTATATTGATAGGATGCGGGAAGCGCTTTTGAATGATAATTTCCGTCTCAATATTTTTGGTGACCCTAGAGATGCCATCAATAATTACCTTGCACCAGATAAGATGATAGAGTACAACAGATTATTCGATGAAGCTGAAAAATTGGTCATAGATAATAAAGAGAAATTAACCCGAGTCAGAGAGGCCAGATTGCCACTTTTGATTGCTGAAGTTCAGATTGCGGGACAGATTCCGGTGGGGCAAAAGGGGAGCTTTTACACCACCAATGATAACGGAAATGTTCTTCCCAAATCCGAGATGAAAAATAAGGTTGAAAAATTTGTGGCGAGTGCCAAAAAAGCGGGTATCCAAAGAATAGGAGAGCGGGCTATTACCATTGATGATTATGCATATAATTTCGAAAGAATATTTTCTAAAATGGAACAAATGGATAAGGCGATTTCTTTTAAGAAAAAAGTAATTCCAATCAGTGTGCCCACTTTTGGAAAAGAAAATATTACACGCCTTACCGATGGTATTTTTGGAGCTTTTGAATCTTGGCGATTTCCAGATAAGGATGCCAATTGGGTCGCTTATAAGGGTAAACACATGGATTTTATATTGGATTTAGGTACAGTGATGCCTATAAACAGTGTTGAGATGGATTTCCTCAATGTTCAGGCTCAGGCCAATTGGCACCAACTCATCCTACCAAAATTTGTTACATATGCAATTTCTCAAGACGGAGTAAACTATAGTGATTCGATTCAAATCAATAATCCTCATAACCCAAATCCAGCTGAAAACCCCGAAATCGTTAAACTGCCTTTTCTGGCTTTTAAAACGAACTATAAAAATACCAAGGCGCGTTATCTCAAAGTTCATGCAGAGAGTGAATTGAAAATGCCCAATTGGCATATTAATGCTGGAAAACCAGCTATTTTATATGCCGATGAAATCGTAGTTTGCTAAACAATAAAAAGGAAATAATTTTTTTGTTTAACTTTATTTTAGAAAACATTTAGACGTACCAATTGATTTCTAAAAAAACCCTGTGTTTACTGATTATAATCTTGTTCTACTCAGGATGTTTGTCCCGCATTCCAGATGAAATGGTGCAGGAAATTTCAAAGTTGACTGATAAAATTGACTATAACTTTCATGTCAAACCCATTTTATCAGATAAATGTTTTGCCTGTCATGGGCCTGATGCTAAAAATCGAAAGGCAAATTTAAGATTAGACTTTAACCAAAAATTGCTGAAAGATAAAGATGAAGAGGTTCTCACCTTTGATGATGTTAAATCCAAAATTCCCAATCGGTTGTTGTCCCTCGACCCAAATATAAAAATGCCACCCCCTGAATCTCATTTGAACCTCTCAGATCGAGAAATCGCAACAATTTTGAAATGGATGGATCAAGGAGGAGTATACAAGCCCCATTGGTCACTGATTTCCCTCTCAAAATATCAATTGCCAAAAACCTTGGAAGATGGGTGGATGGAGAATGAAATTGATTTTTTTACAAAGAAAAAATTGGATGAACACAACATCTCACCCTCCAAAAAAGCTGATAAAGAAACCCTTATCCGACGATTGAGTTTTACCCTGACTGGGCTCCCCCCAAGTCTAGATGAAATCGATACTTTTTTGGCTGATGAATCGATTGATGCCATTGAAAAATTGATTGACCGACTAATCCTTTCTCCACACTATGGTGAGCGCATGGCCGCCGAATGGATGGATGTGGCCCGATATGCTGATTCAGATGGATTCCTGGATGATAAACACAGAGACTTTAGCCCTTGGAGGGATTGGGTAATTGATGCCTTCAATCAGAATTTGAGTTATGAAAATTTTGTTACTCACCAATTGGCGGGAGATTTGATCTCAAATGCGGATCAATCCACTAAAATTGCTACAGCATTCAATCGCCTCCACAAAAAAAATTCTGAGGCAGGGATCATTTTTGAGGAATATAGAACTGAATATGTAGCAGATCGCACCATTACCTTTGGTAAAGCTTTTTTGGGAATGACCATGGAGTGTGCCCGATGCCATGATCACAAATACGACCCCATCAGTCAAAAGAATTTCTATGAAATTTCCAGTTTTTTTAACAGTACCAACGAGATTGGACATGCTGGATATGGCCCGGGACAAGTAGCTGGACCTTCTTTACTTTTGACCAATAATGAGCAAGAGACCCTCATTGATTACATCAAAAATGATCTCAATTCTCAAAAAGAAAAAATTGCCCAAAATCGATCTCAAAATGAGCAAGCATTCGAAAATTGGTTTACCGAAAAAAAAGCAGCCACCCAACACATCGTAAAAAATATTAACCTGGGATTGGTGGCCCATTACCCATTCGATGAATTTATACCCAAAACCAGAGCAAAAACATTTTACAGTCCCAGTCATATTCGCGGGCAAAAAGCCGCAACCCTATCCGAACCTATTATCGATAAGGAACAAAATCAAAAGGGGTTTTTGATAGATGAGTACACACAGATGAAACTCCCGGAGAAGATAGGTTGGTTTGACCAGACCGATCCATTTACGCTTTCCTTTTCCATCTTTGCAGATCATCAAGATCAAGAAGCTATTGTTTTTGGTCATTGTGAGCAAATCAGATTGGGACTTAAGGGATACTCTTTTTTCATGAATGACAATAAGCTTAAGTTCATTATCGCCCGATCATGGCCGCAAAATGCAATTGAGATTGAAACCCTCCAACCTATTTCCGCAAAAAAATGGAGTCAAGTCACCATTACCTACGATGGCAAAGGGTCCGTTGGAGGAATTCAGATCTATATTAATGGAAAAAAGACTGCTGTTAAAAGAAAAGGGGACGAATTGTACAAATCCATATTGTTTAAACCGGACATTCACACCTATGGATTTGAGGGATTTAAGATCGGTTCCAGCCACAAGCTTAAGGCTTTCGATGGTGGAGGTTTTGACAATTTAAAAATTTATGATAAGGAATTAACAGCCCTTGAGGTAGCCTATCAGAATGACCCTAATTTTTTCAATCAACTCTCCGAGGGAGATTCATCCACAGAAAGGCAGTTGTTCAAGGATTACTTTTTTAAAAACATAGAACCAACCAATAAGGCTCTAAATGATGAGTACATTAACCTTAGAAAAAAATTAACTGAGACAATCGATCCCATCCCTGAATTGATGATTATGGGAGACATGAAAAGTCCCCGACCAACCTATGTTCTCAACAGAGGGATATATGATGATATTGGCGAAGAAGTTTTCCCCAATACACCGGAGGTAATTTTGGAATTCGAGAAAGAACTACCCAAAAATCGACTGGGTTTATCTCAATGGCTTTTTGATTCCAGGAATCCTCTTACTGCAAGGGTTTTTGTAAACAGAATTTGGCAAATGCATTTTGGCAAAGGACTTACACCTTCTAGCGATGATCTTGGAAATCAAGGGCGACTTCCCACTCACCCTAAATTGTTGGATTGGTTGTCCAATTATTTTATGGACAACGATTGGGACATCAAAAAGCTTCACAAGAAAATTTTAAGTTCTGCAACTTTTCAGCAAGAATCAAAAATGAGGGAAGATTTGGCAAATATTGATCCCGAAAATTTTCTTTTGGGAAGGGGTCCCACTTATAGAATGTCGGCAGAGATGGTGCGCGATAATGCCCTTAAAGTCAGTGGACTTTTGGTTCCTAAAATAGGAGGGAAGAGCGTTTATCCATACCAACCCGATGGCTTATGGAATTTGAGTGATAAAAAATGGAGATATCAATATAAGCATGACAAAGGTGAGGGATTGTACAGAAGAAGTCTTTATACTTTTTGGAAACGATCCGCACCCCCTCCCTCCATGCTAATTTTTGATACGCCAAATCGCGATCTTTGTTCGGTTAAAAGAACAATCACTAGCAGTCCACTTCAAGCATTATTATTGTTAAATGATCCACAATATATTGAAGCAGCCCGGGTGATGGCCGAAAATTCTATTTTGTCCAAGGACATTGGCATGGATAAAAAATTGAGTATCCTTTTCAGAAAAATTACGGGAAGGACAGTAAAAGAAGGGGAATTAGAAATACTTTTAAGATTTTATAATGATGAAAAAGAAAAATTCTCAAAAAATCCAAGCAAAGCCACTGCTTACCTTAATACGGGAGAAAAACCCATGAATCGGAAGTTAGGGATCATTAATACTGCTGCCTTGGCCACTGTGATTAGCGGACTAATGAATACAGCCGAGGCCATTACCATAAATTAAACTTTTTAAGTATGGATGATTTTTCAAAGCATAAATTAGAAGCTACTTCAAGGCGAGATTTTTTAAAAAAATCATCATTGGGGTTTGGGTCTATTGCGTTGTCCTCTCTTTTGGGTCCCAAATTTAGTTCAGCTCAAAACATTATCCCTCAAATGAATCCTTTGGCGGGGAGAACCCCTCATTTTGTTCCAAGGGCAAAGCGGGTGATATATTTATTTCAAAGTGGAGGTCCTTCACAGATAGAGACCTATGATTACAAACCGGAATTATCAAAATGGCACGGTCAGGAAATCCCTAAATCCTTAAAACAAACCCAAAGAAACTCGGGGATGGTTGAAGGTCAGTCTTCCTATCCACTTGTCAAATCCATTTATGATTTCAAACAATATGGACAATCAGGAGCATGGGTGAGTGAACTTTTTCCCTATACTGCAGGTATCATCGATGAACTTTGTATCATCAAATCTATGTATACTGATGCAATCAATCACGAACCTGCAGTTATGTTTGTTCAAACCGGTTCTCAACTTACAGGCAGACCCTCAATAGGATCATGGTTGAGTTATGGTCTAGGAAGCGATAATAAAGATTTACCTGATTTTATTGTGTTGGTTTCTAAGTCTCACTCCGGGGCACAACCACTTAATTCCGCCTCCTGGAGTAATGGTTTTCTTCCCGCACATCATCAGGGTGTGCAATTGAGGTCGGGAAAAGAACCTGTTCTTTATCTCAATAACCCGCACGGGATAAATCACAACGATCGAAAAAGGGCCATTGACTACATCAACGAATTAAACCATTTACAGTTTGACAGCTATCAAGATCCAAAAATTCTCTCTCAAATCAAGCAGTATGAAATGGCCTACAGAATGCAACAGTCGGTTCCTGACGCGCTCAACGTAAAACAAGAACCTCAATATATCTATGATATATATGGGGATGATGCCAAAATTCCTGGCACTTATGCTTACAATTGCCTGCAGGCCAGAAGACTAGCTGAAAGAGATGTCAAATTCATACAGTTGTATCATACAGGATGGGATCAGCATGGAAACTTACCCTCTCAAATTAAGAAACAAGCCCAAGATACAGACCAGGCAACAGCGGGATTAATTAAAGATCTAAAACAAAGGGGATTGTTGGAAGATACATTAGTGATCTGGGGAGGTGAATTTGGAAGAACTAGTTTTTCGCAGGGAAGGCTTACCGCCGAAAACTACGGAAGGGATCATCATCCGGGTTGTTTTACAATGTGGATGGCCGGGGCAGGAGTAAAAAAGGGTCTTGTTTATGGAAAAACTGATGATTTTAGTTACAATGTTGTAGAAAACCCTGTGCATGTTCATGACTTCCAGGCAACACTCCTTCACCTTATGGGTATTAACCATGAAAAATTAACTTTCAAACACCAGGGGAGACGTTACAGATTGACTGACGTTCATGGTAAAGTGATAAATGATTTACTACTATAATTTATAAATATTGATTTTAAAGGTTTTCGAAATTTAACTTCAATTAGAGGCTTTCGATATTATGTTAATAAAGACTTCACTAAAGCCTATATTAGTTTTTTTTAAATTTGAAACATAATTAATCAACTCAAATCTATATTTATACGAACACTAATTTTTTTTATACCAAAAAACAGGAAACGTTATCAATAATAAAGTCCCTTTTATTGAATTTTTAACCTTATTGATATCAAGTATATGAAAGATGAAGAAATGTTTTAAATAATAAATTTAGAAACTATTTAAATCTGGAATAACTGATTAAGCATTTATGTGGGTAATAAAATCAAAAGATATTTTAATCTATCCATGAATAACTATAAAATTCATCTAAAGACAACTTTATAGAATTTTAAGATGATTTAAAAATTAAATTAATAAGACCTGGAGCTTGATTAATAATTTTATAAATATCTACCCAAATAAAGGTTTTTTTTAAACCAATTCTCAATATATTAGATATTAAGAAAAATATAAATTTACAGGAATGATAATAAGTGAAAGTATTCTATTTTCTGAGAAAAAAAAGGTTGTAAAATATAATTCAAATAATAATAATTACGAATGGGAAATAGATTTTAGACATAAGGTCAGTGGTTTATCCAGAGTTGAAAATTATGTTTTTGTAACAACATATTCCAATTGGGGAAAATCTTTCTCTCATATTGTAGATTTTCAAAAAGGGATAAAACTATGGGAAATTGAAGATATATTTTACTCTATTCATATTGTTGGTCAAACTCTAATTTTTTACAATAAAAAAAAGTTTTTTGTTGGCGTAAATATTAATTCTGGAGAGGAAATATTTAGAATTAAATCTCCCTTTAGATGGTCCTCATCAAAAGCAATTTTACTAAAAAGTAATTACTATATCTATAATTCAAAAAAAGCATATATTTTAAATTTAAAAAATGGAAGCCTATCTGAATCAAGACTTCCTAAAAAAATTGATCCCAAGCTTGTAAGTCTTGTATTAGATGAATTTCAAATTAATATAAATAATTTACCCTCAGCAGGAGGAGATATTGGCGCGATTTATGCTGGAGATGGAGCAGTAGATGGTGGCAGTGGTGGCAGCGGTGACGGAGGTGGTGGAGGTGGTGACGGTTAGAATCATCTATTTTCATTATTAAAAAAATAGATATTTATAAAATTAAATAGGAGGGAAAAAACGCCTAGAAAAACAAAACCCCCTGTAAAAAATGGAGGTTATGATAAATACTTGTTGGCCTACTAGGGATCGAACCTAGACTCTTCTGAACCAAAATCAGACGTGTTGCCAGTTACACCATAGGCCATAAATGCCTTGCAAATTTATATTAAAGTTTTCTGTTGTCAAACAATTCGTTTTAAAAATCTACTAAACTAAATTAATGAGCAAAAGCCTTATTTTTTATATAATTCATACATTCGTGAAACAAAAATAATATATGTCCTTGAGTACTTTCCAATTGTGGAATAGATGTTTTGGATGGGGTATTTTTTTCATTGCCCTGACAACCTTTGGTCTTACAGTCGAGCCTACTGCCAGTTTCTGGGATGCTGGTGAGTATATCGCTACTGCCGCCAAGCTTCAAGTGGGTCATCCTCCCGGAGCCCCACTATTTCAGATGATGGGTGCTTTTTTTGCTCTTTTTTCCACTTCACCCGAAAACATTGCTCTGATGGTCAATTACATGTCTGTTTTTTCCAGTGCTTTCACGGTGTTATTCCTTTATTGGACACTGACTTTACTAATGAAAAAAATACCGGTATTTCAGACTCTTGATAATATAAATGAACGCTTTACCTTTTTTGGAAGTGCTACGGTGGGGGCATTAGCTTTCTGTTTTTCCGATAGTTTTTGGTTTAATGCCGTTGAAGCTGAGGTATATGCCATGGCCACTTTTATACTCTCCCTTCTTTTTTGGTTGGGTCTTCGATGGGAGCAGGATATGAATACTCCTCGAGGAGATCGCTGGTTGTTGTTGATTTCATTTATAATTGGTTTGTCTTTTGGGGTTCACTTTATGGGACTATTGACAATACCTGCTATTGGGATGATTTATTATTTTAAAAATACTCCGAAAGTAACCGTCAAAAGTTTTCTTTTAGCTAATGTGATTTCTGTCGCTGTTCTTCTATTCATTTTTAAACTACTATTGCCTACCACTCTTGCGTTTTTTGGAAATTCAGAAGTTTTCTTTGTCAATAAAATAGGATTGCCCTTTAACAGTGGTACGCTTATTGCGGGTTTATGTTTCGTTTTATTCTTCTATTACAGTTTACGGTATACTCGACGTCAAAAATGGGTCAACGTAAATACGTCAATTCTTTGCATCCTTTTTTTACTAATGGGTTTTTCCTCTTGGCTAATGATTCCCATAAGGGCAAATGCTAATACCGTAATCAATGAAAATTCACCTGCTGACGCTCGTGCACTTTTAGCTTACTATAATTTAGAGCAATATCCCGAGACTCATCTATTTTATGGACCTCTTTTTTCTGACATCTATGCTGGGCAAGATGAGACTGAACCATATATTGACGATAAACCAAAATATGAGAGAGATTATAAAAAAGGAAAATATATTATTGTCAATCATTGGGAAAAAGCTAAAATCAATTCCAACAGCAAACATCGTGGTTTTTTACCAAGGTTATGGAGTTCTGAGCACGCTGGCAATTATATGAATTTTACCGGGCCACTTGAATTTTCAATAGCACCGGAATATCAGAACAACGAGATGTTGAAAAGTCGTGTGGATGAATTTAGAGAGGATATCCTTGATGGAGTTGTGAATGGAGATGATTATCATAAGTTTTTAAGATCACTTTCTCCATACTTAGAAATTGAAAAACCAAGCTTTTGGAGCTCTCTTCAATTTCTATTTCAATACCAAATCGGTTATATGTATTGGCGGTATTTTATGTGGAATTTTACCGGTAGACAAAATGATATCGCAGGGACTTATAATGTATTAAATGGGAATTGGATCAGTGGAATCCCACTTATTGATAATCTAAGATTGGGGAATCAGTCTGAAATCTCTGAGGATGCAAGGAATAACAAAGCTCGAAATACCTATTTTTTCTTTCCCTTTTTGTTGGGTTTGGTAGGCTTGATATTTGTGTATCAACAGGATCCAAAGCGTTTTTGGGTGCTGTTGCTTTTCTTTTTGTTCACCGGATTAGCTTTGAAGATTTACTTGAATGAGCGTCCTTTCGAGCCACGCGAACGAGATTATGCTTTAGTTGGATCATTCTATGTCTTTGCTTTGTGGATCGGTATGGGTGCTTTTTATTTGTCTCATAAAGCTAGGACTTACATCAAATCAAAAGTCGTTGCACCACTGGTAGTGACCATTTGTTTTATGGCAGTTCCTTTATTGATGGCCTTTGAAAACTGGGATGACCATGACCGATCGGGTCGATATACTGCTCAGTCTATGGCTAAGTCCTATTTACAATCTATTCAAAAAGATGTTGGAGCCATGATTTTTACCATTGGGGACAATGACACTTTTGCCTTGTGGTATGCGCAAGAGATCGAGGGCTATCGCACCGATGTAAAAACGATCAATACTTCACTATTGGCAACAGACTGGTACATTGATCAGCTGAAAAGAAAAACTTATGAGAGTGACCCCATACCCTCTCAAATGACCCACCCTCTTTACGCCTATGGTATTCGCGATTATATTAAGCACGAGTCACTTTTGGACTCTGTTCGATGGGACATCAAAGATTTTATGAATTGGGTTGCAAGTGATCACCCCAGAACAAAATACAGAAGCCTATTGCAACAAGCTGGAGACGACCCCAATCGTTTACCCAAAGGAACCCAGGAAATGGTCTTTTATCCCACCAATAAAATAAGGGTGAATGTCAATAAAGAAAACGTTTTGAAAAGTGGTGTGGTAAAATCTGAAGACCAAGCATTGATTGTTCCTTACATAGATATTGATTTACCTGAGGGTGGGATGACTAAAAATCAGATCATGATGTTGGATATTTTGGCCAATAATGACTGGAACAGACCCATATATTTTACTGGAGGAAGCTATGCTGATTCAGAGTATATATGGATGAAGGATTACTTACAATTGGAGGGATTGGTCTATAAACTGGTGCCAATCAGAACTCCACAAAATTCAGAGAATCCATATATAATGGGTCGTTTGGATGCAGATTTGATGTATGATATTGTGATGAATTGGAGTTGGGGGAATTCTGAAAGTCCTGATATATATCATGATATTGAAACCCGAAAAAATAGCATTTCCTTCAGAAGTAACATGGCTCGCTTAGCCGAAAAATTGGTCGAGGAAGACAAAAATGAAAAAGCAAAAAATATCCTTGATCTAGCAATGGAAAAAATGCCCTTAGATTATTTTGGATATTATAGTTTACTGGTTCCTTTTGTGGACATTTATTATCGTCTGGAATCAACTAAGTCTGCCCAGCAACTAGCCAAAAAAGTAGCTATTAAGTATAGTGACGAGTTAGATTATTTTAGTTCCCTAACTAGCGGTGATCAACTGATGATGGGAGAAGAGATCATAACTCAGATTGAACGTTACAGAACCTTGATGGAGGCTATCCTGATCCATGAAGATCGAGAACTTTTGAAAATAGAATTGGATCATTTTATATCCTCCATTCAACCCTTTATGAATCTCTACGGTGCTTACGATTATTACACCTCACTTACAGATTTTGTGGAAGGATATTACCTTTCAGGTCAAAAGGAAAAGGCTGAAGAATTGGCAGAATCAATTGTATTTCAATATGAGGAGCGTTTTGGTATGATTGCCAAGTTTTCTAAAAGTAATCGGAAGATGTTCTTTGACCGTATAAAAGCAGAAGTACTTGACTTTCAAGAGTTGATTTATTATGTTGAACTCATGGGAGGTTCAGAATTTGCACAGAGTTTACAAAAACGATTTGATCAATCCATGGAGCAATTTGAATTAGAGGAAGGTGCCCCTAAGTAATAATTTAAAGATGATCTTGCATCAGACTGATCAGCGTATTGGCATCCTGCTCACCGCTTTGTCTCCATACCATTTCACCAAGTTTGTAGATCATTAGTGTTGGTAGCACCTTGACTCTAAGGGCGTCTGAGAGTTTAGTATTTTTTTCCGTATCGATTTTGATGACTTTACCTTTATCTCCCATAGCTGCGGCAACATCCTTCAGTATAGGATGCATGGAATCAGAAATATTATCCTCTGCATTGTAAAAAACTAAAAGCAGCGGTAATTTGTCGTCAATGAGTTCACCAAATTTTGACATATCTCAACAATTTCATGGGTTCTCGAAAGCAAATGTAGTTTTTTTTACGATTAAATCAATAGATTCTTCTTTTTCAAGGTAATTACGGTGATCTCAGGCCATATTCCCACTCTTCCAGGATAAGCCAAATAGCCAAAGCCTCGATTGACATTTAGCTTTTGCTCTTTTTCTTCATAAATACCAGCCCAATGTTTGTACCTCCACTGAATGGGACTCCATTTGACCCAACCAGGAATCTCAATTCCAAATTGGAAACCATGAGTATGACCACTCAAGGTAAGATGAAAGGGATGTGGATGGGAAAGGACCTCTGCCTCCCAATGGGAGGGATCATGACTGAGTAAGATTTTAAAATCGTGGGGATGAATCTTTGCAATAGATTTTTCTATGTCTCCAGCCTTTTTGAACCTTCCTGCGCCCCAATTCTCTACTCCTATTAAGGCGAGTTTTTCACCATTTTTTTCTATGTATCGGCTTTCATTAAGCAATAGATTAAAGCCCATATCTTCATGGATTTGATACATTTCCTCCATATTTTTTTGTTTTGCAGCTTCGCTCTCCCATTGACTGTAATCGCCGTAATCGTGGTTTCCAAGAACAGAAAATTTACCATAGGGAGCTTCTAACTCAGAGAGCTTTTCTACCCAAGGTCGTGCTTCAGATGATTTATTGTTGACCATGTCACCTGTAAAAAGAAGTAAATCAGATTTTTGCTTATTGATTAAATCTATTCCATAAGCTACTTTTTTAAAGTTGTCGAAACTGCCACAATGCAAATCAGAAATTTGTGTGATTTGAAAACCATCAAAACTTTCTGGTAAAGAATCATATTCTAGGGTATAGCGCAAAACCCTGTAGTTATATCGACCTTTATACATACCATATAGCAAAGTAGCAAAAGGAACAGCACTCAGTGTCAAGGCTATTTGCGTAATAAATTTTCTGCGTTCAGGGAGGTAAAATTTTTGTTCGGTACTGAAAAAACGGTAAATACCTATGGCAATTCTGCTCAAATCCTCAAAAAAGAGTAGAGGAATCAAGACGAGCTGACCAGTGACCAAAGCGATAAACCAACCAATAGTATAGTTAATACCCGGGGTCCAACCCACAGTACGATCGAAGTTGAATATTTGATACAAAAAACTTCCTATTATTAGTGTAACGATCAATCCATACAAGACCCACCATATTTTATTATGAGTTAGAGTTTTCAGTGCCTGAAAGGCATACCACTGTAGGAGAATTAAAAGAATAATAAAAGGGATCCAGCGCATTAACAAAATTTAGCTCAAAGTTATAAACTGAAAATGAAAATATATTTTTAAATACTATTTAAAGCCAATTTTTTCTGCTAATAGGGTAGCTTTTCCATCGGTCAAGCTGGCCACATAACAACTTGCGTTGAGCAGGGTTTGATAAAGATTTTTGGCAGGGAGTTCTTCATTTTCAGGGATCAACTCCATTAGGAGTTGGTCATAGCTATTGTCCTTATTGAAAAAAGTATTGGACGAAGCAGTGACAAAAGCATCTAGCAGTGCAGTGATTACTTTATAACCAACAATCTCTTTTTGAATCACCTCCTCTGAGCAGTAGATTTTCTCAACACTTAGATCAATTATGTCTTTAATTTGAGCTTTGTATTGACTTTTTTCCAATAACGCATTGCCAAAGCTTCCATTAAGTATATTGGTTTCATTTTCAGTAAAAACCCTTACCGCGTCTTTTATAAGGCTGTTTATGGCCAATGATCTCAGATAAGCCAGTCTTTGTGTACGATGTTTAAGTTTAGAATATTTGAGGGTGTCCATGTCTTCTTTGACTAAATTGATCAGGTATTCCAAGGCATATTCTTCTTCAATCCAGCCAAGATGAATGCCATCCTCAAAGTCGATAATGGTGTAGCATATATCATCGGCGGCTTCCACCAAATATGCAAGTGGATGCCTATATGCTGTTTTGGAATCAGCTAATCCTAGGTCATAAGAAAGTAAATCAAAGAATGATTTTTGTGCTTGAAAAAAACCATATTTTTTGTGAGCAACGTGATCAGTGGGTTGATGGGGCAAACTGGCTTTAGGATATTTGATAAAGGCTCCTAAGGTAGCATAACTTAGACGTAAACCTCCGGGAGTTCCCGCTTTACTTTCTGTCAGGATCTTAAACCCGTTGGCGTTCCCTTCGAATGAACATAGATCTTGGTATTCTTCGTCAGTTAGTTTCGATTTAAAGTTGGCCCCTTTTCCATTCAAAAAGTAGTGGCCGATGGCTTTTTCACCGCTGTGGCCAAAAGGAGGATTACCGATGTCGTGAGATAGTGCTGCAGCAGCTACAATGGAACCAAAATCGTTGATTCTGTAACCCAAATCTTTTGATAAATGTGGGTGTTTCTCCAAAATATTTTTACCCGCCATTCTCCCCAAACTTCTCCCAACTACTGAAACCTCCAAGCTATGGGTAAGCCGCGTGTGAACAAAGTCTGTTTTTGAAAAAGGAATGACCTGTGTTTTGTCTTGTAAACTTCTGAAAGCACTAGAAAATACTATGCGATCGTAATCAACTTCAAAACCTAAACGCGTATCGTTTTGAGCTAACCTTGGCCGGTCTTTGAGATCGCCAAACCTCTTGAGCTTCAATAGATTATCCCAATTCATACTTCTGAAATGTTACTGAATTGTTAACTAAAAAAATTTTTAATAACACAAACTTAAATTTTAAATACTGTGATTTAACATTAAGCTAAAATACTTTAAATGAACACCAAATACATTTGATAATTATAAATTCAAATTATTTACTTGATGACCTTTTTGCCCAATTTTTTAACAAATCTAAACCTTAACCGTAAAATGACAAATTTTAAATTTATTCTTCTGATTACTATTTTATTTTTAATTATTTCTTGTTCAGGTGATGACGATCCAGTTATAGAATATATTATAATAACAGAGACAGTAACGGAGACTGAGACTGTAGAAGTAGATCCTTATGCTGATTATACATTAGAAGGAAATATCACAGCTGACAAAACCCTTGATTCCTCTAAGATTTGGCTTTTAAAAGGTAGAGTTTCTGTTGAAAGTGGAGTATCATTGACCATTCCTGCAGGAACAATAATTAAAGCTGCTCCTGGAACAGGTGCAGATGCCTCTACTTTAATAATTGCGAGGGGAGCGACAATTAATGCTGATGGAACAGCAGACGCTCCTATTGTAATGACTTCTATTTCTGATAATATCCAGGTCGGGGGAAATTATCCTTCAAGCGGCCCGGCTTTAAATGTTGATACTAGAGGTCTGTGGGGAGGATTATTGATATTAGGAAATGCACCATGTTCCTTTTCTGGCGATTTAACTGAACTTCAAATTGAAGGAATTCCTACTTCAGACACCAATGGTCTATATGGAGGAACTGATGCTGCAGATAATTCAGGCTCAGTTCAATACCTTTCTATTCGACATGGTGGAGCTGAGATTGGAGAGGGAAATGAAATTAATGGTCTTACACTAGGAGGTGTTGGATCTGGAACAAAAATCAATCATGTAGAGGTTTTGGGAAATGTTGATGATGGAATTGAATTTTTCGGAGGAACAGTTAATGCAACAAATCTTTTGATATGGGGACAAGGAGACGATGCTATTGATATCGATCAAGCTTATGCTGGAACGATCGATGGGGCACTAGTTATTTTAACGTCTGCTTCTGATCATGGATTTGAAATTGACGGTCCAGAGGGATCAGCTACTGGTCGCTTTACCCTTAAAAACGCAACTGTCATTGGAGCAACCGATGATTGCGATGCCGAAGGTGTTGATGGAGAAATGGCTGATTTTAGAAAAGGAGCTACAGGAGATGTTTTAAATATTCTTTTTAGAGATTTTGCAGGTGGAAAGGATGTTGAGTTAGACGCTTCTGCTGATGCGGCCTCTTATACTGCAAAGACTCTGACTTTTGTCAATATTGACATAATCCACCCGGTCAAAGATGGCGTAGTTTGTTCTAATGTTGAAACACTCGACAAAATTTTTGATGATAAGTCTGACGAAAGTAGTTTTGAAGCTGATGCTTTAACTTTTGCTGAAGTAGTTTCAGAGCAGCAGGATGGAAATGGAGTAGATCCCTCTATTTTTTCATGGACATTTTATGCGAGATAGAAAATATTGTAAAAAAACCATTAATAAAAAGTGCTTGGGAGCTATCTCAAGCACTTTTTATGTCCATACTTTTGATTTTTAATATACTTGAATGAAGATTAAATATTTTTTACTCCCAATTCTCTCATTTTTCATACCATTTTATGCATTGGCCCAAATTGGAATAATTGGGACAGTCATTGACGGAGATTTCAACGAACCTCTTCCTTTTGCAAATATCCTTTTGAAAGAAACTGGAGAGGGAGTCACATCAGATTTTGATGGAAAATATTCTTTTGAATTGGACGAAGGAACCTATACCCTTCAGTTTTCTTTTGTAGGATATGAAACCAAAATTATTACTGAAATTCAAGTGAAGGGAAATGAATACACAATCACTGATGTAGTATTAAACTCTGCTGCTCAGGGGCTCGATGAAGTAATAGTGACTGTGGAAGCCAGTAGGAACTCAGAGGCATCTGTTTTGGAGATACAAAGAAAATCTGCTAGTTTGTTGGATGGAATCTCTGCTCAGGCATTCAAAAAAATTGGAGCAAGTGATATTGCTGGTGCTGTAAAAAGTGTTCCTGGCGTGTCGGTTCAAGGAGGAAAATATGTTTATGTCCGTGGATTGGGGGATCGTTACTCCAAGTCCATCCTAAACGGTGTAGATATCCCTGGTTTAGATCCTGACCGAAATACGATTCAAATGGATCTGTTTCCAACCAGTATGCTTTCTAATGTATTAGTCATTAAATCTGCGAGAGCTGATTTGCCAGCTGATTTCACAGGAGGGGTAATAGATATTATCACTAAAGACCTTCCTACTAAAGAGGAATTTACTGTTTCACTGAATATGGGTTATAACCCAGACATGCATTTCAATGACAACTATCTTACCTACACGGGAGGAAGTACAGATTTCCTAGGCTTTGATGATGGTTCAAGGAAGAATAAAATTGCCAATAGTATTTTGGGAAATGCATTTGATCCAAGATTAAATCAATCTAATTCATCCCTGAATGTAATAAATCGGGTCAGTAATCAATTTGATCCTCAAATGGCTCCAAAAGTGTCGAATAGTGGAATGAATTTTGGTTTCGGAATCTCTTATGGTAACCAATTAAATTTTAAAAATGGCAATGCTTTGGGAGTTTTGGCCTCTTTATCTTACAAAAATGAGCAGACCGTTTATGAAAATACACAAGATAATCTTTATAATTTTAGCCCTGACAAAAACATTTTCTCTTTTGAGGAAAACCGAATTCAATCTGGCACTATTGGAGGACACAATGTAATTTCCAGTGGTCTTTTTGGTTTGACCTATAAGACCAGCTCTTCAAAATTTAAATTTAACGGATTGCATATTCAAAATGGTCAAAGCACTTCAGGAAGTTTTAGACAACTTACACGTTTCTCTGATTTTATCGACTTCAATAAATATAACCTTGAATACAATGAAAGAAGTATTTCCAATGGGATGTTTTCAGGATTACATAATTCAGATAAATCCAACCTGAAATTAGAATGGACGTTTTCCGGAACCCTTGCAAAGGTACATGACAAAGATGTAAGAAATACCACTTTTCAAGACGAGGAGGGAATTTTCAGCTTTCAAGAAAATACAGAACCTAAAAGAATTTGGAGGACATTGGACGAAAACAACATGGTTGGAAAAGTCGATTTCACTAAAAGATTTGAATTTATTGGCTCGGACGCTATACTAAAGTTTGGGATATATGGTTCATCCAAAGAAAGAGATTTTTTGATTGCCCAATATTCTGTTAGTTCTAATTATACTTCTGAGAAGGATTGGGATAACTATGGTGGAGATCCCAATCAGCTTTTTAATACCAATCATCTAATAGGACCTGACAATATAAAAGGAACCTACATCAATCCCCAGACAACAATTCGTCAGGATGCAAATATTTTCGAGGCAAAGCAACAGAATCTTGCAGTCTATATTTCAAATGAATTTAACTTTTCCGAGAAATTAAAATCAATTATTGGATTGCGTTTCGAAAATTATCAGGTATTCTACACGGGAGAAAATAGCCAGTTAGGTCAAGTTTTCAACAATGAGAATATTATCAGCAAGAACAACTTGTTCCCTTCGATCAACTTTATTTACAATTTAAAGGAAAACAAAAATCTTAGATTTGCCTATTCGCTAACCACAGCTCGACCCAGTTTTAAAGAGGCATCCATCGCCGAGATATATGACCCATTATCCAATTTATTTTTCATTGGAAACATTAATATTCGACCTACTTATATAGACAACTTTGATATTCGCTATGAGGCATATGGTGAAAATGCACAATTGTTTGCAATAAGTGCATTTTATAAAAACCTCACCGACCCAATAGAAATTGGTTTTGTGGCGGCCTCTTTTTCAAACTACAAACCATTGAATTTACAGACGGCAAATGTTTTTGGATTAGAACTTGAGTTGAGAAAAGATCTAGGTGCTTGGATTGCTGGTTTTGACAATTGGAAACTAAACCTCAATGGTTCTTATATTATTTCAGACGAAAAGTACAGCAAGGATGAATTAAAATTGAGAAAGCTAGGTTTGAGGGAAGGACAAACATTGGGAACTTCAAGACCACTTCAAGGTCAATCTCCCTATTTGATAAATGCAGGCATTGAATACAACAATCAAGAAAAAGGACTGCAAGGAACAATATTTTACAATGTCCAAGGAAAAACTTTACAAGTTGTAGGTAATGGTTTTTATCCTGATGTATATACATTGCCATTTAATAGTCTTAACTTTAACATTATTAAACAACTTAAAAAGAACAGAACACTAACTTTTAAAGTATCTAACCTTTTGGACGATGATCGTGAAAGCAAGTTCATTGGCTTTAACAAGGAGGAGGAATATTTTAGTTTTCGTCATATAGGAAGAACCTTTTCTTTTAGTTATGCTGTTCGATTTTAATATTCAAACTGTTTTTGGAAAACATTTACTTATATATTGTTGTTTTATTGAGTTTACTGGCCATAGGGGACTTGATTGTTGGGGTTAGCAATGATGCAGTAAATTTTCTTAATTCTGCTATTGGTTCAAAGGCCATTTCCTTTAGAAATATCATGATATTTGCGAGTTTAGGAATTGCGTTGGGAGCCTTATTCTCCAGTGGTATGATGGAGGTTGCTCGTAAGGGAATTTTCAATCCTGGAGCTTTTAATTTTGAAGAAATCATCTACATCTTTATGGCGGTGATGCTGACTGACATATTGCTTTTAGATTTTTTCAATACCCTCGGAATGCCTACCTCAACTACAGTATCTATCGTTTTTGAGTTGTTGGGAGCCGCTGTAGTAATGTCACTGATTAAAATTTTTTCGGATTCAGGTAATCTCATGGAGTTGTCCACCTACATCAATACGGAGAAGGCAACTCAAATCATTTTGGGAATTTTACTCTCTGTTTTCATAGCCTTTACTGTAGGAGCTGTAGTGCAATGGATATCTAGAGCTTTACTCACCCATGATTTTCTTCAAAAATCAAAATTGATTAATTCTCTTTTTGGAGGTTTGTCGCTAGCGGCTATCAGTAATTTTATTTTGATTAAAGGAATCAAAGGAACCCCTTACGCTGGCATTGAATATGATTTTTTAGACGGCATGACGATCAATTCTTTCCTTGAATCCAATGCTTTTTTGGTCAACCTTTCCAGTCTTTTGTTTTGGTATTTGTTCTCTTACTTTTTGATGAGGTTACTTAGAGTGGATATTTATAAAGTAATCATTGGTGTGGGAACTTTTGCGCTAGCACTTGCGTTTGCTGGCAATGACTTGGTCAACTTTATTGGCGTTCCTGTTGCAGCCTATCAGTCCTATGAAGCTTGGGCCAGCTCTGGAATTGCTGCTAATGAGTTTAGCATGAACGTACTTTCCAATAAAGTGCCTACTCCAACGATATTTCTTTTGGGTTCGGGTTTGATTATGGTGCTCACTTTGTGGTTTTCTTCAAAAGCTAAAAAAGTCGTCAAAACCTCCCTTGACCTTTCTGATCAAAATGATATTAAAGAACGTTTTCGTCCCAACTTTTTATCCCGATTATTGGTTCGCTTTTTTGTGGGCTTAAACCAATATTTTTCCAACTTATTTCCAGTTGGTGTTTCCAATAAAATCAGTGGTTCGTTTGAGATTACGGTTGACAATTCAGCCATGAAAAATTCCGACGCACCCTCATTTGACACCCTTAGGGCTTCTATCAACCTGACAGTAGCAGCCATTTTAATCTCAATTGCTACATCCCTAAAGTTACCCTTGTCGACCACCTATGTTACCTTTATGGTGACCATGGGAAGTTCATTAGCAGACCGTGCATGGGGAACAGACAGTGCTGTATACCGGGTTGCAGGAGTGATAAATGTCATTGGAGGTTGGTTTTTTACTGCCCTTAGTGCCTTCTTGGTTTGTGGAGGGATTGTATATCTTGTTCACTGGGGTGGATTTACTGCTATACTTCTGATTTTAGGTATTATTCTCCTTTTGATTTCAAGAAATTTTATCAACCATAGAAGAGAAAATATTGAAAGACAGAAAGGTAAACTCTACAGTCCTCAGAGTGATTCCTTCCGAGGCATTATCGAGGAGAGTGTAATAAATATTTCAAATGTAATTAGTAATACCTATGAGATATATGCATCTACAATTAGAGGTTTATCAAATAACGACTTGAGAACACTTTCTAATGCCAAAAAAAATGCAGATGAACTTTTTGTTGAGGTTAATGATATGAAAAATGGTATTTATTATTTCCTCAAACGAATTAAGAAAACTAGCGTGCCTGCAAGCCGTTTCTATATATCCTTGTTGGGTATTATGTCAGATCTAATCGAAGATCTGATTTATATTTCCAATGAAAGCCACAAGCATATCAACAATAACCACAGTCCTCTAAAGTCGCAACAGATCAATGATCTGAATGAGATTTTTGAGTCCCTATCCTCGGTATTTAAAGAAGGTATTGAAGCCTTTAATGTACAGTTTAGCGACAAGGAATTCAATGACGTTTTAATCCAAAAGAAAGATAATTTTGATTTATTAAACCAAAAAATCGATGATCAAATTCTTAGGATTGAGGGAGAAACAAGTCCAAAAAACACCGCACTTTATTTCAATATTTTGATCAGAACAAAAGACCTTATTCTTCATAAATTTGATTTGGTAGAAGAATTTTATAGGGTTAGTAAGAAAGTGGAATCTTAAAATAAAGTGTTAACCAGAACTAACTAATTATTTTTAGCAATTAATTTTTTTTCACTATTGTTCCACTCTAGAACATTGATAATTTTGTTTTCTTCGTAAATGACTTCTATTAAGTCGTTTTTATTCCAAAAAAACCATTGACCGGTTTTTAACCCCGATTTGTAGGTTCCCATGGTAGACTTCTTACCGGACGGATGGTAACTGATCCAGTTTCCGTGACGTTTTTTATCTTTAAAATATCCGATTTGTGCGATCTTTCCATTATCATGATAAAACATTGCTTTGATTAGCTCACCTTCTTTCTTGAATTTGGGTTTGATGTTTTCTTGTGCACTCAATGTAAGAGAAAATAGAAATATCAATAAGGCTATATTTTTCATAATTACTTGGCAATAGTTAACAAATGTAAGTAAACCTTCACTAAAAATAAACATTAAATTAACATTAAATTTACAATAAATACATAAGTATATGATAATGAGATAAATAATGATAATAAAAAAACGCTTATTTTAGAACAAATAAGCGTTTAGTGATGTTGAAATGTTTTATGAGCCGCACATTAGACAATCATCATCTTCACTTTTCTTGGATTGTTCTAACATCTGCTTTAATTCTGCAGGAGTAAGGGGTTCTACATCTGCTGCAGGGTTATTTCCCGTATTTGCGCCCCCTGCCTGTTTCGATGAGGTAGCAACCAAGGTTTCATTATTTTTTGAGAGTTGAACTCCTTGATTTTGTTCTGATTTTGAGTTCTTAGCGTTATCAAGTGTAAATTTGATCGCATCAACAGCGGATTTTGTCCTCAAATAATACATTCCTGTTTTTAGGCCTGATTTCCATGCGTAAAAGTGCATGGAAGTTAATTTTGCCATTGTCGCTCCTTCCATAAATAAATTGAGAGATTGAGACTGATCTATAAAATAACCTCTGTGGCGCGACATATCAATAATGTCTTTCATGCTCATCTCCCAAACAGTTCTATACAATTCTTTAATATCGTCGGGTATACCCTGAATGTGTTGAATGGAGCCATTAGCCTGCATTAACTCTTGTTTCATGTCCTCGTTCCACAAACCTAAATTCACAAGATCTTCCAGTAAATGTTTGTTGACCACGATAAACTCTCCGGACAATACCCTTCTAGTGTAAATATTTGAGGTATAGGGTTCAAAACATTCGTTGTTTCCAAGAATTTGAGAGGTCGATGCAGTAGGCATGGGGGCTACCAATAAAGAATTCCTTACCCCGTATTTTTTTACTTTTTTACGCAAATCCTGCCAATCCCAACGCCCACTGAGTTCATCGTCTTTGATACCCCAAAGATTATGTTGGAATTCTCCCTTTGACATGGGTGATCCCTTGTAAGTTTTGTATGGGCCATCCTTTTCGGCTTCTTCAACAGAAGCTGTAACTGCTGCAAAGTATAAGGTTTCGAAAATCTCCTGATTGAGTGATTTGGCTTCTTCGCAGGTAAAGGGTAACCTCAATTTAATAAAAGTATCTGCCAAGCCTTGGACACCCATACCTACTGGACGGTGCCTCATATTAGAATTTTCAGCCTCTTTGACCGGATAATAGTTGCGGTCGATGACTCGGTTAAGGTTTTTGGTGACCCTTTTAGTTACATTAAACAATTCTTCATGGTTGAACTTACCCTCCTCAATAAACATTGGCAGTGCTATAGAGGCGAGGTTACAAACAGCGATTTCATCCTTAGAAGTATATTCTAAAATTTCGGTACAAAGGTTAGAGGATCGAATTGTTCCTAAGTTTTTCTGATTTGACTTTCTATTGGCAGCATCCTTATATAACATATAGGGTGTTCCCGTTTCAATTTGAGATTCTAAAATTTTATCCCAAAGTTCTCGTGCTTGAATCGTTTTCCTTCCTTTGCCCTCTTTTTCGTACTTGATATAAAGTTTTTCAAATTCATCCCCGTGACAATCGTAGAGTCCCGGGCACTCGTTGGGACACATCAATGTCCAAGAGGCGTTTTCCTCTATACGCTTCATAAATAGATCTGAAATCCACATGGCATAGAAAAGATCTCTTGCACGCATTTCTTCTTTACCATGGTTTTTCTTAAGCTCCAAGAAATCAAAAATGTCAGCGTGCCAAGGTTCTACGTAGATTGCAAAAGATCCTTTTCTTTTTCCACCTCCTTGATCCACATAGCGGGCAGTATCATTGAAAACCCTGAGCATGGGAACAATACCATTGGAGGTACCATTAGTTCCAGCTATATAAGAGCCAGTCGCCCGAATATTGTGAATAGAAAGCCCTATTCCACCAGCCGATTGGGAAATTTTAGCTGTTTGCTTGAGGGTATCATAAATACCGTCGATGCTATCATCCTGCATGGTCAGAAGAAAGCAGGAAGACATTTGAGGTTTAGGAGTACCAGAATTAAACAGAGTAGGGGTGGCATGGGTAAAATATCGCTTGGACATCAATTCATAAGTCTCAAAAGCGGCCTCTAAGTCATTAAGATGAATACCGATAGAAACTCGCATCAACATGTGTTGAGGACGCTCTACAATCTGACCGTTGAGTTTCAACAAATAAGAACGTTCCAAAGTTTTGAATCCAAAAAAGTCATATCCAAAATCCCTATTATATATAATATTTGAATCGATTTGATCTGCATTTTTCTCAATGATTTTATAAACTTCATCGGAAAGGAGTGGTGCTTTTTTACCGGTTCTGGGATTAATGTACTCATAAAGATCTTTCATGGTTGATGAGAAAGATTTCTTTGTATTCTTATGGAGATTTGAAACAGAGATTCTAGCTGCTAATTGTGCGTAGTCTGGATGGGTGGTGGTCATAGTAGCAGCAATCTCAGCGGCGAGGTTATCTAATTCTGAGGTAGTAACCCCATCGTATAGACCCTCAATTACCCGCATTGCAACCCGAACTGGATCAACCAATGGGTTTAATCCATAATTAAGTTTTCTAATGCGAGCCGTAATCTTATCAAACATTATCGGCTCTTTCCGCCCATCTCTTTTAACTACATACATAGATATCTATTATAAATTTAAATTAAAATAACTACCCAAATGGGCCAGTTAATTGGGGTAATTGATTTGGTTGGGGCATCTGATCTATTCGAACTAAAAGTCTGCGTCAGTGGTAAACTGTGTTTCTTCTTTTTCGTTGTTTAGTACGCCTGCTTTTTGATACTCAGAAACACGTTTCTCAAAAAAGTTAGTTTTACCCTGAAGGGATATCATATCCATAAAATCAAACGGATTACTGACATTGTGTTTTTTTTCACAACCTAACTCAATTAGCAACCGATCTGTTACAAATTCTAAATATTGTGTCATCAATTTGGCATTCATACCAATCAAACTGACTGGTAAAGATTCTGTGATGAATTCACGCTCTATTCTCAAAGCATCTAAAATGATTTCCTCAATTCTTTCTTTGGGAACTTTATTTACTAAATGGTTATTGTGAAGGTGAACGGCAAAGTCACAGTGCACGCCCTCGTCTCGGGAGATTAACTCGTTAGAAAATGTGAGGCCAGGCATCAATCCTCTTTTCTTGAGCCAGAAAATTGAGCAAAATGCGCCAGAAAAGAAAATACCTTCTACAGCTGCAAAAGCAATAAGCCTTTCGGCAAAGGAGTCAGATTCAATCCAACGTAAAGCCCAATCAGCTTTCTTTTTGATGGCAGGAAAAACTTCAATCGCCTTAAATAGTTTTGTTTTTTCTACCTCGTCTTTTACATAGGTATCAATCAAAAGAGAGTAGGTTTCTGAGTGGATGTTTTCCATCATTATTTGAAAACCGTAGAAAAATTTAGCCTCAGAGTATTGAACTTCATTGACAAAATTCTCAGCCAGATTTTCATTTACAATTCCATCTGAGGCGGCAAAAAAGGCTAGAATATGTTTGATGAAGTATTTTTCGTCATCATTCAGCTTAGAATTCCAGTCACTTAAATCTTGGTGTAAGTCGATCTCTTCAGCTGTCCAAAAACTAGCCTCCATCTTCTTGTACCATTCCCAAATATCGTGGTGTTGAATGGGAAAAATTACAAATCTATTTTCATTTTCTTGGAGGATTGGTTCTTGTGCTGCCATTTGATTCTCTTTTCTTGATTAATTATAGAATTTTGTTCACAACAAAGATTCTAAAATGTTATCAAAAATGAAAGACATACTTTTCCACAAACAGGTCGAGTTTTTAACAAATTTTATTTATTTGGATACTAAGAGTAGAAATAAATAAATATTGTAAAATGCTGAAAATCAATAAAATGTAAAAACAAAAAATCGCTTAACCCTTGTAAAGACAGATCATTACTGATTAATTTCTAGGGCAGCCATTTCTAATTCTGAATACCATTTATTTCCGAACTTTTTGATTAAGGCATCTTTCACAAATTGGTAAACTGGAATTTTTAAACTTTCTCCCAATTGACATCCAGACTCACAAATGTGCCAGCGGTGGTAGTTCACGGCATAGAATTCAGAATATTCTTTAATACGAATTGGATAAAGATGACACGAAATAGGTTTTTTCCAATCGATTGATTTTGCTCGATAGGCATTTTCAATGGCACACTGTGTGCTTCCGTTTGTTCCAAAAACTACATAAGCACATTCCTTATTGTTAACCAATGGGGTTTCAAAAGTCTCATCATCTACTTGTATAAATTTACCCTGTTTTTCAATGGCTGCCCTCCCTTTTTTATTCATAAAAGGGGCGATAGCATCATAGTGTTTTTCTAAAAGTTTAGTTTCCTCTTTATCTATAGGGGCCCCTGCTTCTCCCTCAACACAGCATGCACCCTTGCAAGCACTCAGATTACAAACAAAATCTTTAGTAATGATTTCTTCCGAAACCAAGGAATTGTCAATTTTCAGCATAGCATTTAAAATTTATGCTTTTTATATAATTCTCAAATTTAACATAATATCATAAAATGTATCAACAGAGTGTCACCTTTAAAAAATTCTAGGCAAACTCCTAAAAGAAACTCTTACTATAAGTATTATAATTTTACGGTTATTGATGTAGTGGAAATTACCTTATCATTTTAAAACCCACATTAAGATTAGATAAAGCCCATATTATCCATGGTATAAATATTGTTTGGAAAGTTTCTAGATTAGTTTTGATGGCCAAAGTTGAAAAGCCCTTTGCAACCAAGAAATTTAAAATTGTAGTTTAAGTGTAATGCGTTTATTCTTAAGTTTATTAATTTTATATCTACAAAGCACGTATTTGACTAGCTAAAATGAATGCTGATGGATATTTTTAATTTTTTTTATTACCACCAACTTACACAGTTAAAAACAGATGAAAATACTTATTAAAATTTTGATGGGACTTTCTTTGGGAATGGTGATTTTTAATGCTACTCAAGTCAACTGGGAGGACCCCTCTTCCAATAAAAGTTCTATTGCGGTCATTGGAATCATGGCAGCTCTTTGCGCTTTTTTACTTTTAATACTGTTGATGATATCAATAAAGATTTCAAAAAAAATCAAACGTTAATTTTTTCGGGTCAAACTGTCTATCTTATTGATAGCGGTTTCCAAAAATAAATCATCCTCATTTTTAATTTGATTAAAAGTGTTTTCGCCAAAAAGTTGTAATCCCAAATAGGCTTTTACCGCTCTCAATGTTTCCTGCTCTTGAATCGTAACTTCAAATTCTTTTTTGGCGCAGTAACTCAAAAACAAATCATGCCAAGGGAGTATATCCTCAAATTTGCCCTTGAGTAAATCCTCAATTTCAAAGCCTCTGAATTTATTCCTATAATTGTCTAATTCTTCAAAAACAAAATTACTCATCACATTTGAATCCAAGATTAGTGAATTCCATTCCTCTTTCTCGGAGTTAGTGTTTGGAATATAAAAATCTGGCATGATACCTCCCCCTCCAAAAACAGTCCTACCCCCAGGGGTTTCAAAGGCCAAACTATCGGCAATGGGAATTTTTTCTACATCTGCCAATTCTCCTTTATGATAGCGAGTGTTTAGATCTTGATAATAATCTTCCCTGTTTCCATTGTAGGGTTTTTGAATGGATCTTCCGGTAGGGGTAAAATATTTTGCTATCGTCAGACGGATTGCATCGCCCCCCCCTAATGGCATTTGCTGCTGTACCAAACCCTTACCAAATGTTCTCCTTCCAATAATCCAACCCCTGTCATTGTCTTGGATTGCTCCTGCAACTATCTCACTAGCAGAGGCTGATTGACCATTGACCAAAACAACCAGGTTCCCCTCTTGAAAATTTCCATCACCTTCAGCTAATGATTTGGCCTTTTCTCCCATATTACTTTTTGTGATCACAATTGTTTGGTCTTTACGTAAAAAAGTATTTGAAATTTGTATTGCTGGATGCAAATAACCTCCGGGATTGTCTCTCAAGTCCAATATCAATTTTTCCATTCCCATTGATAGTAAATTGCTAAGGGCACGGTCAAATTCATCAAAGGTGGTTTGTGAAAAGCGGTTGATTTTCAAGTAGCCCAATGTTCTATTGATTAAATAATATGAATCAACGCTGGGTATGGGGACTTTTCCCCTTTTCATTTCCAATTGGATCATTTTGTCTTCCGATTTGCGGTAGATTGTTAAATCAACTGAGGTTCCAGGCTTTCCCTTCAAAGTTTGCATGATCTTATCCGTAGAGTAGTTTTTATTGAATAATGTATCCTCGTTGGCAATCAAAATCCGATCCCCTCCCAGCACACCGGCTGCTTCACTCGGTCCGCCTTCCAATACTCGAACTATTGCAACACTGTCTTTAGACATTAAAAAACTGACTCCTATACCGTAAAAGTTTCCTTGCATATTCTCGGCAATAATTTGTCTTTGATGTGAAGGAATATATATTGAATGGGGATCCAAACGACTGACAATATCTTCAATAACTTCTCCTACCAAACTGTCTGTGTCAATCCTATCCACATAATCATTTTCGATGTATTTCAATAATCGCTCCAGTTTATTTATACCCCATGAATTTTGCTGATAGGACATCATAATTTTTTTTTCTGTACCCAACAAATAACCGATAGAAATTGAAAGTAATACAATAGTAAAAAGAACTATATTTTTTTTCATAGGCTGGTTTAGCTTTTAGGGTAAATCTAATTGTGTCAAAATTACACCTGCTTTTTCCAGAAAATTAAGACCAGAAATGTCTTTATACCTCAGCGAGTAAACCACTCTTTTGATACCCGCTTGATGAATTAATTTGCTGCATTCTCTACAGGGGGAGAGCGTAATATACAAAGTCGCACCCATACATGATTGGGTTGAAGCAGCTACTTTCAATATTGCATTTGCTTCGGCATGAAGAACATACCATTTGGTATAATGTTCTTCGTCTTCACACTCATTTTCAAAACCCGACGGGGTACCATTGTATCCGTCGGAAATTATCATTCTATTTTTTACGATCAACGCCCCTACTTTTTTACGCTTACAATGAGAAAGTTCCCCCCAAGTTTGAGCCATTTTCATGTAGGCCTGATCGTATCTTTTTTGCTTTTCTGAGTACATGCTTGCTAATTTAACTTAAAATGGCCAGTTATTTGAGGTCATTAAAAGGGCTTGAGACAACACCATTGAAGCAACAACCCATTTCCACTTGAGACTTTGAATTTTAAGGAATGTAATGACTAACCAATTGATCAAAAGTACAAATATCACTATAAATATCTGGGCAAATTCAACCCCTAAAGCAAATTTTAAAAGACCCAGGATTGCCTCTCCCTCAGAAGCTATCATTTTAAAATATCGTCCAAAACCAAAACCATGAACCAATCCAAAAAATAAGGTGATCATGTTGATCCAACTTCCTTGGAGATGGCTATGCTGTTTTTGAAAAAGTATTGAAAGACAAGTGATGCAGATGGTTAAGGGAATTAAAAACTCAACCAATGTTGCGTCTATTTTTATCCAATCAAAATGAGTAATCAAAAGGGATAAAGAATGTCCTAAAGTAAAAACACTTACCCACAATAATAGTTTTCTCCAATTCCTGAAAGTAAATGGAAGTGATAAGGCTACAAGAAAGTAAAAGTGATCCAATCCTGCTATGTCAAGTACATGATCAAAGCCCAAATCGAAATAAAACAAAAACTTTTCCATAAAATAAAAGAATTTTAATTATTTTTTTGACGCATCAATGTTTCATATGCTTTTTGGACTTCTCTGAATTTTTCCTCTGCTCCTTTAATCATTGCCGGATCTTGTCCACGGAGTTTGTCAGGGTGGTATTTTTTTGCCATCTTTCGATAGGCACCCTTTATTTCATCCTCGCTGGCATTGGAATCAATCTCAAGAATTTTGTATGCATTATCAGTATTTTTTACAAACATAGCTTTGATACTTTCAAAATCCGGCAAGCGCAGTCGCATTCCCGAAGCTACTTGTAAGAGCTTTTGCAGTTCCAGATCAGAAATATTACCGTCTGCATTCGCAATTCCAAAAAGAAAATGAAGAATCTGCAAACGGGTTTCATAGGCGGTTTGCTGAACAAAAACCTGTGTCAGTTGCTCGAGATGTTGGGTCTCGTTTTTGATTTGAGTATTGAAAGTTTTAAAAATCGAATCTGCACGCTCTTTTCCATATTGGCCAATGAAGAAGCTTCTTACAAAGTCAAGCTCCTTTTTTTGGACTTTGCCATCAGCTTTGATAATCAACGCCGAAAGAGCCAATAAATTCAATTGAAATGTTTCTGGCTTGATAGCAAAAGACGATGTTCTGATTTGGATGGTATTTTTGGATAAAAATTCAAGAAAACCTCCAATCACAAACCCTAAAATGGCCCCTGGAAACCTTAAAAAAGAATAACCTATTACAGCGGCAACCCACTTAATCATAAGCTTGTCCTATTGATGATGTAAAGATACAAATGTCAATAAAAGATTGTTTGTCCCGCTTGAATAAATAGGGAGTTTTTTATCTTTACCAAAAAATTAAATATGTATCCAGAAGAAATAGTTAGGCCAATGAAAGACGAGTTGACAACCATTGGTTTCAAAGAATTGTTGTCTACGGATGATGTAGAATCTGCCATGTCAAAATTAGGAACAGCTCTTGTCGTTGTAAACTCTGTTTGTGGATGCGCTGCTGCTAATGCTCGTCCTGCGGTTAGAATTTCATTAAATAACTCCAACACTCCTGATCATTTGTATACTGTATTTGCAGGAGTAGATCGTGATGCAACCGATGCAGCAAGAGCCAAGATGGTTCCTTTTCCTCCCTCCTCTCCAAGTTTGGCATTATTTAAAGATGGGGAGTTGGTACATATGATAGAGAGACATCACATTGAGGGTCGTACTGCACAATTAATTGCAGAAAATTTGATTCAGGCTTTCGATGAGTTTTGTGATTAATCATTTACAAAAAGTGAATCTAAGTTTTTGCCTTTAAAAAAAGTTTTATTACCCTTTTACATTACTGTATTACCTAACGTTCATTTATACCCTGATCATTTTTCATTATATCCAGGTTTTTTATCGTTTTTTTGGATACGAAGCACAAAAAAAATCAGTTGATTAGCTAAACTTTTTTTCTTAAAGTATCTGAATATTTTGGGTGCGAGTTTCGAATTCTCTAACCCATTTAAAATGCCAGACAAGTGGTCCCTAATTATAGTATCCAATCACCAAAGCACATATGATGTACCCCCAACCATTTGGTGTTTCTGAAAACACCATGTCAAATTGATTAGTAAATCTTCATTAGTCAGGGGAACTCCATGTGACTCCTATAACCTTCGTTATGGAGACTCAGTTTTGATAATCCCTAAGATATCTGCTTTGACCCTTCAAAAATAAAAGACTTTGGAGAAAAAGTCATAAAAACCAATCGGCTGCAATAATTTTTCCCAAAGGAGCCTGATGTAAAAATGGACAATCGAAAAAATTTTTTTCAAAGGGTTTGCTCAAATTGTTCGAACAAATTGCCTGTGCAACCGTAGTTGCATTGTGTATAAATAACTCATGTAAGCTCGCCCAATTTGAACATTTCCCTATTCCAATTGGAATTAAAGTTAGTTTGGAAGTAAAGGCAACCATCAAACTTAGTGAACAAGAGCCTAATGCTTTATTACAAATGCTAGATCAAATCATTAGCCAAGGTATTCAAAAGATTTAAAACTTTGGTTTTCTTTTCTCAAAAAAAGCAGTAACTCCTTCCTGAAAATCAGATGTACCAAAACAATTTGAAAATTGAAAATTTTCTTCTTGAAATCCTTTTGGGGTCCCATCAGCTGAATTTATTGATTTAATGGCGCATTTGATTGAGTTAGGTGCATTTTTCATTATTCTTTCTGCCATAATGATGGTCGTTTCTAATAGCTTTTCTTCAGGGACTACCTGATTAACCAATCCCATTTTTAATGCCTTTTCAGAATCGATCATATCTCCAGTCAAAATCATCTCCATGGCATTGCCTTTGCCTATCAGAGCAGGTAGTCGTTGAGTTCCTCCATAACCTGGAATAATTCCCAGCGTAACCTCGGGCAATCCCATTTTGGCCTTTTGGGTAGCGATTCTCAAATGACAGGACATTGCAAGTTCTAGTCCCCCTCCCAATGCGTAACCATTAATTGCTGCAATAACAGGTTTTTCCAATTTTTCAATGAAATCAAACAATACTCGATTTCCATGACATGCCATTGCTGCTGCTTCTTTGAATCCAAAATTCGAAAACTCTGAAATATCTGCCCCCGCGACAAAAGCTTTGTCACCGCCTCCAGTTATGACAATGACTTTCACATCAGGATTGTTTTGAAAATTCACCATTCGTTCATGTAATTCGTCAATCAATTCTCGGTTGAGGGCGTTGAGTTTTTTTTCGCGATTAATTTTGACCCATCCAATGTTGTCTTGAACTTCAATCAATGTCAATTTACCTATCATTTTTACAATTTTAGAGTAACAATAAAAGTGGTACCTCTTTCACTGGTGTTATATTCTATTTTTCCTTTGTGTGAGTCAATGATGTTTTTTACAATCCCCAATCCCAAGCCCATCCCTTTGGTTTTGGTTGTGAATTTGGGCTCAAATACTTTTGATTGAATAGATTTGGGTATTCCAACCCCATTATCGGCGAAAAAAACTTTTACATTTTTATCTCCTTTTTTGATGGAGACTTGAATTTTGGGATTTTCACCTTGTTTAGCTGCTTGAAGGGCATTTTGGATAATATTTGTGGTCACTCTGATCCATTGCGTTCTGTCCAAGCTTAATCTAATTTCATCATCTGAAGTTTTAAATGCTATAATGTCACCTTCAAAAATTTCCAAAGACCTACGTGTAATTTTTACCAAATCAGATATTACCAGTTTGGGTTTGGGTAGCGTAGCAAAATCTGAGAATGCATTGGCCACATCACTCATCGTATCGATTTGTTCCAGAAGTGTGTGGGAAAACTCTTCAATTTTTTTGGCATTTTCGGGATCATTGTTGGAGAACCTTCTCTGAAAATTCTGAACCGTAAGTCTCATGGGTGTCAATGGGTTTTTGATTTCATGGGCGACCTGCTTGGCCATTTCTTGCCAAGCCTGTTCTCTCTGTGTTCGCGCCAGCAAAGTGGCACTTTTTTCAAGTTCATCAATCATTTTGTTATAGGAATTGATCAAACTTGCAATATCTCTTGGAGCATTTTTAAGTTGTATTTTTTCATTCTCTTTTAAAAGGCCAGTTTGGTCAATTTTTTCTCGGAAAGTTTCAAGTGAACGGGAAATGTATCTAGAGATAAAATAGGCCATAACAATCGCTACCACGAGCATCAATAGATAGATTTGATATAAGCTTTGGAGAAAAGTATTCAATTCGTTCTCAGAAAATGAAACATCTTCAAAATAAGGAAAGAACAATATCCCGTAAGAATTGCCAAAACTGTCTTTAAGTATACTATATGAAGATTGAAATTTTCCAATTTCGTCGTTGTTTTTTTCCAGTATTCGGCCATCTGAATTTTCTAAAATTGAAGTCAAAAAATCGGCTTCCAAACTATAGTCATTGGCAATTATTTTTAAAGGTAGAAAAGAAGTGAAAAGGGGTTGCCCCTCTAAATTAAAAACTGAATAATTAACATTGTGAATTTTTATAACTGCACTAAATTCTTCTTTATAACGAGACCAAATGCTGTCATTTTTTTTAAGTAAATCATTTTTTTCGACCAAATAATCAATTTGCTTTTTTAGTTGACTTTCCTTTCGATTCAATCGAAAAATATTGTAATCAATCGACTCATTTTGATATTGGAAAAAGGTTGCTGCCAAAATCAAAAGGCAGGCAATAAATACCAACAATATCATTGAGATAAAAATTTGGGTTCGCAGCGAAATACGTCTAAGAATGTTAATGCTCATCTTCAGCAAATTTCTCTCTAAACCTTTTGTAAAGTTTAATAGCCAATATTATAAAGAATATCAGCCCCAATGTTCCCAATACCATAAAAACCCAATGAATAGCACTTTTAACAATGGCCAGGAAAACGATGGCAAATAAAAATAGGGTTGCCCCTTCATTCCAGATCCGCATGAAGTTGGAGGAATATCGAATTTCATCGCGCTGCAATTCCAAGAACATTTGGTGAGTTTTCAGGTGGTAGGCATATAGTAACAGGATGAATACTGTTTTAATCAACATCCAGGATTCATTTAACCATTCGGGGATCAAAATCAGTAACCAGATGGCAAATAGACTTGCAAGAATCGCTGACGGCCAAGTAATTATGTACCACAATCTGCGAGACATGATTTTGAGTTGTTTTTCCAAAATTTCTTTTGTGGGAGAGCTTTTTTTTGAAGCTTCAATATGATAGATAAATAAGCGTGGTTCATAAAACAATCCGGCAAACCAGGTGACAACAAAAATTAAATGTAATGATTTAATATAATTGTAATACTCCATTAGCTTATAGGTTGATTTATGTAATTATTCTAGAACTAATATCAGAAATATAAATTACAAAAACTTAAACAAATTTAGATTTTTATTTTGGGGGTAAACCCTTAAGAATTAAGATATTTTCTGAGTTCATAAACCAAAAAACTACCGGTAACGACAGCCGCGAGTAATTCTGCAATTGGGAAAGCCAGCCAAACTCCGTCAATACCCCAAAAATTCGGTAAATAATACAGCAAGGGAATAAAGAAAAACCCTTGACGGGTCAGGGTGAGTAGCAGTGCAGGGAGTGCTTTACCGATGGCTTGGTAGTAAGCCGCACCGATCAATTGAACACCCACAATCGGTGTGGTTAGAAATACCCATCGAATGGCTGCAGGTGCTTTTTCAAGAACTAAGGGTTCATTGGTAAAAATGCCCCCTATGGAATTCGAAAAAACATTGATCATCAGGAAAACTAAAGTTGCAAAACCCGTCGCATAAAGTACTGCTGTTTGGATGACCTCCTCCACCCTTTTTTTATTCTTGGCACCGTAATTGAAACCCGCAATGGGAATAAACCCCTGAGTAATACCCAACACAGGGAAAAGTGAAAACATCAAAAGACGGCTGATGATAGCATAGACCGCAACTGTCGATTCCCCCCCCAAGCTGAATAGTAAGTTATTGACCAATAATACCGAAATACTTACCACTGCTTGTCTGGCTAAGGTTACAAATCCTAGTGCACCGATTTCTTTAGTGATTCCGGTATCCAATTTAAAATCACTGATATTGGGATGTAACTCCGAACGGTTTGAACTGAAGAAGAAAAGAATGTAGAGGGCGCAAACACCATAGGACAGGGTAGTAGCCCATGCAGCACCATGCATTCCAAAATCGAAAACATAAATCAATACATAATCCAAAATCAAATTTGAAATCGAAGGTAGCATCATGGCGTACATGGCATTTTTGGGTTTGCCCACCGCCCGAATAACATTATTACCCATCATACAATAACCCAAAACAGGTACGCCATAGAGTACTATAGTATAGTAGATTTTCGCCGGCTCATTAAGTGCGCCTTTTCCTCCAAAAGCAGGGATGATACTGTCAACATAAAGCAATCCAAAAAGAACAAGACTGGTGGTTAGAGAAAAAGTTAAAACAATTTGATTGCCAAAGGTTTTGGTGGCCTTCGCAATATCATTGTTCCCTAGGGATCGGGAGATGATAGAACTGCCACCCAAACCTATGGCCATACCCAATGCAGCAATAAAAAAAGAAACCGGCAACACCACATTAATGGCAGCAATGGCGTTGGCACCAATCCATTGTCCAACAAAGATAGTATCGATCAAAATATTAAGTGACATGACTAGTATACCGATGGAAGCCGGCACAGCCTGTTTGATCAATAACTTTGGTATGGCTTGGGTGCCAAAAGATGCAGACCCACCTTTCATGCAGAGGATACAGATTCTGCTTTGGCCCATTGGTCAATCCAGCGGCTTATTACATTTACCCAGTCTGTTCTTGTGTTGATACAGGGAATCACATGAAGTTCCTCACCACCTTTTTCTTCAAAATCTTCTACTGCCTCCATCCCAATTTCCTCAAGAGTTTCAAGACAGTCAGATACAAAAGCAGGTGTGACAATGGCCATATTTTTAATTCCTTTTTTGGCAAACCGGGCAACCGTCTGGTCTGTATAGGGCTGCAACCAAGGGTCAACCCCAAGTCGGGACTGGAAACAGGTAGAATAACTCCCTTCATTTAATTCGAGGTACTCAGCTACTTGGCGAGTGGTTTCGTAACACTGGTGACGATAACAATATTGATGGGCTTCGGAGGTTGTTTGGCAACAGCTTTTATCGATCTTACAATGTGACTTGGTAATATCAGATTTTCGAATATGTCGCTCGGGGACACCGTGATATGAAAACAGTAAGTGCTCCCATTTTTTATCTGTTAAATCTTCTTGAATACTCTGTGAAAGAACTCTGATGTAGTCCTTTTGGTTGTAAAAAGATGGCAGTATCGTAAATTCTAATTCAGGATATTTAGCCTTTCTAATTTCTTCAGCCATTACCAGTATAGTCTCTGTAGTAGCCATGGCAAATTGAGGATACAGAGGTATCAACAAGATTTCATCTACACCTTGATCGACCAATGACTTAATACCCTGTTCTATTGAGGGAGAACCATATCGCATGGCAAGGCCCATCGGTACAGAAACTTTTTTCTGAACGGCCTCTTGTAATCTTTTGGACAGTACAATCAAAGGGGATCCTTCTTCCCACCATATTTTTTTATAAGCCTTCGCAGACTTTTTGGGGCGGGTGTTCAAAATGATTCCTTTTACCAAAAAAGTTCTCAAGGGCTTGGGAAGGTCAATCACCCGTTCGTCCATCAGGAACTCGCTTAAATATCTCTTAACATCTTTTGGGTCGGGGCTGTCTGGAGAGCCCAAGTTGATCAATAACGCACCTCTCATCTACATTTTTTTACGAAGATACAGACATTAAATATTTTTTGGGAGTCGTGCCAAACTTCTTTTTGAAGGCCGCAATAAAATGACTCGAAGTACTATAACCAAGCTTGAGGCTGATTTCATTGATGTTGTATTGCCTGGAGTTGAGCATGCTTCGCGCTTCATTCATTTTATGATCCAATAAATAGCCGTAGACCGTATCCCCGTAGATTTGCTTAAATCCTTCTTTAAGTTTTTTAATATTGAGACCGATTTCGGCAGAAAGCTCCTGAAGGGTGGGGGGTTCTGTCATTTGATTTAATATGATTTCCTTGGCTTTTCTGATTTTTCTCACATTTTCTTCATCCATCAAAAAGGGACATTGTTCCACATCGGCATCCTCACTTTTATTGAAAAACAAACTCAACAATTCATAGACTTTCCCTTTAAAATAGAGGGTCTGAATACTCTCGTGGAGTTTAGTTTCTAGGATTTGACTCAAAACCACACTCATGGCAGGACTGATGGGCCTGGTGTCATAGTATTTTTTGGTATTGTTTTCAGGACTTAAAAAATGAATGTGATCGGCGTCCTCAGAAAATAAACTGTGAAATTTTTTGATCGAAATCACCAAACTTACCAAGGCCGAATCGGGGGTTAAATTCAAGTCTATGGGCAAAGCTTTTTGGGGATTGTACAGCAAAATCACATTTTTGGACATTAGAGGAAGCTGATAACTCCCCCCATTAAACTCAAAGTTACCCGATCCCTTTTGGCAAAAATGAAACTGAATAAATTCCTGACTGACCGCCTCCTGGTACTTGAGGATTTTGTCGTCTTCATTTTTGTATCTCAATATATTAAAACCGTTATCAATTATCGTCTTGTCCATTGTTCCGCTATCGTTGTTTTTCTACAATTCCTTATTTAGAATTATTCTAATTAATTTTCTTGAATTCCTTTCAAAATTATTATATTTAAAGGTATTTTAAAAAAAAAGAAAGCAAAAAACCTAATTGGTTGATAATAGTTCCTCTGGCGTTGTTTTTTCAATACCCCTCTTGTTAATTTTGCATAGGAATTTAGACTAGACTTTTGAAAAATATTATACCCTATTGTGTTGTTGGTTTAAGTCATAAGAATGCCGATTTGGCCACCCGAGGTAATTTTAGTTTGGACAAAGAACAGTCCGAAAGACTTTTGGCCCGGGCCAAGATGGATGGCTTGGAGGAATTGATGGTCATCTCTACCTGTAATCGTACGGAATTAATGGGGATTGTTGAGGATCCCAAAATATTGATTGATTATTTGTGTGCCTTCTCCGGTGGTGACAGGCTATTTTTTTTAGAAAAAGGTTACGTTTTAAGTGATCGAAAGGCCCTTAACCATGTTTTTCGTGTGGGTTGTGGTTTGGAGAGTCAAATCATCGGTGATTTTGAGATCATAGGCCAACTTAAAAGAAGTTTTTCAAACTCGAAAAAATTGCATATGGTAAATGGCTTTTCCGAAAGATTGGTCAATGCTGTCATTCAGTCCAGTAAACGCATCAAAACCGAAACCCAATTATCCTCTGGAGCCACCTCTATTTCTTTTGCCTCAGTGCACTATATTCAAGAGCATGTAAAAGATGTCAATCAAAAAAATATCCTTTTATTTGGTACCGGAAAAATTGGGAGAAATACCTGTGAAAATCTTATCAAACATACCCGAAATGACCAAATTGTGCTTGTCAATCGCTCGGAAGAAAGTGCCCAAAAGGTGGCTGGAAAATTCAACCTGGTAGTAAAAAAAATCAGTGAATTAAAATCTGAAATTGCACATTCGGACATCATGATCGTGGCTACCGGTGCCCAAGACATCACGGTAGAGGCCTCAATGATACCTAAAGAGAAACCCTTATTGATTTTGGATTTGTCTGTTCCCTCAAATGTCGATACCAAATTAAAAGAGCTTGAAAACATTACCCTAATAAACCTAGACGAGTTGTCTCAACTGACCAATGATGCCCTTAAAAAAAGAGAACAGTTTATTCCTCAAGCCAACGAGATATTAGATCAGGTAAAAGCAGAATTTTTCCAGTGGGTTGACCACAGAAAATTTGCTCCCACGCTCAAAGCCTTGAAGAAAAAATTACTTGATGGTCAACAAAAAGAACAGGAAAAGACTCAGGAGTTTTCTCAAATCGTTTATCGACTGACGGGAAAAGTAGCCAGTTATTTAAAAGAAAATCCCTCGAAAGCTGATCAAACCATGGCATTGCTACAGCATGTTTTTCAATTGGATTCAGATTTAGATGTTTGACAAAACCCTTCGCATTGGGACCCGAGACAGTCAATTGGCGCTGTGGCAGGCCCAGAAGGTCAGTGACCTGCTGGAAGACTCACACCTGAAGACCCAATTAGTTGCCACCAAGAGTGATGGTGACCTCAACCTTAATCAACCTATTTATGCCATGGGGATTCAAGGAGTTTTTACTAAATCACTAGACATTGCCCTGTTGGAAAACCGTATCGATCTGGCTGTTCACAGCCTCAAAGATGTTCCTACTCAATTATCGGATGGACTCCAGTTGGTTGCTGTGTTGGAAAGGGGCAGTGCTTTAGATGTTTTGGTTCAAAACCACAAGGCAGATTTGCAAAAAGCTTCAACCATTGCCACGGGTAGTTTGAGACGCAAAGCACAATGGTTGCACCGCTATCCCCATCATCACGTTGTCAATCTGCGCGGTAATGTCCAAACCCGAATGGATAAATTATTTTCAAGCGATTGGGAAGGTGCTGTTTTTGCCAAAGCAGGTCTGGAAAGAGTCGAACTCCTGGGATCTCATTTTCAAGAATTGAAATGGATGATTCCTGCTCCGGCTCAAGGAGCCATTGGGGTTGTTTGCAGGGCAGAGGACACCGAACTAATAGAACTTTTAAAAAAAATAAACCATCAACCCACCCGTGAATGTGTTGATATAGAAAGAGATTTTCTCCGAATACTCGAGGGAGGCTGTTCTGCACCCATTGGAGCAGTTGCTATTTTAGTTCAAGATAAAATTCAGTTTAAGGGAGGTGTTTTTTCTTTGGATGGACAAATTGCTGCCACTACTTTTAAGAAAGTAAAAATGGCCGATGGTAAAGATTTAGCCGTTCAGGCCGCTGAGGAGGTATTATCCAAAGGAGGGCATCAAATCATCACAAACATTAAATATAGTAAAGAATGAAATTGCTATCTACCAAAATATTATCTCAAAATTTTAGAAAGCGAATACTCATGCATAAATTCAGTTTGGTTGAGCAAGCGTTTATCAAAATTAGTTTCCTGGAAGATCCCAAAATTGATGGGATTTTTGATCGTATTATATTTACTAGTCAAAATGCAGTCAATGCGGTTTTATCCTCTACTAAAATCCGAAAAATTATAGAAGGAAAAAAAATTTATTGTGTGGGAAAGAAGACTGCATCGCTTTTAGCCAAAAATGACCAAAAAGTGGCTAAAATCGCCCAAAATTCGTTAGAATTAGCCCATTTTTTAGCAAAAAACTACCAAAATGAGTCATTTTCATATTTTTGTGGAAAGCTCAGAACTCCTGATTTAGAAGAAATTTTACCCGTTAGAGGTATGCATATTAATCCCATTGAAGTTTATACCACCCATTTGCAAGAACATACCGTAAAAGGTCAATTTGACGGGATCCTTTTTTTCAGTCCCAGTGGGGTACGAGGCTATGCCCAAAGTAACGGATTTGAAAATGTCCATAGTTTTTGTTTGGGTAACTCTACCGCCAAGGAAGTTGCGTTTCATACTTCCCAATACACCGTCGCTAAGGAGCCCAGTGAGTCTCAACTTTTTTTATCACTAAAAAATCATATTACCCTCCATGAGGAATGAATTGCTTTTACAAGCCCTAAAAGGCGAGATTATTGAAAGACCACCTGTTTGGATGATGCGTCAGGCCGGTCGCTATTTGCCCGATTTTATGAAGTTAAAAGAAAAATATGACTTCTTTACCCGTTGTCAGACTCCTGAATTGGCCACAGAAATCACCCTTATGCCCATTGACCAAGTGGGGGTAGATGCAGCCATAATTTTTAGTGACATATTGGTGGTCTTACAAGCCATGAATATTGAAGTTGAAATGCGCGACGGTATCGGTCCTTATATTCCACAGCCCATTAAAAGTAAAGCTGCCTTGGATCAGGTTATTCTACCCGATGTAGAAGAACATCTGGTATATGTTTTTGAGGCTGTCCGCATGACCAAAAGAGCACTCAATGACCGGGTACCATTGATTGGCTTTGCTGGTGGACCCTGGACATTATTGTGCTATGCTGTTCAAGGGCAGGGTTCCAAAAATTTTAACCGTGCCAAAGCCTTTTGTTTTCAAGAACCCGAAATGGCCAAAGAACTTTTACAAAGAATCACTACCACCACTATAGCCTATCTGAGGGAAAAGGTAAAGGCGGGTGCCGATGTGATTCAACTTTTCGACTCATGGGGTGGACTACTGTCTCCTGTTGATTATCAGGAATTTTCTTGGCCCTATCTTGAACAAATAGTCAATGCATTGGGTGACTCAGTTCCTGTTATAGTTTTCGGTAAAGGGTGTTGGTTTGCCCTTCAAGAAATGAGTAAATCTGGTGCATCCGCTTTGGGAATTGACTGGACCTGCTCTGCGCGAAATGCCAGATATCTCTCCGGTGGACAAATCACACTACAAGGCAATTTTGATCCCTCTCGATTATTGTCTCCCATTCCTGAGATCAAAACACAAGTCAAGCAAATGATAAATGCATTTGGTAAAGATCGTTATATCGTCAACTTGGGTCACGGCATTCTGCCTAACATTCCTGTTGATCATGCCAAAGCTTTTGTAGATGCCGTAAAAGAATATGAATACTAAACCCCCCAATATTGGTATGAAAAAAAAATTTAACCGTTACATTGAAAACTTACAAGACAAGATCACACAAAAACTGACAGAGGTAGATGGAAAAGCCCGTTTTAAAGAAGATATTTGGGAGCGCTCGGGCGGCGGTGGCGGACGAACCCGAGTCATAGAAAATGGTGCGGTTTTTGAAAAAGGAGGGGTCAACATATCTGCCGTTCACGGGGAACTTCCTGAAAGTATGAAAAATTATTTTAAGGTCAAGGTCGGAGATTTTTTTGCTTGTGGACTCAGCATGGTCATTCATCCTAAAAATCCTTTTGTTCCCACTGTTCATGCTAACTGGCGGTATTTTGAACTCTACAACAGCCGGCGCGAATTGCAAGACCAATGGTTTGGAGGGGGACAAGATCTCACTCCTTATTACCTGTTTGAAGAAGACGCCCGGCACTTTCACCAAGTATGCAAAAAAACTTGTGATGAGCACGACAAAGACTTTTACCCTAAATACAAAAAACGCTGCGATGAATATTTTTGGAATGCACACCGTGGTGAAACCCGTGGGGTTGGCGGGTTATTTTTTGATTATTTGAGACCCGACGACAAACACTCTACCAAAAACTGGTATAACTTTGTGACAGGGGTAGGGGATAGTTTTTTGCAGGCCTATGTGCCCATAGTTGAAAAAAGGAAAAACATCTTCTACTCTGATGCCCAGCGCCAATGGCAGGAAGTCAGGAGGGGACGTTATGTGGAGTTTAATTTGATCCACGACAAAGGCACCCTTTTTGGATTGAAAACCAATGGAAGGGTTGAAAGCATTTTGATGAGCCTTCCGCCAAATGTTCAGTGGAAATACAACCACAAGCCTGATCCCAATAGCAGAGAGGAAGAACTGGTCAAAGTGCTTGAAAATCCTAGAGCTTGGGTATAACTTATTAATAACCATTATATTTAACTTATGTATCCCAACCAAAGAAACAGAAGACTCAGACAAAGCCCCGCACTCCGGCACTTGGTCAGTGAAAATCAATTGACCTGTAACGATTTGATGCTCCCTTTGTTTGTTGCAGAGGGGACTGAGGTAAAAGATCCCATTGTAGCCATGCCCGGTTGCTACCGTTTGAGTTTGGATTTACTCCGAAATGAGTTGAAAGCCATAGCGGATTTGGGAATCAAAGCGGTACTATTGTTTGTTAAGGTTGACGATGCCCTTAAAGACAACAAGGGTACTGAGGCAGTCAATCCTGAGGGATTGATGCAAAAGGCAATAAGAACTGTCAAATCCATCACTCCCGAGATGGTGGTCATGAGTGATGTGGCCTTGGATCCCTATTCCTCCTTCGGTCACGATGGCATCGTGGAAGAGGGTAAGATCCTCAATGATCCCTCCGTTGAGGTCTTGTCAAAAATGGCTTTGAGTCATGCCCTAGCCGGTTCCGATTTTGTAGCACCCAGTGACATGATGGACGGTCGTGTGTTGAGTATAAGAACCGTGTTGGACGAGGCAGGTTTGATCGATACCGGTATAATGAGTTACAGTGCCAAATATGCCTCCTCTTTTTATGGACCCTTTAGGCAGGCCCTAGATTCGTCCCCAGGCTTTGGAGACAAACGCAGCTACCAGATGGATCCGGCCAATCGCTTGGAAGCCATCACAGAAACCCTAAGAGACATAGAAGAAGGTGCCGATATCGTGATGATCAAACCTGGATTGGCATACCTTGACATCATTAGAGACATCCGCGAAAATATTGAAGCTCCTATTGCTGCCTATCAAGTCAGTGGAGAATACGCGATGCTCAAAGCTGCTGCTGAAAAAGGCTGGTTGGATCACGATACGGTCATGATGGAACAATTGCTGGCTTTTAAAAGGGCAGGAGCCAACCTTATCGCAACTTATCACGCCAAAGAAGCAGCTAAATTACTCGCCTAAATTTCCTTTAATATTTAGACAAAAAATCCTCTTTTTGACTTTTTGTTTAACTTTATGTATCTTTTTGTCTTAGAACACTATTCGCTAAATGGAGCAAGCGTATTATAAAAGTGATGCAGGAAATTTATGCGTAGTAATTGAAAATCATGAAGTTACACGTATTTTTTTTGTGGGTGAAATCCAAGAAAATTCTGTGTTGCCCTCTCTATTGATGCAAAAAGTAATTCAACAAATAAACGAATTCTTTCAAGTAAAGCGACGTGAATTCAGCTTTCCCATTCGATTGAAAGGAACAGATTTTCAGGTCAAGATTTGGAAGTTGATCAGCCGTATTCCATATGGTACCTCCTTAGCCTATGTCAAGGTCGCTCAAGCATGTGGTGATGCCAAAATGGTAAGGGCAGTAGCGGCTGCCATTGCCAAAAACCCCATACTAATTGCAGTCCCTTGTCACCGTGTGATCGGTAGTGATGGATCTATGGTGGGATATTCTGGAGGGATTGATGTAAAACGTCAACTTCTTGAATTGGAGGGTTTTCCTAAACAATTTGCTGTACTTTAGCACTCAAAAAAGATGAAAAAAATTTTATTAGGCCTCGTACTTTTTTTGGCCATGGTTTTTTCTTTAATCTATGTTTCCAAATATAATTATCTTTTGACGGGCATTAGTACCGTTTATTTGACTGGACATACTACCGCTTATTTGACTGACTATAAAAAATTCTATAATGATAGTATTTTAAAATCTGCAAAACCTCAGCCCTGGCCATTGCATGATTTCTACAACCAATTCCCCACCAGCAATGCCTTGGAGGACTATCATAAGGATCGAAAAACCGTTGCTTATTTAGTGATTAAGAGCGATAGTATTCTTTATGAAAAATATTACGATGGTTTTGGGAGAGATTCCAAAAGCAACTCCTTTTCAGTGGTTAAAAGTGTAGTCTCTGCTTTGATGGGAATTGCCATCCAGGATGGAGATATAAAGAGTTTGGATCAAAAAGTAGTAGATTTTATACCCGACCTCAAAGGCCCATATGCCGATCAGGTGACTGTAGGAGATCTATCCAGTATGGCTTCTGGTCAAAAATGGAGTGAAGAATATTATAACCCTTTTTCAGTCACCTCTGCCTCCTACTTTATTAAGGATTTGGATGCACTGATAATTGATCAGCCCATCACCGAAAAACCGGGTGAGAAATTTCGTTATAAAAGTGGTACTACCCAACTATTGGGTATGGTCATCAAAAAAGCGACTGGCAAAACTTTAAGTGACTACTTGACTGAGAAATTATGGCAACCTTTGGGAGCAGAAAAAACAGCTCTTTGGCAACTCGACAGCGAAGAAAAAGGAATGGAAAAAGCCTTTTGTTGTTTGGCTACCAATGCTCGTGATTTTGCACGAATCGGAAAACTCTATAAAAATCACGGTAGATGGAATGGCACTAAACTGTTGGACTCTTCTTTTGTTGAACTTTCAATTAAACCACGATTCGAGGAGAGTCCCCAATATGGATACGGATGGTGGTTGGATGATTTTAGAGGTAAAAAAGTTTTTATGATGCGAGGGCACTTAGGCCAGTATATATTGGTTGTCCCAGAGGAAGATTTAATTGTAGTTCGATTGGGTCATCTTAAAGATGAAGTTAACAAAAACAAAAGTTCTTTGAGTGATCCTTTCACAAAAGATATTTATGTTTACCTTGAAGGTGGATTGGAAATGATTAAAAATATTTCTAAAAATTGAACCCAACTAATTGTTTTTTTTGGTTATAGAAATCTCCCAAAAAAAACCTTTGATTATCACTTAGTAATGGAAAAAGAACTTTTTGTGGCCAAAATACAACGCCAATTTTTCGAAAATCGATCGCCTGAATCTTTCTATGAAAATGACCGAATATGCGCTGAGTTTGGTAAAATAATTTTTATTTCCGAGGGCTTTTTTAATCCGCTCAATGTTTATCGAATTTAGGGTTAATAGTTTTTACGCTCAGGAAAAAGATTTGTTGAAGGCCTTTAGAACCCTTTTAGAAGCTAACGAGATTATTTATTTATGACAGAAAAAAAACCACTATTGCAAGTAGAGGATTTGTCCATATCGTTCCAGGGGCGATTGCTTATCAATAGGTTTTCTTTTGTTATCAATTACAATGAGATCCTTGCCATCGTGGGGGAGTCCGGCAGCGGAAAATCATTGACCGCTCTTTCCATTGCAGGTTTGTTGTTTCAAACCCCATTGACCGTGAGTAGTCAAAAAATGAAGTTGAGCGGGCAGGAACTCTCATATTTGTCCCAAAAAGATTGGCAAACCATTAGAGGGAGGAACCTAGGTATGGTTTTTCAGGAGCCACAGTCGAGTCTAAATCCCAGTATGCGCTGTGGCCCTCAGGTGATGGAACGCATGCAACAAAGTAAGATCGGAAAACCTCAAGATTACCGCTATAAGGTATTGGAGGCTTTTGATAAGGTTCAATTACCCCAACCGGAACGAATTTTTAAAGCCTATCCTCATGAACTCAGTGGCGGACAAAAACAAAGGGTGATGATTGCAATGGCGCTGATTAGTAGCCCAAAGTTGATGATCGCCGACGAACCCACTACAGCTCTGGATGTTACGGTACAAAAAGAAATTTTGAGTCTAATCAAAGGGCAACAAAAAGCTCATAAAATGAGTGTATTATTTATTTCCCACGACTTGAGTTTAGTGGCTCACTTTGCCGATAGGGTACTGGTGATACACCAAGGCAGGTTGGTTGAAAGCGGAACCGTAGCAGACATATTTAAGAATCCTAAAGACCCCTACACTCAAGGTCTGTTGTATGCACGACCCAAATCCGATAAACGTCTGAAACGGTTGCCTACAGTGGCTGATTTTTCCAAAAAACATAAAAGCTTTAAATCTATTTCTAAAGCCACAAGAGCCAAAAAACATCAAAAAATCTACAGCCAAAATCCCCTGTTAGAAGTTGATGGTTTGTTGAAAGAATATCCCATGACCCGACATTGGTTCAAAAAAAACCAGAGCTTTAGGGCAGTAAATGAAGTGAGTTTTGACCTCTATCCGGGCGAGACTTTGGGATTGGTTGGTGAATCTGGATGCGGGAAATCCACCATCACTCGCGCCTTAGTAAACCTCGATACTCCTACAGGTGGTGATATCCGCTATAAAGGACGATCCATATTAGGATTCAACCCTACGGAATTGAGAGACTTGCGCAAGGAAATCCAATTGGTCTTTCAAGACCCTTATGCGGCACTTCACCCACTAAAACAAATAGGGGATGCCATAGCAGAACCCATTTATGTTCATGGTTTGGTAAAAGGAAAAGATGCCCAAAAAAAGAGGGTATTGCAATTGTTTGACCAGGTAGGCTTGGGAGCGGAACTTTACCATCGTTATCCACATCAAATGTCCGGAGGACAAAGACAAAGGGTTGTCATTGCCAGAGCCTTGGCTACGGAACCCCAACTCTTGTTATTAGACGAATCTGTAGCCGCTTTGGATATTTCAGTACAAGCTCAGGTACTTAATTTACTCAATGATCTCAAAGAAAAATTGAAATTATCCTACCTCTTTATTTCCCACGACTTAAATTTGGTCAAATATATGGCCGATCGAATTTTGGTTATGCAAAAAGGAATTTTGGTAGAGGAGGGAGAAGCCGATGAATTGTATTTCCATCCTCAACAACCTTACACAAAAGAGCTGATCAAAGCTTTGCCCAAAATCTAGGGTTTTATAAAGTACTCAAAGAGAAAATCAAAGGTAATCCCAAAGCGATAAAAAGTTTCAAAACAACTTTATAAACCAAAACAGAATTTAAAATGAATTTTGATAGAAACTGTCTTAAAAGCTACCCACAGACTAAAACAATAGCCCTCAAGGAGCTGGATTTGGGATTAGTTCATTAATTTCATCAATGGCTTTAAGAATTTCCCTTGAGAGTTTGACCTTATGGGTTGCGATATTTTCTTTAAGTTGTAACATGGTAGTGGCACCAATGATATTGGAAGTTACAAAACTGCGGTCGTTAACAAATGCCAATGCGAGTTCAGTCAGTGAAAATCCATGGTCTGAAGCCAGTTCATAATAAAGATCGGTAGCCTTAAAGGAATTTTCTCCGCTGTATCTGGCTAAACGCTCAAACAAAGCCAAGCGACTGTTGGTGGGCATCTGTCCATTACGATATTTTCCTGAAAGTACACCAAATGCCAAAGGAGAGTATGCCAAGAGCCCTATGTTTTCTCTGTGGCATATTTCGGCACTACCAACTTCAAAGAGTCGATTGAGAAGTGAATAGGGATTTTGAACAGTGATCATTTTGGTGGCAGGTGATTGGGTGGCTTGTAAAAAACGCATGATTCCCCAGGGGTTTTCATTGGATAGACCAATGTGCCTGATCTTTCCTGCTTTGATGTTATCGCTCAATGCATCTAGAACGACTTCAAAATTTTCTTGCCAAGGATCGTTGGGGTCATATTGAAAATTTCTTACCCCAAAGGTGTTGGTATTGCGCTCTGGCCAGTGTAGTTGATAAAGGTCAATATAATCTGTTTGTAGTCTTTGTAGACTTTTATCAATTGCTTCCTCGATGTGTGCTTTTTTAAAGCTAAGGTTTTTACGAATGTGTTTGGTATAATCTCCCGGACCTGCAACTTTGGTAGCCAGGATTATTTTGTCTCTATGGCCTGTTTTTTTGAACCATGTTCCAATGATACGTTCAGTTTCCCCTTGGGTTTCCGCATTGGCAGGAATGGGATAGAGTTCGGCTACATCAAAAAAATTAATGCCTTGATCTAGTGAATAATCCATTTGTTCGTGGCCTTCAGCTTCAGTATTTTGCCTGCCCCAAGTCATCGTCCCTAAACAAATCTTACTGACTTTGATATCAGTATCAGGTAAAAGATTGTAATCCATTATCTAGTCTATCGTATTGATGATCTGTTTTATTTCATCTAATTGTGGACTTAATACTACTTCAATTCTTCGGTTTGCAGCTCTTCCTTCTCGAGTGGAATTGGGAGCTATGGGAAGGTACTCTCCCCTTCCGGCTGCAGTGAGGTTTTGTGGAAGGATATAGGGATTTTCAAGCAATTGATTGACAATTGCCGTGGCGCGTTTGGTGGATAAGTCCCAGTTCCCTCTTAGGGAACCCTTCCCTCTGTAGGGAACATTGTCGGTATGTCCCTCGATAAGTATTGAAATATCTGGGTTGTCTGATAGAACATTTCCCAATTCTTCAATCGCTGACCGGCCCTCTGCTCCAACTGTCCAGCTCCCTGATTTGAATAAAAGTTTGTTTTCCATTGAGACATAGACCTTTCCATCTCGAGCCTCTACGGTGAGTCCTTTGTCTTCAAAATTTAACAATGCATCTGACAATTTTTCTTTCAGATTACGCATGGCCTCTTTTTGGCTTGTAATCAGTCCCTCAAGCTCGTCTACCCTGGCTATACGATCAGATAATTCATTTTCTCTTTCAGCGATTTTTTGCATCAGTACTTCATTTTCTTTGATACGTTCGTTGAGTCTTGTTTCACTGTTTAGCTTGAGTAAATCAAGAGATGATTCTAGCTGCTCTATTTTTTGTTGTTTTTGGTTAAGACTGTCCTCTGTTTCTTCCAAGTTTTGCTCAAGGGTAGCAAATTTTTCCCTCAAACCCTTAATTTCAGCGTTAAGATTTTCAATGCTCTTAGTTTGACGGTTGAAATTGTCTTTGACTTGAGCATAACGGGATTCCAAATCATTGAATACACGGTTGGAAACACAGGATGTGATGCATAGTGTAATTATAATAAAGGCGTTAATTTTCATAAATTTAAATTTAGGCAGACTAATTGATGTTTTATCATCTTCTTTTTTTTGGATAAATTTATTTTTGTTATTTTAAATATTAAACGAGTGTTTGTTCATTTTTAATTAAAATTCGAGTTCTACTCCCACAGGGCAATGGTCAGAATGTTTGACTTCAGGCAGTAGATAGGCCCGTTTGATATTGTTTTTAAGGTTGTCACTGACCAAGTTGTAATCAATGCGCCACCCCTTATTGTTGATTCTAGCATTGGCTCGGTAGCTCCACCAGCTGTATTGATGTGGTTCGGGATTGAGGTAGCGAAAGGAATCCACAAATCCACAATTTATAAATGTATCAATCCACTGACGTTCTTCGGGCAGAAAGCCTGAAATATTTTTATTCCTAACAGGATCGTGGATATCGATGGCACGATGGCAAATATTATAATCGCCACATATCACCAATCGGGGAAAATCTTTTTTTAGGGAGTTGATATAGTCTAGAAAATCGTCCATGAATTTGAACTTGTATTCCAATCGGTTGATGTTAGTACCTGATGGAAGGTAAAGGCTGATGACCGAAATATTTTTATAATCGACTCGTATTACCCTCCCCTCAATATCCATATGTTCGATTCCAGTTCCTTCTTGAACATTTATAGGATTGGTTTTGGTTAAAATGGCGACTCCGCTGTAGCCTTTTTTTTGAGCAGAGTGCCAGAAGTGTTTATAGCCTAATTGTTCAAATAATGTGGTATCGATTTGTTCCTTTTGAGCTTTGGTTTCCTGCAGACAGATCACATCAGGTTCAGCTGCATTTAGCCAGTCGGCAAAGCCTTTGTTAAGGGCAGCTCGAATACCATTGACATTATAAGAGAAAATCTTCAAACTTTGTTTTTATCAAATATAGAAAAACGAAAGCTGAGTAAAAATTCAAAAACGTTAAATGGGAAATAAGATTTTAAAGCTTTTTCAACAATTCGCTAATGGAAAGATTGTCGTTTAAGAGCTTTCCTAATGCATCAATAGAAATACGCTCTTGACTCATACTATCCCGATCTCTGAGAGTTACGGTTTGATCCTCTATTGTTTGATGATCTACTGTTATACAATAGGGAGTGCCTAGTGCATCTTGTCTTCTGTAACGCCTTCCCACTGCATCTTTTTCATCATAGCTAATAGTAAAATCAAATTTTAGATCCTCTACTATTTTTCGAGCTATATCTGGTAGTCCATCTTTTTTTACAAGAGGGAAGATCGCCAGTTTGGTTGGCGCTAAAAAAGGAGGTAATTTTAGGACTGTTCGGGTTGAACCATCCACAAGAGTTTCCTCTTGTAGCGCTTTTGAAAAGACTGCCAAAAACATTCTGTCTAAGCCAATAGATGTTTCTACTACATATGGTACGTAGTTTTCATTCCTCACGGGATCGAAATATTGCAACTTTTTTCCGGTGTATTTTTCGTGATTTCCTAAATCAAAATCAGTACGTGAATGAATACCTTCGAGTTCTTTGAATCCGAAGGGGAAGTTAAATTCAATATCTGTAGCCGCGTCCGCATAGTGGGCCAGCTTATCATGGTCGTGGAAGCGGTAATTTTCGCTTCCCAACCCTAAAGCTTCGTGCCATTTAAGTCTTTTTTCCTTCCAATGTTCATACCATTTTTTTTGAGTACCCGGTGGGATAAAAAATTGCATTTCCATTTGTTCGAATTCTCGCATTCGGAATATGAATTGACGCGCAACAATTTCATTGCGGAAGGCTTTACCTGTCTGTGCTATACCAAAGGGGAGTTTCATCCTCCCCGATTTTTGAACATTGAGGAAGTTGACGAAAATTCCTTGGGCAGTTTCGGGGCGCAAGTAGAGATCTATGGCAGTTTCGGTAGAGGCACCTAGTTTGGTTCCAAACATAAGGTTGAATTGTTTGACGTCTGTCCAATTTCGAGATCCAGACTCCGGACAGGCAATTTCAAGTTCTTCAATCAGTGCTTTGACATCGGCCAAATCTTCTTTTTCCAATGATTTTACCATGCGTTTAAGTATACTATCAGCTTTTGACTGATACTCCAACACACGTGGGTTGGTAGACAGGTATTGAGCTTTATCAAAAGCATTACCAAAACGCTTTGCAGCTTTTGTAACTTCCTTACTGATTTTGTTTTCTATTTTGGAAACGAATTCTTCAATAAGTACATCAGCACGGTATCTTTTTTTTGAGTCTTTGTTGTCGATTAGTGGATCATTAAAAGCTTCAACGTGGCCGGAGGCTTTCCATGTAGTGGGGTGCATGAAAATGGCAGCATCAATTCCAACAATATTTTCATTTAGCTGTACCATGGCTCTCCACCAATAGTCACGAATATTTTTTTTTAGAGCTGCTCCGTTTTGACCATAATCATATACCGCATTTAAACCCTCGTAAATTTCACTTGACTGAAAGATGAAACCATACTCTTTGGCGTGGGAAATTACTTTTTTAAAAAGCTCTGATTGTTGCATAATGGGGCAAAAATAAGTCTTTTTCGTTTTCCTAGGGCGCAATGAATCTTTTTCATTGAAAAATTTTGTATTAAACAATTTTCATGTTTTTGTTTTTCTTTTTTTCCTGGCTTTGTCTGCGCTGGAGAAACCTTCTTTTAATATCTGAAAAGGTTATATGTTTTGTCTGAAAGTTATCCCTAATTCAAATTGACTAACCTTGGTATCATCACAACCTTTAGTGTGAAAAAATAAATATTGGTCCAAGGTAAATCGAGTCCAAGCTTTGTTTGATTTCAAAAAAACCTATCAAGTTAGAATCTTTTTTAATTTTAAGATGTATATCAGTTATTAGGGGATAAAAGAATTTCATACAGATTGATTGACTCTATAATAAAGATAGTCCAGATTCTGTCAAGAAGTCAATTTGGTAATGCAATTAGTCAAAATTGATTTTATTCACCTCAAAAAAATTAGTTTGTGGACGATGTAACGACCATCTGAGCAACGGTTTTTTCCTCTGGCAAAACTAATATCATAGGTTGTGGAGGTCAACTTTTATTGAATCACTTGCTAGTAGGTTGTCTTGATAATATTGTGTTATTTTGTGTTGACAAAAAGTGGGGATGAATAAATTTGGAAAGTTATTTTTGTTCTTTTTTATCGCGGTTTCCATTACCCAATGTGCCAGAAAGTCCTCCCCAACAGGAGGTTTAAAGGACACCTTGCCCCCTGTTATGATTAATGCCTCCCCTAAAATAAATACAATTTTTTTTGACAAAGAAAAGATCACTATCACTTTTGACGAGTTCATCAAGCTAAATGACCTTTCAAAACAATTGATCATTTCTCCACCTATGGAACCGAATCAATATAAGATCAAACCTCAAGGTACGGTTTCCAAAAAAATTCAAATCCAATTATTAGATTCACTTGCAGAGTCAACTACTTATACTTTTAATTTTGGTGAAAGTATCGTTGACAATAATGAGGGTAATATCTTGCCTTTTTTTCGCTACGCTCTTTCCACGGGTTCCATAATTGATTCACTTGAGATCAGGGGTAAAATTACTGATGCATATGAAAGGATAACAGAAACTTACACTTCAATACAATTATACCCTATCGATAGTACTCACAATGATTCCACCATTTTTTTAAAAAAACCTTTTTATGCGACCAGCACTTTAGATTCTGTTATTTATAATTTTAAAAACTTACGTCCTGACACTTATCAGATTATTGCTATTAAGGATGTGGCAGGGAATTATTTATTTGATCAAAATGTAGATAAAATAGGTTTTTTGGAAAATCCGATTACACTTCCCGGGGATAGTATAGTCAACTTTAGGATCTTTAAGGAAATTACAAATTTATTTTGGGCAAGTCCTTTTTTTATAAATACAAATCAAATTGGTTTTGGATATTTTGGCCAGGCTGACATTGATGCTATTGAGGTTAAAAGTATAGTACCTCGGAATTTTAGATATATAATTAATAAAAATCGCAAAACTGATACTTTAAATTTCTGGTTTAAAGGAGACAAAATGGATTCTTTAAAGTTCGCTATCAAAGAAAAAGACACTACCCGTTTATTCAATGTAAAGTTTAGGAAAGAATTAAGAGATTCTTTACAAATAACCCCCTTAACTAAATCTTCAATGGGCTTGGTGGACAGTTTTAAAATTGAATCTAATTTACCTTTGGTAAAAATTAATTTGGATTTGATCAATATCAAAGGTTTGGATTCTCTATCTGTACCTTTCAAGGCATCCTTGGATAAAAACTACGATAGATTATCTTTGTTTTACGATTGGCTGCCTAATGATAATTACAAAATCGAATTGTTGCCCAACGCTTTAATTGACTTTTGGGGAAATACCCATGATACATTAAGATTTCGAACTGAAACAAAATCCGTGACGGATTATGGAAATATTTTCTTACAAATAATCAGAGATGATCATGACCCCTTTATATTGGAATTGGTCAATCTTGAGGGAGAAACTTTAAGACATTTTGACGTTTCCAATGAATTGGATTTTTATGAATTCAGATATTTAGAGCCCGGAAATTATTTATTTCGATACATCAAGGACAAAAATGGAAATAAAAAATGGGATACAGGGAATTATCTAAAAAAATTAAAACCAGAGATGGTTTTTTATTCCCCTGATACTATTGAATTACGAGCCAATTGGGAGATCAATCAGCAGTTAAAAATACCCTCCACAGCGTTTGATAATTTTTCGGTTCCAGATTCCATGGGTATCGATATAAAAAAGCAGATCCCCCAAGTTATTGACTCTTTAGAAATATCAAATTAATAGTATCTTTGAAATAAAAAATGGGTGTAGGTAATATTGTATTGGCTTCTGCTTTGGTTTGTATTGTGCTAGGTATTATTGCAGTGATTCAATCAAGATTATAGTTAGCTTTATATCACTTTTTCAAAATCCTTTACGCTCTAAATAGTTTTGAAGTTCATATTGAGTTTCTTGTGGAATTGATCATTTATAGCAAGATTGAAGAACGTGTAATGCTTTGTGCATCCTTGGATTATCATGTTTGGATTAAAGGGTGCGATAATGACAAATATTAGACCAAAAACATTTAGCAAGTGGAAATAGACAAAACTCTTAAAATTCGAACGACTACTGGAATTGATTCTGTGTACAGTAAAATTTATAGTCGGTTGATAAAACTTCCCAATGAGTCTTTGAATTGAATTCCTTCAAAGGTTCTGAGTTTATTTAATTTTTGATGCGCTTCTAACCCCCACAATAGGAATTCGACCATGAAGTAATAATCTTTCAAGTGCAGTTCGGATTGATACTCATTCATAATTTTTTGGATTGCGGGAATGCTATCCAAAGATTTTTGATGGTTTTTCTCATCTGAAATATCCTCTAAAAAGAGTTCATTTTCTTTAAAAAACCATGCTAAAAGTTGATCATAAGGTCCTTCTTCATTTGGTTTTTCCAGTTTTTCTATCTTGGGAAAATGCAGAGGGAATAGGCTTTTAATGGCACTCGAAATCAAATGATAAGCAACTTCGACGGCTCCTTCTTGTTCTCCCTCGTACACCAATTCTATTTTGCCATTAATTGCAGTAATGACACCCAGAAAGTCACTCATTCGGATGGAGGTTTTGGTGTCATGGGTTATCAGTATTCGTCTTTCGGCGGTACTGACCAGGTTTTCAAAAGCGGTAATGCTCATGCGTGTACTAACCCCGCTTTTTGCGTCTACATATTCACTTTTACGAGCTTCGAAACCAATTTGTTCTAAAAGGTCTTTGGCCAACTCAGGAATGTGAATTTTTGATTGGTTTTCTATACTTATAAAGGCTTCTTGATGAGTAATTTTTTTTGCTATTTCAATATTATGAGGGTAATGAGTCAAAATTTGTGAGCCGATTCTGTCTTTAAGTGGGGTTACAATACTCCCTCTGTTGGTATAATCCTCAGGGTTGGCCGTAAATACAAATTGTATTTCGAGAGGGAGTCGTAGTTTGAAGCCTCGGATTTGAATTTCTTTTTCTTGTAAAATAGAGAATAGGGATACTTGAATTCTGGCCTGTAAATCTGGAAGTTCGTTTAGTACAAAAATACACCTATGGGCACGAGGGATCATACCATAATGAATTACTCTCTCGTCTGCATAGCTCAATTTAAGAGTCGCAGCTTTTATCGGGTCTACGTCACCAATCAAATCGGCAACAGTAACATCAGGCGTGGCCAATTTTTCAAAGAAACGTTCATCACGATGCATCCAAGCAACAGGAGTGTCACCTCCTTTCTCATCAATGATTTCTTTGGACCATCTTGAAATGGGCTGAAGCGGGTCGTCATTAATTTCCGATCCAGCAATCACCGGGATCCATTCGTCCAGAAGTTCAGTCATTTGTCTAGCAAGTCTTGTTTTTGCCTGTCCCCTCAATCCCAAAAGATTGATATTATGACCTGAAAGAATGGCTCTTTCTATGTCAGGAATAACTGAATTTTCATAACCGATCAGTCCTTTAAAAGTAGATTGTCCACTCTTGATTCTTTCTCTGAGATTTTTGGCGAGTTCTTCTTGTATACTTATTGGCTTGTAAGCTTTTTTTTGGAGCTCTTTAAGGGTGGTTATTATTGGTTTTTCCATGTGTTATCCGAAGCGTTTTTTTCTGTTTTTTTCATAATCTTCAAAAATCATTTCTCCGAGGTTATTGAGTCCGGTATAGAAGGCTTTTCCATTGTTAGCCTTAGTAAATTCTTGAACAAATTGTTTGAGATAGGGGTCAGAGGCAATCATAAACGTGGTGATTGGAATTTTGATTTTTTTTGCCTGTCGAGCCATCAAATAGCATTTTTCAACGATTGATCTATCAAGTCCTGCACTGTTTTTGTAGTAGCTCCCATCAGGCATTTTGAGGCAACTGGGTTTTCCGTCTGTGATCATGAAGATTTGTTTGTTTGTATTCCTTTTCCTTCGGAGCATATCCATTGCCAATTCCAGTCCAGCAACGGTATTGGTGTGGTAAGGCCCAACTTGCAGATATGGTAATTCTTTGATGGATATGGGTCTAGCATCGTTTCCAAAAACAAGAATATCTAAAGTGTCTTTTGGATATCTGGTGGTGATGAATTCTGCTAATGCCATAGCTACTTTTTTGGCTGGGGTAATACGGTCTTCACCATACAAAATCATGCTGTGACTGATGTCAATCATCAAGACGGTACTCATTTGTGATTTGTGGAAGTTTTTTTCCACTACCAGATCGTCCTCCATGATTTGAAAGTCACCGATACCTGAGTGAATTTGAGCATTTTTGATGCTTTCGGTTAAAACAATATTCTCTAGCGAATCTCCAAATTGAAAGGGACTGAGCTCGCCAGATTTCTCATCACCAGATCCTTGACGCTGGGTGTTGTGGTTGCCCAATCCTGACTTTCTCAACTTCCCAAAAATTTGCTTTAAGGCGTATTCTCTCAAAAGTTTTTCAGTCTTGGCTGTAATTCCCATAGATCGCTCACTGCCATTGGGTTTGATCTCGGCTTTTATAAACCCTTTGTCTAAAAGGTCTTCAATAAAATCGTCAATGGTATAATTTTCATCTGTTAGTTGATACTCATTGTCCAGCTCACGAAGCCAGTCGATAGCTTCATCAAAATCTCCTGATGTATGGGTGATTAATTCTTTAAAAACTTCAAATAGTTTTTCAAAAGGGGATTGATCTGCCGATTGGGGCTGACGAAATAATATTCCTGTCTTTGAGGTATAAAAATTCATTCAAAACGATTACAATAACAATTTAATTCAAAGATATATCAAAATAGCGCTTAAGAAAAGATATTAATTATGAAAATTGAAGGTTACATTTCTAGATTGCGAATATACTCTTCTAGGAGAGCCACACCTTCTTTATGGACACTTTTTCGTCCAATTTCGGGCATCATAATTCCAGGGTCTGTACTATTGTATCGGTATATCATGATGGAGTTTTGGGGTTCGCCTGGGACAATGCTAAATTTGAGATTTCCTGATCCCTTACCAGCTGCAATAGGTGGTTTAAATATTCCCCTTCTGCGGTTATTTTTTTCTTCGTAGGTGAGGTTGAGACCTGAGTTTTTAGCTGGGCCAAGGTCATTGTGACAATGGGCACAGTTGATGTGAAGATAGGCCTTTGCCCTTTCATCAAGAGTCCCTGAATCTTTTTGGTTCCAGATGGCAAAGCGCGGAAGTTTATCTTTTTTAGGGAGTCCAGTAAGAACTTTTTTTTCAACAAAGTACTCCAGTTGGTCATGAACTATTCCCTGATAGATGTTTTTTCGGTTGAGCTGACCCGCAATGGGACCAATAGGTGAAATTTCCTTACCCAACATATGGCAGCTTTTGCACTGGGTTTGATTGGGAATCACATAGTTTAGTTTTTGACTTTTTCCCCTAAGGTCGATCCAGCTTACAAGTGTTTCTCCACCAATTATATTCAGAAAAGCATCAGTTTGTTCTTCATTCCAGACATAAGAGAGGGTTTTCCATGATTGATTTTGCTCTTTTATCAACAAACGGGTTTCTACTATTTGTTTTTCTCCCTCTGGATTTGTGAAGTCTGAGGGATAGTAAAAGTTTTTGATGATGATGCTTCCAACATCAAACTCCATTACTCCCTTGGGGCGATAGGACATTTTCTTTCCTTTAGGAAAATAGATGAATCTTTTTTTGAAGGAATAATCTGAAAAAAGAGCGTTATTAAGTTTGTATTCATAAACGTTTTTGGCAGGCTTAAGATCAGCAATTTTACCATCAAAAAAGTGGTATTCCGAAAGCTTAGCGATTTCATTGGGTCGATCTTTAGTGATGGGCGTTTTGGGGATTACTTTTCTGGCTACAGGTGCGATTCCTTTTTCCACACTGTTTTTGCAAGAAACCAAAAAACAGAGTAAGATGGCCAAAAAAGAAAAATATTTAAGGGATGACATTTAGATGGATTTTTTAAATTCAACTTCACATTCATAGTTCCTAACGTCATTAGAGAATTCTTTAAAATCATTTGCTGCATCTAGGGCGGCAAAGTTAATTGTCCCGTTATTTTGGATGCAAACTTTGTATTGAGGATTTATTTGTTGGCCCTGAATATAATAGTCTTCTGGTAAAATACCATCATAGGCGATGTCAGGTATTTTCATGCCATTTTTGTAGACCCACAATTTACCAAAATCGTTGTCCAAAGCGGGGATCCAATGTTTGTTTTTGAATTGGTTGTTGTAAATAAGTATTTCTCCTGGATAAGCACTGTACTGGGTGTCACTTTCGTAATCATTTTCTACCTGTCTGACTCCATTGGGGAGTGCCTTCTTTTTCTTTTTTTTCTTTTTGTTTTTGGGAGGGACATATATTTCATAGCTGACAATAGAGCTGTTGATGGTTTTATGATTTTCAATTTTATTTTCATAAAGGGAGACCTTTTTGGTGGCCATTATGATGACGCCCGATCCTCTTGGTACAGTACTTACGATAGAACCCTTTACTCCAAAATTTTTCAAATTGTTGTCATGAATATGATTGTTATGGGCCTTAACATCCTCACCATAAACAGTAAGGTGGGGGAGATTGAAAATGAGCAGACCTCCGGTATTTTGATAAATCTCATTATTGTAGATTTCAACTTGGCTGCTGTTTTCGCTTTCGATGCCCGCTACATTGTAGTAGGCTTTGTTGTTTTTTACTGTTACGTTTTGAGATTGTCCAACATAGATACCAGCGTCCGAAGCGCCTATGGCTTCACACCCCTCAATCAGTAGATTTTTACACAAAACAGGATACAAGGCATAGGCTCCATTTTGTGTAGAGACTTCTCCAGTCCATGCCGAGCGAATGTTTCGCATGATCACATTTTCTGAATCTGTTATTTTTAGATTATCTCCAGAGGCATCTTCAATGGACATATTTTCAATGGTTAGGTTCTTACAGTTGGAAATCCTGATACCCTCTGCCCCTTGTTTTTGTCCTTTGAAGGATAATACTGTTTTTTCTATACCCTTGCCCCGCAGGATAATATTTTTCTTACCATCCAAAATCAAAGATTGAGAAAAAAGATAGTGACCTTCGGGCAGTTCAATCACACTGCTGTCTTTGGCAGTAATGAATACCTCCAGTATGGGAATTTCCATATCTAAATAATCTCTGTAAGGATTGTAAGAGGGCATTGATGGCGATTTTAACATAAAATACGCAAGAAGTGCAAACACCCCCAATATGGGTAAAACAAATTTTATTTTCAAATCACGCTTAATTTAGTGAATCCACTCAAAATTAACCAATAAAATTTAAAACACTTGGAATGATTAAAAATGTTATATTTGCAATGCATTATGAAAAACAATCAGAGGCGACCATTGAGTCCCTCTTTTTTTTGAAATGAATTTTAATCAAAAAGTTGAAGATTTTTTGTCACTGGTCTTAAAGCAGCACTCGAACATTTTTTTGGTAGATCTCAAAATATCAAACGATAAATCGATCAAGATTATTTTGGACGCTGACAAAGAAGTCAATGTTAAAGATTGTATTGATATCAGCAGATCTATGGAAGGTGCTTTGGATAGAGATCAGGAGGATTTTAGTCTGGAAGTGGCCTCTGCTGGAGTGGGAAGTCCTTTGAAGTTTCCAAGACAATATCACAAAAATCTGGGTAGAAAACTGGAGGTAATATCTACAGAGGGATTGAAATTTGAGGGAGATTTGACCCATGTAAAAGAAGATGCCATTGAATTGCAATGGAAGCAAAGGGAAACCAAGCGTATTGGAAAAGGAAAAGTAACAGTAACAAAAAAAAAAACCATATTGTTTGACGAAATAAGTCAAGCCAAGGTGATGATCAAATTTTAATATTCAGAAATGGAAAATTTAGCATTAATAGAATCTTTTTCAGAATTCAAAGACGAAAAGTTGATAGACAGGGTTACCTTGATGGTGATCTTAGAGGAGGTTTTTAGAAATACCCTCAAAAGGAAATTTGGCTCGGATGAAAACTTCGACATCATAATCAATCCTGACAAAGGAGACCTTGAAATATGGAGGAATAGAATTGTTGTCAAAGATGGTGAAGTGGAGGATCCTAATCAGGAAATTGAATTGACTAAGGCCCAAAAAATTGAGCCTGATTTTGAAGTTGGAGAGGATGTTTCCGAGGAGGTTAAACTGGTTGATTTGGGAAGAAGGTCCATCCAAACTTTGAGACAAAATCTTATCTCTAAAATTTTTGAACACGATAGTACGAATACTTTCAATCAATTTAAAGACCGAACAGGAGAGCTTTTTACCGCCGAGGTCCACCATATAAGAAACCGAGAGGTGATTTTGTTGGATGACGATGGCAATGAGATTATTCTTCCTAAAGATCGCCAAATTCCCAATGACTTTTTCCGTAAAGGTGACAACGTTAGAGGTGTCATTGATTTGGTGGAGTTAAGGGGTAATAAGCCTAGAATCATCCTCTCACGGACTTCACCCGTATTCTTAGAAAAGTTATTTGAACAGGAAATCCCGGAAGTTTTTGATGGTTTAATTACCATAAAAAAGGCAGTAAGAATTCCCGGTGAAAAAGCTAAAGTATCCGTTGATTCTTACGATGACAGGATTGACCCTGTTGGGGCATGTGTAGGAATGAAGGGATCTAGAATTCATGGTATAGTTAGGGAGCTTGGTAATGAAAATATTGATGTGATCAACTACACAAATAACTTACAATTGTACATAACAAGAGCGTTAAGTCCTGCCAAAATCAATACTTTGAAAATTGACGAGGATACTAAAAGGGTTCAGGTTTTTCTCAATCCTGAAGAGGTTTCAAAGGCTATTGGAAGAGGAGGTCACAACATCCGTTTGGCCGGTAAGCTCACGGGTTACGAAATTGATGTTTATCGGGAGGGTGTAGAGGAAGATGTTGAATTATCTGAGTTTACAGATGAAATTGATGCTTGGGTCATTGAAGAATTTAAAAAAGTAGGATTGGATACCGCCAAAAGTATTTTGGAACTCGACTCATCAGACCTTATAAAACGAACCGACCTTGAGGAGGAGACTGTTACTGAGGTAATAAGAATTTTAAAAGCGGAATTTGAGGAGTAAACGTGCGGATTTTTCCTACTTTTGACAAGGATTAGGTTTTTATGGCAAAGATTTCAAACATCAGATTAAATGTTGTTCTAAGAGAATTAAATATCTCTCTTGACCGTGCTGTAGAGTTTTTAGCACAGCAAAATATTGAAATTGAAGGCCGACCAACTTCCAAAATCTCTATGGAAATTTATCAAATACTCTTGGATGAGTTTGAGACAGATAAATCCAAAAAAGATGCATCTCACGAAATTGGTGAAGAGAAAAGAAAGGAAAAAGAATCCTTAAGAATCCTTCAAGAAAAGAAAGAACTCGAGAGACTCGAGCAACAACAGAAACGACAGGAGATCATTAAGGCTAAGGCAACAATCAATAAGCCTATTACTTTAGGAAAAATTGATCTTGAAGAACAAAATGTAAAGCCAGTTTCAGCTCCAATTGAAGATGCTAAAAAGCCACAAATTGAGGAAGCTCTGTCTAAGAAAAGTGAATCTACAACTACAATATCAGAAAAAAAAGAAACAGAGGTAAAATCCGAAAATGAACCCGTTGGTAATCTCGATAAAAATGAAGCTACCCAGCCGATAGAGGATCAATCTTCTGAGGCCATTAAAACACAATACAAAACTTTATCTGGTCCAAAAAAAACAGGGCAGGTCATCGATTTGGATGAATTCAAGAAGAAAGAAAAAGGAGTAGAGGATGCGCGTAAACGGAAAAGAAAAAGGATTAGCAAGGAACCCTTGTCTGAACCCTCTCCAAACAAGATAAACAACCAAAACAGACAAAAACCCTCTCAAAAAAACCGTCCTAATTTAACTCCAGAAAAGGCTGAGCCATCTGATGAAGAGGTACAAAAACAAATCCGTGAAACCCTTGAAAAGCTTCAAGGGAAATCTAATAAATCTAGGGGAGCAAAATACAGGAGAGACAAAAGAGATCAGCATCGTCAAAAGTCGGAAACTGAACAGGCCGAACAAGAGGCAAGTAGTAAAATATTGAAAGTTACTGAATTTATTACTGTAGGAGAAATTGCAACTTTGATGGAAATCAGCTCTACAGAAATCATATCTGCTTGCATGTCATTGGGGATCATGGTTACCATGAACCAACGACTTGATGCAGAAACCTTGAGTATTGTAGCAGAGGAGTTCGGGTATCAAGTTGAATTTGTCAAAACTGAGCTGGAGGAAAGCATAGCAGATGAGGAAGACCAAGAAAGTGATTTGCAGCCACGCGCGCCCATTGTAACTGTTATGGGCCATGTTGATCACGGTAAAACATCTTTACTGGATTACATCCGAGAGGAAAATGTGATCGCAGGTGAATCCGGGGGAATTACCCAACACATTGGGGCTTATTCAGTATCGCTAAAGAATAATCAAAAAATAACATTTCTAGATACTCCCGGTCACGAGGCATTCACAGCTATGCGAGCGCGAGGTGCTCAGGTTACTGATATAGCAATTATAGTAATTGCAGCTGATGATGACATTATGCCACAAACTAAAGAGGCCATCAGCCATGCTCAAGCTGCTGGAGTTCCTTTGATATTTGCCATTAATAAGGTAGATAAGTCTAATGCTAACCCTGATAAAATTAAGGAATCTCTGGCAGGAATGAATCTGATGGTAGAAGAGTGGGGCGGTAAAATTCAATCCCAAGATATCTCAGCTTTAAATGGTACAGGAGTAAACGAATTATTGGAAAAAGTATTATTGGAAGCAGAACTTCTGGAACTCAAAGCCAACCCAAACAGAAAGTCCAAGGGAACAGTAGTTGAGGCGTTTTTAGACAAAGGTCGTGGTTATGTTTCCACCATATTGGTACAAACGGGAACTTTAAGAATAGGGGATTACATATTAGCTGGAAAGCACAGTGGAAAGATTAAGGCAATGTTCGATGAGCGTGGAAATCATCTAAAAACAGCCCCCTCTTCAACTCCAGTTTCTATTTTAGGGTTGGATGGAGCACCTCAGGCAGGTGACAATTTCCACGTCTTGGAGGATGAAAAGGAGGCCAAGCAAATAGCAGCGAAAAGAACACAACTTTTGAGAGAGCAAAATGTTAGGACACAGCGCCACATTACTTTGGATGAAATAGGAAGGAGAATTGCTCTTGGAGAATTCAAGGAGTTAAATATGATTCTCAAGGGTGATGTTGACGGATCTGTTGAGGCCCTGACAGATTCTTTGCAAAATCTTTCAACTGACGAAATACAGGTGAATATCATCCATAAAGGAGTGGGAGCCATTACAGAGTCTGATGTATTGTTGGCTTCAGCTTCGGATGCCATCGTCATTGGGTTTAATGTCAGACCTATGGGCAACGCTAGGGCTATAGCAGATAAGGAAGAAATTGATATTAGATCCTACTCAATTATATATGATGCCATTAACGATGTCAAAGATGCTATGGAGGGAATGTTATCTCCCGAGATGAAAGAAGAAATAACTGGTACTGCTGAGATCAGGGAAACATACAAAATCTCTAGAGTGGGAACCATTGCAGGGTGTATGGTTACTAGCGGAAAAATTTTCCGTAATTCTGGAATTCGTTTGATCCGAGAGGGAGTTGTTGTTCACTCTGGAAATCTTTTTTCCCTAAAGCGATTTAAAGACGACGTAAAAGAAGTGGCCAAAGGTTATGATTGTGGGATACAAATCAAGAATTTTAATGATATACAACAACTCGACGTATTGGAATGTTTCCAAGAGGTAGCTATCAAAAAGAAACTTTAATTTTTTATCTCAAGTAAAAAGGCTGCAGGATACAATTGCTTAACTTCATTGAGTTTTTTTAATCCATTGTAATAGTTTTTGTATCGGCCTACTTGTACTTTGTAATTGGGTGTTTCGAAACTCAAATCTATCTCCCAATCCGGAAATTTATTTTTAAAATCATCATGCAACTCCTGTGCTCTTTTGTTATCCCCATAATATAACTGTATCGTGAAAAAATTTGAAGCGTAATTTTTAGAGTCGAACTCAATTTTGGTTGCCATTAACTTTGCTATGGTAGAATCTTGTTCAATCTTTACTGTAGCCGTTTGAGCTTTCAGTTTAAGCATGGAAAACAGCAATAAAATAATAGAAAATACCAAGTAATTAGGTTGTTTTGTCATACTACAAAAGAACAAAAAAAAAGAAAAGTAGTATTCAAAACAATTCACAAAATTAAACGACTATTTAGAATTTGTATAAATTAGAAAAATGTTAAATCGGAGGCTTTAAGTTAACAAGTCTATATCTTAAATTTGTTAAGGATTTTAGAAAACAAAAATTGCTGTTCCAACCATTTAATTTGAACTTTGTTTCGTTAGTAAATTTAATCTCATCAAGACTTGGTTTCTTGTTGACTTTATTATTCACTTTTTTTTCGATCTTCATTGTTTGTGCGCAAGAGGCGGATATCCAAGCAGGAAAAAAGCTTTTCAACGCTAATTGTGCAGCATGTCATAAACTAAATAAAAAAGCTGTTGGACCCGCTCTACGTGGAGTTTCTGCCAAGTATGATCGAGACTGGTTATATAAATGGATTAAAAATAGTTCGGCTATGATTAAAGACGGTGATCCTCAAGCTGTATCTATATGGGAAGAGTACAATAAGGTAGCAATGAATGCCTTTCCTCTATTATCAAACTCTGATATTGATAATATTTTAGCATACACTGATTATATACCACCTGCTCCGGTTGCCACAGCTTCAACTCAATTGCCTGCCACAACTACTTCAAATTCAGGCACTAGTAATGATCTAATTCTTGCAGCCCTCATACTGGTATTTATAATGTTAGTGGTGATGCTTTTTTTGGTACAAAAAACACTTAAAAGGATTGCTGTAGCCAGTGGTGTAGAAATTACACCGCCTGCCAAACAAAAGGGGCCTCCTCTATGGCATTTGGTTGCAAAAAATCATTTTCTGATTTTTCTTATGGTAGTAGGCTTCCTGTTAAGTAGTGCTTATTTTGTTTACGGTTATCTGATGCAAGTCGGCATTGACCAAGGATACATGCCCGTTCAGCCCATCCATTACTCACATAAAATTCATTCAGGAGCTAACCAAATTGAATGTAAATATTGTCACTCCTCTGTCAGAGTATCCAAACATTCCGGGATACCCTCTTTGAACGTATGTATGAATTGTCACAAAAATATTGCAGAATATAATGGAGAGGAAGACACTGAAAACGGTTACACCAAAGAGTTTTACACTAAAGAGATAAAAAAATTATACGATGCTGTGGGTTGGGATGAAGAGAATCAATCCTACACCGGTAATACTAAACCCGTAAAATGGGTCAGGATTCATAATTTACCTGATTTTGTATATTTCAATCACGCCCAGCACGTCCAAGTGGGGGGCATAGAGTGTCAGACTTGTCACGGCCCTGTGGAGGAGATGGAGATTATGTATCAGCATTCTTCACTCACCATGGGGTGGTGTATCAATTGTCACAGAGAGTCTAATGTAAAACTCAAGGATAACGAATATTATACTAAAATTCACGAGGAACTTTCAAAGAAATATGGTGTTGAGGAATTGACTGTAGCACAAATGGGAGGTTTAGAATGTGGGAAGTGCCACTATTAAATTTGTATAAAGAAGTTTATGTCAACAAATAAAGTTTATTGGAAAAGCGTAGCTCAACTGGAAAAAGACAATGAGTTGGTTCAAAAGCTTGAACAAAACGAATTTGTCGATAAAATCCCAGTAGATGAATTTTTAGGGGATGAGAAAACAATGGGGGAATCCAACACTAATCGAAGGGATTTTCTTAAATATGTTGGATTTAGCACTGCGGCTGCAAGTATAGCAGCATGTGAAGGCCCAATCATAAAATCTGTACCTTATGTAGTGCAACCTGAGCAAATTATCCCAGGTATTTCGAATTACTATGCAACCGCAATCGCGGACGGTTTTGACTTTAGAAGTATTTTAATCAAAACTCGTGAAGGTCGCCCAATAAAGGTTGAAAATAATAATGAGACCCATGTGCTAGGTGATGCAAATGCGAGAGTGCATGCTTCGGTTTTATCGATGTATGATATCAAAAGACTGCAAGGACCAAAAGCTTATGGAAAGGATATTACATGGCCTGATTTTCTCAGCCAAGTTGGAGCAAAACTAAAGGCTATGGCAGTTTCAAAGATACCTGTCGTTTTGCTTACTCAAACTTTTGCTAGTCCGACCACACAAAATATTATTAAAAAATTCATTGAGCAGTTTCCCAACATAAGTCATCTTGTTTATGATACCATTTCCTGTAGCCATGCATTAGATGCTTATGAAAAAATATATGGAGTCAGAGCATTGGCAGATTATGACTTCTCAAAAGCAGAGACAATTGTTTCTATTGGTGCTGATATTCTGGGAGACTGGCAAGGCGGTGGTTATGATTGTGGATATGCAAAAAGTAGAGTTCCGAAAAAAATCAATGGTAAATCTAAAATGTCATACCATATTCAGTTTGAGTCTAATATGACCCTATCAGGAGCAAATGCTGATAACAGAATCCCAACAAATCCAATAAATCAGAAAAAAATTATTGCCCATATTTATGCAAAGCTCAAGGGTAAGACATTGTCAACTGACTTAAGTTCCGATTACAAAAAAGCTGTAGATAAAGTTATTGCTCGACTCAAAAAATCAAAATCCAAAGCAGTACTAGTCTCTGGAATCCAGGATGTGGCAGCTCAAGAACTTGTTTTGGCAATCAATGATCATCTTAGATCAGAAGTTATAGATACAGCTCAACCCAAATTGATCAGACAAGGAAACAATGAAGCTGTTGGTCAACTGATTGACGATATGAAAAAAGGGAAAGTAAAGGGATTGATCACTGCCGGTGTGAATCCATGCTTTACTCTTCCTGATGCGGAAAGTTTTACTGCAACACTTTCAAAACTTGAATTATCTCTTGCCTTTTCAATTAAAGAAGATGAAACAGCTGCAGCATCACAATTTATTGCTGCTACACCCCATTATCTTGAGAGTTGGGGAGATTATCAGTTTAAGAAAGGACATTATGCGCTTGCACAACCCACTATCCGTCCACTTTTTGATACTCAACAATTTCAGGACGTCCTACTTAAACTCTCCGGAAGTAATAGTACATTCTATGATCAAATAAAATCTAATTGGTCGGAAAACATACTAAAAGAAAATTCATGGAATAAGACTTTACATGATGGTTTCTTCGCATCTGGTGAGGTAATTAAATCTGACGGATTTTCATTTGATTTAACAAGACAAATTAAAAAATTATCAGAATCGTCCGCTCCTGCAATGTCTTTATTATTGTATCCAAAAACTGGAATGGGTGACGGTCAGCAGGCCAACAATCCTTGGCTTCAAGAGTTCCCCGATCCAATTTCGAGAGTGTCTTGGGACAATTACCTTACAGTCTCAGACAAAGATGCCAAAAAGATTGGTCTTAAAAACGTAAATGTAGCCAACGGTGCTCTTAATGGAAGTTATGCTAAAGTGACTGTTGGTGATAAAAGCATGATAGCACCTGTATTGATTCAGCCAGGTCAAGCTAATGGAACTGTTGGTTTAGCGTTCGGTTATGGTGAGAGAAGAGGTCTTCAAGACGAAATGCAAGTGGGTGTAAATGCTTATCCATTTTACAGAGATTTTAATACGGTTCAAGAAGTTACCATAACTCCTGCCGAAGGTTTCCATGAATTTGCTTGTGTGCAATTGCACAATACTCTTATGGGTAGAGGGGACATCATCAAAGAAACAACATTGGAAATTTTTAACACTAAAGATAAAGAATATTGGAACCCCATACCTAAGGTATCTAAAAACCATATCGAATATGAAGTTACATCTCCTGAAGTTGACATGTGGCAGGCCTTCGATCGTTCAGTGGGACACCATTTTAATTTATCAATTGATTTGAATTCTTGTACTGGATGTGGAGCGTGTGTGATCGCTTGTCATGCAGAAAACAATGTTCCTGTTGTTGGAAAACAAGAAATTAGAAAGTCAAGAGATATGCACTGGTTGAGAATAGATCGCTATTACTCCTCTGGAGAAAGTTTTGGAGAAGACGATCAGACTAAAGAAAATATTTCAGGACTTGGAGACTCATTAACGACTTTTGGTGAGATGGAAAATGCATCTGAGAATCCTCAGGTAGCATTCCAACCTGTTATGTGTCAGCACTGCAATCATGCTCCTTGTGAAACTGTTTGCCCAGTTGCAGCTACCTCTCACGGAAGACAAGGTCAAAACCATATGGCATACAACCGCTGTATCGGGACTCGATATTGTGCAAATAATTGTCCTTATAAAGTCAGAAGGTTCAATTGGTTTCTTTACAATAAAAATGACGAATTCGATTACCATATGAATAATGATTTGGGCCGTATGGTCCTTAATCCCGATGTTGTAGTCCGTTCAAGAGGTGTTATGGAAAAGTGTTCCATGTGTATCCAAATGACACAAAAAACTATTTTAGATGCTAAGTTAGAAGGAAGACAGATAAAGGATGGTGATTTTAAGTGTGCATGCTCTAATGCGTGTTCATCAGGAGCAATGGTTTTTGGAGACGTTAATGATAAAACAAGTAAAGTATCTAGCTTAAAAGAAGATGATAGAATGTATCACTTATTGGAGAGTGTTGGCACAAAACCCAATGTAATGTATCAAACTAAAGTCAGAAATACAGACGAAACATTAAAATAGAAAGTTAATATTATGGCATCTCACTACGAAGCACCAATTCGAAAACCATTAGTTACTGGTGATAAAACATATCACGAAGTCACTATGGACGTTGCTGCTCCAGTTGAGGGGAAAGCTAACCGTCAATGGTGGATTGTTTTTGGAATTGCCCTTACTGCCTTTCTTTGGGGACTTGGCTGTATCGCATATACGATAGGCACAGGTATTGGAACCTGGGGCTTAAACAAAACGGTAGGCTGGGCTTGGGATATAACTAACTTTGTTTGGTGGGTCGGTATTGGTCATGCAGGAACCTTGATCTCTGCTGTACTTCTTTTATTTAGACAAAAATGGAGAATGGCCATTAATCGGTCCGCTGAAGCCATGACGATTTTCTCTGTGATACAGGCTGGTTTATTTCCAATTATTCACATGGGAAGACCTTGGCTAGCTTATTGGACGTTACCTATTCCAAACACTTTTGGCTCACTGTGGGTAAATTTTAATTCACCGCTCTTATGGGACGTGTTTGCGATATCCACTTATTTGTCAGTTTCTCTTGTCTTTTGGTGGACAGGACTCCTCCCTGATTTTGCTATGATTCGTGACAGAGCGATCAAGCCTTTCCAGAAGAAAATTTATAGTCTTTTGAGTTTTGGTTGGTCAGGTAGGGCAAAAGATTGGCAACGTTTTGAGGAGGTGTCACTGGTTTTGGCTGGATTAGCAACCCCATTAGTGCTCTCGGTACATACCATTGTATCCTTTGACTTTGCTACTTCTGTAATTCCCGGTTGGCATACCACCATTTTCCCTCCCTATTTTGTTGCAGGTGCAATTTTTTCTGGATTTGCTATGGTACAAACCCTTTTGATCATCATGCGTAAAGTTTCCAATTTAGAAGATTATATAACTATACAGCATATTGAACTGATGAATATCGTTATCATGATCACTGGTTCAATTGTAGGAGTTGCCTACATTACGGAATTGTTTATTGCTTGGTATTCCGGTGTAGAATACGAACAGTATGCCTTCCTTAATAGGGCGACCGGACCATACTGGTGGGCCTATTGGTCCATGATGACTTGCAATGTTTTCTCTCCTCAATTTATGTGGTTTAAAAAACTCAGAACCAGTATCGTATTTTCATTTATTATTTCCATTGTGGTGAATATTGGAATGTGGTTTGAGCGGTTTGTAATAATCGTAACATCATTACACAGAGATTACTTACCCTCCTCGTGGACAATGTTTTCCCCCACATTTGTGGATATAGGAATATTTATAGGAACCATTGGATTTTTCTTTGTATTATTTTTACTCTATTCCAGAACTTTCCCCGTTATTGCGCAAGCAGAAGTAAAAACAATTTTGAAGTCCTCTGGTGAGAAGTATAAAAAACTAAGAGATAGCGAATGAATAGTAATCAAGTAATACACGCTATGTACAACGATGATGACGTTTTATTGTCAGCAGTAAAATCAATCCGTGAAAAAAAGTATCATATCGAAGAAGTTTATACCCCTTTTCCAGTCCATGGTTTGGACAAGGCATTAGGGTTGGCCGATACCCGAATTTCGATTATGGCCTTTATTTATGGATGTATAGGATTTTCAGTAGCCATTCTGATGATGAATTACATCATGATAGAGGATTGGCCACAAAACATTGGTGGTAAACCCAGTTTCTCCTATTTAGAAAACATGCCGGCCTTTGTCCCCATTATGTTTGAGCTGACCGTATTTTTTGCTGCCCATCTTATGGTCATTACCTTCTACTTAAGGAGTAAGTTGTGGCCTTTCAAAGAGGCAGAAAACCCAAACCCATTCACTACCGACGACAAATTTTTGATCGAAATAGAGTTGCACAATAATGAAAAAGAACTCAATTTACTTCTCAAAGAAACAGGTGCCATCGATATTAAAACAACCGAAAAAAAAGGGGATCATGAATAGAACAATTTCTTTTGGACTGATTATGATATTGCTGTTGAGTCTGGAATCGTGTTTTGATGCTACGAAACCTAACTATCAATATTTCCCCAATATGTACGAACCTGTAGGTTATGAAGCCTATGCAGATTCGGATGCTTTTGCCAATGGCATCGAAGCACAACTCCCTGTTGAAGGGACTATTAATCGAGGTTGGATTCCATATGATTATCAGGATTCTAATGAAGGTTACGAATTGGCTAAAGCGGACTTGAAATCGCCTATTGAAGTGAATAGCGACAACCTAAAACAAGGAAAAGAATTATATGGTATATACTGTGCTGTTTGTCACGGAAATAAGGGAGATGGACAGGGTATTCTGATGACTAGGGAAAAGTATTTAGGTGTACCCAGTTATGCGGATCGTGACATTACCCCCGGTAGTATTTACCATGTATTAATGTATGGTAAAAATGCGATGGGTTCTCACGCAGGTCAAGTCAATGCAACAGAGAGGTGGCAAATTGCCCAGCATGTTATGGAATTAAGACACAATCTAGTTAAATAATTTATTGATCAACTGTATGTATACTTTTACAAATAAATTAAGAAACTTTTCCATTATTCTAATGATTGTCGGATTTTTAGGTTTGACCTATGGATTTTTAACTGTTCCTGACACTTTAGAGGAGGCTACTACTATGGTAGCCGATGCCCATCACGGTGAAGCTAACGGAGCATCTAATCACTACTCGCATGGTCAGGGACATCAAGACGCAAATTTGGCACATACTGAAGGTCACGGTGTTGATGAACACGGTAAACATCTGCTCCACCAACTGCAAAATAAACCTTGGGCGGCCCTGTATGTCGCGGCATTCTTCTTTATGATGATCGCTCTAGGCACTTTGGCATTCTATGCCATTAACCGTGCGGCTCAAGCCGGATGGTCTCCAGCTCTGTTTAGAGTGATGGAGGGCATAACTGCATACTTACTTCCCGGGTCACTCATTGTTTTTGTAATCCTTCTCCTTTCGGGAATGCATTTTAACCATCTTTTCATTTGGATGGACTCCGAGGTGGTGGCACATGATAAGTTGATTCAAGGAAAAACAGCTTTCTTAAATACACCTTTTTTCTTGGCAAGGGCATTATTTTATATAGCTGGATGGGTAACTTATCGCTATTTTTCTAGAAAATTTTCATTGGCACAAGATCAAGCCAGTGATGTTTCGAATCACAAAAAGAATTTTAGGATATCTGCAGCTTTCTTAGTATTTTATATTATAACAGAATCTATGATGTCCTGGGATTGGGTGATGTCCATTGACCCCCATTGGTTCAGCACGCTCTTTGGATGGTACGTTTTTGCCAGTATGTTTGTTTCTGGAATTACCACAATCGCTTTGATCACAATTTTCCTTAAATCCAAAGGCTATCTTGAAAAAGTTAATGATAGCCACATTCATGACTTGGGTAAATTCATGTTTGGGATCAGTATTTTTTGGACCTATTTGTGGTTTTCACAATTCATGCTAATATGGTATTCCAATATTCCTGAGGAAGTAACTTACTTTATTACTCGAATTGAGGATTACAATCTTCCGTTTTTTGGCATGTTAGTCATGAATTTCATATTCCCATTGTTAATCTTAATGAATAGTGATTATAAACGCCTGAATTACTTTATTGTGATGGCTGGAATTGTCATCCTTTTGGGACACTATATTGATGTGTTCAATATGATTATGCCCTCGGCAGTAGGAGACCAATGGTTTATTGGTTTAGCTGAGATTGGAGGTTTTCTCTTTTTCTTTGGTCTGTTCATATTTGTTGTTTTCAAAGAAATTTCGAAAGCCCCGCTTCATGCGGCTGGAGATCCATACATGGGAGAGAGTGAACGTTTTCATTATTAACAATTAATGATAAGATAAATGACTATTTTATTGACATTTACGGTTTTAGCGTTAATCGCAATTGCCCTTTGGCAAATCACTAAGATATTTGAATTGTCTCAACCCAAAAAAAATAATAATCAAGTAGCAGATGATGATGACAATCGTTGGAATGGTCAGTTGATGTTCGCCTTTTTGATATTTATCTATGCCATAACTTTATTTTCATTTTGGAAGTGGGGAGATGTTTTATTACCTGATGCTTCATCAGACCATGGTGTAGAATACGACAATCTGCTGTGGATATCATTTGCCATCATCTTTTTTACCCAAACAATTACTCAAGCCCTTTTACATTATTTTGCTTACAAATACAGAGGTGAAAAAGGTAAAAAGGCTCTGTTTTATGCTGATAACGACCGTTTAGAGGCCATCTGGACGATCATTCCAGTGATCGCTTTGGCCGGGTTGATTCTTTATGGATTGTACACTTGGACAGACATCATGACCGTTGAGGAAAATGAAGATGCACTGGTGGTTGAATTATATGCTCAACAGTTCAATTGGAAAGCCCGTTATGCTGGAGAGGATGGTGTTTTGGGCGATGCCAATGTACGCTTCTTACAAGATTTCGATGGTAAAAATCTTGTAGGAATTGATGCAACTGACCCCAATGGTTTTGATGATATAGTGGTTCAGGAATTACACCTGCCTGCAGGAAGGGAAGTTATATTTAAAATGCGTTCTCAGGATGTATTGCACTCGGCTTATATGCCTCACTTTAGAGCTCAAATGAATTGTGTACCAGGTATGATTACAGAATTTGCCTTTATTCCTACAATTACTACAGAAAAAATACGACAGAATGAGGATATTAAGGCCAAGGTCAAAAAGATCAATGCCATAAGGAGAGAAAATAGTCAGGCGCTTATTGCAAAAGGGGAGGAACCATTAGAGCCATATGTCTTCGATTATTTGTTACTTTGTAATAAAATTTGTGGGGCTTCCCATTACAATATGCAAATGAAGATTGTCGTAGAGACCCAAGAAGAATTTGAAAAATGGATAATGGATCAGCAAACTTTTGCAGAAGTCATTCAATAACCTATTAAAATAAATTTAAGATCATGTCAACAGTAGCAGCGCAAGTACACGAAGAAGAGGATCACGGACATCATCACAAAGAAACATTTATCACCAAGTATGTTTTTAGTCAGGACCATAAAATGATCTCAAAACAATATTTGATTACTGGATTATTTATGGGAATTATAGGTATTGCAATGTCCCTGTTGTTCCGTTTACAATTGGCCTGGCCTGAACAGCCCATGGGTATCATGTCAGCTCTTTTGGGAAAATGGGCTCCCGATGGCGTAATGGATCCCAATGTATATTTGGCTTTGGTTACTATTCATGGTACTATTATGGTATTTTTTGTACTTACCGCAGGGTTGAGTGGTACCTTCAGTAATCTCTTAATTCCACTGCAGATCGGTGCTCGAGACATGGCCTCCGGATTACTCAACATGATCTCTTACTGGATGTTTTTCCTATCCAGTATTATCATGGTTATTTCCCTATTCGTAGAAGCTGGGCCTGCAGCAGCGGGATGGACTATTTATCCACCATTGAGCGCCTTACCTCAAGCCCAGCCTGGCTCCGGTTTGGGAATGACCCTGTGGTTGGTTTCTATGGCCATATTCATTGCTTCTTCACTTTTAGGGTCGTTAAATTACATTGTAACTGTATTAAATCTAAGAACAGAAGGAATGACTATGAGCCGTTTACCTTTAACCATATGGGCGTTTTTTATCACAGCAATTATTGGTGTGGTCTCCTTCCCGGTCCTTTTGTCAGCGGCTTTATTGTTGATAATGGACAGGAGTTTTGGTACTTCATTTTTTCTCTCAGACATATTCATACAAGGTGAGGTCTTGCACTATCAAGGAGGATCACCAGTATTGTATGAACATCTTTTCTGGTTTTTGGGCCATCCTGAGGTATATATTGTGTTATTGCCAGCCTTGGGGATAACCTCAGAGATAATTGCTACCAATGCAAGAAAACCAATCTTTGGTTACCGTGCCATGGTTGCCTCTATTTTAGCAATTGCCTTTTTATCCACCATTGTGTGGGGACACCATATGTTTATTTCAGGAATGAATCCATTTTTGGGATCAGTATTTACTTTTACTACACTATTGATTGCTATACCCTCAGCGGTAAAGGCTTTTAACTATATCACCACATTGTGGAAAGGAAATTTACAACTCAATCCCGCCATGTTATTTTCTATTGGTCTTGTATCTACTTTTATTTCTGGTGGTTTGACTGGTATCATACTTGGCGACAGCACCTTGGATATCAATGTACACGACACCTATTTTGTTGTGGCTCACTTCCATTTGGTAATGGGTATTTCCGCGCTTTACGGATTATTTGCTGGGGTTTATCATTGGTTCCCAAAAATGTTTAAGCGGATGATGAATAAAAACTTAGGTTATATTCATTTTTGGGTGACCGCCGTCTGTGCTTATGGCGTATTTTTCCCAATGCACTTTATCGGTATGGCAGGTCTTCCAAGGCGATATTATACCAATACGGCATTTCCATACTTTGATGATTTGGCCAACATAAATGTAGTCATTACAGTCTTTGCTTTGATAGCTGGAGCAGCACAATTGATTTTCCTTTACAACTTTATCCATAGTATTTATTATGGAAAACCTACGGAGCAAAATCCTTGGCGTTCAACCACTCTGGAGTGGACTGCACCTATCAAACACATTCATGGAAATTGGGAAGGAAAAATCCCCGAAGTACACCGTTGGGCTTATGACTATTCTAAACCTGGACATAAGGAGGATTTTGTACCCCAACATATTCCATTAAAAAAAGGTGAAGAAGAACTCCAACATTAAAATAACCAAACAATCAATGATCAGCTGCCTTAGGGCAGTTTTTTTCTGAATTATAATTTATTGAGATATACTCTTTAGTTGCTAAAATAGTTTTTTACTTCTAAGAATTGATTTCCAAAAAATTGGGAATACCGATTCCTATCCCTATTGTAATGACCCTAAGGACATTATAAAAATGGCTGCGGAAATAACATTAGAAAAAATTGAAAGTTTTGTTTGAGCTTTAAGTTTGTTAAAAGTAAATAACTTGACATAACCATGAAAATTAACAATCTAAACCAATTTAGATAGATACTATTGTTTTGAAGTGTGTCATAGATCAATGGAAAGGTTAGTTAAAAAAAAAATTAAAACATAGCGCAAAAGGTCTATTTACAATTCACAATATATAAGGAGATTTTTTTTTGAGTTTATTTTTGATTTGTAATTTAAAAAAACAGTTTTGTAAAAAGATTTAATCCGATCAATATGGATTAGAGAACATTTCTAAGGGATTTAAGATCTAAGCTTTAAAACATTTATCTTTGTTATTAATGAATGAGTTTTTAGACCCTACCGGTGACAAGCTTTCATCTGAAGAGAAAGACATTGACAGAGCCTTACGGCCGGAAAGTTTTGATGATTTTGCAGGCCAAGAAAGTATATTGGAAAACCTTAAGGTTTTTGTAGCCGCTGCCAATCAAAGAGAGGAAGCTCTTGATCACACTCTGTTTCACGGCCCACCGGGTTTGGGTAAAACTACCTTAGCTTACATTTTAGCCAGCGAATTGGAAGCTGGCATTAAAATGACTTCCGGACCTGTACTTGATAAACCTGGAGATCTTGCTGGACTCTTGACCAATCTTCAGCCAAGAGATATTTTATTTATTGACGAGATCCATCGGCTTAGTCCTATTGTAGAGGAATATTTGTATTCGGCTATGGAGGATTACAAAATTGACATCATGATTGAAACGGGTCCGAATGCACGAACGGTACAAATCAACCTTAACCCATTTACTTTGGTTGGGGCTACCACCCGTTCTGGATTACTCACCGCACCAATGCGCGCCCGTTTTGGGATCACTAGCCGATTGGAGTATTACGATACTGAACTCTTGTCTACCATCTTGGAACGCAGTGCCAATATACTCAATGTAGTCATAAGTTCAGAGGCAGCTATCGAAATCGCTGGGAGAAGTAGAGGAACGCCGAGGATTGCCAATGGACTTCTTAGAAGGGTAAGGGACTTTGCTCAAATCAAAGGAGACGGGAAAATAGATTTAGAAATAACCCAATATGCTCTAAATTCTCTTAATGTAGATGTCCATGGTCTCGATGAGATGGATAATAAAATTCTGACCACTCTAATTGATAAATTTAAAGGGGGTCCTGTTGGTATTACCACACTAGCCACAGCGGTTTCTGAGAATGGAGAGACCATAGAGGAGGTTTATGAACCCTTTTTGATCCAAGAGGGTTTTTTGGTAAGAACCCCAAGAGGAAGAGAGGTCACAGAATTAGCCTATCGACATCTGGGAAGGATTAAAGGCAACCAAGGGGGCTTATTTTGAGATGCACGCTAATTACTCAAAATTAATCAAAACTGCCGCTAAGAACCTAGGTTTTCTTTCCTGCGGTATTTCAAAAGCAGAATTTTTGGAGGAAGAAGCTCCGCGACTTGAACAATGGCTAAAAGAGGGTAAACATGGCCAAATGGCCTTTATGGAAAACAATTTTGACAAACGCCTTGACCCCAGACTTTTGGTTCCCGGAGCCAAAAGCGTGGTTTCCCTTTTGCTGAACTATTATACCGATAAACAACAATTAAAAGGATCCCCTAAAATCTCAAAATACGCCTATGGAACAGATTACCATTTTGTGATAAAGGGCAAGCTCAAGCAACTATTTCAAATACTTCAAGACCAAATAGGAGAGATCAATGGAAGAGTATTTGTGGATTCTGCTCCGGTCATGGACAAAGCCTGGGCCGCTCGAAGCGGTTTGGGATGGATGGGAAAAAATACCAATCTGATTACCCAAAAAGTTGGGTCTTTCTATTTTATTGCCGAGATGATTATCGATTTGGAATTGGAATACGACACGCCTGTAACTGACCACTGTGGAACTTGTACTGCATGCATTGATGCATGCCCTACTGAGGCATTATCCCCCTACAACATTGACGCCAGTAAGTGTATTTCCTACCTCACGATTGAACTTAAAGATCAGATACCTAATGAATTTCAAAACAAAATGGACGACTGGACCTTCGGATGTGATGTTTGTCAAGACGTATGCCCTTGGAATCGATTTTCCAAATCACATAACGAACCCTTGTTTGATCCAAACCCCGAAATGATAGATTTTAAACGAAAAGACTGGGAAGAACTTACTGAGTCCACCTTTGAGACTATTTTTAAAAACAGTGCGATCAAAAGAACTGGACATGAAGGCTTAAAAAGAAACCTCACTTTTATTAATCGATAACTGATAAAATCAAAAAAAGATATTTATCTCCCCATATGCTTAGTTTGTGATTAATTGATAGTCACTGAATCCAGGGATAGATATCTTTTTAATAGGTTTAGTTTTAAAAATAGATCTGCACAATTACTAAAATTAACTAATTTTGAAAAAAAGTCTAAATGACTAAGAGTTTCCTAAAAATTTTTGAAGTAATACCGATTAAAGCTTCAGCTTTGTTGATTTTTATGATATTGTTTTTTGTTAATTGTCAAAAACAGCCTTCCCCCATTGAAATTAGTGCAGAGGATTTTCACATGGCACAAGATGAGTTGACAGCCATAATGGTCCATGATATCTTTTCTCCTCCTCTAGCTAGTAGGGTTTATGCCTATTCCAATATTGCTGCCTATGAGATCCTTGCTCAAAAAAAGGAGTATCCTTATTCTACTTATTCAAGGGTTCTAAACGGTTTTCAGGGCGTCAGTCCAGCCAAAGATAGTTTAGTTGATCACAAACTTTCTGCCTTGATAGCTTTTCTAGAGGTTGGAAAAAATCTTATTTTTTCAGTAGATAGGATGTCAGCCTATATTGATGGCTTATCACAGCAATGGAAAGAACATAATCCTCAAATTTATATGGCTTCACACGACTACGCGATGCAGGTGGTAGGTGAGATCAAAGACTGGTATGCTAAAGACAATTACAAGCAAACCCGAACTTTCCCCAAGTTCTTCGTAGACTATGATAGTCCTTCACGGTGGCAACCTACTCCCCCAGATTATATGGATGGAATAGAACCGCATTGGAGTAAAATCAGACCTTTTTTATTGAATTCATCGGAACAGTTTCAACCCGAACCACCACCCCCTTTTTCCATGGAAACTGAATCTCCATTTTATAAGGAGTTGTTAGAAGTTTACCAGGTAGTTCAGGAGATCCAGAAAAATGAACAGCAGGATGAACGGCAGGAGATTGCCAAATTCTGGGACTGTAATCCCTATGTTTCAACACACAAGGGCCATGTAATGTTTGCTCTTAAAAAGATTAGTCCCGGTGCCCATTGGATGGGAATTACAAAAATTGTAGCTCGCAATAGTAAAGCAGATTATAATACCACAGTTGCGGCATATACAAATACTGCCATTGCAATAGCAGACGCATTTATCAGTTGTTGGGACGAAAAATACAGGAGTAATTTAATCCGACCAGAGACATTAATTAATAAAGTTTTGGATGAAGATTGGTATCCGATACTTCAGACCCCACCTTTTCCTGAATATACCAGTGGTCACTCTGTAGTTTCAGGAGCGGCCTCTGTAATACTCACTAATTTCTTTGGAGACAATGTTGCCTTTGATGATGACACCGAATTGCCTTACGATCTTCCTATTCGAAGCTATCAATCATTTAACCACGCAGCAGAAGAGGCAGCTATTAGTAGAATGTATGGTGGGATACACTATAGAAAGGCCATTGAAGAAGGTCTAAAGCAGGGTCGTAATGTAGGAAACTTTATCATTGAAAAACTTAATTTGAAATAATTTTGAAAAACTTCTTTTTGTTGTTTTGTATCATACTTTTTTTTGGTTGCTCTAAAGAAGTATCCGAATCAAAAAAATCAACTTTTTTTGAAAACCATTCTAATAAAATATGGTATGCTGAGTTTAATTATGATTTGAATCAAACTGAATATGAATATATTCAATTCAATAATTATCTTTCATCAGCGGGTTCTACTTTTATAAATGTTTGTGAAATCATTTCTGATAACCCAAGAAACCTTTCACTAAATTGGGGAGATAACTTTAGTTTTTTTGAAGGTTATTGTGAAAACTACAATGTTGAACTTGTTGAAAATTCACCTGACAAACTTGTTTATATAGCCTCTTACTACACCGGAGAAATTAAGGAGAATAATTGTATAAACCTAGTTTTACAAAATTTAAATCAAAACCCTCAAAGGGTTACTTGGACGGTTAATGAAGATATTTTGTCGGTTAGTCATGAAAATGAAGAGTCCATAGAAACTTTTTTTATTCAAGTTGAGGATTATGATAGCGCATGTTTTAATTAATTTATAGGGTTTCAAATAAAGCTTTCAACTTAAAATTTATTTGTTTTTCTGATTTAAAAATTTAGATAGTCTTAAAACAAAACTATTACTCCATTCAGGTTTTGGGTTAGCGTAATAAAATTCAATTAAATTTTTGGTTTGAGTAGCCGATCCATGTTTTGATTCCAATAGCTGCTTAATAAATTTTTGAGCATCCCCCTGCCCATTGATCTCTAAGATAGCGTAGATTCCCAAAAGATGATTATTTGAAGGTTTAAATAATTGTTTCTTTGATATCTTGGCTATTTCCTCCAACGATTTATGAGCCTTTTTAGTTTGTTGGTTTCTGTATTCAATGTAAGCTAATAGAAATCTTTCCCATCGTTCCTCAGGATTAAATGGTTTCCCCACTCCAAGATGCTCAGGCCATACTAATGCTGTATTAAGCCTACTTCTCGCTTTGGCATAATCACCTTTAATTATTGATTCCAAAGCACTTCCTACATATGCATCAGTATATATTCTTCTACCCTCGGTAGCATGTTCATAAGGTAATATCTTGAGATCTTTCAATAATTTTATAGCCTGGTCATATTTTTTAAGTTTATTTAGGTTTTGTGCCAAAAGCATACCGGCAAAATAGTTGTCTTTATCTTGATTAAAAGTCTTCTGAATGATTTTTAGAGAAGCTGAAAAATTTCCCAATTTAAAATGGTCTTCAGCAAGTGAAAATGCATAGCGCCAGTTTTTTGGAGATTGCTCATATGCCTTTTTTAAGTCTTTTTGATAATCAGAAATTTGATATTTTTTAAACAACATACCTCTTATGTAATAAAATAAATGATTGTTAGGATTTTGCCCCAAATCTTTGAAAATTTGAATACCTTTAAGTATTTGCGAACGCCCTATTAAATTTAAACCCATCAAATATTTTGCTTTCCAAGAAGGATTCCGATCAACTACCCATTCAAGCATATTCAAGCTTTCTTTCCTGAAAGGAAAAACAAAAGCAATAGACTCATCATCCAGTACACTTAGGTCCATATGATTTTGATTTAGATATGCTAGCCAAAGTGAATTGAGAAGATGTTTTGGTCCTATTTTAAGAACATTAATAGCCTCATTAACAATGTTTCTGTTGTGATAAAATAATGCTAACTCAAGGAAAGTCTGGTATGGAAATTCGGACCGATGAGAATCAATAAATATTTTTTTATCAGTTTCATTTAGCAAATATTTTTCATAAACTGTAAAATGATTGATGGGGTCAATTTCTTCGATTTCTGAAATTGTCTGAAGAGCATTTTCTTTGTCACCTAAAATTCTATAAAGAAGAGCTTTTTGCGAAAGAGCATTGATATTATCAGCATTAAACTTAAGAGCAATATCGTTATAATGGGTAGCATCGCTATAATTTTTTTCGATGATATGTATTTGCGCCATCAAAGTATTGGCAGAGGATCTATAAGTCACAGATCGGGCTGCCCAACCCAAATGTTCTTTAGCATTGATCCAATCTTTTTTTGCCATATATGTAATCCCAGCGGTATAGTTTAGTCCGTTATGATATGCGTCAATTTGTAAACCTGTATCGGCAATCGAAAGGGCTTTATCATAATCACCATTTCTATAGTAGAGAAAGGAAAGTTCTTTTCTGGCCTGAAGATGAAATGGGTCTTCTTCGATAATTTCTTTGAGTAATGTCTCTGCTAATTGGAAATCTCTATATCGCTGGGCATCTTTGGCCTTTAAAAAAGTTTTTTCAAGTGTATTTTGAGCAATCACCTCGGGATTGTCAAAGCTCCTTTTGATTAGTTTTGGCTCGTTATTGTAATGCAACTCTAATCCAGGAACATCAATGGAATAATTTCCAGCTGGCTTTTGAAAAGATAGGCTATGGATACTGTTAGGAGTGGTTTTAATTTTTTGATTTTGTTTTTTCTGACCTGATTCAACGGTAATATTGGATTCAGCTGCTTTAAAGGCGTTGATTTTTACTTCTATGATATTGTCAGTTTCGATAACATTCATGGCACCAAAGGGAGATGCCTCCTTTATCCCGCCAATTTCTTTAACAGGAAACCATACTTCGGTCCACTGGTCGGTTAGGTGGGGATCGAAAGTAGCTTGGCTGATAGGGTTTTCTTCTCCTGGAAAATATTGTACATAAAGCCTACCTGCCTGATATTCTATATACTGACCATCGCTATCGGTGAGTAAGTCCTCCCATATGCCTCCTGCTCTTGAGAGATTCCAAAGCCAAAGTTTTTGTCCGGGAATTTCGTCATATCTTCCCCAATGACCAAATCCTTTATCACTATCCTTATAGTATCCGCCAAAAAAATCATTGTATTCTCCAATAACATGGTAGGATTTACTTGGGCCAAAATTATTTTGGCTGTATTGAGATAAATCTCTGTTGAGAGGGTCTATTGGCCAAGCTTTTGAATTCCCACCATGGGTTAGAAACTGATTCCCTGGAGTGTAAAACACCAAATCTTGTTGCGCAGCAGCAGCGGCAGTCATCCAGTTGTAATAGGCTTGCTCGATATCTGTGGGGTTGTACCATAAGGCCTGGGTGGTAAATGCACTTTGATCTTTGGGTAATATAATCTTTACTCGCCATTGGGTTCTAGAGGGCAAATCAATTCCTCCAACGGTGCACATTAAGCTACCATCTGAACGTTCTGAGATACTATAATCTGCAGGAGTGCCTGTGCCAGGATGGTGGCCAATGACTCCAAAATTAAACTCTATACCCCCTGAGGTCCACGGGCCACGCATGGCAATATTTCTAAATTTCGCGACTTCGTTTTTATAAATGAATTCGTTGCCATTACTTTTATCAATGGCACCCCAAACTTTTCCTCCTATTTCAGGAAAAACTTCGACTTCTATCCATTTATTTTCCAAAGTGATTTTTTTGAAAGTTTTATCAGATTTTTCAAATTCATAGCCCTGAAATTTGTGGTATGGATATATTTTAGGATTGAAAATGAAAGCAGGTAATGGGTTTGGATCCCCAAAGTAATAGGTGGGATAATTAACACTTTCTTCGGTTATTTTTTCCTCTTGTGCTGAAATTGCATAAGTGAGCATCAAAAAGGTGATGAAAAAAATGATCATTTTTGGAACTTGAATAACGGATGGGAACATAGTGAATATCTTTTAGTAAGTTCAATCTGATCATCAATTTACAACAATAATGTAATCCTGTATATTGTCAACGAGATTTTATTTAATTGAAACTTTTGAGTTGTAATTGCTTTAAAATAAAAAATTAACAAAAAATTAGTAATTATATAGTTATTCACTATATTTACGTCTTCTACATTTTATTAGAATGTTGAATATTTAATTAACCAAATTCAAGTTTATTATGAAACAAAAATCAATTAAACAAGCAATTTTAAGCCTTTGCTTATTGTTTAGCGGCTTATTGATTGCGCAAAAATCCGTAAACGGTACTATTACTGATCAAGATGGAGTTCCACTTCCTGGAGCGACCATTGTTGTTCTTGAGACTAATGATGGAGCGACAACAGACTTTGATGGAAATTATTCTATCTCAGCTGCAGAGGGTACTACCTTAGAAATTAGTTTTGTAGGTTATGAAACCCAGCAAGTTGTTGTTGGTTCTGACTCTACCTACAGCGTTTCACTGCAAGAGGGTAATGCTCTTGATGAGATAGTCGTAACCGCTTTAGGTATCAAAAGAGAAGAAAAAACACTTACATATGCAAGTCAGACAGTAAATACTGAAGAACTCACCCAGGCAAGAGATATGAGCTTTGCTAATAGTTTAAATGGTAGAGCAGCCGGTGTTGAGATTAGAAAAAGTAGTTCAGGTGCTGGAGGATCAACTCGTATTGTTCTTAGAGGTAATAAATCGCTAACTGGAGATAGCCAGCCTCTCATCGTAATTGATGGTATTCCTATGGTAAATAATACAGGTAATCAGCCTGGTGTTTGGGGAGGTATTGACGAAGGTGATGGACTTTCGCAAATAAACCCAGATGATATCCAGAGCATCAGTGTACTTAAGGGTGCTAATGCTTCTGTACTTTATGGAAGCCAAGGTGCTAACGGAGTTATTTTAATTACCACCAAGTCTGGTGAAGCTGGTCAAGCTAAAGTTACAGTTAATTCTGGTGTAACATTCGAGAGTGTAATCAATTTACCAGATCTTCAGTACAGTTATGGAGCACAGAATGGTGACAAGAATAGCTGGTCGACTACTAAAGGTAATTATGACGGAGGTTATGTCGAGGATTTTTTCAATACAGGTGCAAACTACATAAATTCAGTATCTGTCTCTGGAGGAAATAACAAAACTACTGCTTATTTTTCTTACTATAATTCTACTTCTGATGGTATTATGCCAACATTTAAATATCAAAAGAATAATGTAACATTTAAGGGTTCCACAAAACTTTTTGATGATAAAATGACTATCACTTCAAATATAATTTTGGCGGATGAGAAAACTCATAATAGAGGTCCTTCTGGATATTATTTGAACCCGTTAGTTGCACTTTACACATTCCCTAGAGAACGAAACTTTAATGATTTCATGACAAATTATGAAACATTTGACACTGCTACTAATACATATAAGCAGAATATTTACGCTAACTATCACTTCCTTTCAAATCCAAATTGGGTTCTTAACAGACAACCCAAAGATGACAGAATCAGAAGGGCTATTTCTAGCTTGAATATCAATTATGAGTTTTCTGAAAAACTTTCTTTACAGGCGAGAGCCTCACTTGATTATTCAAATAAGACATATGAACAACAGCATTATGCATCTTCCAATCCAACAAACACAGGAGACAATGGTCGATGGGATTTCAAGAGATTTAACGATGAACTATTTTATGCTGATGGAATCCTTTCTTATTCAGACAATATTAGTAGTGATATTAGTTTAAATGTTATTGCTGGTGCTTCTATCCAACATCAAAAATTTGGTGATGGTGTGAGTGTTAGTTCCGGAAACGATGGTTTATTATTCTATGCTAACGAATTCAATTTCCAAAACCTACCAACAAACGTTCAAGTTCAGTCTACATTAAGTAGTAGAGTTGAAAAGCAAGCTGTTTTTGGAAACTTCGTTTTTGGTTACAAGGATTTCCTTTTTGTTGACGTGTCTGGTAGAAATGACTGGGCATCCACTTTTGCTGGTACCGGAAATGAATCATATTTCTATCCGTCTTATGGAGTATCTGCTATAGTTTCTCAAATGGTTGAGTTACCTCAAATAATAAGTTTTGCCAAAGTTAGAGCTTCGGCAGCGACTGTTGGTAACGAAGTACCTTTTAACAGAATTAGTCCTGCAAATACTATAACAGCTTCAGGTGGTGTTAATCGTAACACACAAAAGCCGTTTACAGATTTAAAGCCGGAAATGATCGAAACCACTGAGTTTGGTATAGATGTTAGATTTTTAAATAATAAGATTGGTCTTGATTTGGCTTACTACAACATAAAAAGCACTGACCAATTCCTTTCCCTAGCTGCACCCTCAGGATCTGGTTACACAAGATACTTTGTTAATGCTGGAGAAATTATAAATGACGGAGTTGAAATTAGCATCACTGGAAAAATTATTGAAAAAGATAATTTAACTTGGAGCTCTGTATTGAATTACACTAAAAACAATAATGAAGTTGTAAGTATTCATCCTGACCTTGCTGGTCTTGGCACTGGTGGTGGTGATACAGTTCAATCAAGATTTGTTCCTGGTGGTTCTATCGGAGACATGTATGTATTCATGCACAGAAGAGATGCACAAGGAAGAATTCTTTTAGATGCTGGTGGAACTCCACTTGCTTCTGCAGATAGAGAATTTGCTGGTAATGCTGAGCCAGACTTCAGTCTTGGTTGGTCAAACAATTTCACATTAGGCGACAGAATTACAGCTGGATTTATCATTAATGGTAAGTTTGGAGGTAAAGTCTACTCACACACAGAGACTATGCTAAACGGATTTGGTGTATCTGCCAGAACTGCTGCAGCAAGAGATGCTGGAAGTGTTTCTGTTAATGCTGCAAGGGAAGATGGTACTGCTGTAAGTTCTGTAGACCCTGTAAAATGGTATCAATCCCAAGGTGACAGAAATGGTATCGCTGAGGCATACATTTATGACAGAACAAACATAAGATTAACCCAGCTTTCTTTAGGATATAATATTGACACTGAGTCACTAGGCTTACCACTTGATAGTGCAAGTTTATCTCTCATTGGAAACAATCTCTTTTATACAGCAGAGGCTCCATTTGATCCAGAATTGGCGATGAGCACTTCAAGAAATAATCAAGGGATACACAATTTCAATCTTCCTTCTACAAGAACTATTGGAATGAACTTAAGATTAACTTTCTAAACACAGAAAACAATGAAAAGAAATATTTTTTACATTTTACTAATCGGATTAGTTACTTTGTATTCCTGTACGGACGATTTCGCCGAGTTGAATACTAACCCTAATCAAATTACTGATGAGTCATTAAAGCAAAACTTTAACCACATTGGGGCTTATTTCCCTTCAATGCTTGAGGCACTGAGTGGTAATCAGGTAATGCACAACCTTAATAATGACTCATGGGTAAGACATTACGCTACACCAACTCCATTTGTTGGGGGAGTGAATAATACAACTTACTATCCTAGATGGATACACCAGTATTGGAATAGAATTTATGGCTCAATAATGGCTCCTGGAAGACAGGTTATCCAAATTGCAGAGGCAGATGGATACGATATGTTTGTTCAGTGGGCAAAGCTTATTCAAATACTTGGAACATCTAGACTTAGTGCTTATCATGGTCCAATTATTTACTCTAATTATGGGACTCAAGGTGATGTTTTGTATGACAGTGAAGAGAGCTTGTACAATACATGGTTTAGTGAGCTAGATCAGATAGTTTCTACATTCTCAGCAAACACAAGCTACTCAGGCTTTTCTGATTTTGATGCAACATATAATGGAAGTATTCCTCATTGGATTAAAATGGCAAATTCCTTAAGACTAAGATTAGGAATGAGAATTGTTGAAGCTAATCCAGCCCTTGCTAAAACTCAAGTTGAAAAAGCTGTTAGTGATCCAGGTGGATTAATCACTACTAATGCAGACAATATGATGCTAGATCTATATGGAAGGCCTTTTCACGAGGTAACAATTTGTTTCTCATGGAATGACACTCGTATGAGTGCATCTATGGAGTCTATTTTGGGAGGGTATGATGATCCGAGAGCTGGAAAGTATTGGGATCCTGTGGCTGATGCTAGTCTTGTAGCTGACCACCCTGGCTTCCCTTACAAAGGAATTAGAAATGGTGCTTTCCTTGCCTCTAAGGCACTTCACCTTCCTTATTCAACAATTAGTAGCGACTTTAAAAGTGCATCAAACAGAAAGTTAATAGATGCTGCTGAGGTTCATTTAATCCTTGCTGAAGCTGCACTAAGAGGTTGGTCTGTTGGCGGCGGAACAGCTCAAGATCACTACGAAGCTGGAGTTAGAGAATCCTTCGCTTATTGGGGAGCAGGTGGAGTTGACGCTTACTTAGCTAACAACACTGGAACTCCATTTGACTATGATGATGTGGTTGAAACAGGTGATGTTAATGACTTTGCCTCTAGAATAACTGCGACTGTAGCTTGGAATCCAACTGGAACCAATGAGGAAAATTTAGAGAAAATTATTACTCAAAAATGGATTGCTGCTTATACCAATTCTATTGAAGCGTGGGTTGATCACAGAAGAACTGGATATCCGAAACTTCCTTACAACTATAAGAATGATAGCAATTCAGACTTTGGAATTGTTCCAGCTGATGAGTTTATGAAGCGAATGGTATTCCCTGTTGGTGAGAAAAATAATAATGCATCTGGTTATGCTTCAGGAGTATCTGCTCTTGGTGGAGCCGATGAGATTAATACCCGACTGTGGTGGGATAAGCCTGGAGGAAACTTCTAGTTGTTTACTATATTTTAGTAAAAAAAGCCTGTATCTTTACAGGCTTTTTTTTTTTAAATTGTAGTTAATGATTTTCTTAAAAAATTATTTTATGAGACCTACCTTCTTGTCAAGAATACCCTTTGTATTGTGTTTGGTCCTTTTTTCTTGCACCCCTTCGGCTGACAAAATGTTTACCCTAATGCCCTCGAGTGTGACTGGGATAAATTTTAAAAATCCCCTAAAGGAAACGGAGCAGTTTAACGTTCTCAATTATGGCTATTTATATAATGGCGGTGGTGTTGCGATTGGAGACATAAACAATGATGGTCTATCTGATATTTATTTTACTGGAAATATGGTTGGGAGTAGACTGTATATTAACCAAGGTAATTTCAATTTCAAAGAAATAGCAGAACAAGCAGGGGTTTTTGCGGCAGGGTATTGGAATACCGGTACAACTATGGCAGATGTAAATGCAGATGGACTTATTGATATTTATGTTTGTCGTTCTGCGGCAAAAAATCCCGACAGTAGAAAAAACCTACTTTTCATTAATAATGGAGATATGACTTTCACAGAAATGGGAAAACAATATGGAGTAGATGATTCGGGATATACTACTCAAGCTGCTTTTTTTGATTATGACAGAGATGGGGATTTAGACCTGTATATTCTTAACCACTCTACTCAAGAATATGCCGGATTGGGAAAAATTTCAAGGCACCACAAAAAACAAAAAAATAAATCTTACTCTGACAAATTGATGAGAAATGACAATGGAAAATTTGTCGATGTAAGTGATCAGGTAGGACTGATTTCTAATATACTCGGATTTGGTTTGGGTGTTGCTATATCTGATTTGAACAATGATGGGTGGTTGGATTTGTATATTTCCAATGATTACAATGAACAAGATTATTTATACCTAAATAATGGAGATGGAACTTTTTCAGAAAGATTGGAAGATTATATCGGACACATCTCCCTATATTCAATGGGTTCGGATATTGCCGATATTAACAATGATGGGCTAACAGACATAATGACACTCGACATGCTACCAGAGGGGAATTATAGAATTAAAATGACCTCTGGGCCAGATAATTTTGAAAAGTTAAGTCATTTGGATAAGAATGGTTTCTATCATCAAACCATGAGGAATATGTTACAACTCAATCGAGGTGGAGATTACTTTTCTGAGATCGGTCAATTTTCTGGCGTATCCAATACAGATTGGAGTTGGGCTTCATTGTTTACCGATTTGGACAATGATGGTTTTAAGGACCTTTTTATTACCAATGGCTACCGCAAAGATTATACCAACATGGATTTTATGAATTATGTAGTCCAGGAAAAAATTAATGAACGAAAGACCAAAGAAAAAATTAAACTTACTGAACTAATTGAAAAAATGCCCTCCACAGTAGAGGAAAACTATACCTACAAAAACAATGGAGATTTGACCTTTTCCAAGATGAATAAAGACTGGGGTCTCGATCAAAAAACTCTTTCCAATGGGGCAGCTTATGCGGATTTGGACAATGATGGAGATATGGACTTGATTGTCAACAATATTGATGAAAAGGCCTTTATTTACAGAAATAATGCCGAAAAGTTTACTCAAAACAACTTTGTAAAAATTACTTTACAGGGTTCAGAAAAAAATAGATTAGGTATCGGGGCCAAGGTAAAAGTGACTGCTGGAGGAATGACCCAAACGCAGGAATTATTAAATACCAGAGGCTATCAATCATCTGTAGATTTTAACCTAATTTTTGGGATTGGTAAATCTACCATTGTTGACCAAGTGGAGGTTATTTGGCCAAACCAAAAAAAGCAGATTATTACCGATGTTCAACCCAATCAAATCCTTACCCTATTTCAAAAAGATGCTGTTAATGGTTTGAAAATAGAAAAATACACTGAGACCAAATTATTCAAGGAAGTTACTAAACTTGATTTTACCCACAAGGAAAATAATTACAACGATTTTAAAAGAGAGATCATGCTGCCTCATATGCTATCTACCCTTGGGCCAAAGCTTGCAGTAGGCGACGTCAACAAAGATGGAATAGAAGATGTTTTTATAGGTGGGGCAAAAGGGTCTGTAGGAGGAATTTACTTGCAAACCCGCTCAGGGGGTTTTATTAAGTCCAATAAAATCGACCTACATTCCGATGCCTTTTCTGAGGATATGGGAGCCATATTTTTCGATGCAGATGGGGACAGGGATTTGGATCTCTACGTAGTCAGTGGTGGAAATGAATTTGAAAAAACGGATCCTGCCTTAAAAGATCGACTATATATCAATAGTGGAAAAGGAAATTTTTTCAAATCAGAAAATAATCTTCCTGATTTTACCTCTAGTGGTTCGGTTGTAAAGGCTCATGATTTTGATAATGACGGCGACCAAGATCTATTTGTCGGGGGAAGGGTGTTGCCCAACGAATATCCTTTTGCTCCTAATAGTTACCTTTTGCAGAACAACGGTAAAGGAATTTTTAAAGACGTCACAGATGACAAAGCTCCAGGATTAAAAAATATTGGAATGGTTTCAGATGCTCTTTGGACTGACTATAATGGAGACAACCAAATGGATCTAATGCTAGTAGGGGAGTGGATGCCCATCACACTACTTACAAATAAAAATGGAACCTTTCAAAATATTACTAATGAAGTAGGGTTTAAAGATACAGAGGGGTGGTGGAACTGTATTGTTCAAGGTGATTTTGATCAAGATGGAGATATGGATTATGTTGCCGGTAATTTTGGGTTAAACTCACAATTGACAACATCAATTGAACAACCTGTTAGTATCTATGCAAAAGATTATGACAATAATGGTTCGGTAGATCCTATCCTCTCATGTTATGATGAAGGGAAAAACTATCCAGTATTTTCTAAAGATGACATCCAGCAACAATTAACTATTTTAAAAAACAGATTTGTAAGATACAACGAGTATGCAGGGTTGACTGTTGATCAAGTTTTTACCAATGACGAATTAGAAGGGTCGAAAGTTTTATTTGCCAAAAATTTTAAGACCAGCTATATTGATAATCTGGGGAACGGACAATTTAAGATTTCTGTCCTTCCCAAAGAAGTTCAGTTATCACCTATTTATGGTGTCAATACTGGTGATTTTGATCAAGATGGGAATCTAGACATTGTGATGGGAGGAAATTTTACCGCCTCTAGGGTGAAATTTGGACACTATGATGCGATCAGGGGGATCTGTTTGTTGGGCAATGGAAAGGGGCAATTCAGTTATAAAGATGCTTCAGAAACAGGCTTGATGTTAGCCGGTGAAGTCAGAAACATTCAGAAAATCATTTCTGCCGGTGGTGAAGAATTTTTGATCTTTAGCAGGAATAACAATACACCTAAAATTTATAAAACTATCCAAAAAAGAGGCCTATGATTTCCTCCAATCAATTAAAATTCTTTAACCAGGAGGGTTATCTCGAGCTGGAAAAAATTCTCAGTGAACAAGATATAGTCTTTTATTCCAAAACTTATGATGCATTTATAAATAACGAATTTGATACTGCTGATTTAAGATCAGATTTGTCCGGTAAAGAGGACAAAGACATGGAGTACATTACTCAAATCATGCTTCCCTCTAGAATTTATCCTAATTTACTCCGACACCCCATGCATCAAAAAGGTTTAGCAATTGCACAGCAACTTTTGGGGGAAGATATGATATTAGATTTTGATATGCTGATCAACAAGGCACCACACACGAATCAACCTACCCCATGGCATCAGGATGCAGCTTATTGGATTGATATGCCAGATAAAAGAGCGTTGAGTATTTGGTTTGCCATTGACGAGGCTACTCTTGAAAATGGCTGTATGTGGTACACCCCCAAATCTCATCAATCACCATTGAGGGAACATTTTCAGCCATCAGTAAAAGGGGCGTTGCAATGTTCAGGCTCAGAGAATGAGAGTATAGCAGTTCCCTTAAAACCTGGCTCTTGTGCCATCCATCATGGACATACGCTTCACTATAGCCGCGGTAACAATACTTCTGGTCATCGAAGGGCTTTCATTCTCAATTTTCGACCCAAAAAAATGGTGGAATTGGAAAGAGCTCAGGGTATGGATCACTCCGGTAATAGAGAGGTGAGGGCCTAAAACTCTAAATCTGCCTTTATGGCTTCGTCCAAAAGACTACTTCTTATATTCAAACGGTATAAAGCTCTTTGTTCTCGGGTGGGGTAAACTCTATTCGAAAGGAAAATCATAAAACATTGATGAACAGGATCCACCCATACCAAATTCCCAGTAAATCCGCCATGACCATAACTTTCAGTTGTGCATTTTTCTGAGGGATAGCGCTCTGAGGGTATTGAATCCAATGAGGGTTTGTCAAAGCCAAGTCCTCTTCGATTATCAGAATTAGGATAAGTTCGTGATGTAAAGAGTTCAAGGGTTTCTGGTTTTAAAAATTGTATTCCTTCGAATTGCCCACAATCAAGAAACATTTTTAATAATTTGGCCAACGAGCTTGCATTGGCGAACAAACCAGCATTTCCGGAAACACCTCCCATAAGTCCAGCTGCTTCATCGTGAACCCAACCGTGTACCAAAGTTTTTCTAAATAAAGAATCCTTTTCGGTAGGAACAATTTCTTCTTTTGGAAATTTAAAACTAGGGTTAAAGGTCAATCGCTCGATGCCCATGGGGTCATAAAAATTACTGTCTAAAAATTGATCAAAGGACTGCCCACTTAACTTCTCAACCAGATCTGGCAAAAGAAAAAACAATAGCCCAGAGTAGCGGTACTCCCCAATTTTTTCGACCGGAGTCCTTTTGATTCTGCGCATTATTTTTTTCTTATAACTCTTATGAATGAAGAGGGAATCGGTGAGTGGTTTTGTATATAGATTATTTTGAATACTGGATAGAGTTCTCGCTTTCAATTTTCCATTTTTACGCCTAACTGTTTTCTGGTGTTCAATGTAGGGCAACCATCCGGCTTGGTGGCTTAATACCTCCATAAAAGTGGAATTTTTTTTATTCGTGTTTTTGATAAGTGGTATGTAATCCGAAACCTTTCGATTCAAATCTATGTTGTAGTCTTCATACAACTTCATAAAGGCCAAAGTACTGGCTAAAATTTTGGTTACAGAGGCAAGGTCATACAAATGATGATTTTCTACCCGAACAATAGAATCATAAGTGTGGAATCCGTAGCTTTTATTCAGTCTTACAGTGTCGTGCTTAAAAATCAAAACTTGAGCTCCCGGATAGGCTTTGTTTTGAATTCCCGCTTGGACAATGGAATCAATTTTAGATTCCAAGGAATGGTTGATATGAGTTGAAAAGGAGTTTTGCCCACGAATTGTAACAATCCAAACCATTGAAAAAAGGAAAAACACCTTTTTCATAAGGATTATTTTTTATTCTATCTCGACAATCACGTCGATCTCAACTGCAATATTAAAAGGCAAAGAAGACATTCCGACAGCAGCCCGGGTATGTTTTCCTCTTTCACCGAAAACAGCTACCATCAGATCCGAAAAACCATTAACAACACTAGGGTGCTGAGTAAAGTCTGGTGATGCATTAACCATGCCTGTAGCCCTGACGATTCTTTTGACCCTTTTAAGGTCACCCAATGCACTTCTTAGAATGGCAATTTGATTGATACCTGTAAGTCGTGCAGCCTCATAACCTTCTTCTATACTCAAATCAGTACCAACTTTTCCAGTAATAAAATTGCCATCGGGCCTTAAAGGACCGTTACCGGATAGGAAAAGTAAGTTTCCGACCTGTACAGTATTGACAAAATTTGCAACTGGAGTAGCCGGTTGGGGTAGCACGATTCCCATGCTATCTAATTTAGCCTCCGGATTGAAATCAGATTTGTCCTTGACTTTTTTGTTTTGCGATGGTGGTGAACTACAGGTAGCAAGGGAAAGCCCAAAGCTCAAAACCAGCAAATAAATAATTTTCTTCATGACTATAATCTATATGGCAGATGATAAAATTTCTTTCACTCTTTTGGCAACGATACGCTCCTGACCAGGAACCATCATCCAAGTAGTCATACCTACGCTCTTGGAATCTCCCACGGTTTGAATGGAGGGGTGACCCTCTGTCAATTGTTTCCTTACCTCGTTAGGACTTATTTTCACTTTCTTTTCATCCCAACGTATGCGTAAACTGGGAACATGATTGGCATAGGCTGGAACATGAATTTCAGTTTCTACTCCTGCTACAGAGTTGGCACTGTCACTGATGAGTTGGATTTGTGATTCCCACATTTCCCATTCTTTGCGGTGGTCTTTTTCAAGATACAATTCCAAAGCCGCCAACATACCTAAAACTTCTTCTTTGTTGACTTTCATCCCTCGACCAATGGTTTCTCCCCTGGGTGGAGTATGCATACGTGCAGCTTCGATATATTCCCTTTTTCCCAAAAGTAAACCCGCACTTTGAGGCCCTCTCAATCCTTTACCTCCTGAGAAAGCTACCAAATCAAATCCCATTTTGGTAAAGCGAAATAGATTTTCTACGGGTGGCACATCAGCTGCACAATCGATAAAAGTTGGGATATTATGTTTTTTCCCTAAAGCAATGAATTCCTCCCATTTGATTTCACCCCGATCGGTATGAGCATTGAGAAACCAAAGCATACAAGTTTTGTCAGTAATCGCCCTTTCCAATTGTTTAGCGGTTTTTACCCTGACCACTTTAGCACCCACATTAGTCAGTGCTTGGGCGTACCCTATACTGTGTGATTCCTGCATAATAACCTCATTTTTCATTCCCTCAGTGTTGGGAAGTTGTTTTACTTTTTTGGGGTCTTTTCCAGTAAGTATACCTGCCATACCAATGCTCATGGCACCAAAACAACCGGAGGATACCGTAGCGTATTCACACTCTAATAATTCGGCGATACGTTCTCCCACTTTATCTTGGAGATCATCAAGATTTACGTATTCATTGGCCCCATAGCTAATAGCCTCGACTACCTCCTTCGGCATCAAAGAGCCAGTCATGGAGGTATAAGTCCCAGCAGCATTTATAAATGTTCGGAGCCCGAGTTCTTTAAAAAAATCTCGTCTTAAGCTTGAGACTACCGCAGCAGAATTCGTTTGACCAGATAAACTGTTTGCACCGAATAAACTTCCTGCAAAGGGAAGGGCTGCAAGTGATTGGAGTACTTTTCTTCTATTAATCATCATTTTTATTTTTAAGTTATTCAACGGCTGCGATACAATCCATCTCAACCAGAGAATTTCCTGGAACACCACCATAGGTCGCAACAGTAGTTCTTACTGGCGGATTTTCGCCAAAACGTCCTCTAAAGACTTCATTCATTTTGTGATAGTCGGCAAGGTCAGCTAAGTAAACATTCACTTTCAGTACTTGTTCCATAGATGAACCGTTTCGCTCTAGTTCTTTTTGTAATTCTTTTAATACATGGTCGGTATGATCTTTGATGTCCCCATCAAAATGTGCTCCCTTTCCTGCAATATAGAGTGTGTTGCCGTGTCGAACTGCTCCAGAAAATAATGGAACTTTTTGATCTTCAACAATCGTACCAACGACCTCCTTTTTACTTTTGGATGGGGCTGCTTTTACAGCAGTGACACCGAAAAGGGCGGCCATGCCCATCCCGATATTTCTTAGTACGGATCTTCTTTTTTGGTTGTGTTTCATTTTTTTAAATTTAAGAGTTAAACTTTTACCACATTCTTTTTTTAATCAATTCCTGGATTTGGTCTTTTGGTACAGGAAGCTCATCGATGTGGTCTCTGATCCATTTAGAAAAATCTTTTTCTATTTCTTCCGACCACTTGTTGTCGATTTGTCCTGGGGTATATTTTCCTTGTTTGAGTCTTGTGATACCGAACAGATCTCTAAGCCTTACTACCTCAGAGGTAATCACTACTTTCTCGGCTAAGTGGGCAGGGATAAAAATCACCCCTTCTTTTTTGGCCAATACTACATCACCAGGCATTACCGTGGCAGCTCCTATTCTGATTGGATCGTTGATACTCAACAGCATAACCTCAGTAAGAAATGAGGGATGCCAGTCTCTGACAAAAGCATTGAATCCCTTTATTTCGGAGAGACCTTCCATATCCCTGCTCGAGGCATTAAAAATTACACCTGTTTTCGATTTGGCATATATGGAATTCCCTAGATTATCTCCAATCAGTGTTCCATCTACAATTTTACCAAAACCGTCGGCCACATATACATCGTGTTCCTCCAGTCGGTCAATGGGCCAGGAGTTGGTATTTCCTATTTCTCCAGCATTTAAACCTTTTTGTTTAATTTGATCAGCGACATCAGGTCGGTTCGGCATGTACTGGACTGTGAGTGCTCTTCCAACAACAGTCACGTCATCGTGGAGGGGTTTCCAACCTCCCTCGAATTGGTTGTGAAAGTCCTCGTTTCTCAATACACCCCAAGCTTCTTCAATAGTTACTTTTTTCATCCGTTTCAAGATGTCTACAGGGACTTTTGGCCTCCCGTCTTCAAATCGTTCTCCTTCCCACTGGTGGGTCAAAAATTTCATTTGATCTACACTTAGGTTTTGTGAATAGTTATTGTTGATGGTTAATACACAAAAAATAATAAAAGGTGCTTTAATTAATTTTTTTAAGATCATTTGAATATAATTTAAGTTTTACTTTTTTCGGGATCTTTGTCTCGCCACCATGTGGCCAAAGATGATCCGGAAATATTCATCCACGGACCAAATACAGCCGGTGCCAAACCTACAGTAGACACCTTACCCATTTCTAAGGCGATTCCCGAGGCCAAACCTCCATTTTGCATACCCACCTCCAAAGCAATGGTACGACAGTCTTGTTCTTTCATTTTCAGTAATCTACAACCCCAGTATCCCAGCAGATAACCTAACAAATTGTGGATAATCGCTGCTAAAATCAACAGAATTCCGATGGATAAAAGAGAATCTCTTCCTGCTGCAGTTATGATTACAATGATTAAAGCTATGGCAGTCATAGATACAATTGGCATAGTTTTGTCTAACCATTTTGCTTTACCATGAAAATAGTGATTGAAAATTAATCCCAATATCACGGGTAGAATCACCATTTTTACAATACTGAGCATCATGGCTAAAAAATCAATTGGGACAAATGCACCTGCAAAATACTTCATCAATAGCGGCGTCATAAAGGGGGCCACTACAGTAGCCACTGCAGTCAGTGTGACAGAAAGAGCAATATTAGCTTTGGCCAAGTATGCCATAACATTAGAGGCCAAGCCACTGGGCGAGGAACCGATAAGGACTACTCCCGCGGCAATTTCTGCCGGGAAATCAAATAAGGTCGCCAAACTAAATCCCAAAATGGGCATGATGCTAAATTGACAAATTAAACCCACTAAAACTCCTTTAGGCATTTTGATTACCCCATAGAAATCATTAAAACTCATAGCAGTTCCCATACCAAACATGATGATTTGCAATAAAGGAACAATGAGCTTTTTGAGTTGAAAATCCCCAAACTGAACAAAGGTTTGGGGGAAGTATAGCGATAGGCTTACGGCGGCAAATATTAGCACAGTAAAAGAAAACCCTTTTAAATTCTGAGTTCCTCTCATGGCAAAAGCCAAACTCAAAAAAAATAATATGAGCGTGGGCCCTGTCATGACAATATTTCCAGAGAAATAGAGTCCCATGGAAAGGATGAACATCAAACCTGAGAGTGCAAAAAGATATTTTGAGAGTAGTTTCATTATTATTTATCCCAATCTTGGCCGGCCAAGCCATTCAAGTCATAGACTACTTTTCCCGCTCTTAGGGTTAATTCACACTCTAGTTTCTGATTCCCTTTCATTCGTTTGCCTCGTACATCAATAAATCCAAAGTTCCCTTTTCTAAGGTTATGAATTGCCACATCTGCTTCAGCACCAACAGACAAATGACCCAGGTCTTTTCTCTGAATGTATTTGGCAGGTCTTGAAGTAGTTGCAGCAACTACCTCTTGAACAGTCAATCCCATATTTAAAAACTTAGACATGACATTATTCAGGCTTTTCATACCCCCGTTCATACTTCCTGTATGAAGGTCGGTGCTGATTACATCTGGTTTTAACCCTTGTCTGATAGCTGGAATAGCTTGTTCAAAAAGAAAACTACCTCCTCCATGACCTACATCGAAAACAATACCTCTTTTTTGTGCTTTAAAAACATAATCCCTTACTTTACCACTATCATCAACAATAGGTGTTCTACCGTTTACGTGAGCATAGGCATGGGTAAATATATCTCCAGGTCTCAGTTTTTCCAAAAATAATTTATCTAGGGGTAGCTCTGGATTACTTCCCCCAAAATCAATCATAACAGGAGTACTACTTAATTTACCAGCCTCAACAGCTAACTCTGTTGGAGTCCAGTCAAAACCCATAAAGTGTGCAAGCTTAATACCAACAATATAATTCTTATTTTGTTTAGTGACAATGGCCGCCATTTCAGGATTCATATCATCTATATGTTGTTCTCTGTGAGAGCCACTCATTCCAGCCCCAACAATATTTAAAAAGCATAACACTCTAGTTTTTGATTGGTCAATTACTTGAGATTTGTAAAGTTCAAAGTTTCTCCAGCCTGGACTGCCTGCATCAACGACAGTTGTAACGCCAGTTCGAAAGGTAAAACCGTCAGGGGGAACAGCGGAAAAACTATTTGCTAAATAGCGATTTGGAACAGTTCCAAAAAAGTTGTGGGTATGCATATCTATAAGTCCAGGGCTTACAATTAGTCCTGAAGCATTCACTACTTTTTTGGCCTGTTCTATCGGAATTCTCTTTTTAACAGCGGCAATTTTATTTCCGCTAATGGCAACATCCATGATTTGATCAATTTTATTTATAGGATCTATCAAATGTCCTCCTTTGATGACCATGTCATAAGATTGAGCCATGATTTGGAAACTCATCATTATTAGCGAAAAATATAATAATATTGATTTTTTCATATAAGTTGGTTTAAATTACAATTATTGTGGTTATTTTTTGTTTGATTTTCGAAATTTTTCAACCTCTTCGGCAGTAATAATAGTGGCTTTATTCTCAAAATGTGTTCTAATATAGGTTAGAACGTCTGCAATTTGGTCATCATTTAAAAAAGAATGTTGTGGCATCAATCCATTATAAATTTCTCCATTTACTTCTATTTCTCCTTCCATTCCGTTCAGGATAAGGTGAACCAATCTTTCTTTATCTCCAATGACCCAATCAGTAGCATTAAGAGGTGGAAACCTGCCCGAAGCTCCCTTACCGTTTGATTGGTGACAAGCCATACAATATTGATTGTAGATTTTTTGACCAATAGCCATATCTTTTAGCTCGATACGGTCTTTTATGATATCTGGAGTTCTTATATGGCTTAGATTTTTTCTCTCTTCCATTTGGGCTAGTGGATTTTTTTTTATTTGGCTTTCACAGGCTATTAATGTTAGTAAAGTGGTGTAAAATATCTTAAAATTCTTAGGCAATAAATTTAAATTCTCGTGTATCATCATTTTTAACGCTCAAGCTGAATTTTTATAAATTCCAATTCATTTTTTTTTCAAAGTAAAGTCAATAGTATTCATAAAAAATTAGAGACGGAATCATGCTTAAAAATAAACTATTTGTTGAATGTATGAACTAGGATCAAGTTTTCCAATTACCATTTTCCAGTGAAATTTACTTTCCAAATCCTTCCTTTTTCTGTTTCACCAATATACATTGATCCGTCAGAAGCAAAGGCGATTCCCATGGGTCGAAAGGTCGCATCTCGAGTATTGACAATTGGATCCACCCCTGCAAAACCATCAGCAAAAATTTCATATTCTCCAGAAGGCTTTCCATTTTCAAAAGGAACAAAACCAATAAAATAGCTAGATTGTGGGTAAGGGGCTCTGTTAGTTGAGCCGTGAAAAGCGATAAAAGCACCATTTTTGTAATGATCAGGGAAAGCGTCTCCGGTGTAGAAAACTAGATCATTTGGAGCCCAATGACCCGGAAAACCAATTACTGGATCTTTATAATCGGCACAACGACCAATAATAGTTCCGTCTCCTCCATATTCAGGAGCAAGCACTTTTTTACCCTGCATTTGGTCGTAAAAGCAGTAGGGCCAACCAAAATGGTCCCCTTTTTCAATTTTCACAAATTCCTCTGATGGAAGAAGGGCACTTTCCCATTGACTAAAATGATTAGGCCAAAGACGATGTAAGTCATCTCTTCCATGAACCACGGCATAAAGGCTTTTATCTGAAGTATTCCAATCTAATGCAACAATACTTCTCAAACCACTTGCAAAAAATTCACCATCTTTTTGAGTCTGCCCAACTTTCTCTGCATCAAACCGCCAGATTCCACCGTGGTCTTCAAGAAGAGGGCAGGGGTCCTGGCCTGGAACAAGAGGTGTCCTTTTGGGATTCTGGCAGGCGTTGTTAGGCGCACCAAATGGAACATAAATATGTCCCTCTTCATCAAAAGCAACTGGCTTACCAATGTGTTCATGTGAACCGTGGGGATGATCATCATCAACAATAATTTCAGCTTTTCCTTTAGGAACAAGGTTATCATCCAGTTTTACTCTGTAAACCGTTAGTTCGGAGCTGTAATAGAGATACCCTTTGTAAATTCTGGCAGCGGTAGAATAATTACCTTTTTGTGGCTTGTGGTATTCGCCAAACTTGACTAAGGAATCTGCAATCCCGTCATCATTTAAGTCTCTAATTGCGGCTATTACCCCTGCCTCACTTGGACGTTTGAATTTGGCATATAAATCTCCATTTTTATTCACCGCCATGTGGCGTACTGTTTCTGAAATACTGTCTACAAAAACTGTAGCTTCAAAACCATCTGGTAGATAGAGTGGACCGTCTCTTTTTGAGCTCTCACAAGCCACTAAAACTAGTGCAGAAAATACATATAATAATCTGTCGTAATTAAGCTTTAAATTCATTTTCATATCAATCATTATCAATTTTTAAAGTTTATTTTTATTCAAAATTCAAAGTTCCAAAATATTCTGGGCGGTGAAAATCAGGATTTGGGGTTTTAACTGGATTCCAACTTAAATAATGTCGTTTTGAAGTATCGTCTCCACATTTATAAAAATTAGCATTGGAAACAAGTTTTGAAAAACTAAAATCTTCGTTATAAGTAAATATTGAAGATGGAATAACGATCACCATCTCCCACTCAAAATTACCGGATCTCTCTTCAAAAGGTTTCTTGCCCAACGTTGACCAAGTTATGATTTTTTGTTTGATCAATTCAGGCTCAATAAAAGTTCGCTTCCCTCTACTGGGACCATATGCAAGGTGTGTAGTGCCGATACAGTTAAATTCAAAATTGTAATAGTTTCCGTCTTGAAGGGGATCTATGAAAAACTCTACACAACTGTCTCTGTGAACTGCCGAATTAGGATCCTTTCTTTGAGCCAAAATATGTTCTTCTTTGACGTAATATTTTAAAAATAAAAGACTATCATTATGGGCGATTCTATATCCCACTTCAGGTTGGTAGGAAAATTGGTCCCATTCCAACCAACTGATTTTATTGAGTGAGGTTTTTTTTTCTAGAGCAAATGATATGTTTTCAAAGCTCAAAGAATCTTCAGCAGAAATTTTTGGAACATCAATTTCTTTGTTTTTTGTGTTCATATCAGAGCAATTCCAAAATGAAATTAACAGGATAAAACTTATAGTTTTAAGTTTGTACATAGTTTAAAATTAAATTAATTAATTTACAAATTGAAATTATTGCTAATGAAAACTATTGTATTTGGAATGTTACTGGTTCTAATGAAATTTCAAATTTCATGCGAAAAAAAAGAATTGTATTACCAATCTAAGGATTTGGTTTATGTGGGAGAATATACCTCGGGACTTGAGGGGCCTGCAGTTGACCGGGACGGTAACCTTTTTTTTGTAAATCCCATTAAAAGTGGCTCGGTTGGAAAAGTTGACATTGAGGGAAATTTTAGTTTATTTATTGAACAATTGCCCGAGGGTAGTACTGCCAATGGAATACGTTTTGGTCAAGATCAAAGCATGTACTTGGCAGATTATACTGGACATAATATTTTGAAAGTAGATCTCCAGACCAAAAAAGTTGAGGTTTATGCTCACGATTCATTGTTAAATCAGCCAAATGATCTGGCGATATGTTGTAATGATAGGATGTTTGCATCCGATCCCAATTGGAAAGAAAGCACGGGCCAGCTTTGGAGAATAGAAAATGGTCAATTTCATCTTCTATCTAAAGATATGGGCACGACTAATGGAGTTGAAGTCAGTCCCGATGAAAAAACTTTATATGTCAATGAAAGTGTCCAAAGAGGTGTATGGGCTTTTGATCTTGACACACAGGGCAATATATCGAATAAAAGACTTTTTTATCAATTTGACGACTTTGGAATGGACGGTATGCGCTGTGATATTGAAGGGAATCTATATATTACTCGATATGGAAAAGGAACGGTGGCCAAGTTGTCACCTGAAGGAAAGTTATTGGTCGAGATTCAAATGAAAGGCAAAAAACCTTCAAATATAACTTTTGGAGGTAAAGATGGTAAAACTGCTTTTGTTACCTTCCAAGATAGAGGTTATATAGAAACTTTTAGAGTGGAAAAAGCCGGTAAGTCATTTGTTAAATAAAAAATATTTGGATCGCTCATGCATCTCAGCGGTATAGATTACGCCATTGTTATTGTCTATTTTATAATCGTATTGGGTGTAGGTTTTTCGATTGCAAAACAGGCAAGAAACAATCTGGATCAATATTTCTTGGGTGGAAATAAAATCAAATGGTATTTCCTGGGTTTGTCCAATGCCTCAGGAATGTTTGATATTTCTGGTGTTATGTGGACAGTTACCCTACTTTTTGTATATGGCCTTAAGAGTGCCTGGATTCCTTGGTTATGGCCTGTTTGGAATCAAGTTTTTGTAATGATATTTTTGGCAGTTTGGATTAGGCGTTCTAATGTGATGACGGGAGCTTCTTGGATTCTTACCCGTTTTAGCGGTAGGGGCGGCTTTTTATCGAAAAATATCATCATTGTCTTCGCTGTTATCGGAGCAATTGGATTTATAGCATATTTCTTTGAAGGTATTGGTAAATTTTGTGCGGCTATATTTCCTTGGGATCTGACCCTTCAAAACCAAATTCTTAGTATAAGTTCAGAAAATGCATATGCCCTTATCATTGTGGGTATTACCACTTTGTATACTCTTAGAGGGGGAATGATGAGTGTGGTGGCAACAGAGGTGTTTCAATACATCATAATGACCATTTCCAGTATCGCCATTGCTGTGATTGCTTTCAATGCAGTTAATCATTCAGAAATCATAAATAGTGTACCCAAGGGTTGGGAGGAGCTCTTTTTTGGTTGGAAGATGGATTTGGACTGGTCTGGTATACTCCCACAATTGAATGAGAAAATTACCACGGATGGTTTTGAGTGGATTGGTGCCCTTTTTATGATGATGTTATTTAAGGGCTTTTTCTCTAGTTTGGCTGGACCTGTGCCTGGATACGATATGCAAAGATTACTCTCTACTAAAACTCCCCTTGAAGCTGCAAAGATGAGTGGCTTTACAATAGCCGTATTGTTTTCTCCACGATATCTGATGATCGCTTCTTTTGCTGTTTTGGCAATTGTATTTCTTACCCCTGATATGGCCACAAACCCTCAGATTGATTTTGAAACCATTTTGCCCATCGCCATTGCAAACTTTATTCCCTCCGGACTCAAAGGTTTGCTATTGGCTGGACTCATGGCGGCTTTTATGGGAACTTTTGCCGCCGTAATTAACGCAGCACCTGCTTACATTGCGAATGACCTATTAAAAAACAGCTTGTTGCCAGGAAAAAAAGAAAAAACTTATGTCCGCTTTGGTTATTTGTCCTCTTTTTTATTGGTTGTAATTGGCGTATTTTTTGGCTTTTTTGCTGACTCTCTAAATGCCATTACCCTTTGGATCACCGCATCCCTTTATGGAGGTTATACTGCTGCTAATGTCTTGAAATGGGTGTGGTGGCGGTTTAATGGTTATGGTTATTTTTGGGGTATGTTGGCAGGGCTATTAGCCTCTACTGTAAAACTCATCTTTTTTGTAGACTGGATTGATATTTATTTTTTCCCCGTCATTTTTGCATTTTCCATATTGGGTTGCATAATAGGGTCCTACTTTAGTTCTCCTGATAACATCGAAGTGCTGAAAAGTTTCTATAAAAACGTCAATCCATGGGGCTTTTGGAAACCTGTTTTATTTGAAGTTCAAAAAGATGATCCAACTTTTTTACCCAATCGTATGTTTGGAAAAGACATGTTTAATGTAATGACAGGAATCATATGGCAGATGGCCTTGGTAGTTTGGCCTATCTTTTTGATGATCAAAAAATGGGATGCCCTTGCTCTTTCTCTTACTGTGGTTGCAATAACCTCAATCCTTTTAAAATATTTTTGGTATGAACCTTTAAAAAAAGAAGTTTATTAATATGGCCAATAAAATTTTAATTAAGGGGACCTTTTTGGATGAAATCAGCCATGATATTCCTCATCAAAATTGGGGTGAAAAAGAATGGTCTTTGGATTTTAAATACATGAAATCAGTGGGTATCGACAAAGTGATCATGATCCGGTGTGGTTATAAAAACTGGATTACATTCCCTTCTCAGGTATTGACCATTGAGGAAAAGGCAATCCATCCCCAAAAGGATTTGGTATCCATGTTTTTACGATTGAGTAAAGAAAACGATATGGATTTTTATTTTGGCTTATATGATTCCGGAAAATATTGGACTTCGGGTGATTATGAAAAGGAGGTTAGGCTTAACTACAAAGTGATCGATGAAGTTTGGGAGCGGTACGGAAACCATAGAGCCTTTAAGGGTTGGTATTTGACTCAGGAGTGTAACCGTAATATTGGAGGAATCATTGATCTTTATGCTGGCTTGGGTCAATATTGTAAGCAGGTATCAAGTGGACTTCCTATATTAATGTCTCCATATATCGACGGGACAAAAAACCTCTCTCAATACACCTCCCAAAGTCACAGAGATCAATCCATAAGTTTGGACGAACATTTTAAAACATGGGAGGTCATTTTCGCTGGTATTCGCGATAGTATTGATGTGGTAGCTTTTCAAGATGGTCATGTGCATTATGAACAGCTTGAGGATTTTATAAGGGTTAATAAATCACTCGCCGATCAAAATCAAATTACATCCTGGATTAATTCAGAAACTTTTGACCGGGACATGCCCATCAAGTTTTTGCCAATCAAATGGGACAAATTGAGGTATAAGCTGGAAACGGCAGCCCGTGCAGGAATTTCAGAGGCCATTACCTTCGAGTTCTCCCATTTTATGAGTCCACAATCTGCTTATCCTCAAGCTGGCCATTTATACAATCGTTACGTAGATTACCTAAAAGAAAAAAAATGAAAATTGTTTCTTTTTCCAAATTATATTTAAATGAACTGACCCAAGAGGTAGTTCCATTTTGGGAAAAACACAGCATTGATTCTGAATATGGAGGGTTTTATACTTGTATAAACTCCGATCATGAGGTATATGACACTGATAAATTCTTGTGGTTACAGGCTAGACAAGTATGGACATTCGCCAATTTATACGACCGTTTGGAAAAGAAAAAAATTTGGTTTGAGATTGCCCAGTTCGGCTGTGATTTTTTAGAGAAATTTGGTCATGACGGCGATTACAATTGGTTTTTTTCCCTTCAAAGAGATGGTCAGCCGTTAGTAATGCCCTACAATATTTTTTCCTTCACCTTCGCCTGTATGGCTATGGGGAAGATGCATCACATTACTGGAGAAAAAAAATACAAAATTGTGGTGGACGAGACTTTAAAAAAAATAATCCAAAGGGAAGCTAAACCGAAAGATCGTTGGGACAAATCTTATGAAGATACACGCCCCCTCAAAAATTTTGCCCTGCCCATGATTCTCTGTAATCTCTTCAATGAATTGGGAGACTTGGTCCCCGAGGGAGAAAAAGAAAAGCATATTTATGCCTGCGTAAACGATATATTTGATCTTTTCTGGGATGAGAAAAGAGGGGTAATTCTTGAAAATATATCCTTCGAGGGTTCCTTTTCCAATACTTTTGATGGTCGACTGATCAATCCTGGACACGGCTTGGAAGCCATGTGGTTTATCATGGATTTGGGAGTACAATTGGATCGAAAGGACTGGATAGATCGAGCAGTAAATATGGCCTTGTCGATAGTAGAAAAAGGATGGGACAAAGAGCATGGAGGTATTTTTTATTTTCTGGATGCTGAGGGCCAACCCCCTCAACAATTGGAATGGGATCAAAAATTATGGTGGGTACATCTAGAGGCTATGATCTGTTTTTTGAAAGGTTATGAACTGACGGGTTCTAAAGTCTGTTGGGGATGGTTTGAAAAAATACACAATTATGCATGGCAACATTTTAGAGATAAAGAAAGGGGTGGAGAATGGTATGGTTATTTGAATCGTTATGGAGAGGTATTCCTTCCTCTAAAAGGGGGGAAATGGAAAGGTTGTTTCCATGTACCCCGAGCTTTGTTTCAACTTTATGAAATTTCAAAACGACTTAATATATGACATTGAGAATAGCAAATTTGATTTTGGTATTATACTTTTTGGGAGTTTCTTGTGAAAAGGCTCCTTTAGAAACAGATGTATTGGTTATAGGAGGAAGCACCAGTGGGGTAGCGGCAGCATTATCTTCGGCTCGACAAGGAGTAAAAACCTACCTTTTGGAGGAGGGGCCATGGCTGGGAGGAATGCTTACTGCAGCGGGAGTAAGTGCTGTAGACGGTAATACCAAATTACCATCCGGTATTTGGGGGGAATTTAGAGATAGTTTGATCAACCGCTATGGGAGTAAAAAAGCTTTACAGACCGGTTGGGTAAGCAATCACCTTTTTGAACCATCGGTAGGGAATCAGATCTTCCAAAATATGATTAAAAATGAAACTTTTCTTGAGCCCCATTTTGGGACTGAGGTCATTGCCATTGAAAAAAGAGAAAGGGGTTGGAAAATTAAGTTCAAAAGTTCCAGTCAAACTTTCATACTATTCGCTAGGATAGTAATTGATGCTACAGAATTGGGTGATATCGCTGCTCGAGTAGGAGCAGCTTATGATGTGGGTATGGATAGCAGATTAACCCATGGGGAGGATATTGCCCCTGTAAAGGAAAACGACGTTATCCAGGATATGACTTATGTAATGATTTTAAAGGATCATTTAAAAGACGTGACTATTGAAAAACCCCAGGGATATGATCCGGAAGTTTTTTACTGTGCTAGTGAAAGCGATCAGTGCAAAATAGGTGAAAAGATGAACAGAACTCTTTGGCCCAAGGACAGTTTGCTATCATATGGACGTCTGCCTAAAGGGAAAGTAATGATAAATTGGCCTATCAATGGCAACGATTATTATGTTAATGTTATAGAACAAACTTCAGAAGAGCGACACCAATCATTTGAAAAAGCCAAATTGAAGTCATTACAGTTTTTGTATTATTTACAAAGTGAACTGGGATTTAACACCTATGGCTTGGTTGCTGAAGAATTTCCCACTGACGACGGTTTTCCTCTGATTCCATATCACAGGGAATCTAGACGAATAAAAGGGATAACCACCTTGACAGTCAATCATATTGCAAAACCCTATGACCAGCAAAAAGCCCTATACAGAACAGGAGTTGCTGTAGGAGACTACCCGGTGGATCATCATCATGCAAGTCATCCTGATGCTCAAAATTTACCAGAACTCCATTTTTATCCAGTTCCCTCTTACAATGTACCGATGGGGTGTTTACTCCCTCAAAATATTGATAATTTTATAGTGGCCGAAAAATCCATTTCGGTGACAAATATTGTTAATGGAACTACACGCCTGCAACCTGTTGTTTTACAAATTGGACAGGCAGCAGGGGTGATTGCGGCTTTGAGTGTACAAGAAAACCTTTCCCCTGCAAAGGTGAGTATAAGAAAAGTACAAAACCGGCTTTTAAATCAGGGGGGATACCTTTTGCCATACTTGGACGTTCCTAAAGACCACCCTCATTTTAAAACCTATCAAAGAATAGGGTCCACAGGAATTTTAAAAGGAACAGGAATGAATGTGGGTTGGGAAAATCAAACATGGTTTTATCCCGATAAGGATCTGTCTCAGACGGATTTGAATCATGCCCTTTCTTTATTACAACAATTCAAGCACATACCAACCCCTGATTCACGCAAAAATCAAGATATGTTACAATGGTTTAAAAAATTACATAACTTATTTTCTCCGGAGAACTCATTCCCTAATTGGATCAAGGACTCAAAAAGCCTAAATGAATTTTTAGGGATCGAAATTACTACTCGCGAGAATATCAGTCGTGGAAATTTTGCCCTCCTCTTGGATGCAATTGTTGACCCTTTCAATCATAAACCCATTAACCATTATGGTCAATTTGTTTTGGACCAATGATTGATCATTTTAGATTTTGTAGCAGGGTGGTCTCTGTTTTTTGTTAAAATCATGGTGCAAATCCATTTTGTAACAGTATGGCCGTTTATGATTTACTACATTTGTATTACATGAAAAATTAATGAAAAAAAACCAACAAAGGAGAAAAGCTTTGGTATATCACGCTAAACCCAAACCTGGTAAAACTGAAGTAGTCCCGACCAAAAGTTATCGTACCCAAAGGGACCTTGCACTGGCATATTCTCCCGGTGTGGCAATACCCTGTGAGGAAATCGAAAAACAGGTGGAAAATATCTACAAATACACGAACAAGGGCAATCTGGTAGGCGTTATTTCCAATGGAACTGCTGTTTTGGGATTGGGAGACATCGGTCCTGAGGCCTCAAAACCTGTTATGGAGGGAAAGGCACTATTGTTTAAAATATTTGCAGATATTGATGTTTTTGACATTGAGATCAATGAAAAAGATCCCGAAAAATTCATTAAAACCGTAAAAGCTATCGCCCCCACATTCGGCGGCATTAACCTTGAAGATATTAAAGCTCCCGAGGCTTTTGAGATTGAAAATCGACTTAAAGCAGAATTGGAAATTCCCCTGATGCATGATGACCAACATGGAACGGCTATTATCTCTTGTGCTGCTTTAATCAATGCTTTAGAATTGTCTAATAAAAAAATAGAGGAGGTCAGGATCGTTATATCTGGTGCAGGTGCTGCAGCTATCTCTTGTACTCGACTATATCAAGCTTTTGGAGCTAAAAAAGAAAATATTGTTATGTTGGACAGCAAGGGTGTCATTAGAAATTCCCGTCCCAACCTGAGTAGCCATAAAGCAGAATTCGCCACAGACCGCAAGATCGATACCTTGGCTGAGGCTATGACAGAAGCCGATGTTTTTATCGGTTTGTCACAACCCAATATTTTGGATGAGAACATGTTGTTGTCTATGGCTAAAAACCCCGTTGTTTTTGCCATGGCCAATCCTACTCCTGAAATTGACTACGATTTGGCTTGCAGTACCCGAGCCGATATCATTATGGCTACCGGAAGGTCTGATCATCCCAACCAGGTTAATAATGTTTTGGGCTTCCCCTTTATCTTTAGAGGTGCACTGGATGTAAGGGCAACCAAAATCAATGAATCCATGAAAATGGCAGCAGTAGAGGCACTGGCTGAATTGGCTAAACAACCTGTCCCAGAACAGGTCAATATCGCCTATGAAGAAATCAAACTCAATTTTGGGAAAGACTACATCATCCCAAAACCCTTCGACCCTCGATTGATTGTTGAGGTTCCGATTGCCGTAGCCAAAGCTGCCATTACCTCAGGTGTTGCTCAAGAACCTATTGATGATTGGCAGCGGTATGAGGCAGAGTTGGCCGAACGATTAGGGGGACATCAAAAAATTCTAAGAATGATCCATGACCGTGCCAAATCTGATCCAAAATCTATTGTTTTTGCTGAGGCTGACCAGTTGGACATAATTAAAGCGGCTCAGATCGTTCACGAAGAAAAAATTGGAATTCCCATTTTATTGGGTAATAAAGAAATAATCCAAGATTTGATGGAGTCGATTGATTTTGAGGCAGAGGTCTCTATCATTGATCCTAAAACAGAAGAACATATCGAAAGTCGGCAACTTTATGCTAGGGCCTTCTGGGAAACTCAAAAAAGAAGAGGAAAAACTCTTTACGAGTGTGATAGTTTGCTCAAAGAACGAAACTATTACGCCGCCATGATGGTCAGAGCTGGTGATGCAGACACGATGCTCTCAGGGTTTTCAAGAAAATATCCTGCAGTGGTTAAACCTATTTTGGAGGTTATTGGCAAAGCCAAAGGGGTTGATCGGGTTGCAGCTACCAATTTAATGCTCACCAAAAGAGGAATGCTTTTCCTCTCCGACACGTCAATCAATGTAGATCCCGAACCAAAAGAATTGGCTAAAATTGCTCTGATGACTGCCCAAACGGTAAAAATGTTTGGGGTAGAGCCTGTTGTGGCACTTTTATCTTTTAATAATTTTGGATCCTCTCCTTTTCCTCAGGCCAAAAAAGTATCTAAAGCGGTCAGCTATTTGCACCGGATGCTCCCTGATCTCGTTGCCGATGGTCCAATACAATCAGATTTTGCTTTGAATAATGAAATGTTGGCCGAGCGTTTTCCATTTTCCTTCTTAAACAATCGAAAAGTTAATACCTTGATTTTCCCCAATTTGGATGCTGCTAACATTTCCTATAAAATCATTAAGGAATTGGACAATACCCAGTCTATTGGGCCAATTTTGATGGGGCTCAGTGATTCAGCTCATATTCTTCAATTGGGAGCGACAGTAGATGAAATCGTAAATATGGCGACCATAGCTGTCATTGATGCACAAGAAAAATTAAAATTGAAACAAAAAAATGATAACACAAATTAAAGGGAAGCTCGTTGAAAAAACACCCACCCAAGTGGTGGTAGATTGCAATGGTATTGGATATGAGATCAACATTTCATTATACACTTTTTCAAGTCTATCATCCGATGAAAACATTAACCTGTTTACCCATCTACAAGTTCGAGAAGATGCACATATATTATATGGTTTTTTTACAGTTTTGGAAAGAGCGGTTTTCAGGCTTTTAATCTCTGTTTCTGGTATTGGAACCAGCACTGCAAGAACCATGCTTTCTTCTCTCACTCCTGTCGAAATTCAGCATGCCATTGGAGTCGAGGATGTCGCCACTATTCAAGGTATTAAAGGTATTGGCTTAAAGACTGCTCAAAGGGTCATTATTGAACTCAAAGACAAGATTAAAACCCTTCAAGGGACCGAAGAAATTCCTATTCTTAAAAGCAATACAATCAAAGAAGAAACGTTATCAGCATTAGAGGTGCTTGGCTATTCAAGAAAAGCCTCTGAAAAAGTTGTTGATAAACTAATTCAGGGTGACCCCGACAGCACTGTCGAGGAGTTGATCAAATATGCCTTGAATAAACTTTAAATCTCTTTGAACTGTAAAAAAAATAACAAACATTTAGGTTTAAATTTTTTACTGCTGCCCCTACTGATGTTTTGCAGTTTTTGTCTGTGGGGACAAGTAGAAAGCAGCTATGATTTGTCCAAATCAAGGTATACAAAGTATAAGGGTATCAGCTCAAAGTACACTTATAACCCAAAAACTGGGATGTATCTTTATACCGAGACCATAGAGGGTTATCCCATTAATGCACCTATGGTATTATCCCCAAAAGAGTTCGAGGCCATGCTACTTGCTGAACAGATGAAAGGATATTTTCAAGGTAAAATAGCAGCGCTTAGTGGTAATGCCGAAAATTTGACTGAAACCCAAAAAAACCTTCTTCCGGAGGTTTATATTAACAGCAAATTTTTTCAATCTATTTTTGGAAGTAACCTTATCGATATCGTTCCACAGGGATCTGTGGGAATAGACCTCGGGGTAAGGTACCAAAAAAACGATAATCCGGCAGCATCTCCCAGAAACCGAAGAAGTTTTGGTTTTGATTTTGACCAAAGGATCAGTCTTAGTTTATTGGGTAAAATTGGAGACAGATTACAAATCACTGCCAATTATGACACGGAGTCCACTTTTGACTTTCAAAACTTAGTCAAAATAGAATTCAATCCACCCCAATTAGCAGAGGTTTCAGACATTATACCCGAGTCAGTGAATGCTGAGGGGGATTTGCTGAGATCTGGTGCGGATAAATTTTTATCTGCTACCAAGGATATTACTCAAAAAGCAGGTGCTATACAACAAAAAATAGGCGATTTTCAGAGTACCTACGACGAAGCCAAGCAAAAAATTCTAAATCTAAAAGCTAAAGCCAATTCTTTTTCAAATCAAAACCTAATGGGATTAGGAAACAATGTTACTGATTATCTCAATGGTAAGGTTACAGAAGATGCTATTTTACAAAATATCAGTATAGGAAATGTCAGTATGCCCCTGAACAGCAACCTGATCCAAGGCGCTCAGAGTCTATTTGGAGTAAGAACCGATCTCAAATTTGGAAAAACTACCATTTCGGCTGTTTTTTCAGAACAAAGGTCACAATCTCAGAATGTAATCGCTCAAGGAGGCGGGACCCTTCAAGAATTCAGTATTTTTGCCCTTGACTATGAGGAAGACCGTCACTACTTCTTGGCCCAATATTTTAGGGATAATTACGATAAATTCCTTAAAAACTATCCCTACATCAATTCCCCAATTCAGATTACAAGGATTGAAGTTTGGATTACGAACAGAGGGTCACAAACCAGAAACATTAGAAATATTGTAAGTTTTCAGGACTTGGGAGAAAGTGATCCCAGTAAAACGGCATTGGATAATAAAATCACCAATTTTTTTAATGGAAAAGTTTTTTCGAGCCCACCCGCCAATGAAAATAACCGATTGGATCCTGACGCTATTGGTAAGGGAGGGATTTTAAGCACTGACATTCGCGATATTGCCTCGATTCCCAATTCTTTTGGTCCCTACAATAGTAGCTTCAACGAGGGTTTTGACTATGCTGTTTTGGAAAGTGCCAGAAAACTCAGCCAAAGTGAATACAAACTCCAACCACAATTAGGTTACATATCACTTAATCAGCGCTTAAGTAATGACGAAGTTTTAGCTGTCGCTTTTCAATACACTTTTAATGGAAAGATCTACCAAGTTGGAGAATTTGCAAATGGTGGTGTAGAAACCACCTCTGTTGTTGACACTAATCCCGACGGGAGCCCTAAAAGTATTGTAAATAATAATTTGGTGGTCAAAATGCTAAAAAGTAATATTACAGATGTTCGTCAACCCATTTGGGATTTGATGATGAAAAATATTTATAATACCGGTGCTTTCCAGCTTTCAGAGGAAAATTTCAGACTTAACATACTTTACTCAGATCCTTCACCAATCAATTATTTGATTCCCTTAGACAAATCCATTTGGCCTGAGAATATGGACGACAGAATTCTTTTGAATACTTTCAATTTGGATAAACTCAACTTCTATAAAGACCCACAACCTGAGGGAGATGGATTCTTTGATTATATTCCAGGAGTTACAATAGAACCGCAATATGGGAGAATAATTTTCCCCAATATAGAGCCTTTTGGAGAATACCTTTTTAGGTTATTGGATGATCCCAATTCACAAAAAGAACTTTACAAAAATATTGAAACTTACAACGTCAACCAGAAACGGTACGTTTTCAGTGAAATGTATTTGAAAACTAAAGCAGCAGCACTGGAAACTACCGAGAAAAATAAATTTCAACTTAAAGGTCGCTACAAATCCGAAGGAGGTGATGGTATTCCCATAGGAGCCTTTAATGTTCCGCGCGGATCTGTAAAGGTAACAGCTGGAGGGAGGGTCTTGCGAGAGGGTATCGACTATACCGTTAATTATGCAATCGGGAGGGTCAAGATTTTAGATCCTGCGTTACAAGCTTCAAACGTACCCATTAACATATCTGTAGAAAACAACTCTTTTTTCAATCAACAAAACAAAAGGTTCTCTGGGTTCAATATAGTTCACAAAGTGAATGATAAAGTAGTTTTTGGAGGAACACTGCTGAATTTGAGTGAAAATCCACTAACTCAAAAAGCAAACTATGGAACAGAACCTGTAAACAATACCATGATTGGCTTTAACACCAATTTTTCTACCGAACTCCCGTTTTTAACTCGCTGGGTCAATAAGATTCCTACCATCAATACCAACATGCCCTCTATCTTGTCCTTCAGAGGAGAAGTAGCAAATCTCATTGCAGGAAAACCAAAAAATACCCAACTACAGGGTGAATCCAATGTTTATATTGATGATTTTGAAGGGGCACAAACCAATATCGACATAAAGGGTTTTAACTCTTGGAAACTCTCTAGCGTCCCTTACAAAAATTTTAAAGGCTCAGAGATCAAAAATAATGAAATCAGTAGAGGTTTTGGAAGGTCCAAACTTGCTTGGTATTCCATTGACCCAATTTTTTATGCCGGCGGAAGACCCTCGGGGATCAATAATGACGATATATCCTTAAACACCACTCGTAGGATTTTCATAAAAGAGATTTTCCCAGAGCAGGATCTTGTTCAAGGAACTACAACAGTCCAAAGTACCCTAGATTTAGCCTATTATCCTGAGGAAAAAGGACCTTATAACAATGTAACTGAGGATGAATTTAAAAAAGATCGAGCTGAAAATTGGGCGGGTATCATGCGACCCATAAATGCTACCAATTTTGAACAGTCTAATGTAGAATTTATCGAGTTTTGGCTCCTGGATACTTTTAGTGAACTATCAACGATGGAAGATGACTTAGGAGAGCTTTATTTCCATTTGGGAAACATATCGGAAGACATTTTAAAAGATGGCAGAAAACAATTTGAAAATGGCTTACCTGGACCCAATTCACAATTTTTAGCTCATGAAACATCTTGGGGAATGGTTCCCTCTACCCAATCACTGCTTTATGCTTTTAATACAATTCCCGAAGATAGGCAGGCTCAAGATGTAGGGCTTGACGGTTTGGATGATATTGAAGAGGGCTTGGTCTATACCAATGGTGCTAAGGAAGACCCTGCAGGAGACAACTACCAATTTTTTGTATCAGCAAAGGGAGGTGTATTGGAAAGATATAAAAATTACAACGGAACCCAGGGAAACTCTCCCGTCGCATTTTCTGACACCAACAGAGGAAACACCACTGAGCCAGATTCTGAGGATATTAACCGAGATCAAAGTATGAACACCATCGACAGCTACTTTGAATACCGCGTCCCCATCTCAAAAAAAATGGGGGTTGGCAACCATCCTTTTATTACAGATGTTCGTGAAAATGTAAGAGTATCTGTTCCTAATGGAGACGAGATCACTACTCGGTGGATTCAATTCAAAATACCTGTTCAGAAGGGCTATTACCAGGACACGCAATTTGCTGAATATTTTGAGGCTATTAACAATATAGAAGATTTGCGTTCCATCCGTTTTATGCGAATTGTACTCAAAGGTTTCTCAGAACCTGTTGTATTAAGATTTGGCACCTTAGATTTGGTTAGGGGAGATTGGCGAAGATATAACCAAAAAATAAATAAAAATCTACCCAAAAATAACAATACAACTGTAGATATCAGTACCGTAAATATTTTAGAAAACGAAAACAGAATTCCTATTAATTATGTATTACCACCTGACATTCAAAGAGAACAAATCAACAACAACAACACCATAGTTAGACAAAATGAACAATCCATGACCCTCAGAATATGTGATCTTCAACCGATGGACTATAGGGCCGTTTTTAAAAATGTGAATGTTGATATTCGACAATACAAAAACTTAAAAATGTTTTTACATGCCGAATCCATAGTAGGTCAGAAACCTTTACCTGGAGAAGGTACCGCCGAAGATTATGATCGACGTATGGTTGCATTTATTAGGTTGGGTACAGATTACTTGGACAACTATTATCAAATCGAAATTCCTCTCAAACCAACTGATTATAAAGAAAGTTCGTCAAATAAATTTACTGCTGATGAAGTTTGGCAACCAGAATCAAATGCTTTGGAAGTACCCATTAAATTACTTTCAAAACTAAAAGCATTGGCTATTAACAATTCCGGTTTGGGTAAGGTTTCCTATTTTGATGAGGAAATGAATCCTGTGAGCGAGTTTTCTCCAATCAGTACCTTGCCTGGATTCAAGAAATACAAATTTGCAGTTAAGGGGAACCCTTCCCTGGGATCCATCAAGACCTTAATGATAGGGGTAAAAAACCCCTCCAATCAATTAGGAGACGACCTTTGCGGTGAAGTATGGTTTAATGAATTGCGAATAGCTGGAATCGATTCAAAAGGAGGGTGGGCAGCCGTAGGCGCTATGGATGCCAATTTTGCTGATTTGGCTAATGTTGCTGCCACAGCAAGGATCTCAACCATTGGTTTTGGATCTATAGACCAGACCCCCAATCAAAGTAATCGGGAGGATATGAAACAGTACGATTTAGTGACCAACATAAATTTGGGAAAACTAATGCCTGAAAAGTGGGGGTTGCAAATACCCCTTAACCTAAATATAGGAGAGACCTTTATTAAACCAGAGTATGATCCTTTTTATCAAGATATTTTGTTTCAAGACCGATTGGAGAACTCCAAAAGAAATTCACAAAGAGATTCTATAAACGATCAGGCCATTGATTATACCCTCAGAAAAAGTATCAGTTTGATTGGTGTGCGAAAAAATAAAACAGGCAATAAACCGTCACATTTTTTAAGCCCTGAAAATTTTGATTTTTCATACGCTTACAACGAGTTATATCACCAGGATTATGAAATTAAAAATCAAACCGATAAAAACTTACAGTTGGGAGTCAACTACGGACATTCTTTCAAACAACTGGAAATCAACCCATTTAGGAAAATCAGTGGTTTAAACGGAAAGTTATATTGGCAATGGTTGAAAGAACTGAATTTCAATTTGATTCCTAGCAACATAGAAATCACCTCCAATATCAATCGATCTTTCAGCAGTCAGCGTTTCAGACAGGTATACATGGAGGGGGTTGATGCTGCCCGACAAATTCCACTACCCAACCTACAACTCAGGAATTATTTATTTGATTGGTCTTACACTCTAAGTCACAATCTGACACGTTCTTTGCGATTTAATTTTACTGCCTCCAACAACAACATAGTCAGAAATTTCTTTGAAAAAGACCCTAATAATCCTTTGGGAAGGGTGAATAAAAGTTTGGATATCTGGAATGGGATCTGGGATACAGGTCAAACCGACCGACATTTTCAGTCTCTTTCCTTGAACTATAAAATACCATTAAGATTAATACCCTTTTTAAATTTTATTGATGCCAATTATAACTACACGGGTGATTTTAGTTGGCAAAGAGGTTCCAACGCCATGGCAGCTGTTACAGGTGAAGAAGGTCAGCAATTAGGTGTTGTTAATGCAATTCAAAATGCCAATACCAAAACTTTGACAGGATCAATTTCCTTCGATAAACTCTATACCATTTTGGGATTAAAATCCAAAAAATCCCCATTTGATCAGCCATTTGCCAAAGGAGGTGCCAAAGATAATCCTCAGTCACAAAAAAAAGAGAATAAACCTAAAAAAAGTGCCTTTAGGAAAGGAGCTACCTACTTTGTTGACTTGCTTTCTTCCATCAAAAGAGCCCAATTCAATTATTCAGAGAATAATGGTAAAGTCATTCCCGGTTACTTACCAAACGTAGGATTTATGGGGACACTTGACCCCTCCTTTGGTTTTACTTTTGGAAGTCAAGCCGATGTCCGTTATGAAGTCGCCAAAAGAGGTTGGTTAACTAACTTCCCAAATTTCAATGAGCCTTTTGTTCAAGTCCACAACAGTAAACTCAATATCTCCGCTCAAATCAACCCTTTGAAAGACTTAACTATTGATTTGAATGCAGAGCGTAATTACTCAAACAACTTATCTGAAAACTATCAAGTCCAAGACTTGGACTATATCGCACTGAACACCAATGAATATGGAAACTTTGGAATTTCTACCATTTTGATCAAAACTGCATTTTCAGGTGGAACTGATATAATCAATAAAAATTTTACAAACTTTAGAGAAAACCGCTTGATTATTGCCAACCGTCTTGCTGCTCAGCGTGGAACTTCACTTACCAATCGTGACGAAAATGGTTTCCCCGAGGGCTTTAGTAAAAACCATCAAACTGTTTTGACAGCCTCCTTCATTTCAGCATATTCTGGAACAAATCCTGATAAAATATCTTTTGATCCGATTCAAGGTATACCTTTACCTAACTGGAATCTCAAGTATACAGGCCTATCAAAAATAAAATCATTGGCCAAAATTTTCAATCGTTTTTCATTAACACACGGTTATCGTTCTAGTTATACACTTACGAATTATCAAACCAATTTGGAGTACGATCCCACTCAACCCCAACTCAAAGACAAATTGGGTAATTACATGACTTCAAGGTTTTATTCCAACATTAATTTGGCGGAACAATTCAATCCTTTGATACGTTTAGATGTAGAATTTAAGAATTCTCTTAAAATACTTGCCGAAATGAGGAGAGACCGAAGTTTATCATTAAGTTTAGATAACAGTCTATTAACCGAACAAAGTGGAAATGAATATATCTTAGGTATGGGTTACCGCCTAAAAGACTTGAGAATAAGAACAAATTTGGGAGGAAGAAGGGTCATGTTAAGTGGAGATCTTAATTTGAAGGCGGATTTTTCATATCGAAAAAACATAACTTTATTAAGAAACTTAGAATATGACAACAATCAGGTAACTGCTGGACAAACAATTATGTCCATAAAATTTTCAGCAGGTTACAACCTGTCAAAGAATTTGACCAGCTTGCTTTTCTATGACCATAATTTCTCTGAGTTTGCTATTTCAACTGCTTTCCCTCAGACCTCAATCAGATCGGGTATTACTATACGATATAATTTTGGAAACTAAAATTGAATTGTATTACTTTGCTTTTATTATCAAAATTTATATAAATGAATATACCCTCCGATCTCCTATACAGCAACGACCACGAGTGGGTCAAGTTAGATGGAGAAATTGCTACCGTTGGTATAACAGATTTTGCCCAACGAGAATTGGGAGATATAGTATATGTTGAAATTGAAACTGTAGGAGAAACTTTGGATCGAGAAGAAGTTTTTGGAACGGTAGAGGCAGTCAAAACAGTTTCTGATCTATTCATGCCTATAAGTGGGGAGGTTTTGGAGTTTAATTCTGATCTGGAAGATAACCCTGAGGCCGTCAATGAACAACCCTATGAGTCTGGATGGATGATTAAAATAAAAATGGATAATACCTCTCAAATCAAAAATTTATTGGACGCAAATCAATACAAACAATTAACTCAAACATAGAAAATTGACCTCATAAAAAACCTTGTTTATTATTGATTTTTTTTTAGCTTAGCATACTAAATATAGCCTATAAAATGCAACCCAAAAAAAACGAAAAAGCTGATTTAACTAAAAATAGCAGTCTTTATTTTGTAATAGGATTAACCTCTATTCTTTTTTTATCATGGCAAGCCATCGAATGGAAGACATACGATAGAAGTGGCTATGGATATGAGGCATTGAATGTTGATGACGATGATGATGAGGAAATTCCAATCACAGAACAAATTAAAGTTCCACCCCCACCCCCACCCCCACCCCCTGCTCCAGAGGTCATTGAGGTTGTAGAAGATGAGGAAGAGGTGGAAGAAACTGTAATTGAATCTACTGAGACCGATCAAGAAGAAATCGTAGAGGTTGAGGAGGTAGAGATTGAAGATGATTTTGAAGACGTCGATATTCCCTTTGCGGTGATTGAAGACGTGCCTATATTCCCTGGATGTGAGAGGGTTGCTAAATCCAAAAGAAGAGAATGTTTTCAGGAGAAGATCAATAAACACATCAGAAAAAACTTTCGTTACCCTGAAATTGCTCAAGAGATGGGAATTCAAGGAAGGGTTTATGTGAATTTTATCATTGCCAAAGACGGATCTATAAGTAACATCAGAATGCGAGGACCAGATAAAAATCTGGAGAAAGAAGCCAAAAGAATTATTGGTAAATTACCCAATATGACCCCAGGAAAACAAAGAGGTCGCCCGGTCAGGGTTCCTTTTAGTATTCCCATAACTTTTAGGTTGCAATAGAAATTGATAACCTTCAAAAAGGTCTTCAAGACTTGGTAGAAGACTTTTCATATACTGCCCATTTCAATTTTTGGTTTATATTAAAAAGTAGCCAAAAACCATGAAAGTATTATATAAAAAAAATCGAAGGGCAGATTTAAAAAACATTTCTACTTATTTTTTTAGATTATTTGGTATTGTTTTTTCATAACTTGAAATGCTATAATTTTAATTGGATCTACTTAAAATTTTGCATGATGATGATAAAATGTTTTAGTAATATATAAGAATATCATCCGGTCTTTTGCTAAGCCGCATAACAATTTATTGAAATGTCTTGGGGCAAAGAGAGTGATTTGAAAGTTTCTTTTTTCCATCACTAAGGGAACCTCTATTTTTCCAGTTTTATATGATTCCAAAATCAAAAAGAAGGAAATGTTTTAAAAAAGACTAATAAAGATATTTTAAAAAACTTTAGGTATTCTGAGGTCTTCCAAGAATTCGCAAAAATGTTAGGTTATATGTGAGCTTTATCATTGGTGTAAATTAAAATGGTAGCAATAAAATCCAGCCTATCACTAAGAACTTTGTCAAATAAGACGAACCTGTGATCAAAAGACTTTACTATATCATAATTGCTAGACAAAGAGTTGTAATTTTATGGTTCCTTTCTTTAAGCCATAGTCTTTCGACTCAAATGAGGTTGAAATAGCTTTGTCAAAATCGTCATATTTGGTTTGCATATAGATGATTTGTAGCCTATATTTGCCGCTGGATATTTGATGATGAAGACCCACTCCGATAGTTTGCCCTTAACAAGCTACAACCTTGTGACATTTGTAAGTGATTTCCTACAGCTCACAAAATTTCGATTGGCCATCAGTGTAGTTTTCTCCTCAATTGCTGGCTATTTACTTGCCGTTGATCAAATTCAAGTCTCCATACTTCTTGGATTATTTCTAGGTGGTTTTGCAATGGTAGGAGCATCTAATGCTTTCAACCAGTGGATTGAAAAGGAGAAAGATGCATTAATGGATCGAACCAAGAATCGACCACTCCCCGCGGGACGTATGAGTGATATTACTGCTCTTATTGTGGCCTCTACTCTAACACTTTTAGGAATTTATATTCTTAACAATATCAATTTTAAAACCGCCCTTTTTGGTGCATTTTCAATATTTATTTACACATGTGTCTATACCCCTCTTAAGTCTGTAACCCCCCTTTCGGTATTTGTAGGGGCATTTCCTGGTGCTATCCCTTTTATGTTGGGGTGGGTGGCAGCAACGGGTAGTTTTGGGATAGAACCTGGGGTGCTTTTCATGGTTCAATTTTTTTGGCAGTTTCCTCATTTTTGGGCCATCGGTTGGATGATGGACGATGATTACAAAAAGGCAAGTTTTAAAATGTTGCCCACCGGAAATCCAGATCAAGCTACTGCTTTTCAAATTGTTTTTTACACTTTTTGGACGATCATCATTTCAATAACACCTTACACCCAGTTTAGCGGTAGATTGTCCCTGTCATTGGGAGCAGTTATTTGCCTGGTTTTGATCGGATTGTATTTTCTTTACCACACATTAAAACTTATGCATAACAAAAGCAAAGAGGCAGCCAAAAAATTAATGTACGCTAGCATTGTATACATCAGCCTTTTGCAAATAATTTATGTTTTAGATAAATGGATCTAAGTATGGAAGATCAATTAATTAAACAGTACAAAGCCAAAAAGATGATGCTATGGGTGGGAATGATTAGCATGTCAATGACCTTTGCAGGACTTACCAGTGCCTATGTTGTCAGTAGTACTCGATCCGACTGGTTGTCTCAATTTAGAATCCCTGAAGCTTTTGCAATCAGTACTATACTAATTTTATTTAGCAGTATAAGTTTTTATTTGGCCAAAAAATCCCTCTTATCAAAAAATATAAAGCAAACAAAAATTTGGGTTTTGACTACTTTTTTGTTGGCAATATTATTTGTTTACTTTCAATTTAAAGGATTCGGAGACATTATTGCTCAAGGCTATTATTTTACAGGTGCTGAGAGTTCCATAACCACATCTTTTTTATATGTTTTGGTTTTATTGCATTTGGCGCATTTGTTTGTTGGGATGATTGTTTTGACGGTTGTATATGTTCGATTATTAGGAGGGAGCTATTCAGGATCTGATACTTTGGGTTTTGAATTGGCCCACCTTTTTTGGCATTTTCTTGACATCTTGTGGATTTATTTGTACCTATTCGTAGTGCTGTACAAGTAAAATATATAAATTTGTATTGATTTTTTGAATTTGATTTTATGGAATTAACTGCAGCTGAAAAAGAGACCAATCTTTGGACTGGAGGTCAACGACCGCTCAATGCCAGTTACGGTAAATTGATGATGTGGTTCTTCATAGTATCTGATGCACTAACCTTCTCTGGATTTTTGGTTTCATACGGATTTTCTCGTTTTAAAAATATTGATTCCTGGCCTATTGCTGATGAAGTTTTTACTCACTTCCCCTTTTTACATGGTATAGATGCTCCCATGTATTATGTGGCCTTAATGACTTTTATATTGATTTTTTCTTCTGTCACTATGGTATTAGCAGTAGATGCAGGACATCACATGAATAAATCCAAAGTGACTTTTTATATGTTGTTGACCATTATTGGAGGTGCAGTTTTCGTTGGTTCTCAAGCCTGGGAATGGAAAAACTTTATTAAAGGAGAATACGGCGCTTTGGAAACCAAGGGAGGTCAAATTTTACAATTTGTCAATGCAGATACAGGTAAAAGAGTTGCTATTGCTGATTTTGCTCTCTCAATTCCAACCGAAAGAAGCACCCATAAAGGTAGCAATGGGATTTGGTACGAAAGCGAAGGTTCTTTACCTACTTACTCTTTAGCTGAAGTAGTGAAAGGTTTTGAGTCCAATAATAATCTTGTTATCCGAAGTGAGAAATTGGATGAAACAGGTCACAAAATTGTTCTCTCCAGAGACGATTCTTTGGATAAAATTGAAAATGCCGTAGGAGTAGTGGAAGGGGCAAACCTTATTCACAATGAATATGGAAACAGACTTTTTGCTGATTTTTTCTTTTTCATTACAGGTTTCCATGGCTTTCACGTTTTTTCGGGAGTCATCATCAATCTCATCGTATTTTTCAATGTGATTGTTGGAACCTATGAAAAAAGGGGACATTATGAGATGGTCGAAAAAGTAGGGCTTTATTGGCACTTTGTTGATTTAGTATGGGTATTTGTATTCACATTTTTCTATCTCGTTTAATAATAAAATTATAGCTGATGGCTGAAGTGGCACACAAACTTGCAATTTTTAGAGGTATATTAAAGTTCAAATCCAATGTTCAAAAAATATGGGGCGTTTTAATTTTCTTATCAATCGTTACAATTATAGAAGTGGCTTTGGGGATTGTTAAACCGGATTTTTTGATGAGCTATTTTCTGAGTATGAAGCTGTTGAACTGGATATTTATTATTTTGACATTGGTTAAAGCTTACTATATCGCTTGGGATTTTATGCATATTAGAGATGAAAGAGGAAGTCTTAAAGGTGCAATAGTACTACCACTAATTATTTTAATTCCTTACCTGATATTTATATTAATTCTTGAGGCCGATTACATCTTTGAAGTTATGAATAACGGATTTGTGAGTTGGAATTTTTAGTATTAAAGTACAAATCTTTTTTATGAGTAAATCTTTTAAAAAATACTTTGTCCTTTCAGTTCTTTTTATTTTTCCGATCGTAATCTATCTTTTTTTTGCTTCCGGTAAAAACAATTTTGCGCTGTTGCCTGTTTTAACCACCAAGGTTGACGATGTAAAAAATTGGGTCACCTTTTCGAAGGAACCCATTCAATTTGAGGACAAAATCACGGTACTGGGTTTTTGGGGTGAAGATTTGTCAAGTAAAAAAGGGGATGCCCTAAATCTTAATCAAAAAATTTACAAACGATTTTATCAGTTCAAAGACTTCCAGTTTGTTATGGTTCTGAACAAGGGTCAACAAAATCAAGTTCAGGAACTCAAACAGGAATTAAAGTCTGGAGTGGGAACTGATTTGATCAAATGGCGCTTTATTTTTGGAAGTGATGACCAAATTATTGGTTTATTTAAAAGTTTGAAAACCCCTTTAAAACTTACTGATAAAAATAGTTTACCCTATGTCTTTATCATTGACAAACAACGCAATCTAAGAGGCAGAGACGACGATGAAGATATTGGAACCCTTTTCGGCTTTAATGCTGAGTCTGTCGCAGAGATCAACAACAAGATGGTCGATGACGTCAAGGTGATATTGGCAGAGTATCGGCGAGCATGGAAAAAGTACAACAAGATCACTTCTCCCTAGATATGAAAAACTTTAGTTATATAGGTTTATTCATCATCCTGATCGTTTTTGGTCTTTTGTTCATACCCAAGATCTTAGATCGGCTTTTGAATAATACTCGGGTAGAAAGTAATCGATCTGTTCCTGCAAAGCCTCTGGCCTACATCAAACTTAATGGTGAAGCTAAAAAAGTGCCTGAATTTTTGATGTTTAATCAAGACAGTTTGTTAATTGGGAACGAAGATTTTAAAGGAAAAGTTTATTTGGCAGAGTTTTTCTTTACCCGGTGTCCAACCATTTGTCCCATCATGAATAAAAATATGAAGATTTTGGACGATCGTTTTGGGAATCGACAGGACTTTGGGATTGCCTCTTTCACCATAGATCCTGTAAATGATACTCCACATGTGCTCAAACAGTATGCCGATGAGTATGCTGTCAAATCCCAAAATTGGCATTTTTTAACTGATAAGAAAAATAAGGTTTACGAACTTGCCAATTCAGGATTTAGTATCTTTGCAGGTGTAAATCCTGCAGTAGCTGGTGGTTTCGAACATCAAGGATATTTTGCCTTGATAGACAAAAATGGATATATTCGATCACGCGTCGATCGTTTTGAAAACCCTATCGTTTACTACTCCGGTTTGGATCGCGAAGATCAAGAGTTACAAGGAGTGGATATGCTGTTGGATGACATAGAATTATTATTAAAGGAATAAAAACGATTGGCATGAAAGAACAAAGCGTAAGCGATCCTTCAAAGAAATACAGTAAACTCATCACAGCCGTATCCGTTTTGATCCCCTTGGTGGTTGCGATTCTTTTTACAGTGAGACTACCCAACGTAGCCCCTCTCGATTTCTTACCCCCTATTTATGCATCAATCAATGCATTGACCGCAATGATATTGGTGGTGGCTTTTGTTGCTATTCGACAAAAAAAAATTAAACTTCATGAATCACTAATGAAGTCGGCTATTGCCCTGTCGCTGGTTTTTTTAGTAATGTATGTAGCTTATCACATGACTTCAGATCCTACCCCTTTTGGAGGGGATGGCATATTAAGATATATCTACTATTTTATACTCATTTCTCACATCATACTTTCCATCGGGATCATACCCATGGTATTAGTGACATATGTTAGGGCTATATCGGAAAGATTTGCAGATCACAAAAAAATCTCTGTTATAACCTTTCCCATTTGGTTGTATATCGCCATAACCGGGGTAGTAGTTTATTTAATGATATCGCCTTATTATTAATCTTCAATCCCATGCGTATCATATCGTTATTCTTATTGTTTTTTCTTTTGGTGATTGATTCTTCCGCCCAATGTTCTATGTGTAGAGCAGTATTAGAGTCAGGGGAGGCGAAAGAGACGGCCAAAGGAATCAATAATGGTATTATTTATCTTATGGCCATTCCATACCTGTTGGTTGGTTTTGTAGGTTACCAAATTTTCAAACTCCTAAAAAAATAACGATTAAGGAGCTTGCAATTAAATTCATAATTGGACGTTATCTATTTAGTAGTAGTTTAGTTCCCGAAAGTCATTACCATGATCAGTATTAAAAATCTTCACAAGTCCTACAAAATGGGAGACACTTCTTTGCACGTTCTTAAAGGGATTGACTTAAATGTAAATCAGGGAGAGTTAGTAGCCATAATGGGATCATCAGGATCGGGTAAATCAACACTGCTGAACATACTTGGGATGCTTGATTTGGCAGATGAAGGAGAATACCTCCTAGACAATGTACTTATTGAAGGGTTGACTGAAACGACTGCTGCCAATTATCGCAATAAATTTTTGGGATTTATTTTTCAATCTTTTAATCTCATCAATTATAAAAATGCATTAGAAAATGTTGCTTTACCACTTTATTACCAGGGTTTGGGAAGAAAAATCCGACAAGTTAAAGCATTGCAATATCTGGAAAAGGTAGGATTAAAAGACTGGGCCACTCACTTACCCAGCGAGCTCTCCGGGGGACAAAAACAAAGGGTTGCTATTGCACGAGCCATGGCTTCTCAACCCAAAGTTTTACTGGCTGATGAGCCCACAGGAGCGTTGGATTCGAAAACATCGAGTGAAGTCATGAGTTTGATCCAACAAATTAACAATGAAGGTAAAACTATTTTGGTGGTTACCCATGAATTGGACATTGCACACATGTGTAAAAGAATCGTTACCCTAAAAGATGGTGTGATTGTTGAAGATCAATCAGTTGATCAGGTCATAGTAGAAAATCATGTTTAATAGAGACCGTTGGCAAGAAATATATGAAACCATTCGTAAGAATAGGCTCAGGACTTTTTTGTCCGGTTTTACAGTTGCTTTAGGCATTTTTATTTTTATTGTTCTCTTTGGATTTGGTAATGGATTAAAAAACACCTTTAAACAGTTTTTTTTAGATGACGCAACCAATACATTATGGGTTTCTCCTGGTAAGACTTCTAAACCCTATAGAGGATTCAAAGCTAACAGAAGAATAGAATTTGAAAATAGTGATTTGGAGGATATCAAAGACAATTTCAAATTTTTCTTAGAGGGAATCACACCGAGAATTAACAGAAGTGCAAGGGTTAGATTCAGAGGAGAATCAGACAATTACTCTACCCGAGCGGTAGCTCCTGATCATCAATACATTGAAAAAACCCTTATTATGCAGGGTCGGTTTATCAATCAAGATGATATAGAAAAAAAAACTAAAAATATAGTTATCGGTCGTTTGGTGGCCAAGGATCTTTTTAAGAAAGAGGATCCCATTGGAAAATATTTAGAAATAGGATCCAGTGCTTTCAAGGTTGTCGGCGTATTCCAGGATCAAAGTGGAGATCGAGAGGAGCGATTGATTTACATACCCTATACCACCCAACAGTTGATTGAAAAAAACAACGATAAAATCAACTCCATCATTGTTAGTTTTAGACCCGAGTTGAGTTATACCAGAGCCTTGGCTTTTGAGAGACAACTGCGTCTTTTCTTAAAAAAGAAAAAGTCTATTGATCCCAGAGACAATAATGGAATAAGAATAAGGAATGTAGCGGACCAAATACGTCAAAACCAAAGATTTGCTCAAGTATTACAGTTGATTGTTGCTTTCGTAGGCATTGGTACTTTAATTGCAGGAATCATTGGGATATCCAATATAATGGTTTTTGTGGTTAAAGAACGTACAAAAGAGTTGGGGGTCAGAAAAGCCCTTGGTGCCACCCCCAAAAGTGTTATTGGGATGGTTTTACATGAGTCTATTTTTATTACAACATTGTCAGGTATCACTGGAATGATTGCTGGTATTGTACTATTGAGTAATATGGAAGATCGGTTGGAGGAGTTTTTTATCATTGATCCATACATCGATAATTTTACAGCTCTGGTAGCAACGATTTTGTTGATTCTGTTTGGAGCTGTAGCAGGTTATATTCCAGCCAAAAGGGCTGCAAGCATCAAACCTATAGTAGCTATAAGGGATGAATAGTTTAAAGGTCATATTTGATTTCGACACATGGCAAGAGATTTTTGGATCTATTTCTAAAAACAAAACCCGAACCGTAATTACAGTGATCGGCGTATTATGGGGGATATTTATTTATATCACACTATCTGGTGCGGCCAAAGGGTTAGATAATGGGTTTGAACGAGAATTTCAAGACATGGCTATGAACTCTATGTTTGTATGGCCTCAGAGAACCAGTGTTCCATATGCAGGTTTTAAGGTAGGAAGATATCCGCGTTTTACTATTTCTAATGTTAAAGAATTAAAACAGCAGATCCCTGAAATACGATTCATCGCTCCAAGAAACGCTAGGGGGGTATTTGGGGGCAGTCAACCTGCGAGTGTAGTTCACGAAGAAATATCTCGTACCTATAACATTTATGGAGATTTTCCAGAGTACACTAAAATTGCTACTAAAAAAATATATAAAGGGGGCAGGTTTATTAATGAAGAAGACCAGCGGAAAAACCGTAAAGTTTGTGTCATCGGTGAACGGACTCAAGAAGAGTTGTTTGAAGAAGATGAAAACCCCTTGGGAAAATACATCCGTATCAACAACGTATATTTCCAAGTGATTGGAGTACACAAATATATTGAAGGAGGAGGTTTTGAAACCGATGGCGATATTTTTATTCCTTTTAATACGTTCAGGAATTTATACAATACTGGCGAACAGGTAGATTGGTTTACCATTGCAGCCTATGCGGATGCCGATGTTGTAGCAGTGGAAAAAAACGTCAAGGATTTATTAAAAAAAATACACAAGGTGGCTCCAGAAGACGAAAGAGCTATTGGGTCATTCAACTTAGGAGAAGTTTATAATAATATCAGTGGCTTTGCCAACGGAATGACATTTTTATCCCTCGTGGTCGGTTTAGCAACTATTTTGGCAGGGGTAATAGGTATTGGAAACATATTACTGATCTCAGTCAAAGAGCGAACCAAAGAGTTAGGCGTAAGAAGAGCATTAGGTGCTACCCCAGGAGAGGTGAGAACTCAAATTTTATTAGAGTCTGTTTTTTTGACACTTATAGCCGGCGTAGTCGGTGTAATTTTAGGTGCGGCTGTTTTAGCCATCATCAATTTGGCCACACAGGACTTATCCGATTTTCCTTATACCAACCCAACTGTACCAATTCCACTCGTGGTTAGTGCTTTGTTCACAATGGTAGTATTAGGAACGCTGATTGGAATGATTCCTGCCCAAAGAGCAGTTAGTATTAAACCCATAGATGCATTAAGAGAAGAATAATAAATAAGTTTAAAAATGAAAAATTTAAAATATTTAGGAATTGCTTTAATTATTTTTGGAGCTGTTTTTGCTATGCTTTATTTTATTAAAACCAACAGTAAACCACTTGTTGAGTATGATATCCAGTCTCCTAAGATTCAAAGCATTAAAAAAAAGACAGTTATTACAGGTAAAGTAATTCCAGAGGACGAAGTTGAGATTAAACCCCAAATTTCAGGGATAATAGAATTGCTGTATGTTGATGAGGGTGACTTGGTGACCAATGGAGATCTTTTGGCCAAGGTGAAAGTTGTACCCGACGAACAAGCTTTGAATACTGCCAAAGGAAGACTTTCCAACACACTGATTTTATTTGAAAATGCTAAAATTGAATTCAAAAGGAACCAATCCCTATTCGAAAAGGAAATAATTTCAAAACAACAATTTGAAAATGCAAAGCTGAGTTATGATCAGGCGGAACAAAATTTAAAAAATGCTCGCTCTGACCTACAAATAATTAAACTGGGTTCTGCAGGAGGTTCAACGATTGCCAACACAAACATCCGAGCTACGGTTGCAGGAACCATACTTGAAATCCCCATCAAAGAAGGGGATCAAGTAATTGAGAGTAATACTTTCAATGCTGGTACCACTATTGCCACAGTGGCCGATCTGAAAAAAATGATTTTTGAGGGGAAAGTTGATGAGGCCGATGTAGAAAAATTGGTAATAGGTATGCCACTTACCGTAAACTTAGGAGCTATTCAAGATAAAGATTTTGATGCTAAGTTAAATTTTATAGCTCCCAAAGGGAATGAGGAGCAAGGAACAGTTCAGTTCAAAATTGAAGGAGACGTTTATTTAGATGATTCGGTTTTTATTCGAGCAGGATATAGTGCCAATGCCTCCTTGGTGCTAGAAAATAAAGATAGTGTCATGGGTATTTCTGAGGCATTATTGCAGTTTGATAAAATAACTAACAATCCCTATGTAGAGGTAAAAAACGATAAAGGAAAATTTGAAAGAAAAAATATTGAATTAGGTATTTCAGACGGAATCAATGTAGAAATTCTCTCTGGCTTAAGTTTGGAGGACGAAATAAAAGTTTGGAATAAGACAGAACCTGTCAAAATAGGGGAGGAAGATGAATCTGAAAACAAATAATTATTCATGAAACGAACCCTACTATTTATAAATGTAATTTCACTTTTCCTAGGTATTCACGTTCATGCTCAGAAAAACCCTATGACACTAACAGAATGCGTTTTGATTGCAGTAGAAAAAAACATCGGTGTCAAACAAAGTGAACTTTCCCTAAATGATGCTAAAATCGATAAAAGTGATGCCAAAGGTAACTTTTTACCTACCCTAAATGCACAGGCCAACCACAGTTGGAATATCGGACTCAATCAAGATATTACAAGAGGTACACTAGAAAATATTACAACACAGTATACTTCCTTTGGTGCGAGTTTGAATCTTGATTTGTACAATGGCCTTCGAAATTTAAATCAGTTACATCGTGCCAATTTATCCATTTTGGCAGGTCAATATCAATTGGAGGACATGAAAGATGATGTTCGATTAATGGTGGCCAATGCCTACCTGCAAATACTGTTCAATATTGAAATATTAGAAGTTCAAAAATCTCAATTGGAAATAACTCGAAAAGATTCAGAGCGAATCCAAAAGATGATTGATGCAGGAACCATGGTAAAATACGATTTGTTGGAAATTCAGGCAACTATTGCCACACAGGAGCAATCGGTAATCCAAGCCGAAAATAACTTAAGCCTATCCAAAATTAATCTTGCCCAAATGCTATTGATTACTGATTATGAGAATTTTGATGTAATAGAGATGGAGGTAGATGCTCCTTTTGGACATATTTTATTTCAGAAGCCAAAGGACATCTTTGAGAAGGCAATGACCGATCGAAATGACATTAAACTCTCAATAACCAATATCGCTATTGCAGAAAAAGATATAGCCTTAGCCAAGGGCACCCTTCAGCCAAGTCTTAGTGCTTATTATGGTTACAACACTCGTGTCTCTTATGCAGATAGAATTATTGGGGATGGAATGTTCACCGACGTTCCCATAGGTTTTCTATCCTCAACAAAAGAACCTGTCTTGCGTTCTGTTGAGGGGAACAAGGCGATTGGCCCAGTCCCTTTTGGACAGCAATTTGACTTAAATGCTGGCCACAATATCGGTTTAAGGCTTAACATTCCCATCTTCAATGGTTATTCTGCTAGAAATAGAGTGGAACGTTCCAAAGTGAACCTATTGAGATCCCAAAATCAGTTGGAGCAAGAAAAGCTTAATTTGGAAAACACCGTCAATCAAGCCTATAACAATGCAGAAGGTGCTTATAAATTTTATGAGGCTGCACAAAAAACAGCATTGGCCCGAAAAAAAGCTTATGAAGATTCCATCAACCAATTTGAAGCAGGAATTTTGAATACTTTCGACCTTAATCAAATTAAGCAACGTTATGAGAATGCTGCCTCTGATGAAGTTCGTGCTAAGTTTGATTATATTTTCAAATTGAAAGTACTGGAGTTTTATTTTGGTATCACTATTAGTCTGTAGATTTAAGAAAATTTTGAATGCACAGGGGCTATTGATTTTTCTAATTTTGTAAAGTGAGTGTAATACTACATTTAGAGACCGCTACCAAAAACTGTTCGGTAGCCATAAGTAAATCGGGAGTTATAATCGCCTTGAAAGAACGTTTTTCAGAGCAATTTAGCCATAGTGAGAAACTACACGATTTTATTCAAGAAGTATTAAAGGAGGCGCAAATGGAGTTGTCCTCCCTAGATGCCGTTGCTGTGAGTAAGGGTCCAGGTTCATATACTGGTTTGAGAATAGGTGTCGCTGCTGCCAAGGGCATTTGTTTTGCTATGGATTTACCATTGATCGCATTAAATTCTCTTCAAATTTTATCTGAAAAGTATCAGTCCAACAATCAAGCTATATTATTTCCCATGTTTGATGCCCGACGAATGGAGGTATATGTCATGGCACTAAATGAAAAAAAAGAAATCCTCAAGCATTCCTTTGCTGAAGTTTTGTGCGCTGAAAGTTTTAATGAATTTCCAACCAATATTCAATGGATTTTTATGGGTGAAGGCGCCGAAAAATGTAAACAAGTATTTGATGCCTCTCATATTAAATACCAAAGCGATATCCTGTATCCATCTGCTGCAGAAATGGTTTCTTTGGCGTGGAAAGCTTTTAAGGGTAAAAAATTTGAAGATGTAGCCTACTTTGAACCCTTTTATCTCAAGGATTTTTATACTACAGCAAAAAAGATTAGAGAATAAATCATCCGTTGACGGCCTCAACCATTTCAACTTTTCCAGGAAGCATTTCTTTTAATATGTTTTCGATACCGTTTTTAAGGGTAAAGGTAGAGGAGGGACATCCGCTACAAGCCCCTTGAAGCACGACTTTAACCCTCTTGTAGGTATCCTCATAGGAGTCAAAAATGATATTTCCACCGTCTGAGGCCACAGCAGGTTTAACATATTCTTCCAATATTTTTACAATTTCCTGTTCGGTATCATTAAGGGGTTGGTTAGAATTAATGGTATTTAAGTTTTGAGCGGTTAAAGTAAAGGAGGGACCCAATATTATTTTTTCTTCCTCTAAATAGGATTTGATAAACGCTCTTATTTCCATAACAACTTCATCCCAAGAAGTAGTCTCGAGTTTGGAAATAGAAATATAATTTTCATCTATAAAAACTTCCTTTACAAAAGGAAAATTAAAAAGTTCCTTGACCAGAGGTGCATCTGTAGTAGTTTCTATGTTTTCGAAAGAAACAGCCTGATCTGAAATTTTTTTGTTGGCAACAAATTTCATTACTAATGGATTTGGTGTGCTTTCTGCATAAACAGTCACGGGCACTTTAGCAACATATTTAATTTCGTTGAGTATTTCACCTCCCTCAATGAGATAGTCCTCGATTTGTTCCGCTACTTCTTGGATAACCTCTTCCCACTCTAAAATATCGAAACGTTCTACGATCAGTGTGCTGTTTTCCAGTGTCACTTTTTTCACAAAAGGGAGGAAGAATAATTGCCTTACCAAAGGGGCGTCTGCTGCTTGGTCAACATTGGAATAGGTCTTTGATACAGAAATTTCGAGGGGAGGAGAAATGTTGAATTTTGCGATTGTTGCTCCCTTTTTACATGTGGCTATGATGCGTTTTTTTTTCATCTATTTAAATTAAATTAGGTTATTATTGGTGTTCACGTCTCTCCTTTATGACATCTGGCAGGCCCTTTTTTTGAAATTTAACTAAGTTTTTTTACAAATTTAGTAAAAACAAATGTTGTAAAAATAAAGCTAAGGTTCTTAGAGATCAATTTTATAATTTAGACTACAAACCAAAATTATGTTGATTAAATCAGTTCGGGGATTTACCCCTAAGTATGGTAAAAGTTGTTTTATTGCTGAAAATGCTACACTTATTGGCAAAGTCAATATGGGGGAGGATTGTTCAGTATGGTTTCATGCGGTTCTTCGGGGAGATGTCAATTCCATTATCATTGGAGATAGGGTTAATATTCAAGATGGTGCAGTTATACACGGGACTTTTGAAAAATCATCAACCACCATTGGAAATGATGTATCAATAGGCCACAATGCAATTGTTCATGGTTGCACCATTGAGGACAAGGTTTTGGTAGGTATGGGAAGCGTGATAATGGATGATTGTGTTGTAGGTTCAAACAGTATTATTGCTGCTGGTAGTGTTTTGCCCAAAAACACCTTTGTTCCTAAGGGAACTGTTTTTGCAGGTGTTCCTGCCAAAAAAATTAAAGAGGTTGGGCTGGAACTTCAAAAGGGGGAAATTGAACGCATAGCCGCGAACTATATCCATTATGCCTCATGGTTTAAATGAGAAAAAAAACTCCCCATTTGGGGAGTTTAAATATTATCTAAAAAATTAGCTAAAAACCTAACTCTTTTTTCACCTCAGCCATAATATCCTTTCCCTTTGCGATGATTACGCTTCCTCCTTGAGAGGAGTCTAAAACATATTCATATCCCAAACTAGTAGCAATTTTATCAATAGCAGTTTTTGCTTTATCAATTAGTGGCTTCATCATATCAACAGATTTCTTCTGAAGGTCCTGGGAAACAGTTTGTCGGAATTCTTCAATATTTCTTTGCATCCCTTCCAACTCTTTTTGACGAGATTGATTTGTGATTTCGGTTTGGTTGGCTGCGTCAGAGGCATATGTTTGAGCTTTAGTTTGGAATTCTTTGTAAGTATTTTCCATTTCAACCGTATAAGATTCTTCCAGTTTTTTTAATTCTTTTTGTGCTGCAATTACCTCAGGCATTTCGCTTATCAATTTTTGAACTTCAATGTGGGCTACTTTGGCTTGGGCATGTATTAAGCCAAGTGGTGTTAACAAAAACAAGAGCGGTAAAAATAGGTTTTTAAAACTTTTCATTGGTCTACACTTTTTCAATTTAATTATTTACGTTTTCAATAACTTTACTAGCAGAGTTTATTTTTTCTTTTCTTTCTTTGATTCTTTCTTGAACTTGAATTTTTCTTAGAACCAAGTCGCTAATATCGTAATTTTTTGCTGAATACAACATAATTACATCAGAAGATCGGTCAAAAACAAAGTCGTATTTTCTCTCCTTGGCAATATCCTGAACAATACTCAAAATTTGGTCTTGAACAGGTTTTAAAAGTTGATTTTTTTGAATCATCATATCACCGTTAGGACCAAATCTTTTCTCTTGAAGTGAAATAACTTCTGAAGCAAAATCTTTGATTTCTAGCTCTCGATCAGCGATCAGTTCGGGTGTCAATAATATTTTTTCAACGGCAAATTGATCTTCAATACGTTTGAGTTGGGTTTTTTTTAATTCGATTTCCTTTTTCCATTGGGCAGTTTTTTCGTCTAGTAACCTATTAGCGGTGATGAACTCCTTATTTTTACTTAGAATCACATTCATATCTAGGTAGGCAATACGCGCTCCTCTTTGAGCATGAATAGTCATTGAGAGCATGCAGAGGGTTGAAATAAATAATAATTCTGTTTTCATAACGTTGTCAAAATCAATTTTATAATTATAAACGCTCAAATTGGAAGATTATTTTAATTATTTTGGATCACTTTTTAAAACTGTTGTCCAATAATAAAATGTGTTTCCCAACCATTAGCAGTGTCATTATTAAGGTTTGAACTGTCAAATCCATATCCAAAATCAATACCCAGCAATCCGAAGGCAGGCATAAAAATTCGAACTCCCATACCAGCAGAGCGCTTGGAATTGAAAGGGTTAAAATCTCTAAAACTATTATATCCATTTCCAGATTCTAAAAAAGAAAGGGCAAAAATGGAGGCACTTGGTTTTAAAGTAATGGGATAACGTAGTTCCAAAGTAAACTTATTATACAATAAAGAACCATCTCTGCTTGAAAGAGATTGGTTTTTGTAACCTCTCAATGCTATGGTTTCCCTGCCGTCCATTGCCCACTGTTGCATTCCATCACCACCTAGATAAAATCTTTCAAACGGAATATTCCCACGTTCTTGGTTGTAGGCTCCAATAAAACCAAAGTCGGTTTGAGCTTTAAAAACAAGCTTTCCTACTATACTAGTATACCACTCTCCACTGAATTTGAGTTTGTAGAATTCTAACCATCTAAATTTTTCTTGATCTATTTTTGCTGTGTCAGGTTCTCCATTGGGTAGTTGAAACTCTTTACGATCTCCCAAGTCACTAAAATCGATCCCATTGATCAATGAATATGGAGGAGTTAGTTTTGCACTAATCGTAAATTTTGATCCCCCAACAGGGAAAATAGGATTTGTATAAGTATTATTTCTAGACAATGCGATAGTATAGTTTAGATTGTTGGAGCTGCCATCACCAAATGTAAATAAGCCAGTGTAATAATTGTTCAAGTCGTAATATTGATAAGAGATGGCTTGTGACAAAGTAAAAAAATCATCTGGAACTTTTAATCTTTTGGCTAAACCTAAAGTCAAACCACTGATTTGGAAATATTGACTTTCGTCAGCTCTACCGGTTAGAAAGTCATAACGATATTGAACTGTATGAGATAATGAAGTTGAAAACTGAACTGGTTCACGACCTCCTAACCACGGTTCTGCAAAACTGAAACTATATGTGCTGAAAAATTGACTGGCCTGGAGTCTTAAACTCAGATTTTGACCATCTCCCATAGGTAAAGGCTTGTAGGTGTCAAAGTTGAAAATATTTTTAAGAGAAAAATTGTTAAAAGATAGCCCTAGTGTTCCAATGAATCCTCCACCACCGTATCCTCCTTGAAGTTCAATTTGGCTTGCACCTGCCTCTGTCAAGCCGTATTCTATATCTACTGTGCCAGCATTGGGATCGACATTTTTAAAATCAGGATTAATATTTTCTGCATCAAAAAAACCAAGTTGCCCCAATTCTCTTACAGTCCTGACCACCATATCTTTACTGTATAATTCTCCAGGCTTGGTTCTCAATTCTCTGTAAATTACATGATCGTTGGTTTTGTTGTTTCCCACCACTGAAATTTTATTAAAGCTTGCCTGTTTTCCTTCAGAGATCCTTATCTCAAAGTTGATAGTGTCATTTTCTGCACTGACCTCAACGGCATTGATGTTTGAGAATAAATAACCATTGTTTTGATATAGATTTGTAAGATCGTTGGCATCGGGTTTTTCATCAGCAATTCGTTTTTTCAGTAATACCCCGTCGTAGGTATCTCCTTTTTTGATACCCAATAATTGACTGAGTTGGTAATCCGAGTAAACTGAATTTCCCAGATAAGATATGTCACCAAAATAATACTGGTTGCCTTCTTCTATATCAAAATTGATGGTGATACTATTATCCTCATTGTTCACTAATGAATCTTGGACGATTCTAGCATCACGATATCCTCTTTCTTTATAAAAGTCCAGCAGATTTTGTTTCCCTTCATCATAATCTTCCTCAATAAATTTAGATTTTCTCCAAAATCTTAAGGGGAACTTTTGCTTGGTTTTTTTGAGTTTTGATCTCAATTTTTTATCATTAAATATCTCGTTACCTTCGAAGTTGATTTTTCGAATTTTTACTCGCTCACCTTTATCAACATTTACCACCATTTTGAATGTATTGGAATTGATCGTGTCTTTGATGGTATTAAAACTGACTTTGGTATTAAGAAAACCTTCTTTTTGGAATTTATTGACGATGTAGTTTTTGGTATTGGCCAAGAAGCTTTCTGAAAGTTTTTTTCCAGCCTTTAACTCTGTTTCTTTGATTAATGGTTCAATTTTACCCTTTTTTAAACCATTGATTTTTACTTCGCTCAAAGAGGGCAATTCTTCAATCTCGATTTCCAAAGCAATACGATCTGCCTGAATTTGGGTGATGTAAAAATTGATATCACTAAAAAGCTGAAGGTTCCAAAGCTTATTAATAACGGTGCTGATTTTATCTCCAGGAATATTAATTTTCTCCCCCTTACGCAGTTGGCTGTATGAAATAACTGTTTGATTGCTAAATGTTTTGATCCCACTGACAGTTATGGTGTCAATTGTATAGAGTTTTCCCTTCACGAATTCGTCTAAGTTCTGAGCTTGAGAGGTATAACTACCCCAAAAGAAAAATGAGCACAAAATTATGCTCAATTGGATGAATGACTTACCCAAGAAGTTGCTTACTTGTTTTTCCAAATCTGCGCTCTCTTTTTTGGTAACTGATTAATGCTTTGTGTAAATGTTTTTTTGTGAAATCGGGCCATAGTACTTTAGAAAAATACAATTCAGCATAGGCAATTTGCCATAATAAAAAATTACTAATTCTTTTCTCTCCACTAGTTCGAATTAGTAAATCCACATCAGGGAGATTCTGCGTGTAAAGATGCTCATTTATAATGGATTGGTCAATATTTTCGGGAGAAATTAAATTATCTTTAACTTTACAAGCCAATTGTTTTAGGGCATTCGCGAGTTCCTCTCTGCCTCCATAGCTTAATGCTAAGGTCAATGTCATTTCCTTGTTATTTTTTGTTTGTTCCACCACATATTCTAATTCACTTTGAACAATCTCAGGAAGTTGTTGGATATTTCCTATAACATTCAATCTGATTCGGTTTTCCAGTAGCTTTTCTAACTCTGTACGAAGGGTATTTACTAGTAATTTCATTAAAATACCAATTTCCTCTTGGGGTCTGCTCCAATTTTCTGTTGAAAATGCATAGAGTGTAAGGTACTCGATATTGAGCTGAACGGCCTCCTCTACAACCTCTTGAACTGCTTTAACACCATAAGAGTGTCCATGAATTCTGTTTTTACCTTTAAGTTCGGCCCAACGCCCATTACCATCCATAATTATGGCAAGGTGTTTTGGCATATCATTTTTCGAAGTGCTCATGATCATTCTTTACAATAACACGGCAGATCGCCAAAGGTAAACGAAATTGTTAAACCAGTAAAAACATACCAGTCATTATTCTGTAAATTTCCAAACTTTAAATCATTTATTAGATTATCCTCAGTTACCGGGGCACTACCATCCAAATTATCCGTTAATGTATATCGGACACCCAATTCCAATCCCAGGACAAAAAAAGGAGATACATTAACCTTTACCCCCACTATGGCTGGTAATGTTATGTCAATCCCTTTACCGTACTCTATATTTTCTAGAGTTTTATTTTCATGGTAAAATAAATTATAACGGACAAAACCCACACCCAAAAATAAATAAGGTGCTATCATTTTTTCATTTCCATGGAGGTTAAAATCATGGTAATTAACCTCGCCTCCTAAAGAAAACTCCATTATCTGGTTTTTAAATCGATATCTACGGTTGAATCGTGCAAAATCTGTGGGAGAGTAATCACTTTTTTCAATATTCATTATGATGGCATTGGCCCTAAGTGAATATCGGGTGGTTCTGTTCCACTTGTAAACTAAACCAAAAGCAGGATTCTCAGGATAAACAAAATAAGAAGCTCCAATATCTCCAATATAATTTCCACCCCCCAAAAAACTCCCTAATTCGTGAAATTGTGCTTTGGAGTGTAGGCAAAAAAATAGAAAAACAATAAAAAGCCACGATCTTTTCATCTAAGTTTAGGGTATAATATTAAGGAGGCTAATTTTAGAAATTATTACCCATACTCTTAAACTTATAAATACTAGAATTATTGCCTATTTCGGGCATCATAGCCCCAAAAAAGCTTATCGCGAAGTGTTTTAAAATAATTGTCCCCTTCCAGCTGTACTGTGAAGACAGAAAAAGAGGCTTTTTTGATGTGGATTCGTGTGCCGTTCTCAATGGTGAAAATTCGTGAGTCCAATGATAGTAAATGATCTTCCCCTCGTCCATCTACACGGATTTCTATCTCCGCTTTGTCCGGAACCACCAGCGGTCTTATATTCAAATTGTGTGGAGCTATTGGATTGAGGACAATGCCTGCGGTTTCTGGTGTCAAAATGGGCCCTCCACTGCTCAAAGAATATCCCGTGGATCCTGTTGGAGTGGCAATGATCAGTCCATCAGCCCAGTAGGTGGTCAAAAACTCTTTGTCGATTCGGGTGGCAATACTCAACATGGCCGTTGTATTTTTCCGATTGATACTGATCTCATTCAGTGCATAACCAAATTGGTCAATTTCGGCAAATGGACTGGAGAGTTTCACAGCCAGCAAGGCACGTTTGATCAATTTAAATTTTTTATCAAAAAACTTGTTTAAAGCCTCGTTGAGGGATTCTTTTTGCAGACTGGTCAAAAAGCCCAAACGACCGGTATTGATGCCTAGTATTGGAATTTCGTTGTCTTTTACAAAAAGGATAGATCGCAATAGGGTTCCATCACCGCCTATGGAGAATAAATAATCATGGTCCGAATCTAGGGTAGCACTGGCATCAAAAGCATCGTAAGTCTTGGTTTCCTCAGGGAGGTGTTCCATCAAGCGGCTGTCCAGCGTCAGTCGGTAGCCTTTGTTTTCCAAATAGGCAATGGTAGCCTTAGCATACTCGATGGTGGCAGGCGTATCAAAAGCACAAAAAACAGCAATCTTCATCCCATAAGCTTAGGGTATAAAATTACAAAACTTTATTGGGCTTGCCTTTTGATAGCGAAAATTTAGCCGATGCCATTAATAGTTCTTAATTTTGCGGTCTAAAAGGAAATCATGACCCGTTTAAGTGTAAATATCAACAAAATCGCCACGCTGAGAAACTCTCGTGGGGGAAATGTCCCCGACCTGCTCAAAGTAGCGGCAGACTTACAAAGCTTTGGTGCTCAAGGCATTACCATTCATCCAAGGCCGGATCAACGCCACATACGCTACGATGACGCCTTAGCCTTGCCCGGTGTAGTGACCACCGAATTCAATATCGAAGGGAATCCCATTCCAAAATTCATCGATTTGGTCTTACAGATCCAACCCGATCAGGTGACCCTGGTCCCCGATGCCGAGGATGCTATTACTTCCAACGCCGGCTGGGATACCATCAAACATAAAGATTTTTTGGTTGAGGTCGTCAGTGAGTTTAAAAGCCACGATATCAGAACCTCAATTTTTGTTGATCCCATTGAAAAAATGGTGGAAGGGGCTAAAAATACGGGAACCGATAGAATAGAACTATACACAGAGGTTTACGCCCAAAATTTTAAAAAAAATCCCGAAATAGCAATAGCCCCTTATAAGCAAGCGACTCTGCTGGCCAACGATTTGGATATTGGCATCAATGCTGGACATGATCTGAATTTGGAAAATACTGCTTTTTTTGTAAAAAATATTCCCAATTTATTGGAGGTTTCCATTGGCCATGCTCTTGTGAGCGAATCCCTCTATCTGGGTTTTGAAAATGTAATACCCATGTATTTGCAACGCCTGGGTTGATGAAAATTTTACACTCCAACATTGTAGGATCGGGAGACAATCATTTTATCATTTTACATGGATTTTTGGGTATGGGGGACAACTGGAAGACCCATGCCAAAAAGCTGGCTGATAAAGGATATTGTGTGCATTTGGTGGACCAAAGGAACCATGGTAGGAGTTTTTGGAGCAATAAATTTGATTATGAGGTAATGGTAAACGACTTACTCCATTATATGAATCACAGTGGGATTGAACAAGGTAACGTGTTGGGTCATTCTATGGGTGGAAAAACAGCGATGTCTTTTGCCCTGCAATATTCTAATCGGGTGCAAAAACTTATCATCGCTGACATTGCTCCCAAATATTATGCGCCCCACCACCAAAAGATTTTGGCTGGGCTTAGTACCCTAAACTTTGGAGAGATCAACTCCCGAAATGCTGCAGCTGAGCATTTGGAAAATTATATTCCTGATGCAGTTACTCGACAGTTTTTGTTAAAAAACCTCTATTGGGTTTCCGAGGGTCATTTGGGACTGCGTACCAATATAGCGGTATTAAAAAATGCTGCAGAAGCCGTGGGTGCTGCCATCCAATCCCAAAAACAATTCAACAAACCCACTCTTTTTCTCTATGGGGAAAACTCCAATTATATTAACTCCAAGACCGATGTAGAGATTTTACAATTTTTCCCCAAAGCAGAAATTGTTGAAATCAAAGAAGCCGGACATTGGCTCCATGCTGAACAGCCACTAATGTTTTTTCAGACTTTGACTCAGTGGCTAATCTAATTTTTAGTTTTTATATTTTCTACACATAACCACTAAAATGTGATAAAATATAACAAAATGTTATAATGCTTATTTGCCCCCCTATTTTTGCCGCGTTATGAACGTTAACATCCGAAGAGCTGTAAAATCTGATGCCGCATCGATCTTTTTTTTGATTCGAGAATTGGCGATTTTTGAAAATGAACCACAGGCGGTGATCGTTACTCAGGCTCAAATTGAAAAAGACGGTTTTGGAGCCCGCCCTTTATTTGAATGTTTTGTAGCCGAAGTGGCCGATCAAGTTGTCGGTATGGCACTTTATTACCCGCGCTATTCCACCTGGAAGGGGCCTACTTTCCACTTAGAGGATTTGATAGTTACGGAGCCTATGAAGGGCAAGGGGATAGGTACGCTTTTATATCAAGCTTTTTTGAAACATGCCCATCAAGAAGGAGTAGAGCGGGTTGAATGGGCGGTTTTGGACTGGAACCTCCCGGCTATCGAATTTTACCAAAAAAGCGGAGCTTCCCTGTTGGACGATTGGAGAAATGTGCAAATGGACAAAAAAAGTATAGCCAATTATATATTAAAAATTAATTCATAAGAATGAAAGTATTCAAGTTTGGAGGAGCCTCGGTCAAAGATGCCGCAGGGGTTAAAAACATCTTAGGTGTTTTACTCCATATGGGTTTTAAAGATACCCTGATCGTGGTATCGGCCATGGGCAAAACCACCAATGCCTTGGAGCAAGTGGTCCACTCCTTTTTTGAAAACAAGGAGCAGTTTACTCAAGACCTGCAAAAGGTTAGGGAATATCACCACCGTATTATTGAGGACCTGTTTGAGTCGGAAAGTGCGGTTATTAGTCAAAGAGTAAATGCCCTCTTTGATGGGGTTTTAACTTTTTTAAACACTACCGATATCAAGGAGTACAGCTTAGTTTACGACCAAGTGGTGAGTGTGGGAGAGTTGGTTTCTACCACTATCATTAGTGCCTATATGGAAAGTGAAGGTATGGAAAATACCTGGTTGGATGCCCGTGAGTGCATCAAAACAGACACCTATTTTCGCGATGCTAATTTGTATTGGACGGATACTGAGGCGGCCATTCAACAATCTGTTAATGGAAAAAGCACACTTATCTCACAGGGCTTTATAGGGAGTACTTCCAATGGATTGACCACCACTTTAGGCCGCGAAGGGTCTGACTACAGTGCTGCCATTTTTGCTCATGCCTTAGGCGCTGACTCTGTAACTATTTGGAAAGACGTTCCAGGAGTATTGAACGGTGATCCGAGGAAGTTTAGCGATACGGTTCTGCTGGATCAAATCTCCTACCGCGAGGCTATAGAGTTGGCTTTTTACGGGGCATCTGTCATCCATCCGAAAACACTTCAGCCACTGCAAAGAAAGGGAATTCCCCTCTATGTAAAATCCTTTGAAAATCCCCAAAATAAGGGTACAGCTGTGTCAAAAGGAAAAAGACTTTATCCGGAAGTTCCATGCTATATTGTCAAAAATGATCAAACCCTTTTAAAACTGTCCTCCAAAGATTTTTCTTTTATGGTAGAGGACAACATAAGTGAGATCTTTGCGCTTTTGCATCAATATCAAATGCGTGTGGAGATGATCCAAAACTCGGCTATTAGTTTTTCAATATGCATCTATAATAAATATAATAAGTTGGAACCTTTATTGGAGGCCCTTAAAACTAAGTTTAAATTAGAGGTCACTGACGGGGTTTCCCTTTATACTATTCGCCATTTTGACAAACCGGCTATCAATTTTATTAAAAATAAGGTGGGCGAAATTTTAGTCGAACAAAGAACCACAGATACCGCTCAGTTTGTAGTGAGAGAGTAAGCCTATAAAAAAAATAGTTTTTTCACTTTTTCCACAATGATGGTGGCCAGTTTGACATGACTCTCCCGGGTCCAACCTGCCACATGGGGACTGAGTATTACATTGTCTGCCTTCATCAAATATTGAAGTGCTGGGGGGATCACTTTTTCATTGAATATGGAGGAGAAGGACCGGGTTTCGTATTCCAAAACATCCAGTCCAGCGCCTAAGACTTTTTTGGATTTTAGTCCTGCGACTAAATCATCGGTAACTAAAGCCGAACCGCGGGCTGTATTCAACAGCCAAAAAGGATGGGTCATGTCTGCAATAAATTTTTTATCGATCATATCCCGGGTCTGTGGGGTTTGAGGAATATGGAGGCTGATGACTTTGCACTGAGATTGCAGCTTTTCCCAACTGACTTGCCGAGCAAATTGATCCCCCACATTTTCCAAAATATCATAACAAAGGGTTTTGACCTCGAAGCCCGATATTCTTTGGGCAAAACTTTTTCCGGTATTACCGTAGCCAATGATGCCTACGGTTTTTCCGGAAAGTTCCCATCCACGGTGGCTTTCCCGGTCCCACTGGCCTGATTGGATAGCTGTATCTCCTGCTTTGAGTCGATTCATCAAAGACAAAAGCATGCCCAGGGCGTGTTCTCCTACTGCATTTCGATTGCCCTCGGGAGCGTTTAATAAATGGATATTACGCAATTCAACGGCTTTTAAATCTATATTTTCCAGTCCTGCTCCTACACGACCGATGAATTTGAGTTTTTTGGCTCGGAACAAGAAATCCTCGTCTATAGGGTATTTGCTCCGGATGATGAGTCCGTCGTATTGATCTATTTTGGCCAATATCTCATCGAGTGAATCGGTATAGGCCGCATCATTTTCAAATCCTAAGGCTTGAAGCCCTTCGATCAGGGCGGGGTGATTTTCCTCTAGGTGTAAGACTTTCATGTTTTGGATTTAAAAGCCCAAAAGGATTTTGGCCATATAAAAGAAAAGGAAAATACCAAAAATGTCATTGGCAGTTGTGATAAAAGGTCCGGTAGCAATGGCCGGGTCAATACCTCTTTTATTGAGAATGATGGGAACAAAAGTACCGATCAATGCTGCAATGATGATGACGCCCATCATGGATCCGGCAATGGTGAGGCTGATGATGAGGTCTTGTTGGATGATCGAGCCAAAAAGTATGAGGATAAGAGATAGGGCCAAACCGTTGATCAGGCTTAATCCAACCTCTTTAAAAAGCAGGTTTATCAGTGAACCTTTCACCACATTGTTGGCCAAACCTTGAACGATGATGGCGGATGATTGTACGCCTACATTTCCGGCCATGGCTGCAATCAGGGGGGTGTAGAAGAATAAGCTTCTCAGTTCAGGCAGTTCCATAACTTGCTCAAAATCTTGGAGGATGAATACACTGCCCAAACCACCAAGGAGTCCGAGAAAAAGCCAGGGTAATCGAGCCTTGGTGAGTTCAAAAATACCGTCATTGGCTTCCACATCGTTGGAAATTCCCGCTGCCAATTGGTAGTCTTTTTCGGCCTCTTCTTTGATGAGGTCGACGATATCGTCGATGGTGATGCGTCCCATGAGTTGTTTTTTGTTATTGACCACCGGGATGGCTTCCAGGTCGTATTTTGACATGATGTCGGCTACCTCTTCTCCAGGTTGATCTACGGTTACATAATCGACCTTGGGGATATATATGTCTTTGACAATTGCTCTGGAGTTGGCAGTGATTAGATCCTTTAAGGAAAGTCGGCCCTTAAGAATATTTTTTTCATCGACCACATAAATGGAGTGTACTCGGGTCACCTCCTCTGCTTGTGCACGCATGGAATTAAGGCATTTAAGCACGCTGAGGCCTTCTTCTACTTTTACCAATTCTTTGGCCATCAGACCTCCAGCGGTATGCTCGCCATAGGTAAGGAGTTCGCGAATGTCCTCTGCATGTCCCGCGTCACTGATCTGTGACATGACCCTTTCTTGTCGATCTTCGGGCAATTCGCCAATCAGGTCAGCTGCATCGTCAGTGTCTAGTTCTTCGATCTCCTCTGCAATTTCTTTAGCGGAGAGGTTTTCTAAGATGCCTTCTCGGATGACTTCATCGACTTCTGCTAGGGCATCGGCTGTTTTGTCACTGCCAAGCAATTTTACCAAGTAAGTTGCCTGATCAGTAGAAAGTTCGTAAATGATGTCAGCAATATCAGCATAGTGCAAATCTTTAAGTTTTGTTTGCAACTTTTTGTCGTAGCCATTATCTATCAACTCGATGATGAATTTTATCTCTGTTTTGTCAAATTCAAATTTTGGCATTTCCCACTTTTTTGGTCAGTTCCATGAATTGGGCCGAGGATAATTTTTCGGGCCGCAGGTCAAAGATACTATCTTCTAATATAAGTTGTGAAATATTCAGGCTTTTGAGGCTGTTTCTTAGTGTTTTTCGGCGTTGTTGAAATCCGGTTTTTACGATTTTAAATAGTAATTTTTCATCGAAATCAATGATCAAATTTTCCTTTCTTGTGAGTGAGAAAACTCCAGAGTCTACCTTTGGTGGAGGAGTAAAAACACCTGGAGAGACATCGAAATGGTATTGAGAGTTGTAATAGGTTTGACACAAAACCGAAAGAATACCATAAGCTTTAGTGCCAGGTTTTTCGCATATTCTTTGGGCGACTTCTTTTTGAAACATACCGCAAAAAAAAGGAATGTATTGGCGAAATTCCAGGACCTTGAAAATAATTTGACTGGAAATGTTGTAGGGGAAGTTTCCGATGATTCCGAAGGATTGGCCGTTAAATATTTTTGAAAGATCCATTTTGAGAAAATCCTTATTGAGGATGTCCTTTTGCATTTTGGAATATTTGTGATTGAGGTAGGTTACAGATTCATTGTCAATTTCAATAAGTTTAAGGTTTCTTTGGCCTGAAATAAGGAATTGTGTAAGCACACCCATACCTGGGCCTAATTCAACGATATTTTTACAATTATGATTATGAAGTAAATCCGCAATTTTTTGAGCGATGTTTAGATCATTCAAAAAATGTTGTCCTAATTTTTTTTTAGGAGAAACGGCTTTCATGGGTATTTTTTTATAATTTCAAGTTGGCTGCTGAAATGGAGTACAGATTTACCAAAAACTGTGTTGATTTGCTTTTTTAAGACTTTGTCCTCATTATTTAAAAAACTTTGGAGAGAATTCCTGTTGTAGATTTGATGTTGCAGGGCATAAACTGCCTCATTTTCTGAGCTATTGGTATTCAATTTTAGAATGGAGGTCACACTTTTTTTTTCAGATTTTGATAAATTATTAAGCTGAAGATCGATCCACTCCAGCCATCTTTTTTCGATCTCAAGCGCCACATTGCATGTGACATTATAAACTATCATCGATCAGTTAATTATTTCAAAACCGGTATATGGAACCAGGACTTTTGGTATTTTGATTCCATTAGTTGTTTGATGGTTTTCGAGTAAACCTGCAACGACTCTGGGGAGGGCTAATGAGCTTCCGTTAAGGGTATGAACGGCTTGTTTTTTTCCATTCTTATCTTTGTATCGCAATTGTAAACGCTCAGACTGAAAGCTATTAAAGGTAGAAACGGAGCTGATTTCCAACCATTTTTTTTGGGCGGTGGAGTAGACTTCAAAATCAAAGGTAAGGGCAGCGGTGAAACCAAGGTCACCCCCACATAGTTTTATAATGCGATATGGGAGTTCCAATTCTTCTATAATACTCTTTACATGTTCGACCATTTGATCTAATGCATCCCTTGAATTTTGAGGCTCCTCAAGCCTTACAATTTCTACTTTATCAAATTGATGAAGTCGATTGAGTCCCCTTACATTGGCTCCATAACTTCCCGCTTCTCTACGGAAACAAGGGGTGTAACTGGTAAGGCAAATAGGAAGGTCTTTTACCTCCAAGAGTTGGTTTCTAAAAAAATTGGTTAGAGGTACCTCGGCAGTAGGGATCAGATAGAGTCCATCTTCGGGGATATGGTACATCTGCCCTTCTTTATCGGGTAATTGTCCGGTTCCGAATCCTGAATCTTTGTTGACCAAATGGGGTACTTGAAATTCTGCGTAACCTGCTTCAGTGTTTTTGTCCAAAAAATATTGAATAAGCGCTCTTTGGAGTTTAGCGCCTTTACCTTTGTAAACAGGAAACCCGGCTCCAGTAATTTTACTGCCTAATTCAAAATCTATCAAATCGTATTTTACAGCCAATTCCCAGTGGGGTAGCGCATGTTCATTTAAATTGGGAATAGTTCCTGCGCTGAATACTTCCTCATTATCCTTCTCTGAGTTCCCCGATGGAACACTTTCGTCGGGTACATTTGGAATTTGAGTTCGGATTGAGATAAGAGTTGATTCAACGTTTTGAAGCTCATCTTGGAGAGATTTTCCAGTGGTTTTTAAATCTACGCTTTTTGCTTTGAGTAAATTTGCCTGTTCCGTTTGACCTGATTTAAAAAGGATTCCAATTTCTTTGGCCACTTGATTACTTTTGGAAAGGGTTTGATCCAATTGGCCTTGGAGAGTCCTTCTTTTTTGATCTGTCTCTAATAATAGATCTACCAGCTCTAGTTTTTGGAAATTTCTTTTAGTTAATCCCTTTTTAATTTTTTCGGTTTGTTCTCTCAGGTATGCAAGCGGTAACATTTGATTATTTTTTCAGCATAAAGGTAGCGCAAACCAACGGATTAATTTAAATTTAAAGGTAATATGGAATTAATTCTTGACAGTTTTTTTTGTCAACACCGAGTTGTTCCACCAATAACTCCAGTGAATCAAATTTTTGTTCGTCTCTTATTTTTTCCAGCAGTTCAATCTTTAATTTTTTTCCGTACAGGTCTTCTTCAAATTCGAAAAAATGAGTTTCGATTTGAGTTTCTTTACCAGAGATTGTCGGGCGTTTACCAACATTCATCATCCCAAAAAATTTTTGGTTATACAAATGGCATTGAACGAGATAAACACCATTTTGTGGTTTGAGCTTATATTCTTCTTTTATTAATATATTGGCGGTAGGATAGCCCATTTTTCTTCCAATTTTATCTCCTTTAACAACTGTTCCACAGAGTAAAAAGTGTCTTCCCAAAAATTGATTGGCTTTTTTAATATGTCCTGTAATGATGGCATTTCTAATTTTGGTAGAACTCACGGCTATAGATTCTACATCTTGAACTGGAATTTCTTCTACCGTAAAATTGTAATCTAATCCAAAGTGTTTTAGGTCTTCAATAGTAGCTTCTCGGTTTCTTCCAAAACGATGATCGTATCCAATGATAAGTTTTGAAATGCCAAGTCCATTAACCAAAATATCTCTAGTGTATTCTAAGGCCGTCATTCTTGAAAATTCCCTGTTAAATGGCTGAATAATGAGGATTTCTACCCCCAATTTTTCCAAAAGTTGCCTTTTTTCCTCAATAGTATCGATCATTTTGAGTTGGGTGTCTTTTTGTAAAACCATTCTGGGATGTGGGAAAAAGGTAAGTACCAAAGAACATAAATCCTCCTTTTTTGCTTTTGACACCAAATTGTGAATGATTTTTTGATGTCCAATGTGAAGCCCGTCAAAGGTTCCTATTGTAAGAATTGAGGGTTTTTTAGGTTGGTAGTTTTTTATATTATGGATGACCTCCATTAAAAAAAATTGATTTTTTTCAAAAGTACATCTAAAATTCTTCAAGACTAAAATTCTTTTTTTAAATTATGGCTATAAAAACCTAATTTGTCAATATTTCGTTTTTGTCTAAACTTTTTTTTGGCTTGCTTCCTTGGTTTGTCTGATGTTGGTGCGCAGCAATTTTGGTCTAATGCCTCGGATGACCCCATTGATTATATCCCCATATCTGACGAGAAAGGGAGATTTTATTTAGATTTCGATGCTGTTGCTTTTAAAAATACTTTGACTGAGTCGAAAGGGATTAAATTCTTGGCGGAAAAAGATCAAGTTGAAATGTTTTTACCCAACGAATTGGGTAAAGAGGAGTTGTTTGAACTCGATAATGTGGCTGTATTATCACCCGACTTGCAGGCAGAGTTTCCCTCAATCAGAACCTATGTCGGTAAAAGCCGTAAACGCCCAGATGTCCATATCAGACTTTCCTATACTCCAATGGGAATCAGTGCTTGGATGCTTTATCCCAACGGAGAAAATAGATTTTTACAACCTTTGATTAATCGCCAAGGTCGATATGTTTCCTATAGTCGTTCAAAGCAAATTGTTAAGGGTGGCTTTAATTGTTCAACCTCAACCAAGGACAGCTGGAAATATCATGATTTCTTGAAAACGAATCGCAAAAGCTTAAGAAAAACAAATTCTGGAGATATTAAAACATTTAGATTAGCCATCTCAACTTCGGGGGGATATACTTCTTTTTGGGGAGATGATGATCCATCAAATGGAACAAATAAGGAGGATGCATTTGCAGCAGTAGTGAGTACCATTAACAGGGTTAACGAGATTTTTGAAACGGAGTTAGGGATACGTCTGGAGTTGGTATCAGGACTAGATTTGATCTTCCCCAATATCGATACTGACCCTTATACCAGTGATTTGAACAACCAGGCTCAAGAGACTATTGATGAAATTTTCGGTGCTGAAAATTATGATATAGGTCATCTTTTTGCTTATGCCAGAGATGGAGGAAATGGTAATGCCGGTTCTGTGGGAAGTGTCTGTCGTAATGGCTCCAAAGGGGGTGCTTTCAGCGCACATCCTTTTGAGGGTACAATAGACGATCCTTTTCTTAGTGATAATTTTGATATTGATTATGTGACCCATGAGATGGGTCATCAATTTGGTGCATTTCATACTTTTTCCCATACAAATGAGTTTGAAGGCTTCAGTACAGAACCCGGAAGTGGATCGACTATTATGGGGTATGCTGGGATTGTTGGCTTGGACAATGTTCAGCGTCATAGCGATCCTTATTTTCACTATCACAGCATCCACAACATCTATGAATATATCGATACGCAAACTTGTTTTACCTCAACAGTAAATGAAAATCAAATTCCAACTGTTTCTGCTGACCGAGACCATTCTTTACCCATTGGAACGGCCTATGAATTGAAAGCTACCGGAACCGATCCCGATGGCGACGTACTCTATTATTGCTGGGAACAATTGGATGCGGGTCAAGTAGATGCTTCCAATTTTGGGCCTTACAATCATTTGGGTGCTCAGGCAAGGTCACTTCGCCCCTCAGCTAGTCCTGTAAGAACCATTCCAGGAATGGATGCAGCCCTGGAAGGATCTTTGACTATGGTTAATCCACAGATAGATAGTCGATGGGAAACTGTCTCTATGGTCGACAGGAAATTGACCTGGGCAGTAACCGTAAGAGATCGTTATCCAGCGTCCGACCAGGCAAAGGGTAGGATGGCTTTTGATGTTAAAGTGCTCAAAGTTATTTCCGATGCGGGTCCTTTTGTAGTGAGTTCGCAAAATCAAGAGGGGATTCTTTGGGAAGCCGGATCCAAACAGACTATAACTTGGGAGGTCGCGCAAACTGATCAAGCCCCTATTGACACAAAATTTGTTTCCATATTTCTATCTACAGACGGAGGAGAAACCTTTGGAAAAAGGTTGCTTACTTCAACTCCCAACGATGGGGAGGAGGTGGTTACCGTCCCCGGAGGCATTAGCTCTGAACGGGTCAGGATCAAAATTGTACCTGACAATTCTATTTATTTTGCTGTAAATACCCATGATATTGAGATCACTCCTTCTCCCTTTGTACTTACATTTGATAGATATGATCAAGAGGCCTGTCAGAACGAGGTAACTTTTGCATTTGATTTTGAAATATTTTCGAATAGCGATGAGACAGTGAGTTTGAGTTTTAGTGATCTTCCCTCATCCCTTTCGGCTCAGTTTTCCAATAGTCAGCTTACGAATTCAGATCCATCGGGAACTATAACGATTTCGGGTTTTGAAAGCCTTCCACCTCAGGACTTGAACTTGTCATTACGTGCAACGGGTCAGACATTGACCCGCTCGATTGAACTGGAAGTAAAAATCAGAGAGGATAATTTTGTAGGGATTAATCTGTTGGCTCCGACCAACCCTGAACAAGAACAGAGCCGAACAGTAAGCTTAAGTTGGACCGCACTTCCAAATGCAAGTAAATATGTCATTGAAGTCTCAAAATCGGAAACTTTTACCAGTTTAACCCATTCCAAAACTGTCGATTTCTCATCTACCTCCTTAATGGGCTTGGATTTTAGTACGGATTATTTTTGGAGGGTAAAACCCATTAATGATTGTGGTCAAGGCACCTATTCTGAAGTTGGAACATTTAAAACATATACTGTCAATTGCAATACCTACAGTGCAGAAGGATTGCCAACTCAAATAAAAGATGCGGTTGGAAGTGTAGCGAGAACTACGGTCGTAAATCTAGACATTTACGATCAGGTGGTCATCCAAGACCTCAATGTGAATTTGAGCCTCGATCACAATTATATTGGAGACATTTCCCTTTACTTGGTCGATCCAGATAACACCAGAATCAAATTGGCTCAAAATATTGGAGATAATCAAGATGATTATAAAGAAACAGTTTTTGACCAAGAATCACCTAGGTCTATTGTCTTTGCTTTACCGCCATTTACCGGTTCGTTCAGACCTCAGGAAGATTTATCTGTTCTTAATGGAAAAAATCTTAAAGGAAGGTGGTCGCTTGAAATTGAGGATTGGTACGATGATTTTTTGGTAGGTTCACTGAATTCATTTTCGATTACTGTTTGTTATAGAGGTAATGTCGTTTTGGATTCAGATAATGATGGTATAGCAGATGTGTTGGATAATTGCCCGACTATACCCAATTCAAAACAATCTGACTCAAATGGGAATGGCATAGGAGATGTTTGTGATCTCTACTCCAACGATAATTTTAGTTTGAAAAAGTCAAATCCTACTTGTGTAGGAAAAAACAATGGTTCTGTCTCCATTACGGCCACAGCTCATTTCGATTATCTACTCAGTATCAATGGACCAAACGGTTATATAAAAGAAGAATTATTTACTCACGAAAATGAAATGACAATTTCTAATTTGGGTAAGGGTAAGTATACCATATGTGTCAGTTCTCCTGATGATGATGATTTTGAAAGGTGTTATGAAACGGAATTTTTCGAACCGGATCCTTTGCAAGTCCTTACTCAATTGAATGCTTTAGATTTGTCTGTTACGATAGATCTATCGGGTGGAGAAAATTACAATCTTAAGCTCAATAGTAGCAATTATCGACTCCAGAACGGACGGCATCAATTTGCCCTTAGGTCAGGCTTGAATTTGATAGAGGTTTCTACAGATTTGAATTGTCAAGGTAAGATGGTTAAGGAAATTTATGTTTCCGAGGATTCGAGTATCTATCCAAACCCAGCATCAGAAGTAGTAAATATTTTGGTGGGTGGAGATGCAATGAAGGCGAAAATTATGTTTTTCAATTTACAGGGTGACCTCCTTCACCAAAGGGATGTTGTTCTTGGTTTATTTAACAGAAGTTGTCAAATTTCTGTAGATTCTTATACTCCTGGTCTATATCTGATTCGGGTGATTTCTGCAGATAGAATAGAAAACTTTAAATTCTTAAAGCGTTGATGAAAAGTTATTTATGGGTATTTATATTGATATTGATGGCTTGTAAAAAAGAAGTCATCCCAGATCCTGAGCCAGCCCTATTGATTGGTCCTCAGAACAATAACAAATGCAATACAGCCACACAGATTAGTGACCAACAAAGCCAAGTAAATTTTAGTTGGCAAGAGGCTCTTCATACCGATGAATACGAATTGGTGGTTAGAGATATCTTAACTAATGTAGATCAAAAAAAAGTAACCTTACGCTTTACCACCAATGTTATTCTTGAGAGAGGAAAACAATATTCTTGGTGGGTTCATTCAAAATCAGAGCAATCAGAGAAAATAAGTAAAAGTGAGGTTTGGACTTTTTATTTGGAAGGTAATTCTGAAAGCAATTACTTCCCTTTTCCGGCAAAACTAGTTAGCCCGGAAAACCATTCACAGGTAAGTTTAGAAAATGGGACGTTAGTTCTTAAATGGGAGGCGATTGATTTGGATAATGATATAGAAAGTTATGATGTCTATTTGGGAGCTGATCCGGAAGATTTGAGTTTAGCTTTGGAGGAGTTAACGACCAATAGTGTTACAGTCACTTTGAATCCTGATCGATACTATTATTGGAAAGTTGCTACCAGAGATAAAAAGGGAAATATTTCTCATTCAACTTTTGGGGTTTTTAAGACTTCTCCTTAGTAGTTTTAGTATTGAATTTACTCATGGTTTTGTCTAATCCCATTTGCGTAAATGAAAGAATAATTTCGTTGCATTGGGGTAAGCTTTTTGCCACTTTTTCCCCTTCTTTTTCATTAAATTTCCCTAAAACAAAGTCAATTTGATTGAATGCTTTATCATCACTTTTAATGCCAAATCTAAGTCTCGGATAATGTGGGGTATTGAGTTGTGCCTCAATGTCTTTCAGCCCGTTGTGCCCTCCGTCACTTCCCTTTCCTTTAAGTCGAAGTAATGCTAAGGGGAGATGAAGATCATCTGTAATGACAAGAATATTCTGTAAGGCAATTTTTTCTTTTAAAGCCCAATACCTGACCGATTTACCGCTTCGATTCATAAATGTGGAGGGTTTGAGGAGAATGATTTTCTTCCCTTTGTGGTTAAAAATTCCCTTTGCACCTAGTTTGAGATCGGACATTTGAACTTCAAACTTTTTAGCGATAAAATCGATCACTTCAAAACCAATATTATGTCGGGTTTTAAGGTATTCATCTCCTATATTTCCCAAACCTACAATCAAATACTTTGTCATGTCAATGGGTTTTGATTTACCAAAAAGCCACTTGAATAGCATATTGTAAAATTAAAAAAAAGCATCTCTTCTTGAGATGCTTTTTTGTATAATTAAAAGAAGTTGTTTATTCCTCTGATGAGTTTCTTTCAGCTTCTTGACTAGCTTCTGCTTCTTCTGCAACCTCTCCTTCCTCAACTTCTTCCTCAAGACTCATGGAAGCTCTCGAGGTTCTTACTTTACAAACTACTGTATTTTCCGGATGTAGGATGGAAAAACCTTCACTTTCGAGGTCGGCAGTAAGAATTTTATTCCCTAATTTGAGTGAAGAAATGTCTACATTAATAAAATCAGGCAAATTTTTAGGGAGTGCCCTTACCTTCAGTTTTCGTTTGCTGATCTCTAACGTACCTCCCTCTAATAATACTCCAGGAGCAGAACCTTCAATAACAACGGGAATTTCCATATTCACCTCTTTATCTTCGGAGAGCTGATAAAAATCAACATGCAAAATTTTGTCACTGACAGGGTGAAATTGGATATCTTGAAGAATGGCATTTATCTTTTGATCTCCATTGATATCTAAAACAACAGTATGCGCGTTGGGTGTATAAACTAATTTACTGAAATCAAGCTCATTAGCAGAAAAATGTAGGGGATTATCACCACCATACAATACGCAGGGAACTTTATCAGCATTACGTAGGGCTTTGGTCGCGACCTTGCCAACGCTTTCTCTTTTGGATCCTTTGATCGTAATAGATTTCATAAAATTATCTTTACATTACAAATTTTGAACTTATAGACTGATTGGAATGAACATTTTTCATTACCTCAGCAAATAATGGGGCGCAAGATAACACTTTTACTTTAGGGTGACTAACTTTTGGAGGAATAGAATCGGTCACAATTAATTCTTCGAGTTGCGACTCCTCAATTTTTTCATAGGCTTTGCCAGAGAGCAAGGCATGAGTGCAGACGGCACGAACAGAAATGGCACCACGATCTTTCATCAAATCCGCAGCTTTGGTAAGGGTTCCAGCAGTATCTACCATGTCATCTACCAAGATTACGTTTTTTCCCTCTACATTTCCTATAAGCTCTATGTGCGAAATGATATTGGCTTTTTCTCTTTGCTTATAGCAAATTACAACGTCACTACTAAGAAATTTTGAATAAGCATAGGCACGCTTAGAGCCTCCCATATCGGGAGAAGCAATTGTTAAATTTGAAAGTTTAAGTGAATTGATATAGGGCAGGAAAATGGTGGAGGCAAAAAGATGATCAACTGGTTTTTCAAAAAACCCTTGGATTTGATCGGCGTGTAAGTCCATGGTGATGATTCGTGTAGCTCCTGCTGATTCTAATAATTTTGCAATTAATTTTGCTCCTATGGGAACTCTAGGCTTGTCTTTTCGGTCTTGTCTTGCCCAGCCAAAATAGGGCAAAACCGCTGTAATGTGTCGTGCCGAGGCGCGTTTTGCAGCATCAAGCATCAATAACATTTCCATCAAATTTTCGGAGGAGGGGTGAGTAGATCCTATAATAAAGATTCGAGCACCACGAACTGATTCTTCAAAAGAGGGCTGAAATTCTCCGTCGCTATAGCGGGAAAAGTTAATTTTTCCAATATCAATTCCAAAATGATTGGCAATGGTTTTTCCAAGGGCAGTGCTTTGTGTACAAGCGAAAATTTTTGCGGTAGTTTCCATAAGAAATAGTTGTAGGCAAATTTAAAAATAAAATTATGCTTTACCTTATTGATAATTTTTAAATCGGAGGCTTAAATATTTTATTACTTTTATGCCCTGGTTTAATTAACAAATCACCTTGCCTCGGTGGCGGAACTGGTAGACGCGCTGGATTCAAAATCCAGTTCCCTCGGGAGTGTGGGTTCGATTCCCACCCGAGGTACGAACCGCTTTCTAAAATTAGGAAGCGGTTTTTTAGTAATTGAATGATAGATCGTCATTTACTTGTAATTTAATGCCATTGTTTTTTGATTTCCAAAGCCTTTTAAAACCAAACTATCCATGTAAAACTCTAGTATTCCATAGGAACTAATTTTTGTATCTACCATTCCAAATATTGTGATGTAGTGAACCCCTTTGTAGTATTCGTAATTTCCCGAATGGTTGTGACCATTAATAAATGCAACAACATTGGAACTTTGTTCAATGATTTTTAAAATTTCTTGATGATTCCACAAATTATGAGGATTGTTATGGGGTCTTAAGGGCATATGAGAAAAAAGAATGACCTTTTCTCTCAATAAATCAGCTTTTTCTAATTCCTTTTTTAGCCAGTTTTGTTGTGCTCTTCCAATGGCACTGTTCCAATCTTTACTGTTGGCCTGACCATTGGTGTTTTCTTTATATAAATCTATCTCCTGGATATCGTGATCATGCAACGAATTGGAGTAGTATGCGTAATCTGTGGCGTCCAATACGATAAATCTCCATCCTTTTTTGGAGTAGGAGTAATAGTAATCGGGCATTGATAGTAGTTCAATAATATCTCTAAAACGAGTGGAATCAATAGCAAACTCATGATTTCCCAAAAGGTGGTAGTTTTCAATTTTGGTATTAAGTTTGTCATATATCGGTAGAATGGCATCATAACTTTCCCATTTTTTATCTATTACATCTCCAAGATTTTGTACAAGATCGACTTTATAGAAATTAAAGGTGTCAATTGCCTCCTCCAATTTCCATAGACTTTCTCTGTAATGTCGTTTGCCGGAGGCTTGTTGGTTCGCATATTGAGGATCAGCTACTAGTCCAACTCTTAGAAAGGGTTCTTTTTTTGAGCAAGACCCGATTATGATGAACATAATAGACGCTGAAAAAAAGAGTTTTTTCATCAAGAATTTATATGATGTTAATTTTTCAACTCAAATTTTGTTAATACCGCACGATGATCCGAATTGAAAAAACCACCCTTGGGATCTTCCATGACAATTTCAGAGGAAAGGGTTTTTAAACTTTGCCCTTTGTAATAAATGAAATCAATCCGATCGGAAATGATATCCCTTGGGGAGAGATAGCCCCATGTTCCCTCCAGGGTTTGGGTAGGGTCCGGATGGGCTTCCCGAAATGAATCAGTGTAGCCATGCACCAGCATCAATTTGCTCACTGGCCAAGCTACCACCTTTCCATAATGAAATTTCCTTGTGCTTTCTACCCAGTCTAAGTGAGAGGGTGAATTAAAGTCTCCTCCCATAACAACTGGGATATTTAACCTTTTTTCTAAGCTATCTACAGCACTTATAATGGCGGTTATTTCTTTTAATCTTGTAGGTGCTTCATTAGCGATCAGAGAATCAGGAGTCAATTTTTTAATGCCTTCGAAAGAGTCGGGTAGATAGTGCAACCAGGTATTGACAAACAATAGCTTTTGGTCATCTACATCAATCACTACCGCATGAGCATTAAAAGGTTTAAAAATTTTTATTGAATCAATAATAGGGTATCTGCTGTGTATGGATAAATTGGAACTTGCTCTTACAGAGTAAGGATATCCGGCTTGTTGGGCAATTTCCATTCCACAGCAATAGGTTTCCTGCATCAAGAGAACATCTGCCTTTTCATATTGGAGTACTTTTAGAACATTAAGCGTGTTGGCAGGGTCTTTTTTAAACTCATCTGCTTTTGTTCCATGAAGCCCTCCATGCCATATATTCCAGGTCATTACTTTGATAGATTTATTTTTTGGATTTGTACAACCCATTAAAATCAATGAGGTCAAAAGCAACAAAAATAATTTATCATAGCGCATTCTTCTTTACTCTTTTAAATTACTCTAATATAAGCATTGTATTTGTCCTCAATAAGGTATAATTAATAATGTTTGGTTGTAAAAGTTTTTGAATCCCCTTTTTTTGGGTTTTAACTGCCTAACTAATTGAATACCCTTTGACCAGCATGTCTTTAACCTCAGGTTTTTTTATTTATAATACTGATGCACATGGTATTTGGGACTCATTTTACTGTAATTATTTAAGTATTAATTTGCTTTTTTTAACAAAGTGATTTTTTCTGATTTAAATGTATCTTTGAAAAATGAGGAGAAGAAAAGCGATTCAGAATATTGCTCTGGGTTTGGGAGGATTTGGACTATTAAGCCGTTGTACCTCTCCTCCCGGACTGCCCTCCCCACTGGGTGAAAAGGATCAACAAATTGTGAGTCTTTTGACTGAGGCCATTTTACCTTTAAAAAGTGAAGACTTTCCAACTCCAGAGACTCGAATAGAATTTATTTTTAATCAGATGGTTGGAAACCTTACAGCTCAAGAGTTGGAGCGCTACAAAAACGGCTTAACCATATTCAGAGGATTGGTCAAGCAGACTTTTTTAAAACCTTATGAAGAATTGGATTTTGATACTCAAAACTATACAATTCAAAGGGCTTTGGGCCATCCAGGTGAGTTAGGGTTTTTTATGCGTAAAAACCGTGATTGGTCTTTGCGTCATTTTATGACCTCCGAGCGTTATATGACGGAATTCCTAAATTACGAATTTATCCCCAACAGACATTTGGGATGTGTTACCGTTTAAACAGGAAAGAAAATGATGAAAGAAAATCAATTTGATACTATTGTAATCGGAGCAGGTATGTCTGGAGGTTGGGCAGCCAAAGAATTTTGTGAGCAAGGTTTTAATACCTTGTTGATCGAGCGGGGTAGGAATTTAGAGCATATAAAGGATTACCCCACAACTAATATGTTGCCCTGGGAGTTTAAGTTTCGTGGTGATGTTCCCGCTAAGGTCCGAGAGGAAAACCCCATTGCCACCAGTTGTTATGCCTTTGGAGAAGACACCTTACATTTTTTTGTAAAAGACAATGAACACCCCTATGTACAAACTAAACCTTTTCAGTGGATTCGTGGCTATCAGGTAGGAGGGAAGTCAATTATGTGGGCCCGACAGGTACAACGTTGGAGCGACATGGATTTTGAAGGGCCAGCCCGTGACGGATTTGCTGTGGATTGGCCAATTCGATACAAGGATCTTGATCCCTGGTATACTTATGTAGAAAAATTTGTGGGCGTGAGTGGTAACAAAGATGGTTTGGAGATTCTGCCAGATGGAGATTTTCTTAGACCCTTTGGAACTAACTGTGTCGAAGATTACTTTAGTGATCAGATGAAGAAACACTATAAGAATCGCCATGTAATTTATGGTAGATGTGCCCACCTAACTGAGAGAAAGCCCATTTATGTGGAACAGGGTAGGGGTCTTTGTGCCAGTCGCAATATTTGTCAGCGGGGCTGTCCATTTGGAGCTTATTTTAATGCCAATTCCACACTGATACCTTGGGCGATGAAAACAGGGAATTTAACCCTAAAAACCGATAGTGTCGTTCATTCCATTATATATGACAAAGACCTCAAAAAAGCTGTTGGTGTTAGGGTCATTGATGCCCATTCTAATAACATATCCGAATATTTTGCCAAAGTAATTTTCTTAAATGCCTCCACCCTAAATACCAATTTGATCTTATTGAATTCTACTTCAGATCGGTTCCCCGAAGGTTTGGGCAATGACAGTGGGCTGTTGGGTAAATATATTGCTTTTCACAATTACAGGGGTGTAATCACCGCCACCCACGAGGGTCATAGAGACCGACGCGTAGATGGTCAAAAACCTACTTCTGCCTATATTCCTCGCTTTAGAAATGTATACCGTCAGGAAACAGAATTTCTTAGAGGTTATGCTGCAGGCTTTGGAGCCAGCAAGCGAATGGATTATGACACATCATCGATAGGAGAGGATTTGTATAACAACTTATTGAATGTAAAAGAAAGCGATGTTTGGAATGTCAACTCTCATATGATGGGAGAAACCCTGCCTAAAGAAAGTAATCAGGTCAGCCTCGATGAAAATTTGTTAGATCCTTGGGGTATTCCTCAGCTGAAGGTAGATGTTGATTATGACGAAAATGATGAAAAAATGTTACAGGATTTCTTTGACGAATTTTCAGAGATGTACACAAAAGCAGGTTTTACCGACATTAAAACCAGTGATAATCAACGCAAGCCAGGTAATGACATTCATGAAATGGGTGGAGTTCGCATGGGGCATGACCCCAAAACATCTTTACTCAATAAATGGAATCAAATGCATCATTGTAAAAATCTTTTTGTGACCGATGGTGCTTGTATGACTTCCACCTCAACTCAAAACCCCTCGCTGACTTTTATGGCTTTGACCGCCAGAGCTGCTAATCATGCCATTGAGGAGATGAAAAAAGGAAATATTTAAAGGTCCTTTACACAACGAAAACCGGTATGTTGTGACCCCGTATCGGGTGAAGATTTCATTTTAGAAGCCACGCGATAGCCAGAGCAGTAGGTATCGTTGCATAAAAAAGATCCCCCACGAATAATCCTCTGTGAGATATATGGATTGTATGGATCGTAACTGTCATCAGGTCCTTGAGGATTGGTAGATGTTTTTCCCTCTAAAGTTTTGTAGTAATCGAAGTGATACCAATCCAAACACCACTCCCAAACGTTTCCTGCCATATCATATAAACCGAATCCATTTGCTTCGAAAGACTTCACCGGAGCGGAATAAAAGAATAAATCTTTATTGGTATTGTCATAGGGAAAAGAACCATCCCAGCTGTTGGCTTTTGCCTTTCCAGTGGTGATTTTCTCATCTCCCCAGGGATATTTTTTATCTTCCAGTCCTCCTCGTGCTGCCCATTCCCATTCTGCTTCTGTAGGAAGACGTTTACCCGCCCACTTGGCGTAAGCATTGGCATCGTCCCATGAAACATGTACCACAGGGTGTTCTTCTTTACCCTCTATGGAACTGCCTATTCCGCGGGGTTGCCGCCAATTGGCCTTGGGCTTCCATTCCCACCAGGCGGCATAATTATTTAGGTCAACCGGGCCATTGGTGGATTTAAAAGTCAGCGAGGAGGCCTGTAATAGAGAATCGTGAGGTTTTGGGGTTCCGGGAGGAAGTTGTTTTTTCATTTCATCCCAGTTCACAGGTTTTTCGGCAGTGGTGACATATCCAGTGGCCTCCACAAAAGTGGCAAACTGCGAGTTGGTTACCTCCGTTTGATCGATCCAAAAGCCATCAACTTTAACAAGGTGAACTGGGCTCTCGTCCGGGCGTGCCTGAGGACCTTCACTGCCCATCATAAAAGTACCCTCAGGGATTAAAACCATTCCGTTGGGAGGTTTTTGGTAGGAAGCTTCTTTTTTGGCTTTTGGGACACTAGAATTGCAATTTAATAACAGTGTCGAAATAAAAAGTAATTTTATGACGGTGGTTATGGTCTTCATTTATCTAATATGTGTGAAGCAAATATGACAAAATTAAAGATTAACACCTATATTTGTGTTGTTTAATAATTAAGATAAATGGTGATCAACCTAAATAAGATTTTCTTATCATCCTTGTTGACAACTGTTTTAATGTTGCCTTATTTGGGTTCTTTCTCTCACCTGCTAGATGGTCATGATCATAAAACTTGTGAAATTTCTGAAATCCACCTTCACGAACTAGATTTAGATTGCGACATACTTGACTATCAATTTGCTCCAAGTGTAGAAATTTCATTTGAGACTGATTTCGCTTTTGATTATGCTTCTCATCAAAAGAAATTTTCTTTTTTTAATGAGGGAGATACGTTTTCTATAGATATACATCACACACTTCGTGGTCCACCAAAGGTGTAACTTTTTTGATAATTTTTTCTTTTGACCCAACAGGGTCAACTACACCTTATATCATTTAAAACTAATATCATGATAAAAAATATATACTTAAAACCAATTTTTACCCTATTTTTATTTATTTTAATTTATGCTTGCTCTAAAGATGAAGATCCCGAACCAGCTCATGAGGAGGAAGTAATTACCCTGGTTACTCTAGAGGTAACTAAAGTTGGATCCTCTGAAACAGTAAAATATGATTTCGAAGTTGAGGGTCATGACCATGCTCATGATGATGACGATCATGATGATGATGACGATCATGATGATCACGATGGAGAGCATACAGAGATTGAGTTAGAAGCAAATTCCAGTTATAATGTCTCAATGCTTATATACAATGATACTGATCCTAATAATATTGAAAATGTGACATTAGAGATCATTGAGGAGGCCGATGAGCATCAAGTATTTTATGCGATAACTGATGAGGTAAGTGGTTTCTCTATTGCATCTGCATCAAACGATACTAAAGATAGCGATGGAAATCCATTATTTATCAAAACGACCTGGACAACAACAGGAGAAACCTCTGGGGATGTGGTAGGATATCTTATTCATGAGCCAACTTCAAAAACAGGCTCTACCAGAAATGATTTTGGTGGTGCTACCGACTTTGAAATTGAGTTTGAGGTCCATGTTGAAGAATGAGATTTTTAAATTTTTTGCTAAGCTATTTAACTTAAATACTAAAAACTCTAAATGTAAAAGTTGCTGTAATAAACAAAAAACTGCGGTTGGCATTTCAGTGTTGGCCGCTTCTTTTTGTTATTGCCAAGAGTGTGACCTTGAATTTGAAGGACAAATTTTAGACTTACATGACAACTCACCCATAAGTCAAGCAACTATCCAAGTTATAGATAGTGACCAAAAAATATATTCAGATGATGAAGGTTTTTTCAAATTTAAAAACCAATGTTCAGGAAAAATTAATATAAAAATTTCGCATCTTAAATGTGAGGATTTATTTCAGGAGCTAAATTTAAAAAAATCAGTTTTTAAAAAATTTTTTCTTGAGCACCACATAGAATCATTAAATGAGGTAATTGTAGAAGACAATAAAATTAGAGAACTTTCCTCTTCAGCTAAGACCTATTCACTCTCTGGCCTGCAAAAGGATATATACAGTGGGAGGGGTTTAGCGAATGCTTTGGAGCAAATCAGTGGAGTAAATATTTTGACTACTGGCAATGGAATATCTAAACCGATGATTCATGGAATGTTTGGGAGTCGAGTCGGTATAATTTACGATGGTATTCAGATTGAAAACCAACAATGGGGACAAGATCATGCTCCAAATATAGATCAAAATGCTTTTGATGAAATTAGATTAGTTAAAGGAGCAGGAATCTTAAAATATTCTGGTGACACCCCCGGGGGTATAGTAGTTCTTGAAAATAGGCTTCCAGCAATTAATGATTCTTTATACGGAAAATCAATTTTAAATGGTTATACAAATGGACGTGGTTTAAATTTTATTAGTTCTTGGATAAAATCTTACAGTAATGGAAATTATTTTAAAGCCCAAGGAACAATTAAAAGAAGAGGTGATTTTTCTTCACCAAATTATTTACTTTCTAATACGGGTACAAACGAAAACAATATTTCATTTTCGGTTGGAAAAAATAAAATTCTTAGCCAATGGAAAACAAATTTTAGTTATTTCAGTCAAGAAATTGGTATCCTAAGGAGTTCACATGTAGGAAATGTTAATGATTTAGTTTTTGCAATTGAGTCTGATAAACCCACAATTATAAATCCATTTGATTATCAAGTAAATTCTCCAAAACAAATTAACAAACATCATACTGCAAGTATTCAATACTCTAAAAGGAATAGTTCAAACGGTAAATTAAATGCTAAATATAGTTGGCAAAGAAATAACAGAAGGGAGTATGATGTGAGAAGGGGAGATTTAAAATATAAGCCTGCACTTGATCTTACATTAAATACTCACGATTTAATTTCTAGTTATAAATGGGTGAAATCAAATTGGTCACTAGACTCAGGAGTTTTTTTTCAAATTCAGGATAACTATTCAAACCCAGACACAGGAACAAGAAGATTAATACCTGATTATCTTAAAACAGAATTAGGATCATATTTTACTGCTAGTTTAGTTCCATCGAATAATTTTCGTCTAGAGTTTGGATTTCGTTTTGGGCATCAAAACAATCATATCAAGAAGTATTACAAAAATAAGCGTTGGAAAGAAGAAAATTATGAGGAAGAGCTGGGTGCTTATGTGATAAATGAAGTGTTAAGTCAAAAGCTCGTAGAGCAAAGGTTGATTTTTAACAATTTGTCTATAAACACAGGGGTAAAACTTTCTATCTTGGAGAAGTTAAAACTAAACTTAAATTTATTTCATACAGAGCGTGCTCCAGATATTGCAGAGATGTTTAGTGATGGACTTCATCATTCATTGGCAACCATTGAGTATGGTAATCCTTTTTTAAAAAGTGAGTCTACGCAAAAATTTGTTATAGATTTTGAAAAAAATGTAGGAAATTTTAAATACAATTTTAGTCCCCATTATGTTGTTGGTCAAAATTATATTATTATTGAGCCTACTGGTATAGAGTACTCAATAAGGGGTGCTTTTCCGGTTTGGGAGTTTAGAGCAATAAGGTCTTTAATTAGAGGGTTCGATTTTGACTTTAGTTTAAAGCTTAACAAAAATTTCACAGTTACAAGCAGTTCTTCTTGGATAGAAGGATTTGAGAGAAAAAGTAAGACACCTATAATTAATATGCCCCCTTTTAAATCAACTAATTATATCCATTTTTCAATCCCTAAATTCAAATCGTTTTCAATGGCTGTTTCTACTAAAATTACTATGATGCAAAATCAATTCCCAAATCATAATTTTGAAACTTCTTTTGTTGAATATGGAAAAAGAGTTGACAAGATTGTTGACATTAGTACACCCCCAAACGGTTATCATCTCCTGGGCATGGAGTTTCATTGGGGGGCTTACCCGTTTTTCTCTGATAAAATTAGTATATCTCTTATTTTTGATAATCTATTGGACACATCCTATAGAAATTATCTTAACAGATTGCGGTTTTACGCAGATGAAATGGGAAGAAATGTAATGTTACAGATTAAGATACATCATTGATTATATGAGAGTTTGCCATGTATTATTTTTCATTTTTTTATTAGCTAAAACAAATCTCTTTTGCCAAGCTTCTGAAGATGAGTATTTAGAACCCATCAACGATCCCTCTGCTGAGGGACAAAGATTTTTTATGGAGGAATTGTTGGATATTGCCGGTTATGTCCCTGAGAAAATTCAAATCTATCAAACCTTGCCTAATAAAGCACGTGTTTTTAGAGTTAAATTAGATAGTGTTAATGGAGGTTTTGTTTTTGTTCGTTGGAATAAGACCAAAAAGGAGAATTATATAGCCAATAAAATGATTGATCCTGGCATATATTATAATCTAAATGCGGCAAAAGAAATTATGAGGAAACAAACTGATAAGGCAAATTTTTCTAAAGATGATGTAGCCCTTCAAGCTCCTGATCAAATACAAATAAACGCCGCTGAGCTCCAAGAATTTAGAGCGGAGTTTGATCTCAAAAACGAGGAAAAGAAATTGGAAGAAGAGGAAGCGTTGTCAAAACAGAGATCGAAAGAGGAGAGAAAAGAAAAAAGGAAAAACAAAGAGAAAAAAAATACTGATTAACGCGAAACAGTTAATGTATTCCCTTCAATCGTAGTACTGTAACAATTTAGCCCTGAGCTACCACAATCATCGCTAAAAGATCTGTTATGGTTAGAACAAGTAAACTGTGAGTTACTGTGAGACCATTGGTTGTTAGCTCCTTGATGTGGACAAACATTGGTGTATGCCCTGATTTCAGAATCACTAATTCTTAAAAGAAGCATATTTTCTGCAGTGTAATTCATCCAACCTCCTACCTCAGATAGATCTGAAAAGTTTGAATTACTCAAGTCAATAATAACTTTATCTTCCTGCTCAGTCATAAAATTGTCCTCACTTCCAATGACAGAATTACCCTGATAATCATCATCTCCTCCAGAACTACAAGACTCAAGCATTGAAATACCGAACATTGAAAAAGCTACAGGGGCACAAGCAGTTTTTAAAAAATCTCTTCTTTTATTTTTCATTTATATTCTAACTAAAATGCAAATATACCGACTTTAGTTTAAAGATTTTTTAAAAAAGTTAAACAAAATAAAACCTATTTTTTAACTTTAGTTTACTTTTGTTGAAAAAACAATGCGAAAACTGTTCTTCGTAATCTTATTTAGCAATTATTTACTAAATGCTCAAAATACGGGTCAGCTCAGTGGTAGGATTTTAGATCAAAAAACACAACTTCCTATTCAAGGAGTTAGTGTTATTCTTGAAGGAACTGCCATCGGAGTGGCCACAAATGAAGAAGGTTATTTTACTTTTAATGATGTACCTACTCAAACTTATAACTTGACAATAAGTCATTTGGGGTATCAAACACAAACCGTATTCAATATTATAGTAAAGACGTTTGGAACCCCTCCACTTCAAATACTCTTGGAGGAATCCACCAATGAATTGGAGGAGATTGTAGTGTTACAAAGCCCTTTTAGAACAACGGTAGAAACTCCACTATCTACCCAAACCTTTTCTGCTGTGGAAATTGAAACCTATCCTGGTGGTAATAATGACATTACCAAGGTGATTCAGAGCATGCCAGGAATTTCTCCTTCCATTGGTGGTTTTAGGAACGACATTATCATTCGTGGAGGCGCACCAAATGAATCTGTATATTATTTAGATGGCATCGAAATACCCAATATCAATCACTTTAGTACCCAGGGAAGCGCAGGAGGTCCTGTGGGAATACTTAATGTATCTTTTATAAGAGAGGTTACACTTTCTAGCTCAGCTTTTGGTGCGGAGTATGACAATCCGCTTTCCGGGGTATTATATTTTGAACAAAGGGAGGGAAACCCAAATCGCTTTGGAGCTAATTTTAGGTTTGGAGCCAGTGAGGCAGCTTTGACTTTAGAGGGGCCACTTTATAGAAAAGACAAAAATAAACCCTCAAAAACCACATTATTATTCTCAGTAAGGAGAAGCTACCTCCAATTTTTATTTGAACTTATCGGTTTGCCTATTCGTCCCGATTATTGGGATTATCAATGGAAAGTGAATCATGAGATCGATGCTTACAATTCAATTGTTTTTTTGGGATTGGGAACAATCGATGATTTTTCGGTAAAGGCTCCCGACGACTTTGATGCAAGGCAACAGGCCACTATAGAGCAAGTACCAATCATTCAACAAAAAACAATTACAGTTGGGGTGTCTTGGAAAAGAAAATTCAAGAATGGTAAGGGATCTATGAACACTGCATTAAGTACTAATCGTTTACAAAATATTTTTTCTCGTTATAAGGACAATACTCAAAAAACTGGAGTGTTGTTTCAAAATGATTCCCACGAGCAGGAGACTAAAATCAGATTTCAGACCCAACATTACCTTGAACAATGGAAAGTTGCTGCCGGAACCAATATTCAATATTCAAATTATGGAAACGATACCCAAAGTGATCTTTACAGTTTAGACTACAGCACAGGGATCGATTTTATGAAATATGGATTCTTTGCTAAAGCAGAGCGAAAATTCTTGGAGGATAATTTAGGATTCTCTTTTGGATTTAGGATAGATGCAGACAGTTTTTCAGAAGGATCAAACATGAGGGATAATTTTTCCCCCCGGATGTCACTGACATACAATCTTACGGAAGATCAAACTTGGAAAATCAATGCATCTGTTGGAAGATATTACAAGATACCAACTTACACAATCTTGGGATATCAGAACACTCAAAGAAGATTTGTAAACAGAGATACTAAATATACCCAAAGTGATCATCTGGTTGCAGGTTTGGAATATGCGCCAGGAAATGCTTCCCGAATTACACTTGAAGGATTTTACAAGAAATATAGTCAATACCCTATTTCTCTGATTGATGGAGTTTCCTTGGCCAATAAAGGGGGAGGGTTTGAGGTTTTAGGTAATGAGGCCATCAGGAGTGACGGTAGAGGTAAAAGTTATGGTTTGGAGGCACTATATCAACAAAAACTTTCCAAAAACTTCTATGGTGTTTTTGCTTACACATATTTTCACAGTCAATTTACCACCGCCAAGAGTAATTATCTGCCTTCAGTATGGGACAGTAGACACCTCATCTCTTTCTCCGGGGGCCACAAATTGAAAAGAAATTGGGAGATCAGTGCCCGATGGAGATTTTCAGGAAAGACTCCCTATGTTCCAGTTAATCAAAATGCGACCCTGGCAGCATATCCGGAGGTGGTTCTAGATTACACTCAATTGGGAAATGTAAAGTTAGATCCATTTAATTTAGCAGACATACGCTTTGATAAAAAATGGAATTTTAAAAGGTATTCTTTCAATTTCTATTTTGAGATTCAAAACTTCTTGGCCCAAAGTGTACCTCTACCTGATGAGTATGGTCTTAATAGAACTGAAGATGGTAACTTGATCCTTCCACTTAATTTGGTAGAGGTGAATACTGGAGAAAACAACAATATTCCAATCCCCTCTTTCGGCTTCGTGGTTGACTTTTAAAACTTACTTGAATATATCCAATAAGCCATCAGGTAAATCGAGATGTATCTTTCTGCATTTTCTGTTTAGTTTTTTGATAAAATTATCGTGAATGGGAATCAGTATTTCTGTTCCATCTCCATCGATGACAAAAAGGGGTTGAGGTCCGGAGTCATTTACTGTCATGATAGTACCAATTTCTGAATCAAACTGGTCGATGGCCAAAAAACCTTTTACCTCGTGATAATAAAATTTGTTTCCTTCCAAAGGGGGGAGCATATTCAGAGGTAGAAATAAATCTTTTTTCAGTAAATCCTTTGCCTCAACTTCAGTTTCGATACCTTCAAATTTGATCCTCAATAAGGAGGATTTGTGTAATTTACTGTGATCAATAAAATAGGGAACTAGTCCTTGTGGAGTTTCTATGAACAAGGATTTTAAATCTAAATAGCTCTGAGGAGTATCGGTATCCAGTTTAGCTAAAATTTCACCTTTAAAACTGTACTTACCAACGATGGAACCTAAAAAGAAGCATTCTTCTTTTAGCATAATGAAATAAAGGGCAGAGTTTATTCTTTTGTTTCCTCTTCTTCAGCAGAATTATCTTCGCTATGGTTGTCATCGGCAGTGGCATCATCACTATTAGACATTTCTGCTGGATTCTCTTCAGCTTTGGGTTCTTCAACACTAGCTTCCTCAGGAACTTCCTCCGAAGAGGTTTCTTCAGCGATGGATTCTTCAGTAGCAGGTTTCTCTGTGGCCTCTTCAGTAGAAATTTCAGCTTCTTGAATAATTTCAGTTTCTACAGCAGCAACCTTTTCTTCGGAAACTTCAATAGCACCTTCATTAGTCTCAGTATTTTCTACTTTGGTGGCTTCCGCATCTTCAGCAATTACTTCTTCAGCTTCAGGGGGTGCACTTAGCTCTGCAATACGCTTTTGATTAACTGCTTTCTCCGCTTCCAATCTTTTCAAATTACTATCTGCTTTTTGCTTGTCCAAACCATCAATTTTTGATTGAATTTTGGCTTGTTTTTCTTTCAACCAATCTGCAAAGCGTTTGTCGGCTTCCTCTTGAGAAAATGCACCTTTTTTAACTCCTCCATTTAAGTGGTGTTTTAACATGGCACCACGGTATGACAACAAAGTTCTTGCAGTGTCTGAGGGTTGGGCGCCATTTTCCAACCACTTTACAGCTTGGTCAACATCTAATTCAACTGAAGCTGGGTTAGTGTTAGGATTGTATGTACCGATTTTTTCTAAATAACGGCCGTCTCTTTTTGAACGGCTGTCGGCAGCAACTATCCAATAAAAAGGTTTGCCTTTTTTTCCGTGTCTTTGAAGTCTTATTCTTACGGGCATATCACATTAATTTGTGGAGGTTCTCGACCTCCGTATTATTAATACTCAGGGTGCAAATTTAGTATAATATTTGAAATACATAACTCACTGGATGCAAAAATTATAACAATTAAATTACCACATTTAATTGATTAAAAATTTTAAGTGTGTAAATCTTCTTGTCAAACCAGTATAATAACGTAATTTTGCACCCATATTTTCTCGATATAAATGAAGATTTCACGCAAAGATAATAATCCCCTTAATAGCCTTATTACAATTGATATCGAACGCAACGACTTTGAAGAAAAAGTCAATAAGGTGCTTTCAAATTACAGGAAGAAAGCAAATATCCCTGGTTTTAGAAAAGGACATGTGCCCATGGGAATGATCAAAAAACAATATGAGACTGCAGTAACTGCAGATGAGGTCAACAAACTTTTGCAAGAAAATCTGGATCATTATATCAAGGAGGAAAAACTTAATATATTGGGAAATCCATTGCCCATTATTCAAGAAGATTTGGATTGGAAAGCACCTAAATTTTCGTTTGATTTTGAATTGGGTTTGTCTCCTGAATTTGATATAAATCTTACCGAAAAAAATAAAGTGACTCATTATCAGATTACTGCTCCAGACTCTATGATTGATGATCAGGTGAAAAATTACCGCAAACAATATGGTAAATTGATAGGCCAAAAAAATCCTAAAGGTGATTTTGAAATCACTGCTTCCATAAAAAATGAAGCTGCTGAGATCGAAACTGTCCATACTTTTGAATTGAGTGAAATCAAAGGAAAGGCCAATCTTGCCGCTTTTAGAAAATCAACTGTTGGGGATGTGGTTAAACTAAAGTATAAAAGTCTTTTTGTGGATGAACCCACTGCAACAAGAATATTAAGTGCTTCCGTGGATAAACTAAAAAAGATTGAGGGAGAGATCAGCTTCGACATAAAAGAAATTAATGAACGAGTCTTAGCTGAGATGAACCAAGAGTTTTTTGACAAAATATATGGACCTAACAGAGTGAAATCGAAGGAGGAAATGAGGCTTAAGATTATTGAAGGTATCGAAAAACAATTCGAACAACAGTCTGACCAAAAGTTGTTGAATGATGTAACAGAGTATTTGGTTGCTAAAACAAAGTTCAATCTACCAACTGAATTTTTAAAAAAATGGATGCAAAATTCTGGGGAAAAACCTATAACAGCTGAGGCTGCAGACGAGGAGTATGTTCGCACTGAAAAAGGAATACGATACCAATTGATTGAAGGAAAAATCATTGCTGATCATGATCTGCAAATCAAATTTGAGGAATTGAAAACTTTTGCCAAAGAGATGATTTCCATGCAAATGCAACAATATGGCCAAGCAGGGTTGCCCGATGAGGAGCTTGAGGGTATAGTTGCTAGGGTAATGTCAAATCAAGACGAGGTACGTAAACTTTCTGAACAATTGATGAATAAAAAACTTTTGGAATTCTACAAATCCAATCTTTTATTAAAAAAGAAAAAATTGACTTTTGATGCCTTTATGAAAGAGGCATTCGCTAAGGGCTAATTTTTTTCATTAATTTTATAAATACAAATTTACAAAATGGACTACGGAAAAGAATTTAAGGAGTTCGCAACAAAACATCATGGGATCAACTCTATGTATTTCGACAAGATTGTTAGTAGCATGACTCCCTACATCATTGAGGAGCGTCAATTAAATGTAGCACAGATGGATGTTTTTTCAAGATTGATGATGGACAGGATTATGTTTCTAGGAACAGCAATCAATGATAGTGTGGCCAATGTTATACAAGCCCAATTATTATTTCTACAAAGCACCGATTCAAAGCGAGATATTCAAATGTATATTAACTCTCCAGGTGGAGGCGTATATGCAGGACTGGGAATCTATGACACCATGCAATTCATTTCACCGGATGTCGCTACCATTTGTACCGGAATGGCTGCTTCGATGGGAGCAGTATTGCTCTGTGCTGGAGCAAAGGGTAAACGCTCAGCATTGCCCCATTCCAGAGTGATGATTCACCAACCACTTGGTGGAGCTCAAGGTCAAGCTTCTGACATCGAAATTACAGCAAGAGAAATCCTTAAGCTGAAAGATGAACTATATAAGATCATTGCAAAACAGTCGGGTCAGAGTATAGAAAAAGTAAACCAGGACAGTGATCGTGATTATTGGATGAAAGCCGAGGAGGCGAAAAAATACGGTATGGTAGATGAAGTCTTGGGTGCTGAAAAATAAACTACTATGAGTAAAGATGAATTAAATTGTTCTTTTTGTGGACGAGCCAAACCTCAAACTCAATTGCTTATTGCGGGTCTGGATGCTCACATTTGTGACAAGTGTATTCTTCAAGCCCATGGAATCGTCCAGGAAGAAACTACCGAAGAAAACGAAGATCATAAATTCAATATAGAACTACATCCTCCTAAGAAAATAAAATCCTTTTTAGATGAATACGTTATTGGTCAGGAATCCGCCAAAAAAATCCTTTCGGTAGCAGTTTATAATCACTACAAACGAATTAATCATTCCAAAGGCAAAAGTGAGGTTGAAATTCAAAAAAGCAATGTCATTTTGGTAGGTCAAACTGGAACTGGAAAAACCCTTTTAGCTCAAACAATTTCAAAGTTGCTCAAAGTGCCTTTGGCCATTGTTGATGCCACGGTTCTAACTGAAGCAGGCTATGTGGGAGAAGACGTCGAAAGTATCCTAACCCGATTACTTCAGGCTGCAGATTATGATGTTGATAAGGCCCAATATGGGATTGTTTTCATTGACGAAATAGATAAAATTGCCCGAAAGGGAGATAACCCATCCATTACACGTGATGTTTCCGGTGAAGGGGTACAACAAGCCCTACTTAAACTATTGGAGGGAACTACAGTTAATGTTCCTCCCAAAGGAGGTAGAAAGCATCCCGATCAAAAGTTTATTGAAGTGGATACCTCGAACATACTATTTATTGCCGGAGGAGCATTCGATGGTATAGAACGTACAATTAATAAACGTTTGAATCTGCAAGCTATAGGTTACAATACAAACAAGGAATTGAAAAAAGTTGATTCAGATAATATTTTGCAATACATTACTCCAAGAGATATTAGGTCTTTTGGGTTGATTCCTGAGATAATTGGAAGGCTGCCAGTATTGACATATATGAATCCTTTAGACAAAGAAACTTTGAGTACCATCTTGACTACTCCCAAAAACGCTTTGATAAAACAGTATATTGAACTTTTTGAAATGGATGGAATCACACTTTCTTTTACACAAGGTGCCTTGGAATTTATTGTGGAAAAGGCCTTAGAGTATAAATTGGGAGCAAGAGGACTGAGATCGCTTTGTGAGGCTGTTCTCAATGAAGCTATGTTCGAGTTGCCAGAATCTGATGTTAGAACATTGAAAATTACAAAAAGCTATGCCGAACAAAGATTATCCAAAATAGAATTACCGACACTTAAGGTTGTTTCTTAATTGTTTTTTTCCATTAACTCTTCTAGTAGTTCCCTTTGGTTTGAAAGTCGTGGAACTTTGTGTTGACCACCGAGTTTATTCTTTTTGGCCATCCAATTGTAAAAAAGGTCTTTCTTTGCGATACTGACTTTGGGCATCCCAAGGGCCATATCTTTATATCTTTTTGCCTCATAATCTGAGTTTACTTCTTTTAAAAATCGATCGAGAAGTTCTGTAAACTTTTTGGTGTCTTTGGGTGGAGTTTTAAACTCTATCAACCACTGATGTGCCCCTTTTCTACCTGATTCCATAAAAATTGGGCCTGCTGTATAGTCTACAATATCCAAATCCATTTCTTTGGAGGCTTTTCCAAGTGCCACTTCGGCATTTTCAATCATTAATTCTTCTCCAAATACATTGATGTGATTTTTTATTCGCCCCGTTATCTGAATTCGGTATGGGCTGATGGAGGTAAACTTTATGGTATCCCCTATTTTATAACGCCAAAGCCCGGCATTGGTGCTTATAACTATGGCGTAATTTTTTCCCAATTCTATCTCACTAAGAGGAATGATAATTTCAGTATCATCCCTGTTTGATTGGTCCATTGGGATGAATTCATAAAAAATACCGTAATCTAACATCAGTAATAATTCTGAAGAATCGTTTTGATCTTGCATTCCAAAAAAACCCTCGGAGGCATTATAAATCTCAAAAAAGTTTAGGTCATTTCCTTGAAACAGTTTTTCAAACTGCTTTTTGTAAGGATGAAAGCTTACCCCACCATGAAAATAAACTTCTACCATGGGCCAGACTTCTGTGATCGTTCCTTTGTGAGTTTTTTTCAAAACATTTTGCAATAAGACCAGCATCCATGAGGGAACACCCGCTAAACTGGTCACCTTTTCTTCCAATGTCTCGTTGATTATGGCCTCCATTTTGGTTTCCCATTCTGACATCAAGGATACCTTTTGGCTTGGTGTACTGCCCAATTCTGCCCAGAAAGGCAAGTTGTCAATGATGATTGCCGATAAATCTCCAAAATAACTATCTGTATTTTGATACAACTCACTGCTACCACCTAATCTCAAACATTTACCGGCTAAAATCTGTGCATCTTCATTATTGTTGTAATATATAGAAAGCATATCTTTACCAGCTTTGTAATGACAATCTACCAGAGACTCATTACTAACGGGAATGAATTTACTTTTAGCATTAGAAGTGCCACTGGATTTGGCAAACCATTTGATTGGTGAAGGCCAAAAAATATTTTGCACTCCATTTCTACTGCGCTCAATCTGATCTACAATATTTTCATAATCGACTACCGGCAGTCGGTTTTTGAAATCGCTGTAATTTTTTATGGATTGAAAATCATTATCAATTCCAACCTCTGTTTTAGAAGCGCTGTTCAATAGCCCATACAATAATTCCTGCTGAACCTCATTGGGGTATTTCATAAACAGTTCCATTTGATGGATCCGTTTTTTTAAGAACCATGAGGCGATGGAATTGAAAAGGGGAATTGGCATGATAATGATGTATCTTTGAGGCAAAAGTAAAAACTTTAAATCAAAAATGTTTAAGGGTGTTTTAAAGAAAATGATTACTGAACTTGGAACGCCTATTCGTTATTTCCTCAATTTGGAAAATGATTTTGTGGCTTTGAACCAATTTTTAGATCAAAAAGTCAGAATAGATTTTGCAGGAACCCAGTGTTTATACTGTCATACTTATAAGCCTGTTTTCAGACAGGGTTTTTGCCAAAGTTGTTTTTTTGAAATTCCTTCAGCGGGGGATTGGGTCATGAGACCCGAGTTGAGTAAAGCTCATTTGGGAGAAGAGGATCGTGATTTGGAATATGAAAAAAAAGTACAATTACAACCCCATTGGGTATATTTGGCACTGAGCAGTCACCTAAAAGTTGGGGTTACTCGTAAAAGTCAGATCCCAACCCGTTGGATTGATCAAGGGGCACATCAAGCGTTAGGATTGCTTGAAGTCCCAAATCGTTTTTTGGCAGGGATAGCTGAGGTTAGTCTAAAAGATCATTTTTCTGACAAGACAAATTGGCGAAAGATGTTACAGAATGATTACCAAGAGGTGCATTGGCAGGATGCAATTAATCTGGCTATTGAGAATTTACCCGAAGATTTAAAATCATACCTCATTAAGGACTATCGGTTTACTGAATTACAATTTCCTGTTTTACAATACCCTGAAAAAGTCAAAAGCTTAAACCTTGAAAAAGAAAAAAGCTACAGTGGAGTGCTGAAAGGGATTAAAGGTCAATACCTGCTTTTTGAAGACCAAACTGTCTATAATATTCGTTCAAATGAAGGAACTTTGGTAGAAATAATCATTGACTAATTTTGCATAATAAACCTTAAAATTTACTCATATTCTTTTTGATTGAATCCATAATCTAAATTGTTTACTGATACACTGGTATTCGTAGTAGTTTTTTATTTCATTTGGTTTGAAGAGGTTGTTACCAGTTATAACTTCCCTATTTTGAGCCTCAAACACATATCCTTTACAACAATGTATTTGGATGTATTTTACCCCAAAAGTAAAGCTCTTAAAAAAATAAAATATTAAAAAAATTAGTATTGAAAGAGGTAAGATGATTGGTTATATGTTTGGGGAACGATAAATTTAAAAATTTAAATTGTGTTTTTAACTTTTAATTGAACTAACCTATGGTTTTTGAAGATTGGCTAAGCAATTGATGAAGTGTATTTAGTTCATCGGGTTTCAGATAACGCCATTTCCCTACTTTTAAATCTAATTTCACATTCATAATTCTAACCCTTTTGAGCGATCTTACCCTGTAACCCAGATATTCACACATCCTTCTAATTTGTCGGTTTAAGCCTTGGGTCAAGATTATACGGAATTGATTTTTATGAGTCTGCTTGATAAAACACTTTTTTGTAATGGTATCCAAAATTGGGACTCCGTTACTCATTTTATTGATAAAATCCTTAGTGATGGGTTTATTTACCGATACTATATACTCTTTTTCGTGCTGGTTTCGAGCGCGAAGAATTTTATTGACTATTTCACCATCGTTGGTTAAAAATATTAATCCCTCACTAGATTTATCTAGCCTTCCAACGGGAAATATCCTTTTGGGATAATTGATAAAGTCAATAATATTATCTTTTTCTACTCGGGTGTCAGTGGTACAAATTATTCCTATGGGTTTATTGAAAGCTAGATAAACGTTTTTGTTTTTGGTTGGTTTCAACAACTCACCATTTACAATTACTTTGTCATCAGAACTTACTTTAGCTCCCATTTCTGCCTTTTTACCATTTATTAACACCCTTCCGCTATCGATTAATTTGTCAGCTTCTCTGCGTGAACAGAACCCAATCTCGCTAAGGTGTTTATTAATTCGTGTAAGGGGGGAAGATTTATCCATCTTATAATTTGATCTCTTCACCTGGTTTTAAATCGAATTTTCTGTTAAACATCCAAACCAACAGATAGAGTAGTGGCGTATCTAAAGCGGCAACAATTATTTTAAAAATAAACCCGGATAGTACTAGTCCAAAGAACAAATCCCATGGTAAAATTCCAAAAAGGGTAAGCAAGAACACAACAGAAAAGGTGTCCAAAAACTGTGAGGCAAAAGTAGAAAAGTTGTTCCTCAACCACAGCATTTTACCGTGGGTCAGTTTTTTCCAAAAATGATAAATCCTGATGTCAACAAATTGAGCAAGTAAATAAGCAATCATGGAAGCCAAAACGGCTAGTGGTGAAAGGGAAAATACTTTGGTAAAGGTGGCATCATCAACGGGAGAATTTTCCATCGCAGGAACAAAATCAGCTATGAGTAAAATTCCCATTGAAAAAAAAGAAGCGAAAATGCCAGCGGTTACTACACGGTTTGCAGCTTTTTTTCCATAAATTTCAGAAATCAAATCGGTAATCAAAAAGGTAAGTGGATATGGCAGGATGCCGACAGATAGCTCGAACAAACGACTGCCAAAAACTTCTCCTTCGAGCGGATACCAATAAAAAAACTTTTGAAAGATAAGGTTTGATACTACCAGTGAGGTAATAAATAATGCAGCCAAATACAAATAAATTTTGGCTGCTAATGCCTTTTTTTGTGAGTTCATTTATTCCATTTTTATAGAATAAGGAATTCGGGTTTGAATTCCTTCCAGTTTACTAAGTTCTATAAATTCTGAGGCATATTTTTCCAGTGGGTATTGCAGTATTTTACTTTTTACCTTGGAAAAGGTACCCAACAAAATACTCTCTAAATCGTTATCAAATTTAGGATAATCGACCAAATTGTATTTTTTTAGCTTTGCCAGTTCTGCTGCTGAGGTAATGGCTTTATTGAGTCCACCCAGTGAATCAACTAATCCAATATCAACTGCATCTTTTCCAGACCAAACCCTGCCTTGGGCAAATTCTTCGACGGTTTCCATATTCAGTGACCTTCCCTCGGCTACTCGAGACTTAAAAGTATGGTAAATTTTTTCAATTTGTGTTTTGACACTTTTTTCAAACCCTTCACTCAGTGGTTCGAAAACACTGTATCCCATTGCATTTTGGTGGGTAGTCACCTGTTCTGCATAAATTCCAATTTTTTCTGTTATGCCTCTAATGTTAGGAAATGCAGCCAGTACACCTATCGAACCAGTTATAGTCATAGGATCCGCAAAAATTTTATCGGCTGAACAGGCGATGTAATACCCCCCTGATGCAGCAACATTGCCCATGGAGACCACTAAGGGTTTTTTATTTTTTAGTGTTTTGGATGCGTTATGTAAGATTTCAGAGGTCAAGGCATCTCCTCCTGGAGAGTCAACACGCAAAACAACTGCCTTAATATTTTTGCTGTCTGAAATTTCTTGAAAGGCTTCTTTTACGGCATCTTTCCCAATAATACTCTCACTCCCTTGGGTATAAAGTATGGGTCCTTGTGCATAGATAATAGCAATTCGGTCGGTTATTTCCTTGTCGTACTCTTGAATACGAATATTCAAATTGTTAAAATCTAAGGTTCTAAGTTTTTCTTTGGGATCAATTTGTAAAGCGGCTTTGATTTTATTTTCAAAATTATCTTCATAAACCAATCCATCGATCATACCCTGGGCTAACGCTTTATCGGCATCGTTAATCACAAGGTCATTGACCAGTACATCTAAGGTGCTGGGTACTATTTTTCGGCTTTGGGCTATCTCATCTCTGAGGGTTTCCCAGCTCGCATCTAGTAGTCTTTGGATTTGTATACGATTTTCATCACTCATATGGTCTTGTAAATATGGCTCTACTGCACTTTTATATTTTCCATGACGAATCACTTCCATTTTGACTCCATACTGGTTTTGGAAATCCTCGTAATAAAGTACCTCTGAAGAAAGACCTTTAAGTTCAAGAATACCTGTAGGATTCATGAAAACACTGTCTGCAATAGAACTTACATAGTAACCCATTTGTGACATATAATCTGAGTAGGCATAGATAAATTTTCCTGATTCTTTAAATTCTTTAAGAGCATTTCTGATTTCCCTGGCTTGTACCCATCCAGCTGTGATTCCGCCAGATTTGATTTTGATTCCCTTAATATTTTGGTCGTTTTTGGCTTTATAAATGCTACCTAAAATCTTGTCCATTCCTACCGATCCAGAATCAAAATCCGAAAAATTTTCAATGGGATTAAATGCTGGTCCCCTATCGACTATATTGGCGTTGAGATCCAAATTCAAAATGCTGTTCTCTCTGACCCAACTACCCTCTGTTTTTTCAAAGTTGACAGTTGTTGTAATAGCAGCAATTCCGATAAAAAAGAATAAAGCTATCAATCCTAAGGCGACAAAAGTTCCCAAAAAAGAAGCTAATAAACTCTTAAAGAAATTCATAATCATCTTATTTTGTTGCAAAGATAGGGTTTGTGGAATTGTTTTACGAAATTTAAGGATAGTATTAAAATGAATAAAGCATATATTTCACTGGGATCCAACGAGGGTCAACGTCTGGAAAGCATTCGTAAAGCAGTAATTCAAATTCAAAAAAGAATAGGAGTTTTAACCGATTTGTCTTCCCTTTACGAAACCCCAGCTTGGGGTTTTGAAGGGCCTGATTTTCTGAATGCTTGTATTGGAATTAAAACAGGTGACACGCCCCCGGAAGTGTTGGAAAATTTATTGGCGATAGAGCAGCAAATGGGAAGGAAAAGGTCATTAGAATTTGCCTATAGTTCACGAACTATAGATTTAGATTTATTATTTTACGAGGATCAAGTTATTGATAATGAGAATTTGAAATTGCCTCACCCCCGCTTGGAATTACGAAAATTTATTTTATATCCCATGTGTGAAATTGATCCTGATTTGATCCATCCTCGTTTGGGTAAAAGTTTGTCAGAACTATCTAGAATCTGCAAGGACAGTTCACAAACCAAAAAATTACCCATAGAATTATGGTCTCCGAATTCATTGATCAAAGAACAAATACTTGTTTTTGAAGGGAATATCGGTGTGGGAAAAACCTCACTTGCCCAAAAAATAGCCCGAGATTATCAAGTTCCTTCTCTGATGGAAAACTTTAATCAAAATCCTTATCTAGAAAAATTTTACGATAAACCTGAAAGGTTTGCACTACGTTTAGAAAACTATTTTTTGGAGGATCGCTTTAGTCAGTTTACTAATTTTTTACAGACTTTAGCGACTTCAAAAACCGCTGTTACTGATCACTCACTCTTCAAATCATTGATCTTCGCCAAAATTAACCTTTCCCCGACCCATTTTAGAGATTTTAAGAAAAATTTTGAGAAGTTATCAGCGGAATTATTTTTTACTCAACGAGTGATTTTTCTTAATCAGCCTATAAAAAAATTAATGCAGCAGATCGAAAATAGAGGGCGTTCTTATGAACGAAAAATCACAAGCGAGTATTTGGAAAAAATTGAAGAGGGCTATCAGAATTTTCAAAATTCAGAATTGTCGTTTCCTTACCAAAAAATTGAGTTGACCAACTTTGATTTTGTCCACGACGAAAGGGCATACCAAATCATACTTCAGCGCATCAAAGCTTTTTAAACTTTTGATAAAAATCCCATAAAGCTACTCCTGAAGCTACTGCAATGTTTAGAGAATGTTTGGTACCTTCTTGCGGGATTTCAATTACTTCATTGCATTCGTTGACTACGGTTTGAGACACCCCTTTGACTTCATTACCCAAGACAAAAGCGTGTTTTTCATCGGGAGTGACCTTAAAATTCTCAAGTGAAATGGCACCTTCTGCTTGTTCGATGGCATAAACTTTTATATTGTCATCTTTGAGTTGCTTGACTAGTTCGGTAGCTTTTTTGTAGTATTCCCAGTCCACCGATTCTGTGGCACCTAAAGCAGTTTTGTGAATGTCTTTGTGGGGAGGGGTAGCGGTAATGCCGCAGAGGTATATTTTTTCTATTAAAAAAGCATCTGCAGTTCTGAAAACTGAACCGATATTGTTGAGACTTCTAATATCATCAAGGATCAAGATCAAAGGAATCTTAGGAGCCTCCTTGTAAGCCGCTACTGTTTTACGGTTCAGTTCGCTGTTTTTTAATTTTCGCATGTTTATAAAATTAGTAAATAATGTTTGGTGCTGACCTTGTTAACAAATTTTTAAAACCCTATATCTGCAAGAATTTTTTAATAATTACATTCGTATAAAACCCTTTAGATCAGTGGCCCAGTCGATTAAAGAAACCCCTTTAATGAAACAATACAACCAGATCAAAGCCAAGTATCCTGATGCTTTGTTGTTGTTTAGGGTTGGGGATTTTTTTGAAACTTTTGGTTCGGATGCTGTAAGAGCCTCTAAGATATTGGGTATTATTCTGACTAAAAGAGGAGCTGGAAGCACCAGCGAAACAGAGCTGGCTGGGTTTCCCCATCATTCTTTGAATACTTATTTGCCCAAGCTTGTTAGAGCCGGCTGCCGGGTGGCGATATGCGACCAGTTGGAAGACCCTAAATTGACCAAAAAAATCGTTAAAAGAGGGGTGACAGAATTGGTCACTCCGGGTGTATCTCTCAATGATGAGGTGCTGGAGCACAAAAAAAACAACTTCCTGGCGGCAGTTCATTTTGGTAAAGTCAAAACTGGAGTTTCCTTTTTAGATATTTCTACTGGAGATTATTGGATCTCTGAAGGTGGTATGGTCCAAATAGAACAGTTGTTACAAAATTTTGCTCCTGCAGAAGTTTTGGTAGCCAAACCCTCCAAAAAAAAATTTGCCGATCTGATGGGGGAACAATTCAACGTCTTTTATTTGGAGGATTGGATCTTTGAAAGTAGCTATGCCCTGGAGCAATTAACTGCCCATTTTAAGACTTTAGGATTGAAAGGCTTTGGCATAGAAGACATGGAGACTGGGGTGATCTCCGCAGGGGCTATATTGCATTACCTTAAGGAAGCGCATCATAATCAAATTCCCCACATTACTTCCATCAGGAGGATATTTGAGGAAGAATATGTCTGGATGGATCGATTTACGATGAGAAATTTGGAGTTGTTTCAATCCACAAGCCCCAATGGAGTGGCCCTTATCGATATTTTAGATCATACCCTTACTCCAATGGGAGGCAGAATGCTTAAACACGGATTGGCTTTTCCCGAGAGAAATTTAAGTGTTATCGAGCACCGCTTAGACCTGGTTGAGGCTTTGGTAAAAGATACTGATGCCTACGAACAAATGGCTCAGCACCTCAATCAAATAGTTGACTTAGAAAGGATCGTTGCTAAAATAGCGACTCAGAAGATCAGCCCTCGAGCTTTAGTACAATTGGCTAAATCATTGGATGAAATTGGTCAGATCAAGACCTATTTATCGGATCACTCGAATTTAGTTTTGAAAGAAAGAGCTAAATGTTTTCTAGAGGGAAAAGTCATTAGCACCATAATTCAGTCGACCCTAAAACCTGAGGCACCCGTTTTGGTAAGCAAAGGAGAAGTTATTGCCGACGGGTTTGATAGAGAACTAGACGAACTGAGAGATCTTTTGCGATCCGGCAAGGATCATTTGGATAAAATGCTGGAAAGAGAAAGTGAGCATACTCAAATCCCCTCTCTTAAAATTGCCTATAACAATGTCTTTGGTTACTACATAGAGGTTAGAAATACTCACAAAGACAAGGTGCCAGAGGACTGGATCCGTAAACAAACCTTGGTCAGTGCAGAACGTTATATTACTGAGGAGTTAAAGGAATACGAAACCAAAATATTGGGGGCAGAGGAAAAGATAAAGTCCATAGAGAATCGCTTGTATTTGGAATTATTATCCAAACTCCATGGGCATATAGAAACTTTAAAAGTAAATGCCCGTCAGGTGGCTCATTTGGATGTATTGTGGTGTTATGCAGCTTTGGCTATCAAGTATAACTATAGTCGACCTGAATTTTCGAAAAGTACAATATTGGAAGTTAGGGAGGGTCGACACCCAGTTATAGAACACCAATTGCCTGCCGGAACTCCATTTATTGCCAATGACCTTCTCCTCGATCCGAAGACCCAACAGATCATCATGATCACAGGTCCCAATATGTCGGGAAAATCAGCAATTTTAAGGCAAACTGCTCTCTTGGTTTTGATGGCACAGATGGGCAGTTTTGTACCGGCAGCCTCACTCAAAATGGGCTTGACGGACAAGATATTTACCCGAGTAGGCGCCAGCGATAACATCTCAATGGGGGAGTCGACCTTTATGGTGGAAATGAACGAAACGGCTTCGATCCTAAATAATATTACTGAAAATAGTTTGGTATTATTGGATGAAATAGGCCGAGGAACTAGTACTTATGATGGAATTTCCATAGCTTGGGCTATCGCCGAATTTTTACACGAGCATCCTACCAAAGCCAAAGTGCTTTTTGCTACTCATTATCATGAGTTAAATGATATGACTCACGATTTTCAAAGGATTAAAAATTTTAATGTATCGGTTAAGGAATTAGAGGACAAAGTCTTGTTTTTACGGAAATTGGTTCCCGGGGGAAGTGCCCACAGCTTTGGAATTCATGTAGCCAAAATGGCGGGGATGCCTGAGTTTGTTATTCGTAGAGCTAGCCAAAAACTCAAAGGATTGGAAAAGTCGCATACAGTTGAAACCAATGCAAAAAGCCTTAAAGTAGGTAAAGATAAGATGCAGTTGAGCTTTTTTAATTTGGATGATCCACTATTGGAAACCTTGCGGGAGGAGATCAAAGATCTGAATATAGATAATCTTACTCCAATTGAAGCCTTGATGAAGCTTAATGAGATTAAAAGACAATTAAAGCAATAGTTTTTAAACTTCCGATTTTCGAAAACGCTATATTTCTTTTCTAACGGAAAATATTCCCAAAGACTTTATGCTGAGATTGTTAGAGAATATTCCCACTCCACCCGAGTGTAAGAAAATTGCCTCCGAGTTAAAAGTTTGAAATTAATATAATCAAATGCATACAATCCTTTATAGATAAATTAGTAGGTCATTAGGTGAAACTAAGAGCCAATTTTTTTCCACTTGATTCGTATTTTTTATTCTGCAATGGGAAAGATTTTTATTTCCCACTTAAGAAAGTTAACGCAAATTTCGAGGAGAAATGATTGATTTTACTATTTTTGCAGACCACAAGCGAAAGTAGCTCAGGGGTAGAGCATCACCTTGCCAAGGTGAGGGTCGCGGGTTCAAATCCCGTCTTTCGCTCTTTATTTAAGTCCGGCTCGGATGGTGGAATTGGTAGACACGTTGGACTTAAAATCCAATGACCATTGCGGTCGTGCGGGTTCAAGTCCCGCTCCGAGTACCAAATGGGAGACATTCGAAAGTTTGTCTCCTTTTTTTCACCCCTTGTAATTCAATTATTTTTCCAAAAGAACAATTACCGGGTGGTGGTCTGAGGCCCAACCCCCCATTGGAGTTTTTCTATAGAGGTGTTTTGCTTTTTTAGATTTTAAGCTTTTAATGAAAACATAATCAATTCTTTTTTTTCTGATATTTTCTGTATCAAAGTTATTTGAAGTACTGTAATGAGGATCATTTTTAGGAAGGTTATGTTGCACATCTTTAAAATGGGATTGCATTTTATGGATGGGAGCCTGATCTGGGGTCAAATTGAAATCTCCTGTGATAATCACAGGTAAATTTTCTGGATTAAGCAAATCTACTTTTTTAATCAAAAGATCAACCGATTTTATTCTTGCCTTTACTCCTCGGTGATCAAAATGGGTATTGAAAACCCATATTTTATCATGGGTCTTTCGGTTTTGGAACAGGCCATAAGTACAGATGCGTTCTAAAGAAGCATCCCAACCTTTTGAAACGGTGTCAGGGGTCTGGGATAACCAAAAAGTTTTGGATTCCAAAAGCTTAAATTTTTCTTTTTTATAAAAAATGGGACTGTATTCCCCTTTTGTTTTTCCATCTTTCCTTCCAACTCCAATATGGTCATAACCTTTTAATGACTGAACTAAATCTTGTAATTGGGGGTAAACTACCTCTTGTAACCCGACAAAATCGGCACTCTCCTCATTCAATAATGAAGCTACAGTTTCCCTTCGGTTTTCCCATACATTCATCCCGTCTTTGGGGTTGTTATAACGTATATTATATGATATAGCCTTAATCGGGTCAGCTTGCTGAAAAAGTATCAAGGTAAAGATCAATAAAAATCTGATCATGTTTATTCAGTTTAAAAAACAATTAGATTTTAAATTTTTAAAAAATTATATGTACTATAAATAAACAAAAAATTACTGAGATTTTGACCTGACATTTTTAGTTATTAAAATGATTTAGATGGTTCAATGTTATGGAATGTTTCTGGCTGAAATACTAAAAAAATTGAGACAATTGTATGACCATGTACCTTAATTTTCATTGTTTGTCATGTCTATTAGGGGGGTAAACTGTTTCTCCCATAGTTCCATTGGCAATGGTCGTAATGGCATATTTATATCCCAATCGATGGGTTATGATCTCTAAAGTATCATTAGGTTTTTCTACGATGGGTTCGGTGTAAAATTTCCACCCCTTATGGGGAGCCTTTTCTGAAGAATAGCGATAACCGATTCTTGCTCCGGGTGTGGCGCAATTTACCCTTATTTTTCCATTTTGGACCTCAATTTCTGGTGACTTGGTCAATTGTGCTTTGCCGTTGGGATAGAAATTCTTGATAAGGTCTTTTTCGTCAATTAATCCCTTATCATCAATAGCTTTCATCCAACGTTTGCACTCCACTCTTAGTGTATTTAAAATTTCCGCGTAGGCAGGGTCATTTGCAATATTGTTCAACTCGTGGGGATCATTTTCTGTGTCAAAAAGCTCCTCCTCTGCTTTGGTGGTTCTAAACCATAAAGCTTGATTTTCGTCTAATATTTCCGCATCTCTCATACGGAGTAGTTCTCTCATCACCTCCATTTTCTCACGATAAGCAAGTGGAAGGTAGTATGGCCGGCCTGGGTAAAAGTTTTTTAAATATTTGAATCGTTTGTCTCTAACAGCACGAATCATATCCACGGTTTCATCAAAACGATCGGCATGACCATGGACAAAAGTTCTGGTAGTTTCGGCTTTAAATGTTCCCTCAAACGCTTGACCATGCATATAGGAGGGTGCTTGGATGCTTACCATTGACAAAAGAGTGGGAGGAAAATCTACAAAACTAATTAATCGATTGTCTCTTTCTCCTGCACGAGAACCATCAGGGTAGCGAATGATTAGTGGGACCCTAAGTCCGGAATCGTACAATAAACGCTTTTGACGAGGTAGTGGCCCACCGTGATCTGAGAACCAAACTATAATGGTTTGATTCATAAGACCGTCCTCTTCCAATTGGTCGAGAATCTTTCCTACTCCAGTGTCCATCCGCATGATATTGGTATACATACGTCTCATGGCATTTTTCCCAATTTCGTTCTGTGGAAGATAGGGTGGGATATCTATTTCCAGATCCTCCGAAACCAAAAGAGGCACATGGGAATTTTCATGTTTCTCATTCCATTTTTTTACACTTCTGTCAGGAGGAAATTCACCTTCATCAAATATATCCATTTTAAAATTCCACATTCTGGATTCGTGGGTAACCCCGAAATTAAATATTGAAAAGAATGGGGTATTTTCGTCAGGCCTATTTCTCCAATGGGCGTAAATACTTGATTCATCCCATGCCAATTCTGACTTAAAGAACTGATAATCTTCTTTTGCATTATTGGAAGTATAATATCCATTTTCACGCATGATTTCACTTACCATTTTTACCTCCGGAGGAGGAACGACTTGATAATCTATGATCCCAGACTCTCTAATAGCCGGTTGCTGATTCAGGGTACGCATATTTTGCGCTCCAAAGGAATTGGGGTATAATCCTGTGGTCAAAGTAGCGCGGCTAGGTGAACAAACGCCCGACACAGAGAAGTTGTTAGTATATACCACCCCCTCATTAGCCAAGCGGTCCAAGTTGGGAGTAGGGGCTCTTAAATCTCCATAGGCATTAAGATAGTCTGGACTTAAGTCTTCAGCTACCAACCATAGCACATTGAATGGTTTTTTTGTTTCACTTTTTTTACACGCTACGAATATTAGTATGCTTAACAATAAAAGATTTGATGTAATTTTGTTTTTCATTTTTTTAGCGAAATTGTTTTAAAATTTCTCATATTGAATTTTCGATTATATAGGACTGATTTTAAAACAAATGATTTTTATCTGCGTCATATACCAAAAACCACCTCCTTCATTTTTTATATCTTTAAATTAATAAATGATTGTATTATGATACAAAAATTCCTATTTAATTTTATAGTTCTGATTTTCTCCTGTCTGCTCTCTGCTCAAAATACCTCATCCACTATAAATGAAGAGGCTAAAGTTCCCTTATATGAATTACCACAATTATTAATCACATCGTCAGGTAAAAAAATAAATACCTCATCGGATTGGGAGCAATTTAGGCGACCTGAAATACACTCTTATTTTGCCAATAGGGTTTATGGTATTGTTCCGGGCTCACATGATTTAGATGAGGTAGAGGTCATCGATCTAGAACCTGCTGCATTGGGAGGTAAGGCCATTCGGAAGCAAGTCAAATTAAGTTTTAAAAAAGGAAATAAATCCATTAGCATGCATTTGCTAATATATTTGCCTGCTGGAAAGAAGAATTCACCAGTTTTTTTGGCTTACAACTTTAAGGGAAACCACACTGTCAATTCTGACCCAGCCATTTTGATCAATGGGAAAAAACAAAGTCAATTGAGTGATGAGGAACTCAAAAAATTTAAGACAAGCGATAGAGGAGGACGCACCTCTCGATGGGCCATAGATAAAATGCTTGACGCAGGTTATGGATTGGTCACGATCAATTACAATAATGTGGATCCTGATAAAAATGATTTTTCCGATGGAATTCACTCTCTTTTTTACAAGGCAGGACAAATGGCTCCTAACAACAATGAATGGGGTTCATTGTCGGCTTGGGCGTGGGGGCTTTCTAGAATAATGGATTTTTTGGAAACGGAGGCATTGGTAGATCATAAAAAAGTAATACTGTTTGGCCATTCCCGTTTAGGAAAAACTGCTTTATGGGCAGGGGCAAATGACCAGCGCTTTAGTATTGTTATTTCTAATAACTCTGGATGTGGCGGGGCAGCACTCTCAAGAAGAAGATTTGGTGAAAAGGTTTCAGACATTAATACCAATTATCCCCATTGGTTTGCTAAAAACTTCCACAACTTTAATGATAATGAAGCTGCATTGGAGGTTGATCAACACATGCTCATTGCACTTATTGCTCCAAGACCTGTTTATGTTGCCAGCGCAAGCAAAGATACATGGGCAGATCCCAGAGGAGAGTTTTTGGCTGCTAGGGAAGCCTCTCAGATATATAAACTCTACGAAAAAAAAGGAATTGTAACAGATGAAATGCCACTTGTCAATACCCCTTTTCACGGAACTGTTGGATATCATTTGAGAGACGGAAAACACGATGTTACGGATTTCGACTGGGAGCAATACATCAAGTTTGCAGATCTACATTTTGAATCCAATTAGTCAATAGTACTTCCCCACCAATCCTCATTGGGAAGATAATTTGGGTCAAGTTGAAACGCCCTGCGTTTTTCAACCTTTATTTTCATTTTTTGTTTGTGCTCAAGGAGCCATTCCTTTTCCTCTTCTTCATTATAAAGCGGATCTGTTTCAGGAATCAATGCTTTTGTTGAGCTGAGCCAGTTTTCTAATTCATTTTTTAGTAGCATTCCTTCTTGTGGAAATTGATTATAAAGATTTTTGGTTTCTCGCATGTCTGAACTGAGGTTATACAATTCATTTGTTCCATCTTCAAAATAATGTATCAATTTCCAGTTTCCTTTTCGTATGATCGCACTGGGATCACCTCCTTGATTTCCGTAATGAGGATAATGCCAATAGAGGGAACGCTCTAAAATACTTTTATCTTTTAGAAGCGGTACTAGACTTACACCATCAACAAAGGCGGGGTTATCAATCCCTGCCAATTCCAACAATGTAGGAAACAAATCGGCACCTGTTACAGGTGTATCGACTATTTTTTTTGGGTAATCAATTTGTGGTACTTTAAGGAAAAATGGGATACGGATACCCCCTTCCCACTGATAGCCCTTGCCACCTCTTAGGGGAAGGTTACTTGTGGCATAGTCGTCGCCTGCAGAAACACCTCCATTGTCTGACACAAAAACTATCACCGTATTATCATCTAAGTTTAATGTCTCCAAGGTATTCAAAACATGCCCTACAGCTTCATCGGTTTGTTCTATAAGGCCTGCATATACAGGATTGTCCTGTTTGACCCTTACAGGCAATCTTTTTTCCATTGAGAAACCTTCTTGGAGTAATCCTTGCTCTATCGCCTTTTTTTGATATTTTACCCATTTTTCTTGGGTCGTTTGAATAGGAGCATGAACGGCATAAAAGCACACATATGCAAAGAAAGGTTCTTTAGAGTTTTGCTTGATAAAACTGGAAGTTTCCCTGGCAATTTTCATCGAAAGCGACATTCCTTTCTCATCGGGTTTATCTCCCAAAAATGGGTTATTGAAAGGGGAAAAATAGCCACCGCTGTAGGGTCCACCAAGATGGTATCCACCTTTGTTGATTTCAAAACCGTGATCGGTGGGTAGAGATTTTTGTTTTTCTGATCCTAGATGCCATTTACCAGCAAAAAAAGTTTTGTATTGGTTTGCCTTAAAGACTTCTGGTAAGGTGGTCAACTCAAAGGGAAGGTGCTTTACATAATCACTGGGTAACAATTTGGTTTTACGTCCTACTTTCCTCCATTCCTTTCCATATTTAGCACCGATCCAATCTGTTATACCATGAACTGTTGGATATAGGCCAGTCAATAAACTCGCTCTAGAGGGACTGCATACGGATGCATTTGCATAGCCTTGGGTAAAGCGCGTTCCCTCACGTGCGATTTTATCGATGTTGGGTGTTTCATAAAAATTACTGCCCGTGGCACTCAAATCCTTGTGGCCTAAGTCATCTACTACAATGAATAGAAAATTGGGGGGATTTGCTAAGTTTTCACAACTGCAAAAAGCAAATAAAACTAGTGTAAAAGTTATGTATCTCATAGGAGCATTATTTTTTAAAGTTACGAATACTCTCAATCAGTACCGTTCCTAGAATCAGCGCACCACCAAAGGCCGTGCTCATAGCAGGATATTCTCCTAAAACAATTATCCCAATAATTATACCATAAACAGGTTGAACTCCACTGATAATGCTGGCAGTACTAATGGTGAAGTTTCTAAAACTATAGATAAACAATGTGTGTCCCGCCGCTGTGGTCAGTATTGCAAGAATTAAAATTGCAGGAAGTGATGATTCCAAGCTTGTGGTGTCATAAAACATTAAAATAGGGGAAAGCAATACAGTAACAATTATAAGCTGGTAAACCATCAGAATTGATCCCTCATATTTAGCCGACTTTGATTTCATGTATATGTTTCGGATTGAATAACAAAAAGCTGACAAAACCCCATAACCAATAGCCTTGAATTGATCGTTTTCCAAACTGATTTCAGGAGCTAAAAAATAAATACCTGTCAGAACCATCAACCCTAAAAGTAAATTCGATATTTTGAATTTACTATTTAGCATAATGGGTTCCAATAAAGTAGTGATAGTGGGATAGGTAAATACAGAAAGCATACCTATGGCTACAGTCGACATTTTCAAGGAAATAAAATAGAGGATCCAGTGTAATCCCATCAATACCCCACTAAAAAAAACAGTCCAGTGATCTTTTTTTTGAATTCTAAAACTCAGTTTTTTCCACTTGCAAAAAATATACAAAAAAAAACCTCCTATTGCGGCTCTTAATAAAATGATTAATGGAACGGGAAGCTCTATGTAACGCCCCAAAGTTCCCGATGTACTGATCATTAAGACAGCAAAATTGAGCTGAATTAGATTTTTTAAATATTGTTTTTTTTGCATTAAGCCATTTTATAAAATTGCTCCCATCCATTTCTTGGAGGGTAACCTTTTAAAAGTTGATTGGCCAATGCGCTATTAGTAATAGTTTTAGTTTTTCTGTCAAACTCAATGGTTTGGTTTAGCTGTTGGGCAATTGTACCAAGGCAAAAAACTTGACTTAAAGGAGCAGATACCTCGAAAGGGGAGAGTGTTTTTTCAAATCCTCGGGATGCATTCAAAAAATTCATAAAGTGATTGGTTTCACTTTTATGGTATTCTGGTAAGTTGTTTTGAATATCTTTCGCGTTTTGGTCGGGAAGTATGCTCAGTGTCCTGCTGTGGGAGCCACCCTTAAAAGTAAGGTTTTTGCCGTAGATCACTTTTCCGGGTCTGAGTTTTTTGGGTTTTATCATTCCTTTCTTGGTTTTTGCCTTGGAATCAATCTCGATATCTCCATAGCTCTTGGGTACTTCTGGTAGGTTTTCTACACCGTCATACCAGGTCACTTTTATTTTGGGCATGTCCCCCCTTTTTGGAAAATGAAATGCTAAAGTTGAAGATTGTGGATAGAACCAATCGTTGTGTCCAGTTAGCTTTTTTGGTACAATTTTTTGTGGCAAGCCCAAGTCTAAGAACTGATGAAACCCATCCATAATGTGAGCACCCCAGTCGCCCAAAGCGCCGTTTCCAAAGGCATACCAGCACCGCCACTGTCCATCAATAAAGTCTTTATGAAAATCGTTATAGGGATAGGCAACATGCCAAATGTCCCAATCTAAGGTTTTGGGGATTTTTCCTCCAACAGGAAATTTTTTCATCTGGGTATTCCATCCATGCCAGCGACGTCCTCCATTCATATGGGCGGTGATTTCCTTCACTTCACTGATTATTCCCTTTTCAACCCATGTTTTGAACTGATAATAATTGTCCTGACAATGGCCTTGATTACCCATTTGTGTTGCTACATTAAACTTTTTGGAAGCTCTGATTAACATTTCAGATTCCTGAAAAGTTCTTGTCAATGGCTTTTCGACATAAACATGTTTCCCTAAAGACATGGCCAGAATGGTAATGGGAAAGTGGGAAAAATCAGGGGTAGCAACACTAACGGCATCAATTTCATCTTCCATATCATCGAATAGGGTTCTAAAATCTTGGTATTGTTTTGCTTTTTTGTGGATATCCATGGTTTTGAGGGTTTTTTTACCCCCCATATTGACATCGCAAAGGGCTACGACATTGGCAGCACCTGTAGCGTAGAGGTCTCTAACTACGCTTGCTCCTCTATTTCCAACCCCACAACAAGCCAGATTCACCTTATCATTGGGAAGGACTACTGCTTTTTGTATGACTTTTCCTGAGGCATCCCGAACTTCTTTTTTGGCAAAGAGAACTTGGCTGGGAAGAACCATCAGTGATCCAATGGATACTCCTGTTTTTCGAATAAAGTCTCTCCTATTATTGATTTTTTTATTGTTTGATTTTTTCATGATATTATATTTTTTCAAACGGTCAATGTAGCATTATCATATAGTCCATTGTTAACCAATATATAATTTATAAATTTCAAAAAAAAATCCGTTTAAACCTTATTACAAATAAACTGTCAAAACAATGTTAATTTAAATTAATGAAAAATTTTACTTTCTTATCGCTGCTCATTTTCTCGTTAACAACGATGTTTGCTCAGAATTTTCAGGGTAAAGCCTTTTATAAATCTAAAACCAAAATGGATCCAAACTTTGGAAAAAATATCCCTCCAGAGCGTAAACAAAGGATTATCGAGCGGATGAAGTCCAATATGGAAAAAAACTATGAATTGGATTTTAGTAGTACTGCCTCCTTGTTTTATGAGGAGGAGCGTTTGGATATCTCTGGTGGAAACGGACGTTTTAATTTTATGTCTTTTATGAATCCCTTTCAAGGTATTTTATATAAAGAATTTTCAACAAAAACTTTTATCAATAGAGTGGAACTCTTTGGAAAAATTTTTTTAATTAAAGACAGTCTGCCTGAAGTCAAATGGATGCTTTCTGGGGAGTCTAAGCAAATTGGAAATTATACTGTTTATAAAGCAACAATGAGCAGGGAGGTACCCCAACAAATTTTTCAGTTTGGCAGGCAAAGCGATCAAGAAAGTAAACCTAAGATGAAAACGGTTAATATCACGGCATGGTTTACCCCTCAAATACCCGTTTCTACTGGTCCTGCAAAACACGGAGGTTTGCCAGGACTTATTCTTGAGGTAAATACCGACAATACTTCGATGCTCTGCACTAAAGTGGTCATGAATCCAAAAGAAAAAATGAAGATCAAAATTTCTAATAAAGGAACTGTTGTAAATGCCAAAGAGTATAACAGAATCCGGACTAATAAGATAAAAGAAATGCGTGAAATTTACCGAAGAAACCGAGGCCAAGGCGGGGGTCGCTTCAGATCCCAATAATTTAATAATACAAAATTTGAGAAAAATACATTTATTAATATGCTTTCTAATTTCATCACTATTTGCCTATGCCCAAAATATAGATTTAGAGGGAATCATCACAGATGAACACGGAACTCCCGTCATGGGGGCCAATATTGTTGCCGTTGAAAAAGAAACACAAATACTCGATGGTTTTGGAATATCGAACGAATCGGGTTATTACTTGTTGACCCTCAAAAAAGACACAGATTATGATATCAAAATATCATTTATAGGTTTAAAAGAGGTTTCTTTCTTGTTCAACGAGGAAAATAATATTGAAAAAAACTTTGTATTAGAACAACAAGCGGAGTCTTTAGACGAGGTTGAATTAGTCTATGAGATGCCAGTTACCATAAAAGGAGATACCATCATCTACAATGCAGACTCATTCAATACTGGATCTGAGAGAAAATTAGAAGATGTGCTAAAAAATATGCCAGGAATCGAAGTGAATGATGATGGACGTATTGAAGTTGAAGGAAAGGAAATAACAAAAATTACAGTTGAGGGAAAAGATTTTTTTGATGGAGACTCCAAACTTGCTACCCAAAATCTACCTGCCAATGCCGTTGGAAAAGTTGAGGTATTAAGGAACTTTTCTGAGGTAAATCAGTTGAGAAGCGTAACCAACAACGAAGACAATATTGCCATCAACATCAGTTTAAAAAGCGGAAAGGATAAATTTTGGTTTGGAGAGTTGGTGGGTGGTCTTGGAAATCATAATCGATTTGTTGCTGCCCCCAAAATCTTTTACTATTCCAAAGACCTAAGTATAAACTTTTTAGGCAATACTAATAATGTTGGAGAGCCTCCGTTATCTCGAAGGGATTTTTATCGTTTCGGAGGAGGTTTCAATAATCTCAATGCTAGAACAGGGACTTCTCTTGATATCAGTTCTGATGATGCCGGGATTACCAACTTACAGAACAATAGGGCCAAATCCATTGAATCTCAGTTTGGGGCGTATAATTTCAGCTTCGCTCCCTCTGAGGGTCTTGAATTTAGTGGTTTTGCCATTTACTCTCGAGCTGAGAACATATTAGAGGAAAAAAGTATTAGACGTTATACTGTTTCCAATGCTTTAGAGGAAACTTCGGACTATACAATACAAGAAAACGAGCAACAACTATATAAATTTACTACGGAATACAATCCCAGCGAAAACCTACAAACGGAATACAACCTTCTATATAAGACCTCCAATCAGAACGAAATCTCTAATCTAACAACCATTTCAGGCAGGCAGGGACAGCGGTTGCCTGAGCTGATTGGACAATATAGACAACAAATGCCGTATTCTTTAAACCAAGAATTAAGAATGTATTATACTTACAACGAGTCTCAAATTTTTTCTTTAGAAGTACAGCATTTGACTCAAAAAGAAGATCCTTTTTATAGGGCTATTAAACAATTTCAACCATTTGGTGGAATCATAAAGCTTAATACAGATCAAGAACGTTTAAATATCAACCAAGATCGGGTGGCCAAAACAGATAAGTTAGAGAGTAAATTAGACTATTTTTATATTCTGTCCCCAAAAGCTAATCTCAATTTAACGATTGGATTCACTGATGTCAAGCAAGATTTTAATTCCTCTATTTTTCAAATTTTAGACAACAATAGCCAACAAAATTTTTCAGAAAAAAATTTGAATAATGATGTTTCTTTTCATTTTCAAGATGTCTATGCAGCCTTACATTATCGCTTTATTGAAGGTGTTTTCACTTTTGACCCCGGTATTACAATTCACTCTTATAATACTGAGACCTATCAATTCAGTGGTTTGACTAAAAATTCCTTTGCTTTTTTTCGACCCGATTTCCGAGTTTTAATCAAATTTAAAGATTCTGAAACTTTAAGATTTGTTTATCGTTCTACACAACAATTTACTGACATCAATAATTTGGGAGATGGTTACATATTCAGAAACTATAATTCTTTTTTTCAAGGAAATCCCAATTTGGAAGCAGCTCTTTTTAATGTAGCCAATCTCAATTATCAGAGTATTAATATTTTTAATTTCACCAATATATTTGCCAATCTAAGTTATTCTGTAAGAGATAATGCAATACAAAATACCACAAAAATAGAGGGGATTAACAGTATACGAACGGCTACAAACTCGAACTTTCCACGTGTAACTTATTTGGCCTCAGGGAGAATTGATAAACGGTTCAAAAATTTCAAAGGGGGAATGAATGTGATTTTCAATTTTAGCGACTTTAATAATGTAATTAATGAAAATCCCACAGCATCCAGTAATCTCACCCAACGCTACAGTACTAACATCGCAACCAACTTTAGAGATAAACCCAATATAGAAATTGGATACACATACAGTGTAAGAGATTATAAAACAGGTACGGTTCAAAGTAAGTTTTTTACAGATTCCCCCTATATTGAAATAGATGCTTATTTCTTGAGAGGTTTTGTTTTCAATTCAAAATATACTTACAATTATTACCGCAATCAAGAACAAACACTCAATAAATATCGTTTTTTAGAAGCCGAGTTATCCTATAATCAACAGGGATCAAGATGGGAGTTTGGAATTAAAGCAACCAACCTCCTCAATGATACTCAAATCAATAGGGATAGTTTTAATCAATTTTCATTTACGACCAATTCCTATGAAATTCAGCCTAGGTTTATCGTTTTTAAAATCAATTACGATTTGACTGCAATAAGTGGAGGTGGTGACAATGGAAAAAAGAAAAAATAACTAATTAAACATAATCGGTTTTAATTAATTGGATGGGTAGAATAAATTTATAAAAGTTTCATAGCATTTTCGGGGAACTCTTTTATGGCTTTGATTTGCTTATCAACTCTTAAAAGCTTTTAATTTTTCAATAAGTTCGGGTACCACCTCAAATGCATCTCCTACTACCCCATAGTCTGCTGCCTTGAAAAAAGGTGCTTCAGGATCACTATTGATCACCAATTTTACCTTAGAGGAATTGATTCCTGCCAAATGCTGAATGGCACCTGATACGCCAATAGCGATATATAAGTTAGAGGCAACCGGTTTTCCAGTTTGACCAACGTGTTCGCTATGCGGTCGCCATCCCATGTCTGATACCGGCTTTGAGCAAGCAGTGGCAGCCCCCAAGGTAGATGCTAAATCCTCTATTAAATGCCAGTTTTCAGGGCCCTTCAAACCTCGACCACCAGATACTACTATATCAGCATCAGCAATGCTCACTTGACCGGATGATTTTTCTATCCTTTCCACCTCAAAGTTTGTTTTTGTCAGGTTAGCTGATTTATCTTCTACCAAAATCTCTTTGTGATTTTCGTTTATTCCAAAAGAGTTAGTCGACAACCCTAAAATGTTTATATCGTTATCAAGTACACAAGTGTTATAAGCTTTGTTAGTAAAACATGAGCGTTTTACGGTCAGGTAATCAAAAGATTCAGGCAGCCCTATCACATTGGATGCATATCCTGCTGAAAGTGAAACAGCTAACAAAGGGGCTAAGTATTTTGCATTTGCACTCGAGCTTAAAACCACAAGATTTACTTGGTTAGCTAGTGCAACTGAGGCTAAATTTTCGGCATATGTTAAGGCGGTAAAATTTTCTAGAGAAGGATCACTGATTTGAACAACTCTTTCAACACCATAAGCGCCTAATGTTTGGTGATCTTTATGGTTGAAACTAACAGCAATCAATTCAACTCTTAGTTTATCAGCGATAGCTCTAGCATATGATGCCAATTCAAGTGCTGATTTTTTAAACATTCCGTTTTCAGACTCCGTGTAGATTAAAATACTCATACTATATTTTTCTATATTACCCTAGCATCTTTATGGAGCAAATCAATCAGTTGGTCAATTTGATTGGGATCCACCATTTTTACTGCACCTTTTGGAGCAGGCTTTTCAAATTTTGTAATGACAGATTTTACATCGCTTTCTATAGCTGGAAGAACCGTCAAACTTTTTTGCCTAGCTTGCATGATCCCCCTCATGTTAGGAATTATTAAATCTTTTTCTTCAACCAATCCTTTTTGAGCACCAATTACAAGTGGAAGCTGACAAGAAACGGTTTCAATTCCACCGTCAATTTCTCGAGATACTTTCGCAAAATTATCTTTTATTTCTAGTACCACACAATTAGTTACAAAATTATATCCCATTAAGGCAGAAAGCATGCCCGGTACCATAGCTCCATTATAGTCAATGGATTCTCTTCCTGCAATTATTAAATCATAATTTTCTTCTTTACAAAGGAAACTCAATTGTTGTGCTACCTGAAAACCATCTGTAGGATTTAAATCTATCCTAATGGCCTTATCGGCTCCAATGGCCAAGCATTTTCTTAGTATAGGTTCGCAACTCAAATCCCCTACGGTAACAACTGTTACCTCTGCCTTTTGTTTTTGTTGAAACCAAACAGCTCGGGTAAGTCCAAATTCGTCGTTGGGGTTAATGATAAATTGAACTCCATTTTTATCAAAGGCCTTTGAATCATTAGTAAAATTTATTTTTGAGGTGGTGTCAGGTACATTACTGATGCATACCAAAATTTTCATAAAAGGTTTTTTAAGTGAATCATTAAAATGATTGTGTTATAAATTAATAAAACTAGAATTATAAATTGATTAAAACAGTTAAAAACCAAAATACAAATTTATTAAAAAACGTTATGCATGCATAATATTTTTTATTTATTTTATTTTAATCTTGATGTTAGGGTTAAAGTTAACAAACGCAGTTGGGATTTATTTTTTTGAATATTCACTTATGGTCATTCCCTTATTTTGCTTGAATAAGTTGTGAAACTTTTTTTTATAATTATAGCCACAAATTTTCCAAATACGATCCAAGTCACCATTAATCTTATTAGAATCTTTTGAATTTATAGGACTATCAGCAATTGAGATAGCATATAAAAGCTTTGCTTTATCAGCTTTGCTGATCAATAGGTCGTCTTTGTTGATTTCTAATCCCTTATCAATAATCAATTTTAAAAATATGGTAAATTTTGGTAGAAAATCGTGAAAATTTAAATGGATTTACCCCATCAAAGATTGCACTTTCATTGCCAAACCCATATCTCCATCTATTTTGATTTGCCCTCCCATCACAGCCATCATTGGATTGAGTTCTCCGTCTCTTAGTTTCTCCAACACTTCAGCTGATACAGTAATGGTACAATCTGCTTCAAGGTCATCCATAGAAACACTATTCTGATCACCATTACCATCTATAAAAATAGCATTTTCATCGACCATAAATTTCAAATTACCTCCCAATGGGGCAGCATTTTCTGCTCTATCTTTAAACTGATCAAACACTTTTTGATGACTCATAAAAATTTATTTTAAACAAATGTATAAAAAAATTCATCCTTCTAAATTTTTAATAAACAACCTTTTTCATGCTGATGATTTTTATTAATTGACACATATTTTTTTAAACAAATAAAGTCAAAATTTACCACTTAAATTTTAGGCTAAGTATAGTAATATCCAAATTTGTCAAAACAAAATTTAATTGATCAAACAAAAGCCTATTATTTTTAACCACTATTATGCATGCATAACATATTTTTAATAGATTTGCTAAAAAACTAAATAATGCAATATCGAATTAAGAATGTTGCTGTTTTAGGTTCTGGTATAATGGGATCCGGAATCGCCTGTCAGTTGGCAAATGTAGGAATTGAAGTATTGATGTTGGACATTTTACCTCATGGATCGCCAGATACGAAATCGAGCAGAAACAGCATTGCCCAAAACGCATTAAACAAAGCCCTCAAATCAAAACCTGCCCCTCTCTACAAAAAAGAATTTGCAAGTAGAATAACCGTTGGCAACTTAGATGATGATTTTGGAAAAATCAAAGATGCTGACTGGATTATTGAAGTGGTAATAGAAAGTTTGGACGTCAAACAACAGATTTTTGAAAAAGTCGAAAAGTACAGAAAACCAGGAAGCATCGTGAGTTCGAATACTTCCAGTATACCCATCTCTCAATTGTCTGAGGGTAGATCAAAAGCTTTCAAAAAGCATTTTTGTGGGACACACTTTTTTAATCCACCCAGATATTTAAGATTGCTAGAGATCATACCCATTGCTGAAACCCAATCGGAATTGATAGATTTCTTAATGCATTTTGGTGAAATCAATTTAGGGAAACAAACAGTTTTATGTAAAGATACTCCTGCATTTATCGCAAATAGAATCGGTGTGATGTCAGGTATAAAAGTTTTTGAGTTGACACAGAAATACGACCTATCAATAGAGGAGGTAGATGCCCTTACAGGTGCTCTTATTGGAAGACCCAATACAGGAACTTTTCGACTGCAAGATTTGGTAGGTCTTGATACAGGTGAAAAAGTCACTCAGTTTGTGGTTAATAATGTCAAAAATGATTCCTTTTTTGAATCTGTAGGAAAGGCTCCTGAATTAAAATTTATGACCTTCCTTTTGGAAAACAACTTTTTGGGTAACAAAACAGGAAAAGGCTTCTACCACAAAACCGATCAAAAAGATCAAAATGGCAAAACTATTATAAACGCCTTAGATCTTAAAACACTTGAATACAAACCCAGTGTTCGTCCCAAGAATCCCATTTTAAAAGAAGCCAAAGTCATTGAAAAGATGCAAAAACGAATGCTGTTTTTGATGAACAAAGAAGGAAAAGAGAGTTTTTTTCTCAAGGAGTACTTTGCCGCTATTTTTGCTTATGCTGCACAACGAGTTCCAGAAATTTCTGATCAATACTATTCTGTTGATGATGCGATGAGGGGGGGTTATGTTTGGGATTTTGGACCTTTCGAATACTGGGATCTGATAGGCTTTCAAAATGGTGTTGAAATCATTAAAGCCTCGGGGGAGAAAATCCCGGACTGGGTTGGGCAAATGCAAAAAGCCGGAGCTGACCAATTCTACAAATATGAAAAAGGAAAAAAGAAATATTATGACCTAGACAGTAAGGTCTACAAAACAGTTCCCGGTTCTAATGCATTCATCATATTAGATTGTTTTCGGGAAAATACTCCCATCATTAAGAACACGGAATGTACCGTACATGATATAGGAGATGGTGTAATGTGTTTGGAGTTTCAAAGTAAAAGCAATGCTATTGGTGAAGGGATAGGAAAAGCCATTGCCCAAGCAATTGATAAAGCCGAAAATGAGGATTGGAGAGGCATCGTGATAGGTAACAATGCTAAACAATTTAGTGTAGGAGCCAATCTAATGGGTATTGGAATGCTCGCCATGCAAAAACAATTTGATACTTTGAATCAAATGGTTGCTGATTTCCAATCTGTAATGATGCGGATCAGAACATCAAAAACCCCAGTTGTAGTCGCCACTCAAGGCTACGTTTTTGGGGGAGGTTGCGAAATCACTATGCACTGTGATGCTGCTGTATCTGCCGCTGAATCCTATATAGGTTTGGTAGAAGTAGGGGTAGGCCTCATCCCCGGTGGTGGAGGCACAAAAGAATTTGCCTTGAGGGTCTCTGATGGTTTCTATGAAGGAGACGTCAAAACACCCATGTTGATCGACCATTTTAAATCCATAGCTACAGCTGCTGTTTCAACATCAGCATCCGAAGCTTTTGATCTACATTATCTTCTGGATCACAGAGATTCCGTCTCCTACAATGTTCAACGAAATATTGGTTTGGCCAAAGACAAAGTTTTGGAACTAGCCAAAGATTACATTCCCCCATCGCCAAGAAAAGATATTGAGGTACTTGGGAGGGCCGGATTGGGGGTACTATACTCCGCCATAAACGAATACCGCTTAGGAAAATTTATGTCTGAGTACGATGAGGTGATCGCGCGAAAGTTGGCTTATGTAATCTGTGGGGGTGATTTGACAAGTCCGCAAAAAGTCAGTGAACAATATTTGCTCGACATAGAACGAGAAGCATTCATGAGCTTATTGGGAAATCAAAAAACCTTAGACAGAATACAATATTTATTAATGAATAACAAGCCCCTGAGAAACTAAAAAATATGGAAGCATACATAGTAGAAGGATATAGAACTGCAGTAACAAAAGCAAAAAAAGGTGGTTTTAGAAACTATCGTTCTGATGACATGGCCGTCGATGTTTTGAAATACTTGGTTGGTCAAGTTCCTGCTTTGGATCCCACCACTATCGATGATGTCATTGTTGGCTGTGCCAATCCTGAGGGCGAACAAGGTCTTCAGGTAGGTCGACTCATTTCCGCTAGGGCCCTGGGTATAGAAGTGCCTGGAATTACCATTAATCGTTATTGTGCCTCTGGTTTGGAAGCAATTGCAATGGCTGTATCCAAAATCAAAGCTGGAATGGGACAAATCTACATGGCTGGTGGAACAGAGAGCATGAGTCTGATTCCCATGACCGGTTATAAATTATCTCCTAGCTACAAAGCCAACCTGGAAAACTTAAACTATCATGTCAGTATGGGTGCTACTGCAGAGGCAGTAGCAGAAAAATTCAACATCAGCCGAGAGTCAGCCGATACATTTTCTTTAGATTCACATAAAAAAGCTGCCAATGCAATAGATCAGGGTTATTTTGAAGATGAAATCGTACCCATTACAGTAGAGGATGTGTATGTTAAAGATGGTAAAAAAGTAGCTAGTTCACATATTGTTTCAGTAGATGAAGGTGTGAGAAGAGATACCACCTTTGAGGGCTTATCCAAGTTAAGGGCTGTATTCAAAAAAGGAGGAATAATCACGGCTGGAAATTCATCACAAACTTCTGATGGTGCTGCCTTTACCTTAGTTATGAGTGAAGAAAAAGTCAAAGAATTGGGCTTAGAACCCCAAGCTCGAATGGCTGCCTGTTCTGTAGGGGGTGTAGACCCTCTTCACATGGGTATTGGACCTTGCGAAGCCATTCCTAAAGCACTTAGACAAGCGGGACTTAAATTGGCCGATATTGAGCAAACAGAGCTCAACGAAGCATTTGCTGCTCAAGCTCTGGCTGTGATCCAAGAAGCCGATCTGAATCCCGAAACGGTCAACGTCAACGGGGGAGCTGTAGCCTTAGGACATCCCTTGGGTTGTACCGGAGCAAAGCTCACCATCCAGCTGTTGAACGAAATGAAACGCCGAGATCAAAAATACGGAATGGTCACCGCCTGTGTTGGAGGAGGGCAAGGCATAGCAGGGATTTTTGAAAGACTGTAACCTAAACTTTTTTGACCACATAAGTCACCATACCCCAGATGATCAATTCATTCTCTTCGGTTACTTTGATGGGCTGGTATTTGGGATTTTCTGGGATCAGATATACACAGTCCTCTTTAACTTTTAGTCGTTTTACTGTAAACTCCCCGTCGATAAAGCACACGGCGATTTTACTGTCTTGAGGTTCCAAGCTGCGATCGATCACCAGTAAATCCCCATCATCCAATCCGGCACCTTGCATCGACTCTCCCGATACCCGTGCGTAGAAAGTTGCCTCTTCGTTTTTGACCACCTCGCGGTCAATACTTATGCGTAATTCCTTAAAATCATCTGCAGGAGAAGGGAAACCTGCCGAAATACCTTCTTGTGCCAAAAAGGAGGGTTTTCCCAATTCCTGATCCGGTTGAAAAAAGATAATTTTGTCCTCTTTATCACTCATTTGACTCTGATGATTTCGTTGATTTCTGTCGTAAATCGATTGGAGAGATGCTCCCGTTTCATCTTCCAAGTTTGTTTTAAATCCTGACTGGCCAGCTTCATTCGGTGTGGGCCATAACGCCGGTGAATTTTGTCCAAGGTTTGCATCAATGCACTGTGTTTTAACGTATCCTGCTCGAACAAAGTGATTTGTCTGGCAGCCGAAGGCGTTAGTCCCAATAGTATCACCCCTGCTTTTTTGTATTCGATTCCCGGTTTAAAAATACTCTTCAACCCCATCAATGCATAACGATTCAAAACAAAATTAGAATCTGTGGCATGGGGCAGGTTCAGGGTACAACCGTTGCGGTATTGTGTGGCATTGGGATCAAAGGGATTACTCCTCAAAAAAACGTAAAGGGCGGTAGCACAACTTTTTTGCTTTCGCAGCTTTTCGGCTCCCAGGAGTGTATAGGTGGTAATCCGTTCTTCAAGGCTATTAAATATAGTAAGTATATTTTTAAAACTTCTTGTAACGGCAATGGATTTCTTTGGCGGGGCGAACTCTTCCAATTGTATGGAAGGAACACCTTCCAAGTCTCTTTTCAATCGCAGTCCCAGTATGCTCATTTGTTTTTTCACCCATTCATCTGGTAAATTCACAAAATCCAAGGCGGTTGTCACACCCATGGCTTGGAGTCGTTTGGAGTGTTGCCTGCCCACGCCCCAAACATCTTCTATGGGAGTCCATCTGAGTGCTTTTAGTCTTTTTTCATTACTGTCGATATAGTAAACTCCTTGGGTTCTTTGGCTAAATTTTTTTGCAATTTTATTGGCGATTTTGGCCAGGGCTTTGGAAGGAGCGAGCCCTACCGAAACGGGGATTCCGGTCCAACGACGTATTAGCTTGCGTATTTTCAAGCCCGTTGCACTGAGATCAAAATAATCAAAGCCCTCGAACTTCAAAAAGGCCTCGTCTATGCTGTAAATTTCCACATTAGGGGTATAGGTTTCCAAGATTTTCATCACCCGATGACTCATGTCTCCGTAGAGGGGATAATTGGAAGAAAAAACCTTGATGTTGTGCTTTTTGAATTCGTTTCGAAACTTAAATGCAGGGGCTCCCATGGGAATTCCCAAGGCCTTAGCTTCATTACTCCTAGCAATCACACAACCGTCATTATTGGAGAGAATAACCATTGCCTTACCCTCGTACTGAGGTTGAAAAACTCGTTCGCAGGAAGCGTAAAAATTATTGCAATCAATTAAAGCAAACATCTGTAAAATCAAATTTTGAAAGGGGGTAGCTGTGTAAGTAGCTTTGATTTTTTACTTAAAAATACAACTCCGTCATCAAAACCCATCCAGTACAAATTTAATAAGAATTGGATTGTTTTACAGACAAAATCGAACCTCTTTGGGCAAAAATTGTAATTTTGTTTTTAGGATGAGTAGTAACACAACTTAATGGACAAATTTTCATTTTTAAATTCGGCCCATACAGCCTATTTTGCCGAATTGTACGATCAATACTTACAAAATCCAGATGCTGTAGAACCCAGTTGGAGAGCATTCTTTCAAGGCTTTGATTTTGCGATTGATCAAGGCGAATGGCCGGCACAGGTAGCTGAGGTGGAAGTACCCGATTCGGTCAAAAAGGAATTTCAGGTAGTAAAGTTGATCGAAGGCTACCGTACTCGTGGTCACCTATTTACTAAAACCAATCCCGTTCGAAACAGAAGAACCTATAGTCCCGACCTGAATGTAGAAAATTTTGGGTTGTCTCAAGATGATTTACCCACAGTTTTCAACGCTGGCTCCATTGTTGGTATTGGTCCCAGTACATTGTCGACGATCATCGATCACCTTCAGAGAACTTATTGTGAATCGATTGGAGTAGAGTACATGTATGTTAGGAATGTAGAGAAAAAAAATTGGATCAAGGAGCGATTACACCAAAATGAAAACCAACCCAATTTTAGTTCTCAACAAAAGATAGAAATTCTCAACAAATTGAATCAAGCTGTTAGCTTCGAAAACTTTTTGCACACTAAATATGTAGGGCAAAAGCGATTTTCTCTTGAAGGTGGGGAATCTCTCATTCCAGCATTGGATGCTCTTGTTATGGCTGCCGACGTTAAAGGAGTAGAGGAATTTATAATGGGAATGGCCCATAGGGGGAGACTCAATACCTTAACCAATATATTCGGGAAATCCCCTAAAGATATTTTTAGCGAGTTTGATGGAAAAGACTATGATGAAGTTGTTTTTGACGGAGACGTTAAGTATCATATGGGTTGGACTGCAAAGATTGACCCCAATAATGACGGAAGGAAGATCAATATCAATTTAGCACCCAACCCCTCCCATTTAGAAACAGTAGGGGCCGTGGTAGAGGGAATCACACGGGCTAAACTTGAGAATAAATTCAATGGTGACACCTCAAAAGTTTTACCCATTGTCGTTCATGGAGATGCCGCTATTGCAGGACAAGGGATTGCCTACGAAATTGTTCAAATGGCCAGATTGAAAGGTTATTCGACTGGGGGTACCATTCATATAGTGATCAATAATCAAATAGGGTTTACCACAAATTATCTAGATGCGCGATCAAGTACCTACTGTACCGATGTAGGAAAAGTTACTTTATCACCCGTTATGCATGTAAATGCCGATGACGTTGAAGCCGTAGTACACTCCGTACTTTTTGCATTGGATTATAGAATGAATTTCAATGCTGATGTTTTTATCGATTTGTTGGGATACCGAAAATATGGGCATAACGAGGGTGATGAGCCTAGATTTACCCAACCTAAGCTATACAAGATCATTTCGGCACACAAAAACCCAAGAGATATCTACGCTGAAAAATTGATTGCTGAGGGCATCATTGATGCAAATTATGTTAAAAAGCAAGAGGAGGATTATAAATCCAAGTTGGAGCAAAACCTTCAAGTTTCCCGAACCGAGGAGACTACTGTTATAACCCCTTTTATGAAAGATGAATGGACAGGTTATGAGAGAGTGGACGAAAAAGGGATGCATCCTGACCTTACCACAGCTGTCGATTTGAAAGTACTTACTGCAGTAGCCAAAACCATTACCAATGTTCCTCCTGATAAGAAGTTTTTAAGAAAAATTGAGCGTCTGATTGCAGATCGAAACAAAATGTTTTTCGAAACTGATAAGCTGGACTGGGCAATGGGCGAATTACTTGCTTATGGAACGCTTCTTCTCGACGGTTACAATGTTAGACTCTCTGGTCAAGATGTTGAAAGAGGAACTTTCTCTCATCGCCATGCAGTACTCAAGGCAGAATCCTCTGAGGAGGAAGTCATTTTACTCAACCTTATTGACCCTGCAAACCAGGGAAAATTCAAAGTTTTTAACTCTTTTCTTTCAGAATACGGTGTTTTGGGATTCGATTATGGTTATGCAATGGCCAGTCCCAACTGCCTCACTATTTGGGAGGCACAGTTTGGTGATTTCTCCAATGGTGCTCAGATCATGATAGATCAATATATTTCAGCAGCTGAGGATAAGTGGAAAACCCAAAATGGAATTGTGATGCTCCTACCTCATGGGTATGAGGGTCAGGGCGCAGAACATTCCTCAGCTAGGATGGAACGATACCTACAACTTTGTGCGAGAGACAATATGTTTGTGGCCAACTGTACAACACCTGCCAATTTTTTTCATCTGCTGAGAAGACAAATGAAAGGGAATTTTAGAAAGCCTTTGATTGTGTTCACTCCCAAAAGTTTACTGCGTCATCCTAAGGCTGTTTCGAAAGTAAAATCCCTTACCGATGGAGCCTTTCAAAGAGTAATACCTGATGAGGAGGTAAAGTTAAAACAAGCAAAAACATTGGTGTTTTGTTCGGGTAAGTTTTACTATGATTTAATTGATGCTCGTAAGGAGAGGGAGAGAATGGATGTTGCAATAGTTAGATTGGAACAATTGTTTCCATTACCCCACAAAGAAATTCAAGACCAGCTACTTCGCTACACTAATGTAGATGATGTGGTATGGGCTCAAGAGGAACCTCGCAATATGGGTGCATGGGGCTATTTGTTACTGCATTTGCCTGAAACACAACAAATGCGACCTGTAACCAGAAGGTATTATGGTTCCCCAGCAGCTGGGAGTGCAATTAGATTCAAAAATAGACACCAACAAGTAATCGATTATGTGTTTGATCCCACTTTGGATAATTTAATTAGAAAAAAAAATAAATCCTCATAAATTATGATTTTAGAGATGAAAGTTCCCTCACCAGGGGAGTCAATTACCGAAGTTGAAATTGCCCAATGGCTGGTTTCTGATGGTGACTATGTAGAAAAAGACCAAGCCATTGCAGAGGTTGATTCTGATAAGGCTACACTTGAATTACCTGCCGAGGTAAGTGGAAATATTACCTTGAAGGCCGAGGAGGGTGATGCTGTAGCGGTAGGTCAAGTGGTATGTTTAATCGATACAGAGGGCAGCCCGATAGAAGTGCAAAGCACTTCTTCGGATATTAAAGATAATACCCGAGTTATAGAAAATTCTGTCACCCCTGAGGTAACTTCAAACTACGCATCTGGTACTCCTTCCCCTGCTGCCAAAAAGATCATTGCTGAAAAAGAAGTCGATCTAGATAGTGTCATAGGTACAGGAAGAAATGGAAGAATTACCAAAGAGGATGCTGTAAAAGCTGTACCGTCTATGGGAAGTGCCCCGGAAGGAAGTAAAAGAGGGGAAGAAAGAAAGAAACTCTCAATGTTGCGTAGAAAAGTAGCTGAAAGACTTGTTGCTGTTAAAAACGAAACCGCAATGTTGACAACTTTCAACGAGGCAGATATGGCTCCTATTTTTGCCCTTCGAAAAAAATACAAAGAATCTTTTGCCGAAAAGTACGAGATTAGCTTAGGGTTCATGAGCTTTTTCACAAAAGCGGTAGTCAGGGCACTGCAAATGTACCCCGATGTGAATTCCATGATTGATGGTGATTATAAAGTATCATACGATTACTGTGATATTAGTGTTGCGGTATCTGGTCCCAAAGGACTTATGGTTCCTGTTGTCAGGGGTGCACAAAACTTATCTTTTCGAGAAATCGAACAAGAAATCAAAAGACTGGCCATACGAGCCAGAGAGGGTCAGATAACAGTCGATGATATGACAGGTGGAACTTTTACCATATCAAATGGAGGCGTTTTTGGCTCAATGTTGTCCACACCCATTATCAATCCACCACAATCCGCTATTTTAGGAATGCATAATATTATAGAGAGACCCATAGCCATCGATGGTAAAGTAGAAATCCGGCCCATGATGTATTTGGCATTATCATACGATCACCGCATTATTGACGGTAAAGAGTCGGTAGGTTTTTTGGTGGCCATTAAAGAGGCATTAGAAAGTCCGGAAGAGTTTCTAATGAATAATAATGTTAAAAAAGCCTTGGAGTTATAAAATCAAGAATTTGTTTCTATAGTCAATAATTGCTTTATTTTTCTTTAGAAAATCAGCCCCTAAAATTCCATTTATAGGCTTTGTCTTCTCATGTATCAAACTAGCATTGATATGTTGCATGTCCAACAGAACGAAGGAGTGCTTTCCTATTGCATGTCTTCCCAAAATCAAATCACATTGTTGACCCAATACTGCTTTGACTTTGTCTTTTCCTGCTCCCGATGCTTGAAAAGGTTCTCCATTTTCTTCTATTTTGAAGTTTTCTCTTTCGGCATGGGAAATGCAGCTGTTTGATGCACCTGTGTCAATAAGTAAAATGGCTTTTACCCCATTAATACGTGATTGGCATACCAAATGTCTTGTTTTGGTTAATTTAAGTTTAATTTGCTTGGGAAAAGTCTTTTTGAACAAAGAATAGATTTTTTACAAATGTAAAAAAACGAAACCTTAATTTTATGGTTGATGAAACTTATTGACACCCATACTCATTTGTATGTTGAGGCTTTTGATCAGGACAGAGAGGAAATTATTCAAAAGGCAATAAAAATCGGGATACAGCGTTTTTACCTTCCCTCCATTGATAGTAGCTATACCTCAAGAATGTTAGATTTAGAGAGTAAATATCCGGATTATATTCGTTTGATGATAGGTTTACATCCGACGCACGTCAAAGATAATTATATGGACGAGCTCTGCCATGTTGATCAATGTCTTAATAAATATGATTTTTCTGCCGTTGGCGAAATAGGAATTGATTTGTATTGGGATAAAAGCTATTTGAAGAATCAACAGGAAGCTTTTGATCTACAGATTCGTTGGGCGAAAGAAAAAAATTTGCCTGTAGTAATCCATTGTCGTGACGCTTTCGATGAGGTATTTGAAGTTTTACAAGGCCATAGATCTAACAATTTATCGGGAATTTTCCATTGTTTTAGTGGAACGAAAGAGCAAGCAGAAATGGTAATAGATATGAAGTTCAAATTGGGGATAGGAGGGATAGTTACGTTTAAGAATGGTAAAATCGATAAGTTTTTGGATCAAATTTCCATCGATCATATTGTTTTGGAGACAGATGCGCCATATTTGGCTCCCGCTCCCTTCAGAGGTAAACGTAATCAAAGTGAATATTTGGTTTATATTTTAAAAAAATTAACGGAAATTTATCAAAAAAGTGAAAAAGAGATTGCTGCTATTACCACAAAAAACGCTCTCTCAGTCTTTAAATTTTGAACTTTTTTTAAATTACATTTTATTTATTCAAAATTTCTCTGATTTTTTTTTTTTTCGTTTATTAGTGCGTTTTTAAAACAAATTTAGAGAGGTGGCCGAGTGGTCGAAGGCGCACGCCTGGAAAGTGTGTATTCCGTTATCGCGGAATCGAGGGTTCGAATCCCTTCCTCTCTGCTAACTCAGTTTTTGATTTATAACTATAGTTCGATAGATTACTCCACTTAAAACTATAGTTATTAACCTTACCCTTAAAGTGATTTGGTATTTACTTTTTGATCAAAGTGTTTAACTCATAGATTTTACTCCAAACTATTTAATCCATTTAAGTAGAAACCTCTACTAAAGACTTTTATTTTATATTTTAGATTTAGTACAAACTCATTTTTATGAATATAGTGAATAGATTTTTTAAACTACTGCGAACTTTAGGGTCTTTAATATGAAGTGGTTCTTTCTTTTTTTCAATTCAAAACCTCATCTTCAAAAGCCCAATTAAACCTAAATAAAACCCAAAAAAGTGCAGACTTTTCTTAAATAAAGTTTAAGATCTATATATTGTTGTTCTATAATTAAATATAAATGATTATGAAAACAATGTTAAGATTAATTCTCACTGTAATTTTTACTGCCTTATTTACACATTGTAATGAATTCGATAAAAAAACGACTAAACCTAATCCGGACTATCCTATTCAATCAATCAACATAAGAAATATCCGTTTAAAAGACCAATTTTGGTTACCTCTAATCCAAAAAGTACAAGAAAAAACTATTCAGTACGCAATTGAGAAATGTGAGGAAGAAGGACGTATGGATAATTTCTTAATTGCTGGTGGTAAAATGAAGGGTAAAGTCAAGGGATTCATGCCTTTTGACGATTCAGATTTGTATAAGATTATCGAAGGTGCTTCCAACTCTTTAATTAGTTCCCCTAATGAGAAATTAGAGCGTTTGATTGATGAATTAATAGGGATTATTAAAATTGGTCAAGAGGAGGATGGTTATTTGACAACTTGGAGAACAATTAATCCTTCTGAACCGCCAGCAGAATGGGTAATAGTTTCTGAAGGAAAACGTTGGGAATACCTTCATATGAGTCATGAACTATACAATGCAGGCCATTTGTATGAAGCTGCTGCTCAGCATTTTAAGGCTACTGGTAAAAGGAAATTCCTCGATATTGCACTTTTAAATGCTGATTTGATGGTAAATACCTTTGGTAATGGGATTGATCAAATAAAAGAGGTCCCTGGTCATCAGATTATAGAAACAGGACTTATAAAGCTTTACCGAATTACAGGAAAAGAGGAATATCTCAACCTTGCTAAATATTTCCTTGACCACAGGGGTGAACCTAGAAATCACAAACTTTATGGAGGTCCTTATTATTCGCAAGATCACCTCCCAGTTGTAGAACAAAAGGAAGTTGTAGGTCATGCCGTTAGAGCACTTTATATGTATGCAGCAATGACGGACATAGCTGCATTGAAAAAAGACTCCTTATACCTTAACGCCGTAAATGCATTATGGGATAATATGGTTCACAAAAAAATTTATATTACCGGGGGTATAGGAGCAAGACATGAAGAAGAATCCTTTGGAGAGAATTATGAACTACCAAATCTTACAGCCTATAACGAAACTTGCGCCGCTATTGGTTCGGTATATTGGAATCACCGCCTTTTTAATTTAACAGGGGACACTAAGTATTTTGATATCATTGAAAGAACATTATACAATGGTTTAATTTCAGGATTGTCGTTAGATGGTACAAACTTCTTCTACCCTAATGCGCTCGAATCAGATGGTAAATACAAGTTTAATAAGGGTGCTTGCACCCGAAAAGGTTGGTTTGATTGCTCCTGTTGCCCAACCAATTTAATCAGATTTTTACCTTCTGTACCACAATTGTTATACTCACATAATGAGAATGATTTATTTGTAAACATGTATGTTAGCAATGAGACTGAAGTTGAAATCAATAATCAGAAGATTAAACTTATTCAACAATCGAATATGCCTTGGGATGGAAATGTTCATTTCAAAGTTTCTTTATCAGACGAAGCAAATTTTGTAATGAAATTAAGAATACCCTATTGGGCTCGGAATGAAGTTATCAATGGAAACCTATATCAGTTTGCAAATAAAGTAGATTTGCCGATGACAGTCAAAATTAATGGTGAGATCATTAATCCTGTTATAAAGGAAAATTATATTGTGTTGGATAGAGGCTGGAAATCAAAGGATAGAGTTGATATAAAGTTTTCGATGAAGGTTCGTTCGGTCCGAGCAAATCCCCTTGTGGAAAGTGATTTAGGAAAAGTTTCAATTGAAAGGGGTCCCATCGTATATGCGTTTGAGGAAATAGATAATATCAAAACAATTGATAGTATTGCAATTAATTCAATGGGTCCATTTAAGATTCGAGAAGAAACAGACCTTTTAAATGGAATCTATTCAATTTCAGTTAATGACTATAAAGCGATCCCTTATTTTACATGGTCAAACAGAGGTGTCGGTATAATGAAAGTTTGGGCAAATGAATTGCAACAGTAGAGTTATAAAAAAGCTGATTTTAATTTTTTTAATCCAAAATTTGATTCTTTAAATTAATTTTTCTTGACCAGTTCAACATCTAAACTATTTTTTAAAGGTATGGAGATTATCCAACTCTCATTATCTAAAAAAATTTCTACATCAAAACCTGAAGAATTTAATTCTAAAATATTTGTTTTTATACGCCTTTTACTATTATTCTCAGGAATTAATAACCACAAAAAAGATTCCGTTTTATCAATTTCGACACTGTACTCTGTTAAAATATTAGGTTCATACAAGTTGTATTCAGAACTATACCATCCTTGGATATTTGGATTCTCTTGGCCAGAAATCTGCGAAATTTTAAAATTGTCATTTGATAATGGCATAACCGTTAAACTTTTTTTATCAACAACCCCACGAGTATTAATTGATTCTTGAATTACTCTACATTTGGGGTGCCAATGCCATAAAAATTTTAAATTTCTTGGACGATCTGTTGAAATATGATCTAGAACTAACCAAAATTGATCTCTAAGATAAAAAAGTGCCCTTGTGTGTTCAGCTTCACCTTTTAGTTCTATAAAATTATTGAATGTTCCAAAAGCATAATCATAGTTTTCAGTAATCCTGTATTTATCAATTGATTGCGGACTTAAAGTTTTTTCTGGTCCTGGGTTCTGATTTTTATTATCAATTAGAACTACATTATGAGCCGAACTTCCCCTAGCGAATGATCTAAATTTATCTGCAACAACCCCTTTGTAGGCAAACCTTCCTGAATCTACTAGAAAATCATATCCATAGGCCGATATCGAAAGATGAAGTTTATCCTGATGTTGATGTCCTGAACCCCATGGGCCAACGTCAAAAAATGCCCAATGAGCTAATTTGTCATAACCACTTCTTGAAATTAATTGCCCTGCCCATGGATAAAAGAAAGATTTTTGTTTCGGGGCTATTCCCTTTTTACCATTAGTTGCAATGAATAGCCATTCAGGATTATTATATCTTTTGTACCCATCTATAATTAATTGCCTATTATCGTAAGCAAATGTGTAAGTTTTTCCAAGCTGATTTCCCCTGTCTGAGTCATTATTTAATGGTCTACTGCCATCAGGTCTCATGACCCTGGCAGAGTAATTATACATCTGTTCAATAGTCTTTAAGTAATAATCGGGTAAATCCCTTCCTACCAAAATGCAAAGATCATTAAAGAGCTCAAAGTTTTTAAGAGATACATTGTGATAAAGTGATGATAGCTCAGTTTGAACACCATCAGGATAAATCTGTTCTTGCATACTCTTTGTCATCTCCTTTATTGAATAATCTATCCACTGATTAGATAATTTATATTCTGGGAAAAAACTTGCTATTTTCGTTAATGCTGAAATTTCCATTGTCAACCAATTACCCTTTTTTCTGTGAAAGTTATAATTGTAGTGGGCATGCTCAGCTAAACTTATTAGAATAAGTAAATGAGTCGCGGGATAGAATTGATCAAAATTTAATGAGGAATAAAAAATATCACTCCATTTTTTTGCTCTAAATGAAACCTCTAGTCCCCTCCATACTGAAGTAGTACTCTTTTTTTTTGGATAAGGCCAGCTTTTAATAATAAAATCTCTCAAAAACTCATCTACATATAAAGCATACTTTGGATTACCCGTCTCCAAATAAGATTGAAACACCTGAGATAATTGAGAATGTCTATTTGATAACCATGCCCATTCCTCATCATTGAAAGGTCCTTTATGATACCAGTCTCGATGAGAATCCTTAAGTATTGGTAGTTTGCTTTTAACATTCTGGATAGTAAACACATTTTTTAAAATCGTATCTGATTTTGAAACCGATTCGTTTGTTACTATTGGCTGTTTTTTTCTTATACTATCAAGCTTCCCATTTTTCTTATAGTATATTAGAAGTTTTCTTGCAGCAGTTACTAAATCTTTTTCTTCATAGCTCTTCTTAACCTCACCTAATCCATCATAATTAAGATCTAGTTGATCAAAAAGGAACTCAAGCCTATTTGGATATGACTCATATAAATCTTCTATAGTTTTAATGTTTTTCCAATTATTCTGTGCAAGAACTTGAGAACATAACAGGATTGTTAAGAAAAGATTTAGTTGAATTTGAAACTTTTTCATAGTTAAACTTTTATGTTAACTTTTTAAAAACTAGTCCTAATAATGTTTTATAAATAGAAATTTTGTGTATTAAAAATAGAAAATAATTCCCCAATTTAAAATCCTCAGATAAGTTCTTCTATTTAATTACTCTACTTTAACTAAATCCCTTTTATTAACAAATTTATTCCACAGGTTTTTTCCCATATTAGTTATAGAATATTTGTATGTCAAATTAATTCCTAAATTAAATACGTTAGCATTATAGGTTGAAAATCGACTCTGTGCTAACTCAGTTTTTGATTTATAACTATAGTTCGATAGATTACTCCACTTAAAACTATAGTTATTAACGTTACCCTTAGTGATTTGGTATTAACTTTTTGATCAAAGTGTTTAACTCATAGATTTTGCTCCAAACTATTTAATCCATTTAAGTAGAAACCTCTACTAAACACTTTTATTTTATATTTAGTACAAACTCATTTTTATAAATCAAAATCTTAGTCTGTGCAAAAAAAATGCTTTAGTATGTATTTTTTTTTATCTTTAAAAAATTATAGAATTGAACAAAACTTTGATCAAAATGAGAAAATTACTTTTTGCCTTAAGCTTTGTTGGGATGTTAATGACCCAATCTTTAGCTTACTCTTCAACAATTTTAAATTTAACCCTTCAAGAAACAGAGCAACAAGAAGAAACTGTTTCTGATGAAACATTAGAAGAAGAAGCTCCTGTAGTGGAGGAAACCGTATTTGAGGAAGAAGAAGAGGAAATGGATGCTGCCGAAGCTTCTTTCACTCAAGAACTTAAGAAAAGATTTATCGAAGGTGGCCCCGGATTTATGGGGATTGTTTTGATTTGTTTAATCCTTGGCCTTGCCATTGCCATTGAGCGTATAATCTATCTAAATCTAGCCACTACCAATTCTCAGAAGCTTACCACAGGGGTTGAGGAGGCACTTTCCTCAGGTGGTGTTGAGGCTGCTAAAGAGCTTTGTAGAAACACCAAGGGTCCTGTTGCATCTATTTTCTATCAAGGTCTTGATCGTATCAACGAAGGTGTTGAGAGTGCTGAAAAGGCAGTTGTGGCTTATGGAGGAGTACAGATGGGGCAATTAGAAAAGAACGTATCATGGATTTCCTTGTTCATAGCTTTGGCTCCGATGCTAGGGTTCATGGGTACTGTAATCGGTATGATTCAAGCTTTTGATAAAATTGAAGCTGCTGGTGACATGCAACCTTCATTAGTTGCCGGTGGTATTAAAGTAGCACTATTGACCACAGTTTTTGGTTTGATTGTAGCAATTATTCTTCAAGTATTTTACAACTATATTATCGCTAAGATTGACAGTATAGTAAACGATATGGAGGATGCATCCATCAACTTGATTGATATTTTGGTGGCACAGAAAAAATAATTGAGAATATGAAAATTCAAAATATAATTAAAATAATCAGTGCTATTATTAGTGTTCTGGCTGCCTTTTTCTTATTCAGAATTATTGGTACTGGAGATGATGACATCAAAATGGCTGCTACAATGGGTGACTTCAGTGCTGTTTCTCCACTCGTAGAATTGGCACGAATTATAATTTTCATCACTATAGCAACTACATTAATTTTTTCACTTTTAGGATTGTTTTCTGACCGTGCTAAATTAAAGAAAGCTGCGATTTCCATCGGTTTATTTCTGTGTGTTATTGGAATTTCCTACGTGCTCTCTGAGGGGGTAGAAACTCCTCTAAAAGATGGAGAGGTACTATCGGCAAGTGGCTCAAAGTGGGTAGGTACCGGTATCAGAACCTTTTATATACTCGCTGTCATTGCTATTAGTTTGATGATACTTTCAGGGGTCACAAAAATTATAAAAAAATAAAAAGTTATGGCCAAAAGATCAGCACCAGAAGTGAATGCAGGATCAATGGCAGACATTGCCTTTTTACTATTAATTTTCTTTTTGGTCACCACTACAATTGAGACTGATAGTGGCCTCAATAGAAAGCTACCTCCGATTGAAGAAATTGAAGATCCACCAATCATAAAGGAGAAAAATATCTTTACTGTGGTGGTAAACAAAAACAATCAATTGTTGGTAGAGGAAGAGTTGGTAGACATTTCGGATTTACGTGCTTTGGCTACCGAGTTTCTTGATAATGGAGGCGGTGAAGGTGAAGATGCCTGCGAATTCTGTCAGGGGACTCGTGATCCCAAATCGTCAGACAACCCTGAAAAAGCGATCATTTCATTAAAAAATGACAGAGAAACCTCTTACAAGGTTTACATTGCTGTTCAGAATGAATTGGTTGCTGCTTACAATGTGCTTAGAGACCGTGAGTTTATTAGGTTGTTTCCCAATGAGTCCATGACCTTTGTAGAAGCAAACAAGAAATACTCTGATCCCAGAACTTCGCCGGAAGAAAAAGAAAGGCTAAAACCCAAGCTGACTGAGGTCAAATTATTGTTCCCACAAAAGCTTTCTGAAGCTGAACCCAGTAAAACTAACTAATAAAACAGTAATGTCAAAGTTTAAAAAGAAAAAAGGAGGAGATCTACCAGCAATTTCAACAGCATCTCTGCCCGATATTGTTTTTATGTTGTTGTTCTTTTTCATGGTGGCTACGGTAATGAGGGATAGTACCTTGATGGTGAAAAATCAGTTACCTGCCGCAGATCAAATTCAGAAATTGGATAAGAAAGATCGAGTAATGTATATATACGCGGGAGAGCCCTCAAGTCGCTATACAGATAAATATGGAACTCAACCTCGTATCCAACTCAATGATAAATTTGCCACAGTCTCTGAGGTGGGTGCTTTTGTCTTGTCTGAGCGTGCATCCAAACGTCAGGAGTTACAAAATGTATTGACCACTGCCCTAAAAGTAGATGGCGAAACTAAGATGGGTTTGATTTCTGATATCAAACAAGAACTCAGAAAAGTAAATGCTTTGAAGATTAACTATACCACCCGAATAGGTGATTATTCTCAAAATATTGATTGAATGATAATTTTATTGAAGAAAAGTGCCCCTAGTGGCACTTTTTTTTTACCTCGTTTTGCAATAAATTAAATATAAAAATTTTTACAAAAATGTCAGTTCGACTTTTATTTTTTGCAGGAGTTTTGTTAGTGGGATGGTCTGCAAATGCTCAGAAAGACAAACTATCCAATAAATATAGAGAAGATCAATTTTACATTAGTTTTGCATTACAGCTTCAACAAGAGAACATCAGTGGCTTTAAACAAAATGGTTTTTCGAACAACTTCCAAATAGGCTTTGTTAGAGACATACCCTTAAATATCACAGGTCGGACAGCTTTAGGTTTGGGACTTGGATATGGTTACAACCGGTTGATCTCTAATCTTCATTTGGATACAAGTGGAGATAAGCCTACTTTTTTCATAAGAGAAAATGAAAGAAATCGTCAGACATACTCCTCGTTTATAATCCCCCTTTCATTTCGATTTCGAACCTCTACATTGGATCGAACAGGTTTTTGGAGGGTTTATGGAGGGATGAAATATATTTGGAATTTTTCATCACACTACAACCTTTTTCATGGAAAATCCTTTCAAAATGATTTCATTAGAAAAAATAATACTACAGTTTTCACGTCATTTGGTTATAATACCTGGAATATTTTGTTTGAATACGATTTGAATTCTATCTATAATCCCGAGATTAACCTTTCCGTTGGAAATATTCCAAAACTCCAAACCCTCAAATTGGGATTGATTTTTTATATTCTTTAATCATATGGATTTTCTGAGTCGAGCTACAGGTATGTCCATTTGTTCCCGGTATTTGGCTATAGTTCTTCGTGCCACTTTATAGCCTTTTTCCTTAAGCAAAATAGAAAGTGCATGATCGGCTAAGGGGGTTTTTTTATTTTCTTTCGAAATGAGTTTCTCTAATATATTTTTTATTTCAATGGTTGAAACATCCTCTCCCTCTTCATTTTTCATGCCTTCAGAAAAAAGACTTTTTAAAAGCTTTATCCCATATGGGGTGTCTATATATTTGCTATTAGCTACTCGGGAAACCGTTGATATGTCCATTTCAATTTTATCGGCGATATCTTTTAGGATCATAGGTCTGAGTTTTTGTTCGTCTCCAGTTAAAAAATAAGCACTTTGGTAGTCTACAATTGCATTGATGGTGAGGTAGAGGGTTTGATGTCTTTGCTCTATAGCATCTATAAACCATTTGGCAGCATCCAACTTTTGTTTAATAAAAAGGATAGCCTCCTGCTGGGATTTGTTTTTAATGGGTGATTCAGAATAACCGGAAAGCATTTCCTTATAATTTTTGGATATTCTCAATTCGGGGGCATTTCTTCTATTTAGCGTTACTTTTAAATTCCCGTTTTCTATGGTCATTATAAAATCCGGAACGATATGATTGTTTTGATTACTTTGGGAGAGTGCACCTCCCGGTTTAGGATTCAGCTTTGCGATTTCATCAAAAACCAAACGCAACTCGTCTTCAGTCAAATGGAATCGATCTTGTAATTTCTGATAGTGTTTTCTTGAAAATTCTTCGAATGAAGTGTCTATGATTCTTCGGGTCAATTCCACTTCAGGACGATCTTTTTCTTTTCTGGCCAACTGGAGGGATAGGCATTCTTGAAGGCTTCTTGCCCCAACACCAGGGGGATCCATCGATTGTATTTTTCTGAGAATATTTTTCAAGTTTTCTGCACTCACGATAATATTTTGGGTAAAGGCCAAGTCATCGACAATATCATCCATAGACCTTCTAAGGTATCCACTATTATCGATACTGCCAATGAGGAATTCTGCGATTGGTCTTTCTTGGGCAGTAAGGATTAAATTCTGCAATTGACTTTCTAAATATTCGTGAAAACTAGCTCCACCTGAAAAGGGAATCTCTCTATTAACCTCATCAGTGGAATGGTTATTAGAATGTAGTCTATAATTGGGTAACTCATCATCGCTTAAGTAAGCGTCAATATCTATATCTTCAGTGTCTATTTTTTGATCATTCTGATAGTCATCGTAAGGATCAGTGGTTTCCAATTCATTTTCATCTACCTCTTTCCCCTTTTCAAGGGCCGGATTTTCTCCAATTTCAGATTGAATACGTTGCTCCAAATCTAAAGTGGACAGCTGAATCAACTTCATCAACTGAATTTGTTGAGGAGACAGCTTTTGAGAAAGCCTTATTTGGAGCTGTTGTTTTAACATATTATAAAATAACTTTCATAAAGATAAAAAAAGTCAAGATAAGCAGTATGTTTAAAATGATGCGTTTTGTGGGGTACGTGGATACGGAATAACATCTCTGATGTTTGACATGCCAGTAGCGAAAAGGACCAACCTTTCAAATCCTAGCCCAAATCCACTATGGGGAGTACTTCCAAAACGTCTCAAATCCAAATACCACCAAAGCTCCTCATCATCAATCCCCAATTCTTGAATTCTCTTTTTTAGAAATACAAGTCGTTCTTCCCTTTGGGATCCTCCCACGATTTCACCTATACCAGGAAACAGAATATCCATTGCACGAACTGTCTTTTGATCCTCATTCATGCGCATGTAAAAGGCCTTAATTTTGGCAGGATAATCGTAAAGTATAACAGGAGCATTAAAGTGTTTTTCAACCAGGTAACGCTCGTGTTCACTTTGTAGGTCAGTTCCCCATTCTTGAATTAAATATTTGAATTTTTTCTTTTTATTCTGCTTTGAGTTTTTTAAAATATCAATTGCTTCGCTATAAGAAACTCTTTTAAATTCATTTTCAATTACAAATTTTATTTTTTGGATCAATCTCATAGGGCTCCTTTGAATTAGGGGCTTTGTTTTATCTTCATTTTCAAGACGTTGATCCAAAAAAATCAAATCTTTCTCACATTTTTCCATAACATATGTGAGGATATTTTTGATAAATTCTTCGGCCAAATCCATATTGTCGTCCAGGTCATAGAAAGCCATTTCGGGTTCAATCATCCAAAACTCTGCGAGGTGTCGTGAGGTGTTTGAATTTTCTGCTCTAAAAGTAGGACCAAAAGTATATACATTTCCAAGTCCTAGAGCATAAGTCTCCGCTTCAAGTTGCCCGGATACGGTTAGATTGGTTTCTTTTCCAAAGAAGTCCTGTTTGAAATCTACCGAACCATCAGCATCAATAGGGGGTTTTTGGGGGTCTAAAACAGATACACGAAACATTTCTCCGGCACCTTCTGCATCACTCCCTGTGATGATTGGTGTATGTATATAGTAAAAACCTTTATCTTGGAAAAATTGATGGATGGCAAAAGAAAGAACAGAGCGAATTCTCATCACTGCACTAAAAGTGGCTGTTCTCACTCTGAGGTGGGCTTTTTCTCTTAAGAATTCAAAACTGTGTTTTTTGGGTTGAATGGGATAAAGATCAGGATCTGCTTCACCTATTATCTCTATTTTTTCGACCAATACCTCTTGAGATTGACCCTTTCCCATACTTTTGATAAGTTTACCTGAAACCTCAATTGCTGCACCGGTATTAATTTTCTTGAGTATTTTCTCATCGGTATTTTTAAAATCAACAACACATTGGAGATTTTCTATGGTGGATCCATCATTGAGGGCAATAAAACGGTTGGCTCGAAATGTTCTTACCCAGCCCCTCACCAAGACAGAATCGTAGTTTTCAGGTTTGCTCAATAATTCAACTAATCGAGGGTATTTCATGGTAAAAAATTTTCAGCTCAAAGATAGTTTTATTTAAAGAATAGATTTAGGATTTTTTAAGGCCGTTTTCAGGAACTCTTTTGATTTTCGATACTTTTAAAAGTTTTTGATTGCTTACTGCGAATTCCAATGAAATCAGTAAAGAGGGCAGAAGAATCAAATTGGCTAACATGGCAAATAGTAGGGTAACCGAAACCAGACCTCCCAGCGCAACTGTACCACCAAAATTTGAACTCATAAAGACTGCAAATCCAAAGAATAATACAATCGAGGTATAAAACATACTTACTGCTGTCTCTTGCAATGCGACATATACTGAAGTTTTGGTTTTCCACTTATTGGCCATTAATTCTTGTCTGTATTTAGCTAAGAAATGGATAGTGTCATCCACCGAAATTCCAAAAGCAATGCTAAAAACTAAAATTGTTGAGGGTTTGAGTGGAATTCCCGAATATCCCATTACACCAGCCGTAATGATCAGTGGTAATAAATTGGGAATCAATGAAATGACAATCATTTTAAATGACCGGAACATATAAGCCATAAATAATGCAATCAGCAAAATAGCCAGTGACAAAGAGATAATCAAATTTCGGATTAGATAATGAGTACCTTTTAAATATAATAATGTTTTTCCTGTCAACTTAACTTTATAACGCTCAGGAGGAAAGATTTTATCGATTTCTTTTAGTAGATCCTTCTCAATTTCTTCGATACGTTCTGTGGGAATGTCTTTCATAAAAGTTGTTACCCTGTTGAATTGCTTAGTACTGTCAATATAATTGTTCATCAATCCTTCAGAACCTTTAAAATTCTTAATATACCTAGTAATAAAAGAATTTTCCTGCGATGTGGGAAGTTTATAGTAGTTGGGATTGCCATTGTAGTAGGCTTGTTTGATAAATTTGACACCACTAACAGATGAGATCGGTTGAGAAAGTTCAGGTATATCATCAATATATTGTTCAAGTTTGTCAATCCTTTTGAGTGTGGAAAGTCTTGTTGCGCCTCCTTTGCGACGAGTATCGATGATAATCTCTATTGGTACGATGCCGTTAAATTCTTTATCAAAGAAAATTATATCGCTAAAAAATTCAGATTTTTTGGGCATGTCCTCAATAATACTTCCCGAAATTTTGATTTGATAAATACCAATGATCCCAATGATCAAACTTAAAATGGAGATAACAAATACATTGGTTCTTTTGTATCTAACTTTGTTCTCTATCAAGTCTACAAATTTTTTAAGGTAAAGGCTCTTGAGATGTTTCAGATGTTTTTTACTTGGCCGAGACATAAAACTGTAGGCAATTGGAATTATTGAAAGAGATAAGAAAAAGATGGCGATGATATTGATAGAGGCAATAATTCCAAATTCTTTTAACACTTTACTGTCTGTCAAAATAAATGTGGCGAAACCAGAGGCAGTGGTAAGATTGGTCATTAGTGTGGCATTGCCTATTTTCATTATTACCCTTTGTAAAGACTTGACCATGTTTCCGTGTTTGGCAAATTCTTGTTGGTATTTGTTGATCAAAAAAATACAGTTGGGTACTCCAATAACGATTATTAAAGGAGGTATTAGTGCTGTTAAAATGGTGATTTCATAACGGAGTAATCCTAAAATTCCAAAGGCCCACATTACCCCAATTATTACAACAAACATCGATATAAAGGTGGCTCTGAAAGATCTGAAAAAAAGAAAAAAGATCAGACTGGTCAGTAAAACGGCTGATACAACAAAAACACCTATTTCATCTAATATATTCTGCGCATTCAAAGTCCTGATATAGGGCATACCCGAGATTTTGACATCCAAACCTGTATCTTTTTCAAAAGCAGTGATCAGGGGGATAAAAGTTTGGAAAATAAAATCTTTCCTCTTTTCTGTATTGACGATATTTTTGTCCATGTAAATGGCAGATCTAATAGTTTTACCATCATTATCATAAAGTATATTTCGATAGAATGGGAGTTCTAAAAAGAGCTTTTGCTTAAATTTTTTAATATCGTTAAGCTTGTAATTGTTGGCATCAAAAACAGATTTTAACACAAATGATTTTAGACTCTCATCCTTAACCAATTCTTTTACATTATTTATCGATAGCACAAAATCTACCTCACTGAAGAACTCAATTTTATGATTTAGGGCAATCCATTTTTCAAAGATTATGGATTCGAAAAATTGTTCTTCTTTGAGGGCTATAACAATTAAATTCCCCTCTTCGCCAAATGTTTTTATAAAAGTATCATATTGGATATTTTCGGGATGGTTGCTGGGGAGAAGATTGGCTTCAGTAAAAGTAAACCGCATATATTTCCACTGAGTACCAAAAAAAACAGTCGACAAAATGATACCTCCGATGATAAAGAAGCGGTTTCTTAAAATTAAGTTAGCAACAGTAGCCCAAAAAGTATTTTTTTTACGCTTCATCATCGTCAGACATCATCAGCGTTGGGCATACTAAACGGTTAAAACTTCTTTCTCCTTGATACCTATGATGCCATCTACTTTATTAATATATTGATCTGTCAATTCTTGAATGTCTATCTCGGCGTTTTTTTTAACATCTTCGGAACTATCGATTTTTTTGATCTCATTGTTGGCATCTTTTCGTGCGTTTCTGATGGCTATTTTGGCATTTTCAGCTTCTGCTTTAACTAATTTCACCAATTCCCTTCTACGTTCTTCTGTTAATGGAGGAATATTTATGATCAAAGATTCGCCATTGTTCATGGGGTTAAAACCAAGGTTGGCTTGCAAAATTCCTTTTTCTATTTCGGGTAATAAATCTTTTTCCCAAGGTTGGATGCTAAGGGTTCTGGCATCGGGAGTGTTGATATTGGCTACTTGGCTTATGGGAGTTGGGGTGCCATAGTATTCTACCTTTACAGCATTAAGCATCACGGGGTTCGCCTTACCTGCTCTGATGTTGAGCAGTTCTTTTTCTAAATGATTGATGGACGAATCCATACTTTCTTTAGTAGTTTCGGTGATGATAAAAATTTCTTCATTCATTTTGATGATTATTTAAAAATCAACTCTGGTTCCTACATTTTCACCTTTGATGATTCGGCTGAGATTTCCTCTTGTATTCAAATCAAAAACAATAATTGGCAGGTTGTTCTCTTGACTCAATGTAAATGCAGTAGTGTCCATGATCTTGAGTCCTTTTTTTAGTACATCGTCGAATGAAAGTTTGTCGAATTTGATGGCTTCTTTGTTTTTTTCAGGATCCTCATTGTAAATGCCATCTACTCTAGTTCCTTTCAGTATTACATCTGCATTGATTTCTATTGCACGGAGTACAGCTGCAGAGTCGGTAGTAAAGTAAGGATTCCCTGTTCCAGATCCAAAAATTACGACCCTTCCTTTCTCCAAATGTCGGGTCGCCCTTCTTTTAATGAAAGGCTCTGCAATTGCTTCAATTTTAATGGCGGTCTGTAACCTGGTTGGAACATCATTATTTTCCAACGCACTTTGTAATGCCAAACCATTAATGACGGTAGCAAGCATCCCCATATAATCGGCTTGAACCCTATCCATACCCTTACTGGCACCGGAAACACCTCTGAAGATATTTCCACCGCCGATTACTATGGCGATTTGAGTCCCTGTTTTTTGAATCTCCTTTATCTCACATGCGTATTCGTTTAGCCTAATTGGATCAATGCCATTATTTTGATGGCCCATTAGTGCTTCACCACTAAGCTTAAGAAGAATTCTTTTGTATTTCATAGTTTGGAATTACACAAATATAGCAAATATAGAGGGAAACGTTACACGGCTTTAAAGCTCAAATCTGTGGTATTGGCACCATAGGTAAGTGCTCCCATCGATACATAATCTACTCCTGATTCCGCGAAGTAAATCAGGTTTTGTGCCGAAATATTTCCCGAGGCCTCGGTCTCGAATTTTCCATTGATTTTTTTGATGTTTTCCATCAAAATTTCAGGGGACATATTGTCTAAAAGAATTCTTTTTACCCAAGGAAAACGGATTACCTGATCAATTTCATTTCCATTTCTTACCTCAACAATGACAGGTATTTCCAGGGCATTTTTTATTAAATAACCCTTTGTTTTTTCCAAAGCTTGAGTTAACCCTCCACAAAAATCAGCATGGTTGTCTTTAATAATGATTGCATCAAACAAACCCATACGATGATTGTAGCCGCCACCAATTGAAACTGCCCACTTTTCGGGATAACGAAAACCAGGTGTAGTTTTACGGGTGTCGAGAATCTTACAATTGGTGTGAAGGATTTTCTGACTTAGTCGATTAGAAAGTGTTGCAATTCCACTCATCCTTTGCATGCAATTGAGTACCAACCTCTCGGTAGCCAAAATTGACTTGGCACTGCCTTTAACATGAAAAGCAACTGTTCCAAGTTCCATTTTATCCCCATCTTTGGCCAAAGGTTTAATTTCCAAGGAGGGATCGTATCGATTGAAAATTTTTTCTGCCAGCGTCAGACCAGCAATCACACAATTGCCTTTGACCATTAAGACGGCTTCCCGTTCCAATATGTCATTAAAGCAAGCATTGCTGCTATGGTCACCTCCTTGAATGTCTTCTTCAAGGGCTTGATCAATAAATTGATCAATAGCATTCTTATAGGTATTGTAAAAATTATTCAACGTAATCTTGGTTGTAAAATACTCCTTTATTTTGCTTCAAGTCTTGAGACTGTTTGATCATCAAATAGGCTACACTCACCATATTTCTCAACTCACAAATACCAAGTGTTAATTTATTTTGTAGGTATATGTCTTGAGTTTCCAAAAATATATTTTTTAACTCCACCTCTGCCTCAATCAGGCCTATGGAAGTTTTGAAAATACCCACTTTAGTAGTCATTAAATTTTGCAATTGTTTTTTTATACGCCCAATTGCACTGATCTTTTCATTAGAAAAATAGTGTTCTTCTTTCCATTCGGGTAGTTTTAGGTAGAAATCTCGTGGAGGAAGAGTTTCTTTCATTTGATCGATTGAATTTATAGCAGCACGATGAGAAAAAACAAGTGATTCCAACAACGAATTCGATGCCAAACGATTAGCACCGTGAAGGCCTGTATAGCTGCATTCTCCTATAGCGTAAAGGCCTTTGAGTTTTGTCTCTCCATAGTGATTGACACTGATGCCTCCACAGAAATAGTGAGCAGCAGGGATCACTGGAATATGGTCATGCGGGGGGTTTATTCCAACTTTTTGACAATTTTCTTTTATGGTGGGAAATTGATTTTGAAATTCTTTTTCGCTGATTGCTTTACAATCTAAAAGAACATAATCGTCACCGGTTTCATTGACGACCTCTGCAATAGATCGGGCAACAATGTCCCTGGGTGCAAGTTCAGCTTTTGGATGATATTCAGTCATGAACCTTTTGCCAGACAAACTTCTTAAAATTCCTCCTTCTCCTCTGACAGCTTCTGAGATCAAAAAAGTATTTCTTTTGATTTTGGGATAAAGGGCAGTTGGGTGAAACTGTACAAAAGGTAGTCCCTTAATAAATACTTTAGCTCTGTAAGCAGCTCCTAAGCCATCTCCGGTTGCATTTTCGGGATTGGTGGTATGGGAAAAAAGCTGCCCGGCACCCCCGGTGCTCAAGACGGTAATCTGGGCAGAAATTTTAATTATTTCTTGTTCCAAATTGGAAATTACATATGCCCCATAACATCGCTTATAATTACCTCCACTGTGGTGATCTGTAATTAAGTCAACAAGGGTATGGTTTTGTAAAAGAGAGATGTTGGAAAAAGTTTTGATCTTCTTGATTAAGGATTCCTGAATTTCAAGTCCTGTTTTGTCCTTGTGGTGTACAATTCTTTTTTCGGAATGCCCTCCTTCTTTTGTTAGGTGTAATCCATTTTTTTGCTTGTCGAAGTGGGTTCCCCAATCGATCAACTCTTGCAGGCGATCATGACCTTCTTTGACAACAAATTTAACCACATCCTGGTCACATTCTCCTGCTCCAGCAATCATGGTGTCTTTAATATGTTTATCAAAAGAGTCTTCCTTAAAGTTGGAGACAACTGCAATTCCCCCTTGGGCATATCTTGTATTGCTTTCCAGCAAGGTATTTTTCGAAATCATAACGACCTCTAGGCTCGGATTTTGCTGGGCTATCTTGATGGCATATGTCAATCCTGAGATACCACTTCCTATAACGAGTATATTGGTATCCATAATTTTAACCTAGCTTTAACATTCTGTTAATGGGAATTTTGGCTTTTTCTATGAGGCTATCAGAAAGTTGTACTTCGGGTTGTTCATGTTCCAAACACAAATATAATTTTTCTAGTGTGTTGAGTTTCATAAAGGCGCATTCGCTGCAAGCACAAGTTTCGTCTTCTACGGGTGCGGGAATAAAGGTCTTTTCGGGGCAACGTTTTTTCATTTCGTGAAGGATTCCAGCTTCAGTCGCTACAATAAAGCACTTTGAAGAATCACTTTGAACATAATTTAACAAGCCCGAGGTACTACCAATGTAATGTGCAATATTAAGGACTTGAGATTGGCTTTCCGGGTGTGCGATAAATTTGGCTTTTGGGTTTTCCTTAGCGAGTGTGACAATTCTTTCAAATGAAAAAGCTTCGTGAACGATACAAGACCCATCCCATAATATCATATCCCTTCCGGTTTCTTTGATGAGATATTGTCCCAAGTTCTTGTCGGGTGCAAAAATAATCGTTTCTCCCTTCGGAATGGAATCGATAACCTTAATAGCGTTACTCGAGGTGCATACTATGGTGCTCAGTGCCTTAATTTCGGCAGAGCAGTTGATGTAGGTCACTATATGTGCTCCAGGATATTGGTTAATGAATTTTTTAAATTCTTCAGGGGGACAAGAATCTGCAAGTGAGCAGCCTGCATTCAAATCAGGGAGGATGACTTTTTTTGAGGGATTGACAATTTTTGCAGTTTCAGCCATAAAATGTACGCCTGCAAAAACAATCGTTTCGGCCTTAACCTCCTTCGCGGCTTGGGCCAAATATAAACTGTCACCCAAATAATCAGCTAACTCTTGAATTTCAGCTTCTTGATAATAATGTGCCAGTAAAACTGCCTTTTTTTCTTTTTTTAGTCGTTTGATTGCTGAAACTAAATCGAGCTCTTTGGGAATGTGTATATCCAAGTACCCCTTCCGGTCTAACCTTTTCATTACCTCATCTGAGGTGAGTTCCATATCCTGTTGATTTACTGCAAAATTATTAAAAATCAAGAACTATAAGTTCATCCCGCGATTATAATCGTTCAAGTTTTTCTATAATTTGATCAGGGGTGAGGGCATTTTCAACTGTGTAGGAGCCTATAGCGGTTCTTCTTAATTGGCTCAAATACCCCCCGGATTGAAGAGCTTTGCCAAAATCATGAGCAAGGGATCGGATATAGGTTCCTTTTGAACATATTATGTGAAAGTGGAGTTGGGGAGTATCGATTTGGGTAAAATCAAATGAGTAAATGGTCACTTTTCTGGATTCAATTTTTATTTTTTCACCCTTTCTGGCTAAATCATAAAGCCGTTTCCCATCTTTTTTAATAGCAGAGAAAATTGGAGGGTTCTGATCAATTTCACCTTCAAATTTTTTTTTGACTACGTTTATTATATTTTGATCAATATGATTTATGGAATAACTTTTATCTATTGCTGTTTCGAGATCGTAGGAAGGGGTAGTTGCTCCCAATGTAATGATTCCAGAGTAAGCTTTTTCAAGGGCCTGAATTTCACTGATTTTTTTGGTCATTTTTCCGGTGCAAATTAGCAATAATCCAGTAGCCAACGGATCGAGTGTTCCAGCATGACCAACCTTTAGTTTTTTTAGCTTGTGTTTTTTTTTAAAAGCCCACCTTAATTTGTTAACAGCTTGAAAAGATGTCCACTCTCTTGGTTTATCTACTAATAAAAGCTGACCTTCAATGATGGATTCAAGTGACAAGTTCATATTATAAACTACTAAGGATGGCAAGTCCACCCAACATTATACAGTAGAAACTAAAGTATTTGAGTTTACTTTTTTTTACTAAGGCAACCATCCAACGACAGGCAAAAATCCCTGTAATGAAAGCGCTTAAAAAACCAATTATCAGGGGGAATAGTTCAGTGCTTTCTTGTGTTAGATTTCCATCCAAAATACTTTTAGCGATACTTCCTAGGATTAAAGGAATGACCATCAAAAAAGAAAATCGAGCAACTTTGTCTCGATCAATCTTCAATAGAACTCCCAGTGCAATCGTGGCTCCACTCCTTGAAATTCCGGGGAGAATGGCTAAAGCTTGTATGAGACCAATTGAAAATGCAGTTCCGTAACTCAATTCTTTTTTGTTTTCATCAACCCGATCTGCCAAATATAAAAGCATGGCAGTAATCATCAACATGGTTCCCACTAGGGCAATTTTACCTTCAAAAAGCGAGGCTATAAAGCCCTCAAAAAAAAGACCAAACAGAACGGCAGGAATCATAGAAAGGACGATTTTTTTACTAAAGCTTAAACTCTTTCCTTTTTTAAATTTAATTAAATCTGAAAGAATTAACGAGATGTCTTTTCTGAAAACAAAAAGGGTGCTGAATGCAGTTCCGGCATGAAGTGTAATAGTAATCAATAAGCTTTGTTGTTTTTCATAATCACTTCCTAAAATAGCTTTGACCAATTCTAAGTGACCGCTGGAAGAAACGGGTAAAAACTCTGTTAAGCCTTGAATAATTCCAAGAATCAGGGTTTCTAGCGCATTCATTTACTTTTTTTTGGAGGCATTAAAATGGTATAAATTGCCAATCCAAAACCCGAAAGAACAATCGTGGGTGCCAATCTAATTCTGCGGAAATTAAAAATTTCAGGGTTAAAAACATTTGGATCTTCACTTCCTCCACCTGCCATGAAAATAAATCCGATTGCAATAAGTGCAATAGATAAGAGTAAAAATCGATAATTTCTATTGTTGAATAGGAATTCTTTTTTTGGATTTTCGTTATTCATCTCAAGAAATTAGTTTACTGCGTCAGATTTTAAATTCAAATACCGTTGTGTAGCAAAGAAAGTACTTATTATTGTCATCCCCAAACCTAAAAGGAATACTCCAACAAAAACCAACACCTGCTCCAAAGGATTTTCAAAAATTTGTAACTCTGGAAAGCGTTTTTGCATTTCATAAATTACCAAAACCATCCCTGACATTGCAATAATAGATCCCAGAGTACTCATCATCAAGTGGATTTTAATAAAAGGTCTTCGTATAAATTTTTTGGTTGCTCCCACAAGTTGCATCGTTTTGATAATTAACCTTTTGGAGTAGATAGACAGTCTTATGGAACTGTTGATCAATAAGACAGCAATAATTATAAATAGGCTACTGGCCAACAGCATCCAAAAAGTAATTTTTTTGATATTTTGATCTAACAATTCCAGGAGCGGTCGATCATAAACCACCTCGTTTACGTAGCTGTATAGAGAGATATCTTTACTAAGTTTCGAAACCATAACAGGATTTAAAAAAGGAGCCTTGAAATAGACGTCTATTGAATTGAGCAACGGATTGTAACCCAAAAACTCAATAAAATCTTCACCAATTTCGTTGGCGTGTCTTATGGAAGCATCTTCTTTGGAAACATAGTTTACTTTTTTGGTGGCAGAATTTAAACGTAAGGTTTTTTGAAGTTGTTTTAATTCCACCTCTTTGGCAGAATCCTTGACATAGATTGTCATTACGATCTGCTCTTTAAAGTGATCTGCTACTTTTTTGGAATTGACCAATAAAAGCCCCAATACACCGGTTAAAAATAAAACTAAAGCAATACTTACAACTACCGAAAAATAAGTAGAAATAAGTCTTCGCTTATTGAATTTTTCTTCAGTCAGTTGCTTCATGGAACAAGTTTGTATCTGTAAAATTAAAAAACCATCAATAAAAAGAACCTTGTATGCTGGAAACTTTTTTTCCTTTCCTAATAAGCGTAATTTTACACATTTAAAAAACAAGCCTTAATGGATTATAATTTTCTGAAAATCGAAAAAAAGTGGCAAAACTTTTGGTCTACTCACAAAACTTTTAAAGCACATGACCAAAGTGAAAAATCTAAGTATTATGTACTGGATATGTTTCCATACCCCTCTGGTGCCGGTCTTCATGTAGGTCATCCTTTAGGATACATAGCAAGTGACATTATTGCGCGATTCAAAAGGCATTCAGGATTTAATGTTCTTCATCCTCAGGGCTTCGACTCTTTTGGACTCCCAGCTGAGCAATATGCGATCCAAACCGGACAACATCCCTCCAAAACTACAACAACTAATATCAACAGATACCGTCAGCAACTCGATCGAATGGGATTTTCTTTCGATTGGGATCGTGAGGTTAGAACTTCAGACCCAAATTACTACCGATGGACTCAATGGATTTTTCTCAAATTATTTGACGCTTATTATGATCTTCAGGCTAATAAGGCACTCCCTATTTTTGAGCTGATTAATCGCTTCGAGAAGGAAGGTAATTTAAATGTCCAAGCTCATTGCGATAAGGACACTCCACTTTTCGATGCCCATCAATGGAACGCTTACGAAAGTGACAAACAACAAAAAATCTTATTGTTTTATCGACTCACCTATTTGTCCGAAACACAAGTTAATTGGTGTCCTGCATTAGGAACTGTTTTGGCCAATGACGAAATTGTAAATGGTGTATCTGAGCGAGGGGGACACCCTGTCACCAAAAAGAAAATGCGTCAGTGGAGCATGCGAATCAGTGCCTATGCTGATAGGCTATTAAATGACTTGGATGAATTGGACTGGCCGGATTCTCTCAAGGAAATGCAAAGGAATTGGATTGGAAAATCCAGAGGAGCCAGTATCTATTTTCAAATAGAAAACAGCTCCGAGACCATTAAAGTCTATACCACTCGTCCGGACACCATTTTTGGAGTTACTTTTATGACGCTTGCCCCTGAGCACCAGTTGATTAAAAAAATAACCAGCGTGGATCAACAGAAAGCGGTTGCGGATTACATAGCTCGGATTGCCCACAAATCGGACAGAGAACGACAATCTGATGTTAAGACTATTAGTGGCGTGTTTACAGGTGCATATGCCCTTCACCCTTTTACTGGACTACCTATTCCTATTTGGATTGGCGAATATGTATTGTCAGGTTATGGAACTGGGGCGGTCATGGGGGTACCCTGCGGAGATCAAAGAGACTTTGATTTTGCAAACCATTTTAATTTATCCATAATCAATATATTTGATGGTGTTGATGTCTCCAAAGCTGCCTTTTCTGAAAAAGAGAATATAAAATTGATCCATTCTGATTTTTTAAATGGTTTAGATTATAAAGCGGCAGTGGAGAAAGTGATTGCCGAGTTGGAATTAAAAAACTATGGTATAGGATCAGTGAATTTCAGGCTGAGGGATGCTGTTTTTAGCCGGCAAAGATATTGGGGAGAGCCCATTCCTATATATTTCAAAGGTGATATTCCAGTACCTTTAAATGAGCAATACCTACCCCTTAAACTGCCCGAAGTGGAAAAATATATCCCTACCGAAGATGGAAAACCTCCATTAGGGAATGCCAAGGAATGGGCCTGGGATGAAATCAATGAAGAGGTTGTCTCCATTGACCGTATTGACTATCGATCTGTTTTTCCTTTGGAGCTGAATACCATGCCAGGGTGGGCAGGAAGCTCTTGGTATTTTAACCGTTATATGGATTCCCAAAATCAAATGCAGTGGCTTTCGGATGATGCTATGGAGTATTGGAAAGAGGTAGATTTGTATATGGGCGGAAGTGAACATGCTACAGGACATCTATTGTATTCAAGATTTTGGCAAAAAGTTCTCTTTGATCTAGGTTACACAAATTCTAAAGAATACGCGAAAAAATTGGTCAATCAGGGAATGATTTTAGGAAATTCTGCTTTTATATATCGAAAAAAAGGAACCCTTACTTTTTTATCTAAAGGCTTAATTGGGAAATACGAAGTTGAGCCCATTCATGTTGAAGTGGGTCTTATTAATAGCCAAGATGAGTTGGATTTGGAGGCGGTTAAAATTTGGCAAAAAGACTTTCAGCAAGCAGAATTTATTCTTGAAAATGGAAAATATATCGTTGGAAGGGAGGTTGAAAAAATGTCCAAATCAAAATACAATGTGATCAACCCTGATGAAATTTGCGATAAATATGGTGCTGACACTCTTCGTATGTATGAGATGTTTTTGGGTCCCATAGAGCAAGATAAACCCTGGAATACCGCGGGAATATCAGGTGTGCATAATTTCCTCAAAAAATTCTGGAGGTTATTTTATCAAAATGATCACTGTTTAGTTACAGAGGATTCACCCAGTGCCGAAAGCATGAAAGTACTGCACCAAACTATCAAAAAAATAACCGATGATATTGAGCGTTTATCTTTTAATACTTGTGTTAGTACTTTTATGATTTGCATCAATGAATTAACTACTTTAAAATGTTCAAATAAGACGGTTTTGGAGCCTATTTTAATTTTGCTTTCCCCATTCGCACCTCATTTTTGTGAGGAACTGTGGCAACAATTGGGACACCCAAAAAGTATTGAATTTGAGCCATTTCCTGTTTTCGATCCCTCGAAGGTGGAGGAAACAACTAAGGAATACCCGGTTTCTTTTAATGGAAAAATGCGCTTTAAGATCAAACTTTCTTTAGAGATGGGTGTGGAAGAAATTAAGCAAGCAGTTATGAAAGAACAACGTACACTTGACCAAATTCAGGGATCTAGACCCAAAAAAATAATTGTGGTTCCTGGAAAAATCATAAATATTGTTATCTAATGAGTGACTTTCAAATTGAGATTATTGGTCTGATCGCTGCAGCTTTTACAACGATTGCTTTTGTCCCTCAGGTAATTAAAATATCTAAAAAACGTACAGCCAAAGGCGTTTCCATTACCATGTATGTAATTATGTTTGTAGGGATTTGTTTTTGGTTCTGCTATGGAGTTTTGATTAACAGCATTTCTGTAATTACTGCTAATTTAATTTCGGGTATTTTGCAGTTGTTTATCATTATTTTTGCCTTGATCCATCGTAATAACAATTAAAAGTATACTTTATAACTTAATTTGTCTTTTGATCTGTTGGTTGAGCGAAATGAAAGTTTCCGTCCTTGATACTCCATCTATGGTTTGAATTTTGTTATTTAACAATGTCATCAAATGTTCGTTATCCTCACAAAGTATTTTGATTAAAACACTCCAATTACCGGTAGTGTAATGACACTCTATCACTTCAGGGATTTTCTCTAGTTGTTTCACCGCTTCAGGATTTCTCATAGCTTTGTCCAAGTAAATACCAATAAAAGCCATGGTTTTATAGCCTAAGATTTTGGGATTCAATAAAACGTGAGATCCCGATATGAGTCCAGAACTTTCCAATTTTTTTAGCCGTTGGTGAACAGCTGTTCCAGATATAGCAGCGGTTTTCGCAATTTCATTGATCGACTTTCTCGCATCTTTCATAAGGGCTCTTAGAATGATCTTGTCTAGGCCGTCTATAAGTACTATCTCGTTTTTTGTCTTCAAAATTTTAATTTTTTACCTTCAATAGTTAAATTAAAAACACTATTTATGTTAATAAAATTAATGAATTAATCAATGGAGATTAATGTTTTAAATATTACATTCACTTAGTGAGAAAATATATTATAGTGGGGGGTAGCTTTGCCTTGATATCAGTGGTCTTGGGTGCTTTTGCGAGTCATAGTCTTAAGGCTTACTTTTCGACAGAAGTTTTACAATCCTTTGAGACCGGTATTCGATACATGATGTATCATGGTCTGGCTTTAATGATTTTTTCTCAAATTCCAAATGCAAGGAATAATTTAATTTTTAAATTGTTTTTTTGGGGTGTTATCCTTTTTTCCTTCAGCATCTTCATACTCTGTTTTGGAAATTTGACCCCCTATGATTTTTCATGGTTAGGTCCAGTTACTCCCGTTGGAGGGAGTTTACTGATATTGGGATGGGTTATATTCATATCGAAAACCTTTAAAGAAAAATCGCAATAGAAACTAATTAATTACTTACCGTTATTGCTGATATATTTTTCTATGGCCATAGTCATTGAAGGAGAATCTGGAGTCGGAGCTTTGATGTCGATTCTCAATTTTGCTTTATCAGCAGCAAGCACAGTTGCATTGCCGTATGCCGCTATTCTAGTATTGTTTTGTTCAAAATCAGGAAAATTTTTGAATAGTGACTCAATCCCAGAAGGGCTAAAGAAAACCAAAACATCGTAGTACACATCTCTCAAATCGGAAAGATCGCTTACAACCGTTTTGTATAATGGTGCCCTTGTCCAGTCTATACCCATATTATTAAGACAATCTGGTATGCTTGGCTTAAGCACATCAGAGCTGGGAAGTAAAAATTTTTCTTTTTCAAATTTTTTAAAAACAGCCTCCAAATCATTGATACTTTTTTCCCCTACATAAATCTTACGCTTCCTGTAAACTACATACTTCTGTAGGTAGAATGCAACAGCTTCGGATTGACAAAAATATTTTGTAGAATCCGGAACTTTATATCGCATCTCTTCCGTAATTCTAAAGAAATGGTCCACAGCGTTTCTACTAGTTAATATGATATTATCAAAGTCAGAAAAATTTATTTTCTGCATTCTAACTTCCTTTGCTGACAGTCCCTCAACATGAATAAACGGTCGAAAATCAATTTTGAGTTTGTGTTTTTCTTGTAATCTTGAGTAAGGAGATTTATCACTCGCAGGTTCGGGCTGGGAAACCAAAATAGTCTTCACTTTCATATTTCTTCTATTTTTGCTTTTGTCTAATAAATTGATTTATAGAGCCAAAGCCAGGGCGCTATTTTGAAAGCACAAAGATACAAAATTAAATAAACTAAACTGTTTGGATTACTTTGAATGATTCCTAAGTAAATGGTTAGGTGAGACAAGTATATCAAACAAATGACTAATGTCATTATAATAAAAAGTAGGTCATTATTATCATAAAAATTATAATAGTAGAAAGATATAATTAAAAGAGTGTATAAACTGATCGACCCGTAAAAACTTATACTTCTGAAAATCGTATGATGATAGAGTTTCAATTGACTTGAATATTGAAAAATAAGTTTAAGTATCCAATAACGAAATATAATTAGTGAGGACAGCATAGAGGAAAAAGTGAAAAATGAAATTTCTCCATACATGGAGACTAAAACCTTGCAGTAAAAAAAATATAATAAAATTGAAAAAGTGATTAATGAAATTAATGTTAGAATTAAATTGAATTTATTCAAAGGGTTGGTAAACTTTTCCTTGTCATAAATATTAAAGTAGCTTTTGATTTTCCAAAAAGAAATTAGAAGTTTAAACTGATGTTTGTTATTTCTGTAAAGATGAACACATATCATAAAAACTAAAATGATCATTACGGTGATCCAGTCTTGTTGGTGTTGAAATCTTTCAGTCCATTGAAACATTAAATAAAAATAAGGAAGTATTTTGACTCTATATTTTTTTAACTTTAGTATTTCAAACCCCGTCACTATGGATAAAGCATTGGTAATCATTCCTACCTACAACGAGGTTGAAAACATAAAAAAGATCGTTCAAATGACTCTAAAGCATAAAGCTTTTGACATTTTGGTTGTTGACGATTCTTCTCCAGACGGAACTGCTGACTTAGTTTTTGATTTGATTAAAACTCATCCCAATCGACTTTATTTGGAGCAACGAGAACGAAAAGACGGTTTAGGAAAAGCTTACATTCACGGCTTTAAGTGGGCATTGGAAAAAAAATATGAATTTGTTTTTGAGATGGATGCCGATTTGTCTCACCACCCCAATGAATTACCCACGATGTTAGATTACCTAAAGTCTGAGTATTCCATGGTAATAGGTTCACGTTATATAAATGGCATCAATGTCGTCAATTGGCCTCTAAGCAGGATTTTATTGTCCTACTTGGCCTCTTTATATGTCAGGTGGACCACTTTTATGCCCATAAAAGATCCTACCGCTGGATTTGTTGGCTATACCAGAGAAGTTTTAGAGCAGTTAGATTTTAATAAAATAAAATTTGTAGGCTACGCCTTTCAAATCGAAATGAAATTTAAGATTTGGAATAAAGGACTCAAATATAAAGAACACCCTATAGTTTTTACCAATAGAGAACTGGGGGTTTCTAAAATGAATGGAGAAATAATTTGGGAAGCACTGTCCGCAGTGTTAATTTTGAGGATCAAAAGTATATTAAACCAAATTTGGTGAGGGAAATACTGATTCAAAATGCAAAATTGGTCAATGAGGGAGAGGTTTCCCAAAAAGATCTTTTAATTCGTGGTGAGATGATTGTTAGAGTTGCCAACCACATAAAACCAGAAGGGGGTGAAGAACTCATTGATGCATCGGGTCTTCATTTATTGCCAGGCTGGATTGACGACCAAGTACATTTTAGGGAGCCGGGCTTAACACACAAGGCTACAATTGCTTCCGAATCTAGGGCAGCGGTAGCAGGAGGTATTACCTCATTTATTGAGATGCCCAACACTCAACCTCAAACCACTACTCAAAAAAATTTGGAAGAAAAATTGATGAGGGCGGCTAAAGACTCCATCGCCAACTATGGGTTTCTCTTTGGAGGAACAAATAATAATATTGAAGAAATAAAGTCTTTCGACACCACCAAAGCGGCAGGACTGAAATTATTTCTTGGGTCGTCTACAGGTAATATGCTGGTAGATGATGATAAGGTATTGGAGAAAATTTTCTCCAGTACCGATTTGCCCATAGCTGTTCATTGTGAGGATGAAAATACAATAAAAGAAAACTTAGCTAGATATATTGCCCAATTTGGAGATGATATTCCAATAGAAAAGCATCATGTTATAAGAAGTCAAGAGGCTTGTTATCGTTCCTCATCCAAAGCCATTAGTATGGCCAAAGCCACTGGGGCCAAATTGCATGTTTTTCATTTGTCTACAGCGATAGAAACTGAGTTGTTTTCCAACGAAAAGCAATTGTCAGAAAAGAAAATTACTTCTGAGGTTTGTATTCACCATCTTTGGTTTTCTGAGGAGGATTATGCTGACAAAGGAACCTTGATTAAATGGAATCCAGCTGTCAAAAAAGCTAGTGATCGCGAAGCCCTCTGGAAAGCCCTCAATGAAGATAAAATTGACGTATTGGCTACTGATCATGCCCCACATACCTTAAAAGAAAAGCAAAATCCATACACCAAAGCACCCTCTGGAGGCCCATTGGTACAGCACGCTTATCCAGCACTTTTGACTGCAGTAAAACAGGGCAAAACTTCTTTGGAAAAGCTTGTCGAAAAGGCTTGTCACAACCCTGCTATATTGTTTAAAATTCAAAATCGTGGTTTTCTCCGCGAGGGTTATTTTGCTGATTTGGTTTTAGTTGACCTAAACAAAAAATTTACAGTTTTCAAAGAAGACTTGCTTTATAAATGTGGATGGTCGCCTTTTGAGGGAACCACTTTTGAAGCAACCATCACCAAAACTTTTGTCAATGGAAATTTGGTTTATGATGAAGGTAGAATTATCGAGGGTTACTTGGGTAAAAACTTAACGTATGATCGATGAACACAAAAAAATTATTTTTCCTGTTGTCTTTAGTTACTTTTTCTTGTACTGAGTCAGAACAAAATAGACCTCCGGATGATTTGATACCACCTCAGCAAATGAGTCATATTTTATCAGATATTATCTTAATGAAAAATATTAAGCGAAATAATTCCTTTATTAAAGATAAAAAGCAGCTTTTGGTGCCTCAATACCTATATTGTAAGTACGGAATAGACAGTTCACAGTTAGCTTCCAGTCAATCCTACTATGCCAAAAATCCAAAAAAATACCTTCCTATTTTCAAATTGGTTCAAACCCAACTCAAAAAGTTAAATGACAGTATTCAGGTAAGAATACGCAAAGAGGAATAATAGTTTACTTGATAAGAAGATTATTACAGTCTTTTTTAGATTAGTTTTGAAATTGGAGAATACCCAAAACTTATAAATGATTTTATTTTTTCTCCATTAATTGTTTTTTGTTGATATTGCCCTTTAATCGTGGCGCTAGTCAAAAATCGTTTTCTTATACCCAAAAATTCAATCAAGTATTCCACAGCCCAAAAGAAATAAAAAAAACCTTTGGGGATCGAAATTACATTTAGATTGTAATTTCCAGCTTTTAGTATGTTTTGTGCTACTGCTTTTCCAGTCCAATTCTCAGCTACTAAAATAAATCGTTCACCTTTTATATTCGAGTGCATAAGTTCATCCATAACCATTATTACATCTTGGATATTTACGAATGCTATGTTTCCAGGGGTGTACCATCTCATACCTTTTTTGAAGCGCTGTAGAATAATTTCAATCGGGCTGCCTTTTCCCAGAACTATAGCTGGGTTGATAATAACTGCATTTAGCCCTTCTTCCATTCCTCGCCAAACTTCCATTTCTCCTCCGTATTTGGAATAAGCATATGGGGTTTTGTCAGTATTTTTATCCCAAGGGGTATTTTCGTCTATGATTGAAGCAGAAGGGTCGTTTCCTAAAGCTGAAATAGAGCTTATGTATATCAATTTTTTAATCGAATGAGACAAGCAAAGATCAACCAAGTAGGCAGAACCTTTTTCATTGATCTCAAGTAGTTTTTTGACATCCCTTTGGGCCAACGAAATATAGCCTGCACAATGATAAACATGGCTGATTCCCTCAAAAACTGAGTCTAAGCTGGGAAAATCCCTAAAATCCCCTTTTCTCCACGTGATCTTGTCATAGCGTTCTTTGGCATCTATAAACTTAAATTGAAATAGTTTCCAAACCCTCTTTTTGTTTGACTCATGTCTATACATTGCCACGGGAAAAATATCTTTTTCAGCCAAATGACACATCATGTTAGAACCAATAAATCCAGTAGCTCCAGTCACCAATATCATAAAATAAAACTAATGCTTTTTTAAGAATAATTTTTTGTTTTAAGGCATAAATCTATCTTTGCTACCAAATCAGAGCCATGCAGATAAATTTTGTAAATGAACTTCGTTGGAGGGGGATGTTACAAGACATCATGCCAGACACGGAGGATCACTTAAATCACCACAAAACAGTGGGCTATATCGGTTTTGATCCCACAGCTGACTCCCTTCACATTGGTAGCCTAGTGCAGATCATGATTTTGATTCACTTTCAAAGAGCTGGCCATCAACCCATTGCTCTGGTGGGTGGTGCAACTGGCATGATTGGCGATCCTTCAGGAAAGTCTGACGAAAGAAACCTTTTGGATGCTGAGGCATTACAGAAAAATGTCGATGGTATTAGAAAACAATTGCAAAATTTCCTTGATTTTGATCCAGAAAATCCAATAGCAGCCAAGTTGGTCAACAACTTTGATTGGATCAAGGACTATACTCTGATCGACTTTTCTCGTGAAATCGGGAAGCACCTCACCGTTAACTACATGATGGCAAAGGACTCTGTTAAAAAACGATTAGATAGCACTTCAAAGGTGGGAATGTCTTTTACCGAATTCACCTATCAATTGCTCCAAGGATATGATTTCTTATACCTTTATCAAAATATGAACTGCAAACTCCAAATGGGAGGAAGTGATCAATGGGGAAATATTACTACCGGAACAGAATTGATTCGACGTAAGTTGGGAGGCAAAGCCTATGCTATTACTTGCCCATTGATCACCAAAGCTGATGGGACAAAATTTGGAAAAACTGAAGGAGGGAATGTTTGGCTGGATAAGACCCGAACTTCTCCTTACAAGTTTTATCAGTATTGGTTGAACACCTCAGATGATGATGCCAAAAATTACATCAAAATATTTACGTTAATGGATAAGCCGACCATTGATGGTTTGATCCAACAACATCAACAGAGCCCCCACTTGAGGTTATTGCAAAAAACCATTGCAGAGAAAGTTACCAGTATGGTTCATTCCGAAGAAGATTTACAAAAAGCCATTCAGGCCAGTCAAATCCTTTTTGGGCGATCTACCTCTTTAGATTTAAAAAACCTTGATAGTCAAACCTTTTTGGAGGTTTTTGAAGGTGTTCCTCAGGCCATGATTTCACGTTTTGATCTTGACCAAGGCATAAATATTATAGCCTTGTTATCATCTAAAACTTCTTTTCTTAAATCTAATGGGGAGGCCCGCAGGGCACTTCATGAAAATTCCATTTCGGTTAATAAAACGAAAGTTGACGAAAGTTTAGTTATTGGTTCGGTAGATTTGATCGATGATCAATACATTTTACTGCAACGGGGAAAGAAAAATTACTTTATTGTAAAAGTTGTTGGTTAAATTACCATCAAATTACAACCTCTTATTTCTGAGTCATCCATACGCCCCAATACCTCAAAGTGTGAATCAGAATACACCTTACCCAAGTCCTCAGTAGCTATAAAAGCACAGCTATCACGGTTGGCTAGGTCGATGATGTTCAGCCCACCGGTTTGTCCCCAAGGCAATCGGGTAAGAGGATCTTGATGTTCTCTTGCATAAACACGCATCCAAGGGGGACATTCAAAAATTCCTTTAGATTTAGAATAGGCTTGTGAAAGTAATTCAGTCATACCATACTCAGAGTAAATTTTGTTTACTCCAAACCCTCTTCTCAAACGGTCATGTAATTCTTCCCTGGTCAATTCCCTCCTCCTGCCTTTCATTCCTCCGGTTTCCATGACACATGTGTGATGAAGTCTAAAGGAATACCTTTCGACCAAATCCATTAAGGCAAAGGATACCCCCAATAACAAAGTTTTTTGACTTTTTTCTTCCAACTGGTTGATGTGTTCTTTTAGCACATCCAACTGGTTGAGGTAAAATCCGCTTTCCATCTTATGGCTATTGCGGATCATATCATCAGCCATATAAATTAGTGAAGAACCCTCTCTTTCCATGTAGGAAGGTAATAAAGCTAGAACTGCATAATCTTTGATGTCTCCGAAAAAATATTCAAACCCCTTTCTAAAACTCATTTGATAATCCCTTGTGTTTCGATAATAATGCTTAGAGGGGTCTATTTTGGAAGTGCTGCTGGAACTAAAAAATTGCAGATCATCATCTTCAAAACAACAAACTCTTTTTGTTTTGAAAAAAGAAATGGGCAGGTGGGGAATGTCTTTTACATATTTAACTTCGGTAGGATGACAATTTATAAGATCACAAAAAGATCGGTAAACCTTATTGTTTTTATACTGAAAAGAAAAAGTCTTTAGAGCCAATACATCAAAGGCATCATTACTGTCGATTTCCCAAAAATTTTCCAAATGATCCGTTGTCATTTATTAACTGGGTCAAGGAACGACCAGACGAGTAAGTCCTTGTTGGGGTCCTTGTTTGATTTTTACAATATAAATACCAGTTTTAAGGTTGTTGGGCATTACATAATTCCCGAAAGTAGATGTTTTAAAAACTACTTCTCCTAAAATATTTAGGATAATGATATTCTTGATCTCTTTAGAATTGGAAATAATATGAAGTTTACCTCCGGAAAAGGGATTAGGATATAATTGAAAAGTTAATTTGTCGGTGGGATGATCATTGAAAAAAATCTCTTTTACATTGCTTTGTGCAGTTACAAATTGCATAGATATTAACGTAATCAAGAGCAGTGCAGTTCGCAAATACTTATTTTTTAATTAATTAAGAAACAAATTTACTAAAATAAATTACCATCAGTATAGTTAGGACTTTGCATTGTGATTTTTAATTCATCAATGATATTAATTTTTATATTAGTGAAATAATAAAAAGCATGAAAAAAAAGGATATCAATATATTGTTGGTTGATGATGAACCCGATGTTATTGAGATCATTAAATACAATTTGTTACAAGAGGGTTACAAAGTAAAAACTGCTTCCAATGGAAAAGAAGCCATTAAAAAGGCGAATAAAACCCTCCCTAATCTGATTATAATGGATGTGATGATGCCTGAAATGGATGGTATTGAAGCTTGTGAACATTTTCGTAAAGATGGTAATTTCAATGATACTATTATTATGTTCCTCACTGCGAGAGGGGAGGATTATTCCTTCATGGCTGGCTTTGATGCTGGTGCCGATGACTATGTAACCAAGCCCATCAAACCCAAGATCATTGTTTCCAAAGTAAAATCTTTGCTTAGACGCCTTAAAAAAGAGGAAGAAAACCAGGACAAAATCAAAGTAGGAAAACTAATCATTGATAAAGAGCAATACGAGGTTATTCATAAAGGTAAGACCTTTTCCTTGCCCAGAAAAGAATTTGAACTCCTCTACCTTTTGGTATCCAAATCGGATAAGGTGGTTAAAAGAGAAAAAATCATGCAAGTAGTCTGGGGAAGTGAAGTAGTAGTAGGTGATAGAACAATTGACGTACACATCAGAAAACTCAGAGAAAAAGTTGGTGATAAATACTTTAAGACTATTAAAGGGGTGGGTTACAAATTTGTTAACCCTACTAAATAATTATTGTGCTTGGGATAAAGAATTTTAGGTTAGCGTTAAGGCTTTCGGCCATTTTAGTTATAATGTTGGTCGTACTTCTTTCACTTTTATTTTACCTACTCGACTTGCAATTCAGTTATAAGAGTCGCATTTTAATGATCTTCCTTTTTTTCTTTTTCTTCATTTTTTCTGTTTTTCTGATCCATTACAGAATAGAAAGATTCATTCAAAATAAAATTAAGAATATATACAAGGATCTTTCTCCATCTGGGGTATCAATGAGCCAGCAAATTATACAATCCGATATGGAAGTGCTTCGACAGAGTTTGCGAAAGTTTGCGGATGACCAAAAATTGGAAATAGAATCTCTGAAAGAAAAAGAAAACTACCGCAAAGAATTCATCGGTAATATTTCTCATGAATTAAAAACTCCTATTTTCACCATTCAGGGTTATGTTCTAACATTATTGGAGGGGGCCATAAAAAATAAAAACGTGAGGGAAAAGTACCTCAAAAGAACTGCAAAGGGGGTTGAGAGACTGATCTATATAGTTAAAGATTTGGATTTGATCACCCAATTTGAATCAGGAATCAAAACTATTGATAGGAGTAATTTCGACATCAAACAACTGATTGAGAATGTTTTTGATCTTCTTGAAATGCAAGCAATAAAAAATAAAATTTCTATAGGTTTTGATAGAGAGTATCAGAAGTCTTTTCAGGTTTTTGCCGATGAGGAAAGGATTCAGCAAGTGCTCACCAATTTGATCGTTAATTCACTCAAGTATGGTGTAAAAAATGGAAAAACAGAGGTAAGCTTGGAAGAAATCAATGAACAAAAAATATTGGTTAGGATCTCTGACAACGGTGAAGGGGTTGCCGAGGAACACCTGCCCAGACTTTTCGAGCGTTTTTACAGGGTAGATAAATCTGGGAATAGAAAAGCTGGAGGTTCCGGATTGGGCTTGGCCATCGTAAAGCATATTATTGAAGCCCATCAGGAAAAGCTTTTGGTAGAAAGCACCCCGAAAGTAGGATCCGAATTTTCTTTTACACTGCAACGAGCCTCTGTAGAGATAAATTCTATTCAGGATTAATTTTCCATTGGCTAACTTTGCTTTTTGAAATTATAAAATGGGAACTAAAAACAAACTAAAACGCTTCAGGGAAAATGAAATCTTTAAAAACGTCATTCAGCCTGAGCGTGAAATTCTTGAAAAGGATATTTTTGAATTTAAAGGACACTGGAAAAAAAAATATTTTAAAAATGACCGCTCAATCATATTGGAGTTGGGTTGTGGAAAGGGAGAATATACACTACATTTGGCGACCCAAAACCCCTACAAAAACTTTATTGGGATTGACATCAAAGGGGCCCGGTTATGGAGGGGTGCCAAGACTGCTTTAGAAAAAAATTGCGAAAATGTCGTATTTGTTCGCTCACAGATAGAATTGATTGATAAACTTTTTGCTGCTAATGAGGTTGCAGAAATATGGATAACCTTTCCAGATCCTCAGATCAAGTTTAAAAGATCCAAACACCGATTGATACATCCCGATTTTCTAAGTCTATATCAACATATATTGCATATTCAAGGCTGTGTTCATCTTAAAACTGACAGTGAGTTCCTATACGGCTACACGCTTGGACTGATGAGTAATCCGAACTACCAACTTTTATATGCTCATCACGACATATATAACAACCCACATGCTCCAAGTGCCGCTTTAGCAGTTCAAACCTTCTATGAAAAAATATTTTTAGATCAAAACAAACCCATAACCTACCTTCAATTTCAGTTCAACTAATGTCTCAATTTTTTGATCAGGTTTATCAGGTTGTCCAAAAAATCCCTGTGGGTAGGGTCACCTCCTACGGGGCTATTGCTCGTTATTTGGGCCACCCCCAGAGTGCCAGGATGGTTGGCTATGCAATGAATGTTTCCCACAATCACCTTGACGTACCTGCCCATCGTGTAGTCAATCGCAATGGTCTTTTGACTGGAAAACACCATTTTCCAGGATGCAAATTAATGCAACAACTCCTTGAGAGCGAGGGAATCAATATAAAAAATGACCAAATTGTAGATTTTAAAGATTTCTTTTGGGATCCAAACTTATCTCTTCCCCCCTTATATATCTAACACTTTTGTTTCCAAACAGATTAGATTATATTTGTATAAAAAAAAATTTAGCTAGAGATGAAATTGAACAAGGAAGAGGTAATAAAAGCTCTAGAAACGATCACCGCACCCGGAACAGGTGAAAACCTAATTGATAGCAAAGCTGTCACTAATATTATGGTCTTTGGGGATGAAATTGACATAGATATCCGTTTGTTTAATCCCAGCTTACAAGCCCGAAAAAAGTTAGAGGTCAGTATATTGGAAGTAATCCACCAGAAGGTTTATTCTAAAGCTAAGATAAAAATCAATATTAAAGTAGAAAAACCAACTCATGTTAAATCCATCAAGGGAAAGCCCATCTCCGGTATTGACTCTATTATAGCGATTTCCTCGGGCAAAGGCGGAGTTGGAAAATCTACTGTAACAGCTAATCTAGCAGTAACCCTTGCTAAAATGGGTTGTAGTGTTGGGGTTTTAGATGCCGATATATATGGTCCCTCCATGCCCACTATGTTCGATATGGAAGGCAAAAGACCCTTATCTGTCAATGTAGATGGGAAGTCCAAGATGGCACCCATAGAAAACTATGGCGTTAAGGTTTTATCTATCGGATTTTTTACCCAAGCCAATCAAGCTGTCGTTTGGCGTGGTCCAATGGCTGCTAAAGCTTTGAATCAGATGATTTTTGATGCTGCTTGGGGGGAGTTAGACTTTTTACTCATAGACTTGCCTCCTGGAACTGGAGACATTCACCTCAGTATTGTTCAGTCCCTCCCTCTTAATGGTGCAGTGGTGGTCAGTACACCGCAGAATGTAGCACTTGCAGATGCCAAAAAGGGAATTGCCATGTTTAATCAAGAAAGCATAAATGTTCCGGTTTTGGGTATTATCGAGAATATGGCCTATTTTACCCCCAAAGAATTGCCCTATAATAAATACTACATTTTTGGGCGACAAGGAGCAGAAAATTTGGCAGCAGATCATGACGTACCTTTTTTGGGAGCTTTGCCTTTGGTGCAGAGTATTAGGGAAGCTGCAGACCTGGGTAGACCTGCAGCATTACAGCAAGAGACCCCTATTCAGCAGTCCATCACCGAAGTCACTCAAAATATGGTGACCCAATTATTAAAAAGAAATACCACTTTACCTCCAACAAAGGCAGTGACCATCACTAATATGGTAGGCTGTGCCGCAGTAAAATAAAACAAATGGATTCAAAACAAATAGAAAAAAAAGTACTGGTTGCACTGGAAGAGATTCGTCCTTTTTTAGCTTCAGACGGCGGAGACATTTCATTGGTTTCCATCGAAAATGATAGAAAGGTTAAGGTACAACTTCACGGAGCGTGTGTTTCTTGTACCGTTAATCAAATGACCCTAAAGTCGGGTGTAGAGATGACCATTAAAAAATACGCCCCTCAGATCGAGGAAGTTGTCAGTGTAGATCCTACATAATCAATGATAAAAACGGATATCATAATCATTGGAGCTGGGCCTACCGGTTTGTTTGCAGTATTTGAAGCAGGATTACTTAAGTTAAAATGCCACTTGATTGACTCTTTGCCCCAACCAGGGGGGCAGTGTGCAGAGATCTATCCCAAAAAGCCCATTTATGACATCCCCTCTCAGCCTGAAATTATGGCAGGGGATTTGGTAGATCGTTTGATGGAGCAAATTCAACCTTTTCAACCCGGTTTTACCTTAGGTGAAACTGCAAGGGAAATTCAGAAACAAGCTGACGGTAGCTTTGTAGTTACTACTGATAATGGAACTAAACATCATGCACCGGTAGTTGCTATTGCTGGAGGATTGGGTGCCTTCGAACCCAGAAAACCTGATCTGGAAAATTTGGTACTATGGGAGGACAAGGGGGTGGATTATATTATCCGAGAGCCCGAAAAATATCGCAATAAAAATGTTCTGATTGCCGGGGGTGGCGACTCGGCTTTAGATTGGACTATTGTATTGACCGAAGTTGCTAAAAGTGTTACTTTGGTGCACCGCCGTGACGAATTTAGGGGATCACTTGACTCCGTAGAAAAAGTACAAGTCCTTAAAAACGAAAACAAAATACAACTCATTACCCAGGCAGAGGTAACTGCTTTAAATGGTGACAATCATTTAACCTCTGTAACTGTAAGTCATCGGGGAACCTCCGTTGTAAATTCGATAGATTATTTTATTCCTCTTTTTGGACTCACCCCAAAACTCGGACCTATATCCGATTGGGGTTTGGAAATCGAAAAAAATGCGATCAAAGTAAATAACGCTTTAGATTACCAAACTAATGTTCCTGGAATTTATGCGATTGGTGATATTAATACCTATCCTGGTAAACTCAAACTCATTCTTTGTGGCTTTCACGAAGCAACTTTGATGTGTCAAAGTGCTTTTAAACGAATACATCCTGAAAAGAGGAACATACTCAAATATACCACTGTGAGTGGGATTACCGGATTTGATGGTAGCCGAAAAAAAGCTGAAAAATCAACTATCAAAACCATCAAATAAATGGATATTAAAATTACCGTAATCGACAGAACTGGTGAATCTCACCAACTTCAGGCTCCTACCGATATTGCCATGAACTTAATGGAAGTCTGTAAAGCTTATGAATTGCCTGTTGAGGGTATCTGTGGTGGAATGGCCATGTGTGCTTCCTGCCAGTGTTATATATTAAGCGATCACTCCCTTGGTAAGAAAAGCCCTGATGAGGAGGCAATGTTATCCGAAGCTTTCCATGTTCAAGAAAATAGCCGTTTGTGCTGTCAGATTTCTATAGAAAAAAAACTAGAAGGGCTAAAAGTTGAATTAGCACCCGAGTAAATTTAACATTTCCATTATGACCTTAGTTTGGTAATTGAAAATTCTTCTTTTAATTTTTTACCATGCTTAAAATTCACTTTAAATGATCCTCTACTTTAAATGGATTGATTAGTAAAACCTGAAGTAATTATTTTCTACTCTTTAAAATTTAACTCAGCCCCTTAAAATCAATCTCATCAAGAAGCTTGCATTGCCAAATTAATCCAAGTTTCACTTAGCTTTAGCCATTTTGTGTCGAATATTTATTAATTATAAGTTAGCCATGGTGAACATATTAATGCTCAGTCTATTAAAAAGTAGCAATAATGCACCAATTTTAATACACTTTTGAGTTTATATTCATCTGAGGCCCACTCGCAGCAAATTATAGAAAAGAGTTTGACTTTTGCTAAAATTCTAAAAACAATTTAATTCATTTTTACCACGATCATTGATTTCATATTTACTTTATGTTAAGAGAAAAAATAAGTGGTAAGAATAACAAAAAACATCCACCTTTTAAAAAACCAAAAAGATAAGACTAACATCAGTATTCACCAAGGGAGATTTGGATAGTATATGATTTAAGATTTGGTTTGTTTGATTTACAAATAATTAAGAAAAACAATCCCTCCATTCAATAAAGAAGCAAAACATATCCAAATTAAATAAGGGTAGAGTAAGCGCGAGGCAAATAGCTCAATGGTTTTGAACTGTTGGACGGTTCTTATGATCAAAAAAAACAAAGCCACTATCACCACCAATCCTCCAATAGGATTTTTCAACCCGAAGAAAACCAAAGACCAAAGTCCATTGAACAAGAGTTGGAATCCAAAGAGGTATACCGCTTTTTTGACATGGCTTTGTTTGATACCATAATACCATACCCTTCCCAATGCAATTCCCATAAGTAAGTATAGCAGTGTCCAAACAGGCGCAAAAAGCCAACTCGGAGGAGTAAAAAAAGGTTTTTTTAAAGTCGGGTACCAAGTATTGACTGATATTTGGGTGATCTGACCCCCAATGAAACCAACTATAAAGCAGATTATTACACAAATGGTTATTGGATATATTAATTTTCTTCTCATTTTCAAAACTAAACATTTTAAACGGCCATATTTTTTTTTCCATCCCGGTCATCAAGTATCTTTGTAATTTATGAGTATAAATTCATTTGTTTTTGACGTTCCAGTAGAGGGCTGTTATCAAACCAAATGGGAGGCACCCAGTAATATAGCTTTGGTTAAATATTGGGGTAAATACGGACAGCAATTACCTAAAAACCCTTCTATCAGTTTTAGCCTCTCCAAATGCTTTACTACCACTGAAGTAAGTTTTTCTCCACGAGAAAATGGTCAAGAGGCTTTTGATTTTTTGTTTGATCAAAAAAAACAACCTGAATTCCACCCCAAGATTCAGCAGTTTTTGGATCGTATTATCCCCTACTTCCCCGCTTTGCAAAACCATCACCTGTATATATCGAGCCAAAACTCCTTTCCTCATAGCAGTGGTATTGCTTCTTCTGCCTCTGCTATGGCAGCCTTGGCACTTTGCATAGTAGATTTTGAAAAACAGTTTCACAACGATTGGAATGATGAGGCTTTTTTGAATAAAGGCTCCTTTTTAGCACGATTGGGATCGGGTAGTGCAGCAAGAAGTATTAAGGGCCCACTGATGGTTTGGGGCCAAAGTGAAGCTTTTTCAAAAAGTAACGACCATTATGCCATTGCACCTTCAGTTGACTGGCACACTATTTTCCACGATTACCAAGATACTGTTCTGATTGTGGATAAAGGACAAAAGAAGGTTAGCAGTACATCAGGCCATGGACTCATGAAGGGCCACCCCTTTGCGATTCAACGCTTTGAACAAGCACATATCCATCTCGGGGAATTCAAAACCGCACTCACCAAGGGAGATGTGGAGCGTTTTATTGATCTCACAGAAGCGGAAGCCCTGTGCCTTCATGCCATGATGATGACCTCTAATCCCCGTTTTGTACTTATGCAACCCAATACCCTAGCCATAATACAAAAAATACAGGACTTTAGGAAACAAACCAAATTACCCATCTGTTTTAGTCTCGATGCTGGAGCGAATGTTCATTTACTCTACCCCCTCCAAGAGCGTCTTTCCATTATGGATTTCATACAAAAAGAACTGACTACCCATTGTCAAAAAGGTCAATATATTGAAGATCAAGTGGGAAATGGTGCCAAAAAAATTTAGCTTGGTACTCTTAAACCTTGATATAGGAATATTATTAATAAAAATTATGTCCTTATTAAATTTAAATATTTACACATTTTTTAAATAACGCAAATTTAAACTGATGAGAGGGCACTTTTTTTTTGCAAAGATTTTACTCTTTGGTGAATATAGTATCATCAAAGACGGCAGGGGACTGTCCATCCCATACAATTTTTTTAAGGGATCTCTCCATTTGCCCGAGGAGGAAAATGATTTTACTCGCACATCTCATAAAAATTTGTATAACTATACTCAATATCTAAAGGGCATTCCCACTGATTTGGTTTTATTGAATTGGGAAGCCTTAGAAACTGATTTGGATCGAAAACTATACTTCGATAGCAGCATTCCACAGGGCTATGGTGTGGGAAGTAGTGGGGCCCTAGTCGCTGCCATTTATGACCGTTATGCAGTACATAAAATCTCCAAGGAAGAAGCTCTTGCTCCCCAAAAATTAGCAGAAATCAAAAGGGTATTTGCTACCATGGAGTCTTTTTTTCATGGTCAGTCCTCTGGTTTGGACCCACTTAACAGTTATTTGAGTTTGCCATTGATGATTCACTCCAAGGACAAAATCGAAACCACAAGATTACCGCAACAAAACTCTCAAGGTAAGGGGGTGGTATTTTTACTCGATAGTGGCTGCAGTGCGGAAACTGCGCAAATGGTCTCCCTATTTATGGAAAACATGGAAAATGAGGGTTTCAGTAAAATGATGCGAGAGGAATTTGTTCAGATGACCGACCGTTGCATAGAAAATTTCCTTAATGGTAACGTCAAATCCTTTTTTGTTGATATGAAATCCCTATCTAACCTGGTTTTGAAATACTTTAGCCCGATGATTCCGGCTGAATTTCACAGCCTGTGGAAAAAGGGACTGGAGACCAATATTTACTATTTAAAACTTTGTGGCTCAGGAGGTGGCGGATATATGTTAGGATTTACCAAAGACTTTGAGGCGGCCCTAAAGGCACTAGATGGCCATAGACCTAGGGTGGTTCATTACCTCTAAACTAATTAAAAAAATTTCAAGCTCCATCAATTTTTCACTTACAATCTTTTATTTTTTTCGTTGTAAGGCTTTATATTCCTTTTAGTAGCTACAAAATATTTTAGTTCAATATATTGGCTCTGGTTAGGTACTTTTATTCAGTATTAATTGACACCAAACTTTTTGCATTGATCTTATTCATTTCATGCACCACTCTTGTTGGACTAATCTTTGATAACATTCTATAAGTTAAAAAGAATTTTATCAATCACACCAAAAATTCAATTATAACACCGTATTAATTTCAGAAGTCAACTATTGCTCTATTCTTTCTTAATACAGCTGCTTTAGTATCGTTTAGGGCATTGTTATTTTGTAATTTTTATTTTCTGCATGTTGCATGATAGAGCAAGTTTTCGAAGATTGTTTTGCATACAAAATCTGATTAAATCAAATTTAGTAGTTTTTACTTTTTTTCACATTATCCTTCATTTTAAAACCTTCCAATATGAATCTTTACCTTTTTATATTTATTATTTTTTAACTCATTTATAGACTCATTTAAAGTTCTTTGGGTTTGATTAATAATTGTAACTACTGGAGTTTGTTTTTAAGTAATCATAAGCTATTGATCTGGGGGGGATAGACACAAATAACTTAACTTTGACTCCACAATTTGATAGAAGCCCATATACTCTAGGATTATTAGGTATATACTTCATTTAAATAATATAGATGTGCATAATAATTCTAAAAAAGCAGACAAAAAAGCAAGACCCTCCTCTACTCAAGGAATTCGTTTAAACAAATTCCTCTCCAATGCAGGAATATGTTCGCGGCGCGAGGCAGATCAGTACATTGCTATGGGTTTGGTTAAAATTAATGGCAAGGTGGTGACAGAAATGGGCTTTAAGGTTCAGAAAGGTGACCAAGTGCATTACGACGACCAATTTGTTAAAAGAAACCCTCCAGTTTACCTTTTACTTAATAAACCCAAAGGGTTTATCGCTTCGACTCAGGGTGGGGAGATAAACAAATCCGTTCAGGAACTTATCCGCAGTAAACATCCTGAAAAGGTTTCCCCCATAGGTGATATGGGACGAACGGTGACCGGTTTGCTTTTGCTGACCAATGATGATAAGTTGCGCCAAAAAATAGCCGATTCAAATTCGCGATATAATATACTTTACCAGGTGGTACTGGAACAAAATGCTCAAACTGCAGATCTCGATGCCCTGATCAAAGGTATCCGAATACGTGACAAAGTTTATAAAATAAAATCAGTAGCATACATCAAAGGACGAACCAAAAATGAAATAGGTATCCAGACTTCAAATATATCTCCGGGTTTACTTAAAAAAATACTTGAACAACGCTCCTTAAAGGTAATGACTATGGATCGTGTACTATTGGCGGGATTGACCAAAAAAGACCTACCCAGAGGCAGGTGGCGCTATCTTACCGTAAAGGAAATACAATTTCTTAAAATGATCTCATAGGCACTTTGAGCCATTATCTTAAATTTTATTAAATCTAATCTCATAAATTTATGACATTATATATTTCGCATAGTTTTATTAAAATCTTACTAATGATATACTTCCTTTTAATTTTAAATGTTTAGTAATGGCAGTCAAGATTATCAATAAGTTCAAAAGAGTATTTGATTGGTTTCAGGTATCTATTTCATAATTTTTTTGGGATAGTGTGGCCTTCTATTTGACACCACTTATACTTTTTATTTTGCTGTTAAGAAAAGTAAGTTTGGAGTTTGAAAGAATTTTCTATCGTTGCCAAACATTTAATCTCCAATCAAAGGGCAGGTATTGAAGTTTTGTTTTTTTATTAAATCCTGTGCAGCCGTATTTTTGAATTAGGGTCAATTTTTTTTCAAAGGAACCAAAATCCTTAATGAACCAAAGAAAAATCCGAGACAAGCGGGGTGTATCTTCTTGGCATTGATTTTGGTTAGGATCATTTAAAAAAATGGTAGCGGCACTTTGAAGTTGATGTTCCAAAGTATTCCCTCTATATGCTTTTTTTGAAAGTAGTGGACCAGACACTGTTGCGCGATGTAAGGCGAATAAGATTAGTGGATCATTAAACTGTCTGAGTATATCTTCAATTGCTTTTAAACTTAATGGTCTTTTTTCCCAAATGAAAACCTTGGCTTTCCATGGGGTATTTATCTCATTAATACTCTGCAGTGGATAGTGTTTTAGTATAAGAGCTATAGTGGTAGCATTGTATACGTTAATCCAATATGCCTTGTGATTAGATTTTGACCAATAGGGCTGAGGAGGATGATTTTGCAGGGCCTGTATGTATGAGTACAGGGAGTGTTCCTCTTTTTTCCAGTCATGGTAGTTGATTTCTCCTGTGGGAGCAACGTATTGGTCTAATTGAACTTCCCAACGTTCGTGAATATTCCGTTGAGCCAATACTAAGTTGACTCCAAAAAAAAGTAAAGTAAAGGTTCTGTATAACACTTTTAAAAATATTGATTATAAAATTTCAAATAAGGATAATTTTATCTTTAAGTTAATTCATTTAATGAGTATGTTAATCATATAAACTAGTACCTCAAGATTTTTTAACTTATTTGAGATGTTATATAACGATATTCTCTAGTTTGAATATTTATTAATTTGTAAAAATTTTTCTCAAAAAGTAATTTTATAAAACCATTTAACGAATGGTTTTTATAAATTCAGGAATAGCGGTAATGGTGTTTTTCTCCAAAAATTGAATGAATGCAGATCCAATTATGGCTCCTTGACTGTAACGGATGGCCTTCATGTAGGTTTCGGCGTTACTGATCCCAAAGCCTACCAATTGAGGTGTTTTAAGTTGCATGTTGGCAACGCGTCTGAAATAATCTTCTTGGGTATTCCCAAAATTACTTTTAGCTCCAGTCACACTTGCACTACTGACCATGTAAATAAAGCCATTTGAGACACTGTCAATGAAGCGAATCCTTTCCTCCGAGGTTTGAGGGGTAATCAGAAACATATTGTACAAATTGTATTTATCAAAAAGCACTTTATATTCATGGTGGTAAATGTCCACTGGAAGGTCAGGAATGATCAAACCGTCAATACCAATTGCTTTACATTTTTGGCAAAATCTCTCAATACCGAATTGCATCACGGGGTTAAAGTAGCCCATCAATATCATGGGAATATGTATATTTTCACGAACGTTCTCGAGTTGGTCAAATAGTTTTTCGGTCGTCATACCATTGTTTAGGGCACGGGTGGAACTCTCTTGAATGGTGGGGCCGTCGGCTAATGGATCGCTAAAGGGTAAACCGATCTCTACCATATCCACTCCACTGTCTTGTAAAGCCTGGAGGATGGGCAGGGTATCTTGCAATTCAGGGTGTCCGGCTGAGAAATAAATGGACAATAGTTTTTGTTTTTTTTGAAAGGTTTTGTCAATACGATTCATTACAATCTAAAATGGTTGATGTAGGTGTCTAAATCTTTGTCTCCTCGTCCGGAAAAGTTAAAAACGATGATTTCCTCAGGAGAGAATTTTCTTACATCTAAAGCGGCAAAAGCATGTGCGGTTTCTATAGCAGGGATTATACCTTCCATTTGGGAGAGGGTCAGACCCCAGTCCATGGCCTCTTGATCGGGGATGGAAATAAATTCGGCTCTTTTACTTCGAAATAGGTGTGCATGCATGGGTCCCACTCCCGGATAATCCAATCCGGCAGAGATAGAATAAGGCTCGGTAATTTGCCCGTCAGGTGTTTGCATTAGCAGCGTTTTACTACCATGGATAATACCTTCCTTACCTAAAGCTGAAGTGGCGGCACTTTCTCCCGAGTCGATACCCTTCCCTGCGGCCTCAACTGCAATGATGTTAACGCGTGGGTTTTCCAAAAAGTGATAATAGAGCCCAGCGGCATTGCTTCCTCCTCCTACACATGCAATGACATGGTCAGGGTAATCTCGATTTTCTTTCTCTAACAATTGCACTTGGGTCTCAGCACTGATCACAGATTGGAAACGGGCAACCATATCTGGATATGGGTGTGGGCCCACCACTGAGCCAATGATATAGTGAGTATCTACAGGGTTGTTGATCCAGTCACGGATAGCTTCGTTGGTGGCATCTTTAAGGGTTTTACTCCCTGATTGTGCGGCTCTGACTTCTGCTCCCAGCATCTTCATTCGCGCTACATTAGGGGCTTGGCGTTGAATATCTAACGCACCCATATAGACAATGCATTTTATGCCCATCAATGCACAAACTGTGGCGGTAGCTACTCCGTGTTGTCCCGCACCAGTTTCAGCAATGATACGGTTTTTACCTAAACTTTGGGCTAACAAAATTTGCCCAATGGTATTATTGACCTTGTGGGCACCTGTGTGACACAGATCCTCTCTTTTAAGGTATATCTTGGTATTGTATTTTTCCGATAAACGCTCCGCAAAATACAATGGTGTAGGGCGTCCCACATAATCTTTTAGAAGTGATTGAAATTCTTTTTGAAAAGATTTAGATTCGCTAATCTGAATGTAATTTTTTCTCAATTCCTCTACATTGGGGAAAAGCATCTCGGGGATATATGCACCCCCAAAATCTCCGTAAAATCCCCTCTCATCAATTTGGTACTTCATCTTATAGTGTTGCTTTAAATTTTTTAATTAGTTCAATATTTTTTTGGCCTGGTTCAATTTCAAATTTGCTGTTGATGTCGATGGCATAAACAGGCAAATTTAAGTTAATTATTGATGAGATTGCATCTTGATCTTTAGGACCGATTCCACCGCTCAAAAAGAAGGGTTTTGTAGCGGGGTAGTCACGTAATAATGACCATTCAAAACTACTGCCGTTGCCCCCAGGCAATTCACCTTTGGTGTCGAATAAAAAATAATCACAAACAGATTCATAAGGCTTTAAAACTGAAAAATCAAAATTTGAACCTACACCAAATGCCTTTATGATTTCAAGTTCAGTAGTTTTGAGTTTTTGACAAAAATTAGGGCTTTCCGAACCATGGAGTTGAAGTGTCTGAAGTTGGTGTTGTGTTGCAATGTCTTTAATATAGTCCAAGGAGGCATTGACAAAGACTCCTGTTTTTTTGATGGTATTTGGCAAATGGGGGGTGGGAGCACTCACAAACCTTTTGGAGTATTCCCAAAAAATAAAGCCCATGTAGTCTGGAGCCAATTGTGATAGTGCCATTATGTTGTCGGGTGAACGCATCCCGCAAACTTTAAGTTTCATTTGGTGAGGGTTTTGATGAAATCGGTGGCAGCAAGGCCGGGGGATTTGGTTTTCATAAAGTTTTCACCTATCAAAAAACCACGGTATCCTAAAGGCTGTAGAGCTTTTATGGCCGTTATTGAACTCATCCCACTTTCGGATACTTTGACAAAATCGTCTGGGATCAATTCGGCCAGTGCCATACTCGTGCCCAAACTGACTTTAAAGGTTTTGAGGTTCCTGTTATTCACTCCTACCATATTCAATGAGGGCATCAAGGCTTTTTGAAGTTCACTTTGGTTGTGTACCTCCAAAAGTATTTCCATGCCTAAACTTTGAGCGGTTTCGGATAGTTGTTTGATCTTATCTCGATCCAAAACTGCAGCGATCAATAAGATTACGTCGGCCCCATGTGCCTTGGCTTCGAAAAGTTGGTAAGGGTCAATTATGAATTCTTTTCTTAAGAGCGGCAAGCGGCAAACTGCTCGAGCAGCAGTCAAATCTTCCAAACTGCCACCAAAATATTTTAGATCGGTGAGTACAGACATACCACAGACTCCGGCATTTTCATAGCCTTTTGCGACGCGATAGACAGATGAGTTGTTGTTGATATTCTCACGAGAAGGAGAACGTCGCTTATGTTCCGCAATTATACCCGTGGGACTGTCTTGCAAACGTTGAGCCAATGAAAAGCATTCCCTATCAAACAATGGGGATTGTTCCCAATAGGCCTGGGAAAATATTTTTTTCCGGAGTTCAACCTCTTTAATTTTATCGATGATGATTTGGTCCAAAATGGTCATGCTGCACTTAGTTTTTGAAGGGTTTTAAAGGCTTGGTAAGCTTTTCCTGACATTAGGGATATCTTTGCCTTTTCAAACCCCTCTATTGGGGTACAGTCGGTGGCAGTTGCAATGGCCATTGCGGCATTTGCAAAGACCACATTATTTTGTGCTGTGGTACCTTTACCGTCTAAAACAGACATGAATATAGAAGCAGAGGAAGATACGGTATTACCACCGGTGATCTGTTTTTCACTTAGAGGCTCGACACCAAAATCTTGTGGATTTATAGTACTCTCTCCACTCTTTCTTATAGCCCTGGCAGGTCCTGTCAGGGAAATTTCATCGTAGCCGTCTAAGGCATACAATATGGTAAAGTTTTGATCTGTTTTTTGGAAGAGGTAGCCATAGAGGCGCGCGAGTTCCAGATTGAACACTCCAGTAAGTTGGTTTTTGGGAAAGGCTGGATTGACCAGAGGTCCCAGCATATTAAAAAAGGTCTTTACCCCCAGTTCCCTTCTAATAGGTGCCACATTTTTCATGGCCGGATGGAAAAGAGGTGCATGGAGTACACATATCCCCGCTTGATCGATGCATCGTCGAAGAAAATCTTCTTCGTTGGAAAATTTGATTCCAAGGTGTTCTAAAACATTACTGGACCCACAACCGGAAGATACCCCATAATTACCGTGTTTAGATACTTTTACTCCAGCTCCAGCAGTAATAAAAGAGGATAGGGTAGAAATATTAAAAGTGTCTTTACCATCCCCGCCGGTGCCACACAAGTCAATTGGGGTAAATTCACTTAAATCTATGGCGACACAGAGTTCTAAAAGGGCTTCACGAAACCCTTCCAATTCTTCAAGGGTTATGCTTCGCATCATAAAGACGGTAAGAAACGATGCGATTTGACTTGGATTGTATGCCCCCTTTGCAATTTGAAATAAAATTGACGATGCTTCTTCTTTTTGAAGTGTTTCGTGCTGGGTTAATCGATTGAGAATTGCTTTCATAAGTTAGCTATTAATCCAATTTTCTAATATTTTTTTACCATTGGGGGTCAAGATGGATTCGGGATGAAATTGAACTGCTCTAACGGCTAAGCTTACATGTCTCAAGGACATCAATTGATGATTTTCGTCAAAAGAAGTGGCGACCAAATCTTTTGGTAGCGGGGTTTGTACCACCCAGGAATGGTAGCGTCCCACCTCAAAACTTTTTGGTAAATCTTTAAACAAGATATCATCTTCTGTCACTGCTATTGGTGTGGCCACCCCATGGAAGACAGTATCCAAATTGGTCAGTGTAGCACCAAACACCTCACCTATGGCCTGTTGCCCCAAGCATACTCCTAGAATTTTTTTGTAGGGGGCATATTTTTTGATGGTAGCTTTCAGTAGTCCCGCTTCATCAGGTATACCGGGACCTGGGGAGAGTAAAAGGTATTCATAAGCCTCAGGTTCAGAAAGTTCAAATTGATCATTGCGCTTTACGGTAACTTCTGCACCTAATTCCTCCAAATGATGAACCAAATTGTAGGTGAAAGAATCGTAATTATCAATCACAAATATTTTTTTCATACTCATAATTTTTCGGCTAATGTTAAAGCCTTGTCTAACGCTCCCAGTTTATTGTAAACCTCCTGTAACTCGTTTTCAGGCAGAGATTTTGAAACAACCCCTGCCCCTGCTTGGTAGTGAAGTTTTTGATTTTTACTAATAAAGGATCGTATGATGATACAGTGGTTGAAATTGCCATCAAAATCCATATAACCTAGTGCTCCACCGTAGGCATTTCGGGCACTGTTCTCGTAGCGGTCGATAAGTTGAAGGGCCATGTGTTTTGGGGCTCCACTAAGGGTTCCGGCAGGAAAGGTGTCGGCTACCACTTGGAATGTTTTGGCTTTTGGCTTGAGGTAGGCGGTTACTTTGGAAACCAGATGAATTACATGGGAAAAAAATTGTACTTCCCTGTTTTTTTCCACCACGACTTCACTTCCATTTCGACTTAGGTCATTTCGTGCCAGATCGACCAGCATGACATGCTCACTGTTTTCTTTGGGATCTGCTGCAAGTCTCTCTGCAGAGGCTTTGTCTTCTTCATCATTTCCCGTCCGCTTGAAGGTTCCTGCAATTGGATGAATTTCTGCTTTACCCTGTTCTACGACCAGTTGTGCTTCCGGTGAACTACCAAAAATCTTGAAGTCACCATAGTCAAAAAAGAACAGATAAGGGGAGGGATTGATGGATCTCAAGGTGCGATAAACGTTGAATTCGTCTCCTGTAAATCCCTGTGTAAACCTACGCGAAAGGACCAACTGAAAAACATCTCCCCTGAAACAGTGTTCCTTAGCCTTATTAACCATTCCGGTAAATTCTTTATCGGTCAGGTTGGAGGACTTATCACCTTTTTTTTTGAATTTATAGGCTGTGGTGTTGTCTTTTTTGAGGATTTTTTCGATTCGATTCAAATTGTTCAACCCATTGTAAGTGTGTGAAAATAAATGAGCTTCATGGTTGAAAAGGCTGATGGCAATGATATTTTGATAAACGGCGTAGTAGATTTCGGGCATATCTAAATTACTTTTGTCCAGCCTAAGTGTCAAATGATCAAAATGAGCCACCGCTTCATGAGAAATATATCCAAAGAGTCCATTGGTGATGAATTTGAAAGGATATTTTTTGGATTTAAATTGCCCAGCAAAATTTTGAACTAGCTGGGGTACCCTGTCTTTTTCAGTCAACTTAACCTTTTGGCTATTGCCGTCGGGAAAATTATAAGTTATTATGTCTTTAAATATGTTCAAGCTGGCAATAGGGTTGCAACAGATGTAAGAGAAATTATTTGCACGCGCATCGTAATCGCTACTTTCCAGTAAAAGGCTGTGGGGAAATTGATCTCTAATCTTTAAATAGACGCTGACCGGAGTGAGTGTATCAGCCAGAATTTTTTTGTGTTCGGAATGTAATTTAAACCTTGGATTCATGGTGTATAATTAAAAAAGGCTTGTCGTGATGACAAGCCTTTTATATTGGTATAGCGGTATCACGAATTGATTATGTCAGTTCGTTCCACCAGCTTATATTATTACTTTTAAAATTCATATAGCAAATATATATCAAAAAAACTTTAAACCAATCAGAAGTTGATTTTTTAAGCCTAATTCCAATGAAGGCTTACTTTCATTTTAATGTCGTCCAATATTAGTTTGTCTCCCAAATTTTCGAAAAAGGAGCCAGAGCGAAAGCGGACATTGTATTTTGATCGATCGAAAGTAAGTTCAGACAATGCGGTGTTGTCATCAATCAATTTCATTGTAAACTCTACAGGATGTTCAATCCCTTTGATATTTAAATTACCAAAAAGAGTTTGTGCTCCATCTTTAATTTTGGCTTTTTGAGTTATTTTTAGGATGGCTTCCGGATACTTTTCTACACTGAAAAAATCATTGGATTTGAGGTGCCCCTCAAGTCTTGCTTTTCCTCCACCAGAGAGATCTTTAACCGACAGGGAAGACATGTCAACAACAAAGCTTCCACCTGTGATCACACCGTCCTGAACCTCGACATAAGCATTTTTGAAGCTCAAGTCACCAAAGTGTATTTTTCCTGTAAGCTCTTCTCCAAACCAACGAACATTGCTTTGTTCCAAATTAGCACTTAGATTTTGGGCTAGGCAAAGTCCAAATGTTGAAAAAATTAAAGTAATAGCGAGTAATAATTGAAATGGTTTTATCATTATATATAATTTAATGTTTAACGACTCAAAGTTATTTTATTTATTAAATGTCTTAAGTTTTTTTGCTCCTCTAGTGAAAGAGGCACTAATGTTTCGGCCTCTGTTTTTTGGATGAGGGCGTCGAGTTGGCTTAGAAGGTTTAAACCTTCTTGAGTTATGAAAATTTCGATTTTTCTTCGATTGTCTTTACAAATCTTTCGTTTCACCAGTTTCTTGTCTATCAATTTATCTATCAGACGGGTGGTGTTAGACATTTTGTGAATCATTCGTTTTTGAACAGTTTGCAAATTAGCGGGAATTCCTTTGCGTCCTCTCAAAATTCTTAGTACATTGAACTGTTGAAGTGAAATTTTGAATGGCTTCAAGGTATTTCCTAAAAACTCTTCAGCTTTACATCCGGCTTTTAGAATACCAACTACTGTATTTTTGGCAAGGTCTAAATTCTCCATATTTGTTTAGACAAAATTTGTTAATACAAATTTAGAAGAAAATTTTTATTTCCCAATAAATTTATTTTATTAAACATGTCTGTTAATTTTGAATTAAAAATTATTTATGGATTTATCGCTAGAAGAGTGGAAAAAAAAAATTGAATCAGACCAAAATGCTTTTTTGCTGGATGTAAGAACTGCTGAAGAATTTGAGGAAGGACATATACCACAGGCAACATTGTTGGATATACGTCAAGCTTCAAATTTTATAGACGGGATACAATCGCTCGACGTATCCAAAAATTACTATGTTTATTGCAGATCAGGCTTGAGAAGTGCTCAGGCTTGTCAATTAATGAATCATTATGGCTTAAAAACTACTTACAATTTATTGGGTGGATTTATGGAATGGGATGGGGAGTCCTGTTAAATTATTTTACATATTTCTCAACCACAAATAAAATCAGTGAGTTTTTTTACTTTACATTTTATTTAAAAGAATTTGCCTCACTAAACATTGTATACATTATTGTCTACCCACAAATTGTTAGTTAATCTCAGAACTTATTAAAAATTTGTTCTTGAGTATCTACCAAACTAAAAATATTGTCCCATTTTTTAATGTTATTTTTTTTTAGACGCACAAATTCCTTTCCTATATGTTTTTTCAAAAAAAAACATATTCTAGACGATCAGATTATCCAATAGACTAAAATATTTTTAAAAGATACCAATATTGTTGCCAGAGGTTTTTTCACTCTGCAATTTCGATATCCTATCCCTTGAAAGATCTGGTTTTACTCCGATTCAAAAATTTAATTTTAATAAAATATACTTTCGTATACCAGCGAGGTTTTCTTTAATTGATTTTTCGTCTTAAATTTACAGTATGAGCCGTTTCAGTTCAGTTCGTCATTTTTTTGGGAAGTACGGCTTTGCCGTTTCCACTCGCTTGGCGGATTCCTTGGGGATGAAGGTAAAGAGTGTTCGTCTTTTTTTTATTTATGCTTCTTTTACTACAATAGTGGGAGGATTTATAATTTATTTGACTTTGGCTTTTTGGATTAGGCTAAAAGACATGGTTTATACCAAAAGGTCCTCTGTATTCGACTTATGACTTGAAATCTCATAGAACTACTTTATTTTCTGCTTAATTATTAATATTATTTGTTTCCTTGATTGATAAATTGAGATATTATTGGGTGTAAAATGATATCGGGGTATTGAGTACACATCAAATAACTTGTATTATATAATCACTGTAGCTTGAAGAGATCATCCCTATTACTATGGATGCTAAAAGAAATTTCTGTCTCACGCTCAGTGATTTTTAAATTTAACAAAAACCTGTTATGTGGCATTAATTTTTAGAAATGCTAATCATCAATCATTAATCAATTATTTTCTGATATTAAACAGGAGTATAATTCTAAATAAATCATATTATGCGGATAGCATTGCCATTTCTGAATTAAATAAATGTTTAATTTGGATTAATTTGATTTTCACGCAGTTTTTATGATATTGCAAAAGTCTAAATAAAAATCATGAAGTATTGTTTTCCCTCTAAAAACCTTTTTATTCTTTTTTTGCTTAATTTGATTACTTTTAGAACTAGTGCCCAAGAAAAAGGTTTGGACGATAGGATTAACGAGGCCTTTACTCCAATTGCTAACTGGTGGGGTGCACTTGTTTTACATGATTTTCCCGGTACCTCCATTCCTACGATCATTATATTACTCGTCGGGGGTGCATTATTTTTCACAGTTTATTTTGGATTTGTGAATGTGAGGCGTTTTCATACTGCGATTCAAACTGTCAGGGGGAAATACGATAAGCTTGATTCTCAACAAACCAGAGCAATAGATTTGGAAATTAAAGGAGATATTAAAGATACCAACTTGGATGAAAGTCAACAGGGGGAGGTGAGCCACTTTCAAGCACTTGCTACTGCTGTTTCTGGAACCGTGGGTAATGGAAATATCGCTGGAGTCGCACTTGCAATTGCCGTTGGGGGTCCTGGTGCAACTTTTTGGATGATACTTTGTGGTTTATTAGGCATGTCAACCAAATTTGTTGAGTGTACATTAGGAGTAAGATATCGAGACGTTGGCAAGGATGGAACAGTCTATGGTGGCCCTATGTATTATTTGTCTAAAGGCTTAAAAGACCGAGGTTTCACCAGAATTGGAAAGTTTTTAGCGTTGACCTTTGCGTTACTTTGTATTGGCGCATCTTTTGGAGGAGGAAATGCTGCTCAGTCCAACCAAGCTGCCATGCAATTAGTTAATTCTTTTGGAATGACCGGAGGTAGTGCCAGAACTATTATCGGGTTGATTATGATGGCTTTTGTGGGTATTATCATCATCGGGGGTATAAAACGAATTGCCACCGTAACAGAAAAAATAGTGCCCTTTATGGCTTTAATATATGTATTTGCATGTCTTTATATCATTGTTAGTAATTTTAGTTTTGTCGATGATGCTTTTGGAATGATATTTTCTCAGGCCTTTAATCCTAAAGCAGGATTGGGAGGTCTTTTGGGTGTTTTAATCACTGGTTTTCGTCGTGCTGCTTTTTCTAATGAGGCAGGGGCTGGGTCGGCTTCGATTGCCCATGCAGCTGTTAAGACAAAATACGCTGCCTCAGAAGGTTTAGTAGCGCTTTTGGAACCTTTCATCGACACAGTGGTAATATGTACCATGACCGCTCTGGTTATTATCATATTTAACGGTGACAGTTTAGTTTTTGACTATGGAGGAATAGGAGGGAAGGTAATGATAGATGGTGTCGCAGTTGAAGGAGCTGGAATTACAGCAGCAGCATTTTCTGAATACATTGCTTTTTCGGGACCTTTTTTGACACTTGCCGTTGTGCTATTTGCCATTTCTACGATGATTTCATGGTCCTATTATGGATTACAGTCTTGGATGTTCGTTTTTGGTAAGAGTAAAGCCTCTGACCTATCTTACAAAATTTTATTTTTGATTTTTATAGTGATTGGTGCAGCTGGAGACATGTCTGCGGTTTGGACTTTTTCTGATGCTATGATTTTGGCTTTAGTATTTCCTAATATGATTGGCTTGATGATACTATACCCTAAAGTAAAAGAGGAATTGACTATTTATCTTTCTGCCATCAAGGGTAAATAAAGACTGATCTAAACTTAAAAATGAAATTTTTGTCCCCATTATTTACTCGTAAAAAACCCAACTGATTACCCTTCTGGCAACTATAATTTTATTGCTTTGCTCATCTTACTAAAACATTAAATGATAAACATAAAGCCAATTAAATGAGATGAATAGCTCATGCTACACAATCAGAAATGGGTTGGTTTTTAATATTCAAGGAGTTAAAATTACACTGCCTTATCATATAAAACTTTAATAACATTGTTGTAGTGAGAAGTTCCATTGGTATAATGGCAATTCATAATCTTTGAAATATTGAAGTATTTGACTCATTGGAAATAGATAGAATAAGCTTATATTTACAAACATTTTAATACTATGTTTGAGTTAGATGGTGCGGTGAGTATGAATTATGGAGAGACTACAAAAATGGTCATTGAGTCCGCAAAACATTTTTCAGAGCAGTACATAAAACCGAAAGTAATGGAGTGGGATGAGACTCAGTTTTTTCCTTCTTCGGTCATGAGAAAAGCAGGCGAATTGGGTTTTATGGGTGTATTGATCCCTGAGATATATGGAGGTTCGGGTATGGGCTATCATGAGTATATTGCAGTGATAGAGGAAATTTCAAAAGTCGATCCGTCTATTGGATTATCTGTGGCGGCACACAATTCTTTAGCTACACAACATCTTTACCTTTTCGGTAATGAGGAACAAAGGATGATGTGGTTGCCCAGGTTGGCTACTGGCCAGTGGATAGGGGCTTGGGGTTTAACCGAATATAATACCGGATCTGATGCTAAAAGGATGAATGCTACCGCTAAAAAGCAGGGAGACCATTGGGTATTGAATGGTACTAAGAATTTCATTACTCATGGTAAATCATGTGATCTAGCTGTAGTCATTTTTAGAAATGGTGAAAAAGGAGATAATCATGGGATGACTAGCTTTGTGATTGAAAAAGGGACACCTGGTTTTAGCTCCGGAAAAGTGGAGAATAAATTAGGTATGCGCGCCTCTGAAACCGCCGAAATGATTTTTGACAATTGTATCGTTCCAGACAGTAATCGTCTAGGAGATATTGGAGAGGGATTTATTCAATCGATGAAAATATTGGATGGAGGAAGAATTTCGATTGCTGCTCTATCCTTAGGGATAGCCAAGGGAGCTTTTGAAGCCTCAGTAAAATATTCAAAAGAACGTGAACAATTCGGCAAGCCTATTGGAAGTTTCCAAGGAATTTCTTTTATGTTAGCCGATATGGCTACCGAAATCGAAGCCGCAAGTTTAATGACCCATCAGGCTGGGGAAGACAAAAATCAAGGGAAAAATGTGACACAAATCGGAGCTATGGCAAAATTATTTTCCTCTGAAGTTTGTGTCAAAGTAGCCAATAATGCAGTACAAATACATGGTGGCTATGGTTTTATTAAAGATTTTCCTGTAGAAAAATTCTACCGAGATTCTAAATTGTGTACAATTGGTGAGGGAACAAGCGAAATCCAAAAATTGGTTATCGCCCGTAATTTATTAAAATCATAATTTTTTCTTATAATTACTTTGATTCGTATTAGTATTGCTATATTTACAATCCATTATGAAAGGAGGTGATAACACATGCTTATAATACCTGTCAAAGACGGAGAGAATATAGATCGTGCTATAAAGCGCTTCAAGAGAAAGTTCGATAAAACTGGAGCTATGCGCCAGTTGAGAAGCAGGAAGCAATTTGTAAAACCCTCTGTTCGAAATCGCGATAAGATTAAGAATGCTCAGTACATCCAGCGACTAAGAGATATAGAAAACCAGTAGTTTTTATTTTTACTAAAGGTAATGCTTTGTAAATTCTAAGTTTTATAACTTTGATTTAGAAAGTTTTTTTTATGTCCGTTGTTAGATTTTTGGATTACATTACACACGAAAAAAAATATTCTACCCATACCTGTAATGCTTACAAAAAGAATCTTACCGATTTTAGTGATTTTTGCTTATCACATTTCGAGTTAGAAAGTATAGTTTATGCTGATTATAGTCATATCAGAACTTGGATTATCAGCTTGGTTGAAAGTCAAAATACCAATCGAACTGTTAATCGTAAAATTTCAGTTCTCAGATCCTATTATAAATTCCTGCTCAGAACAGAAACTATCACTTCATCACCGCTTAAGCTACATAGACCGCTTAAGGTTTCCAAAAAAGTAAATGTACCCTTCTCAACTGATGAGGTTGATCGCCTTTTGAACAGTGATTTATTTTCTACAGATTATGAGGGCACCCTTCAAAAAACAATCATCAAACTACTGTATTATACTGGCATAAGACGTCAAGAGTTGATAGATCTTAAAACAACATCGGTAGATTTCGAAACTCATTCGATTAAAGTTTTGGGCAAGCGGAATAAGGAACGTATAATACCTATTCTCCCAAGTTTGCTGGGTTGTTTAAAGATTTATCTTTCTTTAAAAAAAGATTTGTCGGTTTCATTGCCTGATTATTTTTTTTGTACTTCTGGTGGAATAAAACTTAGTGAGGGATTTGTATATAAGACGGTAAATTATTATTTTAGTTTAGTTTCAACTAAGGTTAAAAAAAGCCCCCATATGTTGAGACACAGTTTTGCGACCCACCTTTTGAATAATGGTGCTGACCTTAATTCGGTTAAAGAATTGTTGGGTCATGAAAGTGTTGCAGCAACCCAAGTCTATACCCATAGTAGTTTGAAAAGGATTCAGGAGATTTATGATAAAACACACCCAAGGGGTAAAAAAGCTAGATCTTAATTTTAAAACTTTACATAATGAATGTAAACTTTCAATCAGTCAACTATAGAGCCGATATCAAATTGGTTGAATTCACCGAGAAGAGAATCGAAAAAATTTCTCAATTTTACGATCAGATCGTAGATGTTTTTGTTTATACTAAAGTTGAAAATACTTCAGATAAAATCAACAAATTTGCAGAGTTAAAGATTGGAATTCCCGGGGATGACGTGATTGTAAAGAAGACTGCCAAAAGCTTTGAAGAGGCCATCAATAATGCCGCAGAATCTGCCGAAAGGGTCTTGAAAAGACGTAAGGAAAAGCAGCGTCTTTTAGGTTGATTTTTTGGGATATTATTTTGAAACCCGAAAAAATAATATTCACTTTAAAGACCGTTGTCTTGATAAAATTGTAAATAATGATAAGATTAGATTCTTATAAAAGTAAATGGATAATCGATGAATATGGAAATTATACAAGGATTCAAAAAAAAATATACTTATTTGAGATTTTCTCATTCCTTTTAAAACCGTTAAGTTTCGTAAAAAAAGTAAAAATTTTAAGTGAGATAATTGGGAAAAAAAAACAAGGTGTCGATTTCTACCAAAACTACTCCTCAATTATTAAAAATTTTTTTCAAAATGATATAAGATTGGGTTACGAAACAGAGTTTCAGGATGTAATGAATCACCTTGATTTAATCGGCATAAGTAAATTTAAAAATAAAAAAATTCTTGATGTGTCAGGCGAACCAGGATTTTTCGCATACGACCTTAGCAAGGAAAATGAGGTTATACTTACATCTTTCAACCATAATGTAACAAAAACCTCATCAGAGCACTACAAATCTCTGAGTTGTATTACCTACGATTTTAATTCTGGAAAAAAACTTTCGGAATTGATGAACACCTTTGGTAAGATTGATTTTGTTTTCTTGAGATACTGTATTGGTTTTTGTCTTAAAATTGACTCATTATTTAAGGAGCTGAGTGAAATTACAAAAAAAGGGTCCATTTTATATATTACCTACTCTAGGCCGTCAAGAGGAGTTGTCGCTAGATGGATGTTTGATGATTATGTTTATCTAAAACTTTATGATATTCAATATCTAATTAAAGAAGCACATAAACAAGGTTTTAAATTAATTTGCTCTGAAGAGTTTAGTAAATATATATGGAATAAAGGACATAATGTTATATATTCCATTATTAGTAAAATGTATACAAGAGAAATCTTTAGAAATGTTGATAATAGTGAGAAATTTCAATATAACAACTTACTTATTTTTAAGAAACTTTAGATTTAAAAAATGAGATTGAAGATGTTACTGTTTCTGAAATCACAAAACATAAAACTGTCATCATCAAATCAGCTTTGAGCAATTCAAATATTTACACTAAAACCCATAATTAAGTCTGAATTATATTTAACTTTTTTAACATATTTAACTGATGGCTCATTTATAAATATCCTAAAAAAAGTAGAAAAGTTTTTATTTACTATGAATCTGAAGTTTTGATTTACAAAAATTCGATAGTCATTGGAATTTCTTACGTGAAATTGACTGTATATAGTTGTTTGTGATTTTATATTTTTAAAAAGATTCAAAGAAGAAAATATATTAAAAGTGAATCTAGTCCTTTTCGCAGATGATGAATTATAACTTTCCCCTTGATGCGAATATGAGGGATATTTTTCATACTCTCTCATCAAACCTGTTGCAACATCAAAGTAATTATTTTTTTTCTTAAAAAGGTGAATTCTATACCCGCCACCAATTAAAAATCTCTGATCAATGAATGTTCTAAAATCTTCACCATTTTGAATAAATACAAAGAAACTATTATTATTAAGATGAACACGATTGTACCTTATTTGATAACTTATATTTTTTATAATCTTTTTGTTATTTAGGTTGTTTTCATTGAAGACACCTGTTAGGCGAAATAAATTTTTTCCAAATCTAGAACCAATAGTAATGTTAGACCTCAAAATAGTCATGTCTATATTTCCTTTTTTTATATCAAACATGAAATCTGAAAAGACATGAAAAACGGAATCTATTTTGTGTAAGTTTCTTTCAGTGTTTATGATAGATGATTGAGCTTTAATTTCAAAAGCATCTATAACCCAAATCATAAAAAAAATTAAAACTGAATACCTCAAAATATTTTTTATAATTAAATAAGTAAAACTTATATATAAATTAATACAAAAAAACTTTACTTTTATTTAGTGTTAATAAAAGTATAAAAAATGAGATTTATTATAACTGTTTTTTCAATTGCACTAATTTTTTCATGTGCAGAACAAAAAAATACTCTACCAACGCTAGAGGGTGTGTGGAAAAGAATTGGTCAAGTAAAGTTTGAAAATAGCATGCCAATCGATACTATCTTTTATCCTAAAGACTCTATAACCAATACAAGAACTGGTAAAAATTCCCCTGGAACTAGATATAAAATTTACGGGGGAGGTCATTCGATATGGTTTACAGGGGCTTTAAAAAAAGACTCACTTGGTTTATTTTCGATTCCAAATGGTAACTTTGGTAAAACAACCTTTTCTTTCACTAAAGACAGTATTTTTGAGTCATTTAACTTTTGGCATGATCGAAATGATGGCAACAGTTGGGTAAAGAATATGAAAGATGGTGAAATTCATTACAAAGCCAAATATATATTTGACGGTAACAGATATCTTCAATATGGTTTGAGAAAAGATGGCACAGGAGGAGGTGAATTATATGAAAGAATAGGTGATTACAATATTAATCCTACTAAATTAACTGGTAATTGGAAAAGAGATTATCATGTCAGTGTTTCAAATAAAAAAATTGGAGATACCACCCGTAGAGATGAAAGTTTTAAATCTGGAAATGCTGCCTTTTTATCTTTTGCTGATAATAAAAGATTTGTGGCATATAATATAAAGTATTTAGACTCTCTTGGTAATGACATATTTCCTGGCAGAGCATTGCTTAGTGATTATGAGATTAGGGGCGATAGCTTGTTTGAAAAGATAATTCTCAGAACCGATCTTAAATTTACAAATACTGAACGGGTTCGAAAAATTGATATAAGCGGTGATGTTTTGAAAATATTTAATATAAATGCCGAAGGAAATGGAAGAATTGTTCATTTTAATAGACAATCAAAATAAGTTTATATTTAATTAAAATCTATTAATCTTTTTATTTTGGTTTCACCTCACACAATTGACAATTCTCTTGAATCATCTTCAACCCAAGTAACTTATGATTATTGGCAGTTGATTAGATATAATTACGAGCAAATTCGTCATGCAGAATTAAAGGCCAGTTTAATAATATCACTGTACAGTATTTTCCTGACTGTGGCATATACCTTTGATGTTCTTGATGAAGAAAATGTTTATTCTTTTGATTTTAATGAGCCAAAGGTATACTTTGTAATTATATTTTTTTTACCACCCATCATATTTACAATTCTATCATTTAGTTCATGTGTAAGGTGTTTTTTACCTAGATTAAATTTTTCGGTGAAACCATCTCCATTATTTTTTGGAGACATTGCTTCAAATTGGAAAAATTTTGATAGTTATTCAAAAGATCTTATTGATGTTATCGACAATGAACCTGAATATAAAGTTCATCTCTCTCAAATGGCTTATGTTACTGGGAGTATTGCAGATACAAAATTCAGACATGTTTCAAAAGCAATAAGGTTATTAATAAAGTCAGTTATATCTTTTATTATCTTCTTTATAGTTTTATACATTTAGAAAAATTCAATCAACTCACAAAAAACTAATTATGTTCAAATTTGAAAATTATTTTTGTTTTTTATTATTAATTCTATCAACTTCTTGCTCTGAGAGCACTTATCAAAAAAAAGAAACTTCTCAGAACCATCAAATTGAAATTACATCAAAAAACCCCAAGGCAATTGAGTTTTTCAGAAAAGGGGAAGAACAAAAACTTAACAACGAATCAAGAGAGTCCAAAGAATCATTTCTCTCAGCTCTCAGATTAGACCCTAATATGGTAATGGCTCTAATTGAGATACCTGAATCAAATTTAGTTTTGCGTAGTCAATACAGAAAAAAAGCAGCTAAAAATATTGTTAATGCTAATGATTTCGAAAAGATTTATTTTGCCTGGGATACATTGCCCAACAACAATTCAGCCAGAGAAAAAAAACAAGAATTATCAAAAAAAGTTATTGAATTGTATCCTAACAAAATCGACGGGTATTTAATGTTGGGGCAATCCTTTAACCCATATGACGAAAAAGAATCAATTCAAGGAATAAAAAGTTTTGAGAAAGTTCTTGAAATCGATCCTAATAATGTATTGGCTAATTCTCAAATTATCAGATTTAATTTTGGAGGATCACAAAATGCTTTAAAATTAAAAAATGATGTTGATTTTTTTAAATCATTTGATTTGCTTGCAAAATCTACAATAGATAGACTCCCAAATTCTCTTCGTACAAATTTATATATTGGAAATATTTACCGAAATTCATACAATTTCAATGATGAGTATAGAATTGAAATGGCTAAAAAGTTGTACGACAATTGTTTGAAATTAGTAAACCTCAATGGATCTTCAGCTAAAGTTAATTTGATATATCAACTTGCTAGATTAAATCTGCAGATGGGAAAAATCGAAGAAGCATTTGAAATGTATAGCTCCGCAATTGATTTGTCAGAGGGAAATGGCCAAAAAATACTTGCTAATTTTAGAATGTTTTTAGCGTATATCTATATAGGAGACTATTTTAGTGCTGTCAAGCATATTAATAATTTTGAAAAGAGTCTTGTAAATAGTGGATTTACTGAAGAGGAAATCCTTAAATGTCAAGTGGGTTTAAACAATTATAAATCCATAATTTTTGCACATGCTAATCAAAAGCAAAAGGCACTTGAGTCACTTAAAACGTACAAAGATTTCTCAAAACAATTGGTAGCTTTTTATGGATTAAAGGAAAATATTCATAGTCAACTAATTTCTTATCCAGGCCCTTCGATATTACGTTGGAAAGAAGCCTCTCCAAGATCTCAATTGTGGAATGAGATATGGGTAAATATATTAGTTGGAGAACATAAAAAAGCAGAATTGTTTCAGAATAAGTTTGAGAATACATTCGGAGATCGTCAAATTCATTGGGATGGAATCTTGAATGTTTTGCAAGGCAATTCTGAAAAGGGTTATTCGATTTTGAGACCTATGACATTTGGATATATGCAATACTTTAAATCTCAAGCGCTGATAAGCCTTGGCGAGAGAGAAAAAGCAAAGAAAGTCTTAGATTCCGTTAGGCAACTGCCCGAGGGAAGTATCTTCAGTAATTTGGTTGTTAAAAGGTCATCTGATTTATATAAATCCCTTTAATTAATTTATAATGAAAAAAATAACTTTAATACTTGCAATTTTTCCTCTATTTCTATCCTGTTTAGATAATAATGTCAATTCAGTTGACGAGCCGTATAATCTATCAGTGAAAAGTCAAAAAGCATATGATTTTTATAAAAGTGCAAAACTAAAATCACAAAGAGGAGATTTTATTGGAGCTAAACTCGATTTTGAGGCAAGTCTGAGAATAGAGCCGAACTTTATTATGGCATGCTTGGAAATACCCGAAAACAATATTGTTAAAAAAAAACAATATTTAGATAGAGCTCTTTCAAACTTCGAAACAGCCACAGATACAGAAAAAATATTTTACGAATTGTCAGGAGTTTTGACTAAAGATAAAAGAGAGGAACTACTTTTAAAATTAATCAAGATAAATCCAAAAAATAGCGATGCGCACTCTAGTTTAGGCATTTTTTACAGAAACAATGGTAAACTTAAAAAGGCTATTGAATATTTAAATAAATCTATCAAAATAAATCCAAAGAATTGGTCAGCACATAGAACAATTTTTGGAATTAAATATCCTGGTTATGGTGATCCTGTAATTGAACCATTTGTAAGAAAAAATGATAATAATTTTTTTAATTTTCCAGACTCTTTAAAGGTAATTGAAAATGATATTGAAAAACTTATTAAAATAGACACATTGAATGTAGCTGTATACAGAAAAATTGGCGACATGTATAGAATTTCTAAGTTTATAAATAAAGCTAAAGAATACTATTTAAGAGGTGTTGAAATTTCTAATTACAATGCTAACTCATACAGATCTGAATTAATGCATGTCGCTGGAAATGCAACATTTCTTATGGGCAATGTGGAAGAGTCAATTCAATATTTCCAAGAATCCCTGGATATTGAATTTGATCCATATTTAAAGATGAAAAGGATTTTTCAACTAGCAACAGTTTATTTGTACGATCAAGATCATACTAATGCAATAAAAGTTTTAGATGATTTTGAATTAAATTTAAAAAGTTTTGGTTTCAATCAATCTGAAGTAAACCAAGCTGCAGTTTCAATAAATAGTTACAAATCATTTTTTTATGCTGATATGGGAAATAAAAAAATGTCATATGATTCATGGAATAATTTTATTAAATATGCTGATGTAGTTCTTGAAGAAATTCCTGATTTTAATGACTCATATGTGCAGAAGAGAAACTCTCAAATTGGTGTTGCTAGCGGATTAAACGATAGGTTAGATCGTATTACTTCTGAAAATCGGGAACTTGATTATATATGGCTTTCTTTATTAAATAATGATTTATCTAAAGCAAAAAACTTAATAGACAAAAGTAATCTAGATGATAGTAAGCTTGTTCCATTTATTTTTATACATGCTTGTTTGTCGAAGGATATCAATGCTGTAAATTCAATAATTGAAAACGGATATCGAGTACAAGGAAGCAGGCAGAACTTCTATTACAGTAAATTACTGATTGATAAAGGAGAAAAGAAAAAAGCCGCGGAGTTAATTAAAAATATTGCTGATGGTAGATTTTTTTCTTGGGGTGGAGGTTTATTTAGAAAAAAATCTCAGGAACTTTTCGAGGAAATTCAATTATGAAAATTTTAAAATCAATTTTTAATCCATTCATTTTATTATCTGTTTTTTTAATTCAGTTTTGCGAACTATTTTCCCAATTGGTTGAATTTGAAACCGAATTATCCTCAAAAAAAATAAACGTTTCCATTTTTGATTCCAAAGACTTATTTTGGATAGCCACTGAGGAGGGTCTTGATATGTATGATGGAAATAATATCCACAATTTTCAATCGATTTTATCAGAAAAAAACTCTCTACTTAATTCTTCAATTCAAAACATAATTGAGATTAATAACAAATTATTGTTTGTAAGTAAAGACGGCCTGAGTATTTTCAATAGAGAAAAATATAACTATGATAGAGTAAAAATCCCATTACCTATCTCAATAGTTGATGACAAAATAAACGATTTGGTCTACGTTACAACTTCAAATAATGGTTTATATCAATTAGATTATGATTTTAATATACTCAATAATTACAAAACCGATCCCTTAAACCCTTTCACTATATCTTCAAATTCTTTTTTTGAATCATCAAGACAAAAAACAATTAAATTTTTAA